>CAYUYZ010000001.1:0-272359 GCA_964449575.1 uncultured Stakelama sp.
AAGATTTCATAGGACGGTCGGAGACCACGACCTTGATAGATCGGATGTGGAAGTGCGGTAACGTATGGAGCTAACCGATACTAATTGTCCTATTCGCGCTTGAAAGTCCCACCATCAATGACAGCGCAGGTTTTTGCCTGCGTCCATTGGGTGGATGATTATACGCCTGATTGATTGTGCACGATCTTAAGAACCGTTTTTTTTTGCGAACTCACGCAGCACCTGCTTCATTGCCTGGTGGCTATAGCGTCAGTGAACCACCCGATCCCATCCCGAACTCGGCCGTGAAACCTGACTGCGCCGATGGTACTATTGCTCAAGCACTGGAAGAGTAGGTCGTCGCCAGGCATTGAAGCCGGTGTTGCGTGTGCACGGAAAAAAACGATTTGGAACCCATTCACGATTCCTTCCCTGTCGACCTTTGTCGGCCGCGGAAGCTACCCGTTTGGCGCGGGGTGGAGCAGCCCGGTAGCTCGTCAGGCTCATAACCTGAAGGTCACAGGTTCAAATCCTGTCCCCGCAACCAAAACAAACCGCTTTGCCGCTGAGGCTGAGCGGTTTTTTTGTGTCTGGCGCCGGTCCATGCTCAGGCCTTCCCATCGACATTTCGCTGCGGGGCGCCGCAATCCGCCGCGCGCGATCAGCGCCGCGATCGTCGCAGCCAAGCGCGGATCGCCGGAATTGTCTCAAGCCCCGCCTCCTCACTGATCCGCTGGGCAAGCTTGTCGTCAGTCTGCCACTCGGCCGCGCGCGCAGATCGGGTCAGGATGATCGGCTGAATCACTTGGGCGTTCGGCGAATGCGCGCGATACAGCAGGGCAATCCGCTCACTCCCTTCCGGACCCGGCACCCGCCCCGCCGCGATTAGGCCGTCACAGCTGATCGCTTCAGTTTCGCCCTCGCCGATGACTGTCAGGCGCTGTGACCGCTGGGCTTTAGATTGAAGCTCCACCACGCATGCTGTCGATCGGTCACGAGCTTCCTCGCTCGGCACCAAAGTGACCCGCGTCGACGCGTCGAAATCGATCACGACTGGTGCTTCGGTTTGCGACGGCGACGCCACGGGTGAGGGCATGGGCGCCGGCGCGGGGAGCGGATCACGTGGCGTCGCCGTGGGTGTGCTTGCGTTCCGCCCGGTGTCAGGCGGCGCAGGGTTGCAGCCAGCCAGCGCGGCGCTGACCAGCAACACCGCCCAGTGCGCACGTCTCCGTCCGATACCCGTCATCCGCGCCTGCTGTCCCACAGCCGGATCAATCCGAACCGCCTTCGGTCAGGCGCCGGAAATGCGCGGCGATCTTGGTATCATATTGGTTCTTGGCAAAATCCGGCCCGTTGTACCGCCGGGCAAACTCGGTCCAGTCATGGGCGCGAATGGCCTTCTTGAGCGCGGAGCTCGCCGCGATGAAGGCAACAAAGGCCTTTAGATGCGCCTTTTCATTCTCAAGCATCGCGTCGACGAACGCCTCAACCGAAACATGGCCCGCGGCTTTGAAATTCTCCCCAAGGATCTGGAAGGCGCCCCATGACGCTGCCTTGAGCGCGGCCGATTCGTCGAGCATCGCCGCGCGCGCAAGCTTGCGATACTGCGCGACGAATTTGCCATAGCCGCCGCCGGTGGGATTCGAGATGTCCGGGTGGCTCTTGTTCCAGCGATTGCCGCTGTGCTTGGCGAACAAATGGCGTTCGAACAAGATCGTCGGACGGCCGAGCGCGTCGTCCCAGGGCCCGCGCGCGCCAACTTCCTGCATCGCCACCGCCTGAATGGCGGCGCGTTCGCAGCCCAGCTTGGCGGCGGCTGCCTCGAAGTCGTCGCGGGTCATTTTGCCGCCGCTGCGATCATAGACTTTGGTGCCGAACACCGCGTGTTTCGGGGCCGCAATTACCGGCAACTCAAGCCGGGTGATGGTTAACCCACCCGGCGATACGACGGCATCGGCGCGGCTTTCCTCGAGCGCGCAGGCCGATAGCTGGAACTGACGAATGGCTTCGATCGTCTTCGGCGTACACACGCCGTCGACCGTCAGGTCCGACCCGGCGGGAAGCCACGCCTTGTGGTGCATCAGACGGGTTTCAACCAAGCGGACATCAGCGGGATTATTCGGACAATCCTTGCCCACCGCAGCAGAGATCGGCATCACGCAATCCTCCCCCGACTCTTTGTCGGACGTAGATGCTGCGCCCAGTTTTGCTAAGTCGCAAGTACCAATGATAGTGGCGCGCTAGTTAGACCAGTAAACATATTCTTGACTCTTCTTCCACGGCGCGTTGAGCGGGACGTCGATGCGCACCGGCGCTTCGATCAGCGCGGGCCACATCGGCTTGGCCAACGTGCGGTCGCGCTCAGTGATCAGCGCGCGCATTGCCCGGACGCGCTCGGGCTGGGCTGCGGCGAGATCGTGCCGCTCGGTCGGATCGGCGGCGAGATCGTAGAGCCACGCCTTGTTCGGCTTGCCGGCAATCTGGAGCTTCCAATTGCTGGCGCGCACCACTTTGTTGTCGCCTGATCGCCAGAACAGCAGGTCGTGCGGCGCGGGACCCGATCCAGCCTCGGCGCTGGCGAGCAGGCTGGCGCTGTCCATCGGTCGGTCAGTCGGCACCGGCACCCCTGCGGCGGCTGCAGCGGTCGCGAAAATATCGAGATGGTGCGCAGGGCCGGCGAGCGTCGTGCCGGGCTTGATCCGGCCGGGCCAGCGCAGGAAGAAGGGGACGCGCAAGCCGCCTTCGAAATAGGTCGCCTTGAACCCGCGGAACGGCGCATTGCCGTCGGGAATGCCGGTGTACCACGCCGCGCCATTATCGCTGGTAAAAATGACGAGCGTGTTGTCGTCGAGCCCTTGATCCTTGAGCGTCTGGAGCACGCGGCCGATCCCGCGATCGAGCTGGCGGATCATCGCGCCGTACACGCGGCTCGTGTGATCCTTGATCTGCGGCAAGGCGTCGTAATCGGCCTTGGTCGCCTGCAGTGGCGTGTGCGGCGCGTTATAGGCGAGGTACATGAAAAAGGGCCGGTTGCGATTAGCCTTGATCGCGGCGACCGCATTGTCGGTCCAGTAATCGGTCAGATGCCCCTTGGGCGCAAAGCGCTGGCCGCCGTTCCACTGCACGGCATAGGGCAGATTGGGCCACAGGAAGCGATCGATCGGGTCCCACGGCAGCTTGGCATTGACCACGCCGGGATCCTCGGGTGGCATGAACATGCCTCCTCCCGCCAGAAAGCCGAGCGCTTCGTCGAAACCCTGACCGGTCGGCTGGAGCGGCTTGGCCTCGCCCAGATGCCATTTGCCGATCTGGATCGTGTGATAACCATTGCTTTTCAGCAGATCGGCAATGGTGATCTCGTCGTGCGGCACGCCCATGTCTGGATAGTCGATCAGCCCCTTGGTGCGCTCCTCATGGAAGATGCCGCGCGGGCGGTCGCCTGTCGCGCCTTCCGCCGCAGCTTCGCCGCGCGATACGGCGCGTGCGAAGACCACTGGGACAGCGGTAAATTCAAAGCCGAATCGCGTCGGATAGCGCCCGGTCATGATTGCCGCGCGCGAGGGGCTGCAGGTCGCATTGGCGGCATAGCCGATGTCGAAGCTCGCGCCTTCGCGACCGATCGCATCGATATTCGGCGTCGGCACCGCACCCCCCGCGACGCCGCCACCGAAGAAGCTGATGTCATTGTGGCCGAGATCATCGGCGAGGATGACGATGACGTTGGGTGGACGCTTGCCCGCGACAGGTGTTGCCGGACCCTGCGCCCAGGCGACATCGTGATTGGGCTGAATCGGATCGCGCCAGCGGCTGATGATGCCGGGGATGTAATATTTATATTGGTCGAACAGCGCGTAACCGACTCCTGCGAGTACCGCCAAAACGCCGAGCCCGATCCATAGCCGCCGCATCATCGCTCTCCCTTGGCCAGCACCTTGCCAAATGACACCGTAAACGCCAATAGTTTGTTTCGACCGAGGGGGATTTATGGGCAAGATTGTGGCGCGCGGCTTTCTCGCGCTTTGCGGTGTGATGGCACTGGGGCTGTTCGCGATGGCGTGGTTCGATCAGGAGCGCCTCGCGCGGGTATTGGGTCCGGTCGCGCCGAGCACGCTCGCGGCGGCGACGTTGCGCGCCGATCTGGGCGGCTTCTTCGGCGCCTGGGCGATCGGCGCGTTGCTGGCGGCGTGGCGCGATGACAAGCAAATGGCGCTGCTGCCGATGCTGTTGCTGGCGCTCGCCTTTGCCGGGCGGCTCTACACCTATGCGCTCTCCGGTGACGCCGCGATCATCCAGCCGATGGTGGTCGAGGCGGTGCTGGCCGTGCTGATTGGGTTGGCGCGCACGCGATTGGGTTAGGTGGGACGATCGTAGTTTTGAGTCGTGCCCGACCCCGTTAGTGTCGAGCGAAGTCGAGACACGGTGCGCATCGCGTTTGGCCTGCTTCTCGACTTCGCTCGAAACGAACGGGTCGTGGTCTGGTGATCCGACTCTAAAAGGCGAGGATCAGCCCGCGATCGGGCGGGGTCTTGCCCGCAACCATTTCGGCGTAGGCAGCGGCGATCGCGTCGCCGCCCTGGGCTTCGACCACCGACATTCGAGCGCTGAGCGTCGCACAAGCGGCGATATTGGCCTCGACCGCGCGGCGCATCAGCACGCCGGCGCCCCAATCCTGATCGCGCTTGGCGATTTGTGCAGGCGCGAAGAAAAAGGCCGGGCGCGCACCGGGCAAGTCCTTGGGCGCGCGACCGGCGCCCCAATGCGTCGCGCCGACGCTGATGCTGGCCTTCACCTCATCGCCGAAATGGTGATGGACCGCCGCGACCACGGCGCCGTCGCCCGACATGTCGACGAAGACGCTGGGCGTGGCCGGATCGAGCGTATCGATCGCGTCATAGGCAATGACGCGGTCGTAGATCCCGAGGCCCTCGACAAAGCCGATGTTGCCCGGCGAAGTGAGGCCGATCACCTGCTGATCGCCGCGCTGGCGGAGGTAATAGGCCAGCCCGAACGCGGTCTTCGACGACGCGCTGCCGAGGATGACCTGCGCCGCGCCGAACCCGCCATTGTCGGCGATATAATCGTCGATGACGTAGGACGTCGTCAGCAGCGGGAACATCAGGCTGCGCAGATCGGCGATGTCGGCGAGTGGCGCGGGATCGTCATTGGTCCGCGCATACATGTTATAGACATAGGGTAGCTCGCGACGGTGCGCGATGCCGTCGGTGATGCCGTTGGCGCTGATCTTCGACGGCGCCATCACCAGCTCCGACGCCATCGGGAAGAAGCCCCAGCAACGATCGCCGACGGCAATGCCCTCGGCCCGGCTCTCCACCACTTCGCCAAAGCCCCACACGGGCACGCAGCCCCAGCCGTCCTCGGCATCCGGGAAGAAGCGCCAATAGCCGATCGCCTCGCCCGACAGCGCATAGCTGATATTGTTCGCGGTCAGCGCGAAGCGGCGGGTGGCGATGCGGATCTGGCCGTCGTCGAGCGGGGCAGCGTCGCGTTCGACGATTTTGGCCTCGTCGATCCGGGCGCGGTTGACGATCAGCTTGGTGGTCATGACGGCAGGGCTCCACGCCAGCGCGGCTGCCGCAGCGACAGCCAGAGGAAGAGGACTATTAGCGGTACCGCCACCAGATCGCCATAATGTCCGGGCGGATGATGGCCGCTGATGGGGGGCGCTTTCCAGACCCACGCGAAGATCGACAGCAGCGCGCGCTCGACCAGGCTGATTGCGAGCAGCAGCGGCACCAGCGCGCGATAGCGGATGCCGACCGCGATCATCACCAGTCCATGCGCGAATTGCGTTGCGCCCGCCCAGGCGAAAATCGCGACGATGGTGCGGGTCTGCGCGCCGAAATCGATCCCCGCGATCGACCCTGCGCCGCCGTCGGGCAGGAACATATGGATCATCCCCGGCACGACCCACGCCGCCCCGAGCAGCACCAGAAACCACGCTGCTGCCAGCGAACCGCGATAATCATCGTTGGTCGAGGGCGGGATCAGCATCAACCGATCGCCAATTGCGTGAGCGCAGCGCCCAGCGCGAGCACCAGCGCGAGCCAGATGCGCGGGCCCACGTAAAGCTGGAGCATCGGCGCGGTCGGGAAGGAAAAGGTCGCCATCGTCCCTGCGAGCTTGTCGGGGTGGTGCTTGGCGAATTGCGGATCGACGACGAGGTTCATCATGTCGCGGCGGCTGCGATAGCGCATCAGGCCGATGATGGTCCAACCCGGATCGGGCTCGGTCGCCCAGCTGTCGAGATAGGGGCCGATCTTGCGGCGCACGATCGCGGGATGGCCGCCGTTCTTGAGCAGCACCGGCATGAAGTGCTTCGAATAGCGCTGGAGCAGCGACACGCCGGGGACTTGTTCGCCGCTGATCGGGTCAGTGACGGGGGCTTGGGTGGCCTTGACGATGTTGAACATCACGAAGTCGCGGCCGTCATCGGTTTCGAGGAAGCGGCGCAGATTGGCCTTGGCCTCAGCCGGCGTATCCTCGCGGCCTTCGAGTTGCGCGAAATAGCGGTCGATTTCGGCCGGGGTCAGCCGCCCGCGCCAATTGTCGTACCACAGCCGGAAGGCTCCGTAGAGTGCGCCTGCAATGCTCCAGATGATCCAGCCGCTCATCGCCCACCCTCACTAATGACATTTGATATGTCATTATCAACATTGGCGGCCAAACGAAAGCCGATATGCGCGGACGTGAAGTCGGGCGCGACGGCGATGCGCGCGGCGGGGCGATAGCGCTGGCAATATTCGGCGGCGCAGAGGAAGGAGCCGCCCTTCAGAATGATCAGCGCGTCGGCGGGGGCTGCGGGCGCGCAGCAGCCGCCGGGAGGTAGCGCAGCGGCGGTGGTCGTCCATTCCCAGACATTGCCGATCATGTCGTGGAGGCCATAGCCATTGGCCGGACAGGCGCCGATGCCGGTTGTCCCGGCTGCGTCGCGGGCGTGCCACCAAGGGAAGCTACCTTCCCAGAAATTGGCCATCAGCGCGCCGTCCGGCATCAGCTCATCGCCCCAAGCGTAATCGGCGTCGACCAGTCCGCCGCGCGCGGCGACTTCCCATTCGGTCTCGGTTGGCAGCCGCGCGCCTGCCCAATCAGCAAAGGCCTCAGCGTCGGCCTGGGCGATGTGGGTGACGGGGTGGTCGGGCGCGCCGTCGCGCCAACTCGCACCCTCGGCAAAGCGCCACCATCGGCGGGGGTCGTTCAGCTCGACCGGGCCATCGGTCATCGCGAACACGCTCGATCCGCCCGCGCCTTCGGCGGCGGTGACATGGCCGGTCGCGGCGACGAAGGTTGCAAAGGCTTCGACCGTCACGGGCGATGCCGCGATTCGGAAAGCGGGCAGCGTCACCGGCCGCGCCGGGCGTTCCTCGGGGTAATGGCGATCCGATCCGATCTGCCAGACACCCGCCGGAATCGTGACATTCGGGCGCCAGGCCTCAGGCAAACAGCGCCTCGCAGCCGGTCCCCGCGAGCGCTGCGTCGACGCTGGCACGCGCGCCGCCATCGAGCGCAGCATATTGGTCGCGCAACGCCTTCAGGCATTTGGCCTGATAGGGGAAAGGCGCTTGCTCCCATGCACGCCCGTCGATCTCGGTCACGACTTTCTCCGCGCCCGCCATCACTGCTTGTGCATTGGCAAGGAGGAGCGGCGCATAGGTCCGCCCGATTTCACCCAGCAACGCGGCGATCCCGCTCGGCAGTGCGCCGATAGACGCCCAATCGGTCTCATCCTCACCCGACAGATCTTCGATGAAATTCGTCCAGGCGATGACGCGGGGTGCAATCTCGGTCGCGAGCGCCATCGGGGTCGGGTCGAACAGCGCGAGTTGGGTGAGCTGGCCATAAAGCGCAAAGTCCGACGGCGTGGGGCGCGCGCCAAGCAGGAAGCGGTGCGCTCCGAAATGCGCGTTGAGAATCTCAAGCAACCGCTGATAGCTCGCCTCGATCGTCGCGCCCGTCACCGCGTTCGACCCGACATAAGCAAGCCGCGATATCTGCCGATCGGCAAAAGCCTTGCCCATGGTCGCGAGCGCCTCGTCGTCGAGCGGCTTGGCGTGCCAATTGGGCAGCACCTCGGCCGATTTGCGGATGTCGGCGGCGTAGGACCAGCGATAATGGAACATCGCCTTGGTCAACCATTCGTCGCCATAATCCTCGATCAGCGCGTCGATCAGCGCGAGCGCCGGGTCGGCGGGCACGATCGGGCGGCCGGGATGCTCAGTCTCGAGCCGCCGGATGATCGGCGTCGAATCGGTCATCGGCTGGGCGTCGAAGTAGAAGGTCGGCAGCAGCGCGACCTTGGACTGCGGCAGCGTCGCGCGCGCGCGGGTGATTGGCAGGAAGATATAGGGGAGCCGACGATAGCGCAGCACCGCGAGCATCTTGCGCGTATAGGGGGAGCCGGGTGAGCCTGCGATCGTGATCGGCGTGGTCATGCAGGCTCTCCTTGACTTTGGCGCGGGTTCGCGCTGTTATTGACACTGATAATGCCGATACATGGCGCAGACAAGATGGCGGGGACCAGATGGCCGACCTGAATGAAGTGACGCAGATCATGGGCGCGAACAACGCCTTTGTGCCGGGCAAGCGGATCAAGTTCGATTTCGGCAGCGATGGCGTGATCCTGCTCGACGGTGTGACCGAAGCGGTGACCACCGATGATGCCGACGCCGACACCGTCATCAAGATGAGCTTCGACAATTTCAAGAAAATGGCGAAGGGCGAACTCAACGCCGCGGGCGCCTTCATGATGGGCAAGATCAAGATTTCGGGCGACATGGGCCTCGCGATGCAGCTCCAGTCGGTGACGTCGAAGATCAAGCTCGGTGACTGACACCCCCAAAAAAGGCATCGATCGCCGATCGTTGCTGATTGGTGGCGCAGCGGGGGCGGTTGGCGCAGGCGCGGTCGCGGTGGGCGGCATTTATGTGAAGGGCCAGCTCACCCCCTTCATCGCGCAGGCGCCGGTCGCCGAAGGCGCGCCGCCGCAAATTGCCGAATCCTATGCCGCTTCGCGCCCGACCGGCGACAAGCCACCGCGTGCGCCCGACGGGGCGCCCAACATCCTCGTCATCATCCTTGACGATGTCGGGTTCGCCGATCTCGGCTGCTATGGCAGCGAGATTCCAACGCCAGCGATCGATGCGCTCGCGGGCAAGGGGCTGCGCTACGCCAATTTCCGCACCACCGCGATGTGCTCACCGACGCGCGCGGCGTTTCTGACCGGGCTCAATCACCACAAGGCCGGGATGGGCTGGCTTGCTGATATCGACAGCGGCTTCCCCGGCTATCGCGGCGACCTGACGCGCGATGCGGCGGCCTTGCCCGAAGTGCTGCGCGATGCAGGCTATGGCACCTATCTGGTCGGCAAATGGCATGTGAACCAGTCGGCGTCGAATGGCCCGACCGGGCCGTTTTATAATTGGCCGACCAATCGCGGCTTTGATCACGCCTATTGGTTTCAGGGCCATTCGACCGATTACTGGCGCCCCGGTGCGATTTTCGACGGCACGACCGTGGTCGACATTTCCGCGCGGCCCGATGCCGACCGCTATTATGCGAGCGACGATTTCGCCGAACAAGCCGTGCGCTACATCAACACCCACCGCGCGGTGACGCCCGACAAGCCCTTCTTCGTCCAGCTCGCCTTTTCGGGCGCGCATTCGCCGCTCCACGCCAAGCCCGAAGACCGCGACGCCTTCAAGGGCAAGTATGACAAAGGCTGGGACGCGGTGCGGCGCGAGCGGCTCGCGCGCCAGCAGAAGATGGGCGTGGTCGCGCCGACGACCAAGCTGCCGCCGCTCTCGAAAGGCGCCGAGCCTTGGGACGGGCTGAGCCCTGAGCAGCGCGAAGTCTATGCGCGCTACATGGAAGTCTATGCCGGCGTCATTGCCGGGCTTGACCGCGCCATCGGACAGGTCACGGCGGCGCTCGCCGAGTTGGGCGTCGCCGATGATACGCTGGTGCTGCTCTTCTCCGACAATGGCGGCAGTCCTGAAGGGACGCCGACCGGCACGCCCAATATCTTCGCCTCGGCGCTCGGCCGCGCGATTCCGCTCGCCGATGCGGCCAAGCTCGGCCCGGTGATGGGCGAGGCGACGACCTTCCCGCATTATCCGATGGGCTGGGCGAACGCGTCGAACACGCCGTTCCGGCTCTACAAGCAATTCACGAGCCTCGGCGGCGTCGCCGATCCGCTGATCGTCAGCTGGCCGAAAGGGATCGCGGCCAAGGGCGAAGTGCGCCAGCAATTCGTCCATGTCATCGATCTCTTCCCGACATTGCTCGATGCGGCGAAACTCAAGCGGCCCGAGCTGTACCAGGGCCGCCGCCAGAAGCCGATCGACGGCGCGAGCTTTGCCGCGACTTTCGCCAGCCCGCAGGCGCCGACCCGGCGCGAGCAATATTATGAGCTTGGCGGCTACCGCGCTTACGAAGATGGCAAATGGCGGCTGGTGACGATCCACGAACGCGGCGGCGATTTCGCGGCCGATCGTTGGGCGCTCTACGATCTCTCGACCGACCCGACCGAAATGGTCGACCTCGCCGACAAGCATCCCGACATTGCCGCCGCGATGAAGGCCAAATGGGAAGCAGCGGCGCGCACGAACAATGTCTATCCGCTCGATGATCGCAACCTCATCATCAAGATGAGCCAGCAGCGGACCAAGGAAATCCGCCCGCTATGGGAATTCCGCCCGCCCGTTCCTTACCTGCCGGTCGAGGCGTCGCCGCTGGTGTGCGGGCTCGACCACAGCTTCGAAATCGTCATCGATCGCCCCGCCGATGTGCTCGACGGCGTGCTCGTCGCGCATGGCTCGGCGCCTGCCGGGTATGTCATCTATCTGAAGGGCGGGCAGCTCTTCTACGAATCGAGCCTGATTCCGTGGAGCGAGCGGATCAGCGGCGGGCCGGTGCCGGTGGGGCGTTCGACGATCCGCTACGAACAGATGATGAAGGTCCGCCCGTTCGAAGGCGAAGGCGCGCTGTTCGTCAACGGCCAGCCACGCGGGCGGCATGTGTTCGACAAGATCATCGCGTCGCCGAGCTATGACGGCATGTCGATCGGCCGCGATTTCGGCGCGCCGGTGTCAACCGCTTATTCGGGGGCGAACCCGTTCGCGGGCACGATCGAGCGGGTGACGATCAAGGTCGACAAGCGCGCGCCGACCTTCCAGGAAATGCGCCGCTTCATCCAGGCGATGCAGATCCGCGCCTGACGGTGCGAAAGCCGATGTGCGAGGCGCCGGTGTCGGGCGGGCCTTCTTGCCGCGCGGCGGGGCGGTAGCGGTAGCAGTAATTGTCGGCGCAGAGATATGACCCGCCCTTGATGACATGGCCGCCGCTGCCCATTGCATCACTCGTCCATTCCCACACGTTCCCGGCCATGTCGTAGAGGCCGAAGCCGTTCGCGGCGAAGCAGGCGACGGGCGCGACCTTGGCCCTATAGCCGTCGCCGCCCCCATCGACGACGGGGAAGGGGCCTTGCCAGACATTGGCGCGGGCCGGGCTGCTGCCGTCGCCGCCGGGGGGCTGGTCACCCCAGCTATATTGCGCCGCGACCAGTCCGCCGCGCGCAGCCGCTTCCCATTCGGCTTCGGTGGGCAAGTCACGGCCCTTCCAGCGCGCATAGGCGAGCGCGTCGGCATAGCCGATGTGCACCACCGGTTCCTGCTCATGGCCAGCGATGCTGCTGCCGGGGCCGTGCGGGTGCCGCCAGTCGGCGCCGGGGATGATCTTCCACCAGCTTGCGGGGCCAGTCGGGCGCTCGCCGGGTTTGAGCGGCACGAATACGAGCGAGGAGGGGACCAGCCGGTCGCGCGGGACGCCGGGGTAGAGTTTCGGGTCGGGCGCGCGTTCGGCGAGCGTGCGATAGCCGGTCGCGGCGACGAAAGCAGCGTAATCGGCGTTGGTGACTTCGGTCTGGTCGATCCAATAGCCTTTGAGGTCAACCGGGTGCGGCGGCCCTTCCTCGCGCCGTTCGGGCCGCGCGCCGATGAGGTAGCGACCCGGCGGCACCCAGCGCATGCCGTCTTTCGCCTCGGCAGCGCGTGCGGCGGGCGGTTTGCACGCCCGCTCGGGCGGTGCTGCCGAGCAGCCAGTGAGCAACAGCAGCGCGACGAGCCACAGCCTCACCAGCGCTTCACCACCTCGACTCGGTCACTTTCCGCAGGCAGCAGGATTTCGTCGCCGTCATGGCCGACGATCAGCTGCCCCTTGAAGCGCGACCGCGCGTCGCCGACGAACGGTACTTCGAGGATCGAATAGGGCAGCGGCGGCACGATGTGCGTCAGCAGCAGCACTTTCACGCCTGCGCGTTCGGCGATGTCGGCGGCTTGCTCGGGCGTGGCGTGATAGCCTTTGATGTCGTTGAAGATCTGCGCGATCTTCGGCCGCCCCGCGCGCATCGCTGCGTCGTGCTGCATAGCCACCATTCGCACACTCAACGCTTCGTGGACCAGCACATCGGCGTGGCGCGCGGCCATCTCGACCGATTTGGCGGGGGCAGTGTCGCCGGTGATGACCACGCGCCGCCCCTTATAGACGAAGGCATAGCCATAGGCTGGCGCGACCGGGCGGTGATTGACCGAAAAGGCGAAGACCTGAAGCCCGTTGGCGGCATAGATCAGCCGCTCGCCGCCATTGGCAGGGACGGGTTCGGGGTGCGGGGCAAGCCCGAAGCCGCTTGGCGGCACGACCTTCGGCCCGTGGTGGGCGATGCGATAGCCGCTGTCGAGCTTATAGGCTTCGTTGAACCCCGCCGTCACCGTCTCGACGCCGGGCGGGCCATAGACCGGGAGCGCGGTCGCGGCCCCGCTCGACGCCCAGCGCTGGAGCATCAGCGCGCCGAGTGAGTCGATATGGTCCGAATGGAAATGCGTGAGGAACACCGCCTCGACGCGGCCCGCGCCATAGCCGATCCGCGTCAGGTTGCGCACGCCGCCTTCGCCGATGTCGATGACGAACACATGCCGCCCAGCGGTGACGACGGTGCAGGGTCCAGCGCGGTCGGGTGAGGGGATCGGCGAGCCTGAGCCGCACAGCCCGACGCTCAGGCCATCGGGGCGGCCTTTGAAGGGATCGGCGGTGAGCGCCGCGTCCATCCCGCGCTCGAACAGTGCGATGGCGATGCGTTCGCGGAACAGCCATGCACCCCCTGCGACCAGCCCTGCGATCAGCGCGAGCCAGGCCAATACGCGCACGAACTTCATGGCATTCTCCGATCGATGGGGGGCAGGCCGTTGGCGGCGCGCAGGTCATCCTCGATCATCCAGAGACGGTCCTGCCCCCACCAGCCGGGGCGGTCCTCGACCTGAAAGCTCGGCACGCCCCACAGCCCGAGCGCGAACATGTCGGCGCGATTGGCCTCGGCGACAGCGCGCCAGCTTTCGTCGGCGAGGCCCGCGCGAACCTGATCCTCTGTCACCGCGGCGCGCTCGGCGACTTTCATCAGCCCGGCATCGTTGGTCATGTCGATGCCGTCGGCGAACGCGCCGCGCAGGAACGAGATCGCGAAATCGAGACCCTTGCCGCTCGGCAGGACTTGGTGAAGCACCGCCAGCCCGCGCTCGACGCCTGCGCCGACCGGATCGTGGATCGTGCCAAAGCCGATGCCGTGGCGCGCCGCCTCGCGTTTGGTATCGAGCGTGATGTACATACGCTTGGCGCGCGGCACCGGCAGGCCGCGCATCACCATCGGCAGCACGAATTTGAGGTTCAGCGTCGCGCCATAGGCCGCTGCCAGCGCACCGATCCGTTCGGCAGCGACCAGCGAATAGGGCGAGCGGAACGACAGATAACAGTTGAGCCGGGGCGGGGTGGCGAGCACCGGGGGTGCTGCGGGGTAGGGGCCAGGATCGAGGCGCGGGCAGATCGGTGGCGCGTCGCTCTCGTCCTCGGCGGCGAGCCGCGCTTCGAGATAGTGGAGCCGGTCGACGCCCCAATAGAATTCGCCTTCGAATGCCGTCGTCGAGCCGAGATAATGGCCGAGCTTGGCGCGTTCGGCGGCGCCTTCAGCCAGCGCGGCTTCGGCATCAACCTCGCCAAGCGTTGCGGCCAGTTCGTCCAGCGCGTCGCCACCGCGGAACAGCGCGCGGGTGATGGCAGCCAGCACCGCCGCTGCGTCGTCGCGCCCCATCGCCGCAGCGGCAATGCGCTGGGCGCGCGCGACTTGCTCGGGCAGGGGTTCGCGCCCCACCGTGCCGTCGCCGAGCCCGAGCGCCTGTTCGACCCGCGCCGCATCGCGGCGGCTGTAGGCCGCAAGCTTTGCCGCTTCGGGCGCGGCGGCCGCATCGGGCGCGGGCACCAGTCGCAAGGCGATCGTCAGCGCGTGCCGATCAGCCAGTCGCGAGAGATAATGCAGCGCTGCCGGGCCATAAGGATCGTCGATCTGGCAGAAGAAATGCACGATCCGATCGGCGCGTTTGATGCGCCTTACCGCGCGCTGCGTCCCCCGCCGCACATCGCGTAACGCGGGGCTGGTCAGCACCGAAGTGAGCACGCGCTGGATCATCGCGGTGGCTTAGCCAATATTATTGCACGAGGCACGACAAATGTTTTGTGGCGCATAACTGCCGGAAACTCACGGTAAACACGGGATAAACCCATTTTTTGGCGCATATTCTGCCGAAACACTGCAAACTGGTCCCGGTCCGGCCCGATCGCGCTGGACGGCTTTGCGCCAAGTCGGTACGGCTGGAGCAGAGAGATATGGCAACCAAAACCACCCCTCGCCCCGGCGCGACCGAGCCGCTTGACGGCCGCCACGCCCGGAGCATTGCGACGCGCGACAAGATTGTCGCCGCGTTGCTCCAGCTCGTCCGTGAGGGCGATGTCTCGCCCAGCGCCGCGCGCGTTGCCGAAACGGCCGGCGTCGGCCTGCGCACGGTGTTTCGCCATTTCGACGAAATGGACACGCTCTATCGCGAAATGTCCGAAGTGATCGAAGCGCAAGTGATGCCGATGATGCTCAAGCCGTTCGACGCGAGCGACTGGCGCGGGCGGGTGCGCGAAATGGCGGGGCGGCGGATCGGTATTTACGAAACGATCATGCCCTATCGCATATCGGCGAGCGTCAAGCGCTTCCAGAGCGATTTCCTGATGCAGGGCTATCACCGCCAGTTGCAGATGGAGCGCACGTCGCTCCACGCGGTGCTGCCGCAAGCGGTGATCGACGACGCGCCGACCGCGAGCGCGATTGAAGTGACGATCAGCTTCCAATGCTGGCGCCGCCTGCGCCACGATCAGGGGCTGGCGATCGATGACGCGCGCGCGGTGGTGGAGACGCTGCTTGAGGCAATGCTGGCGCGGATCGAGGTTGCGTAGACCAAGATACTTTCGCCCGAATTACGCCGCCCCCGTTCGTGTCGAGCGAAGGCTCTTTCGAGCGGCGTCGAGACATCGTGCGCGCCGCTTGTGGCCTGTTTCTCGACTGCGCTCGAAACGAACGGGTCGAGGGAAGGTGAGCTGTTGCTGAGTCTGGGCCTGACTCCGGGCCTGACCCCGCCCCAAAACGCGCGAAAGGTGTCAAAGGTTACGACCATCCCAAGGGGGTCGCGATGCCGATCATGTCAAAGAGCTGACCAATGGGGTGTCACAGCTTTTCCGACAGTTGAAGTCGGTTTTTCCGGCGGGATGCCCTCAGGCGCTGAAAATCCGCGCGGCGCGGCGCATTGAGCACCAATAGACGTCGTCGTTCCAGCCGAGGCTGGGGAACACCACGCCTTGAGTCATCCCGCCGACGCGCACGCGGGCGATTTCGGCGCCGGTCATGATGTCGAGCACCACCACTTGCTCGGTACCGTCATAGTCATTGGTCACGATCCGCCCGGCAGTGGGCAGCAGGATCATGTGGCTCGCGCAGCCGATGCCGGGCTTTTCCCAGAGCGGCGAGAGCGCGCCATTTTCGGCGATCGTCCAGGCGCGCATGAAGCGGTTGGCTGAATCGAACCCGATCGCGATGCGCCGCGCGGGGTCGATCAGCGGCGGGTTGGTGATGCTGCCGCCGCTCAGCCCGCTGATCGCGGTGGCTTCGGTATCGCGCGCGTCGGTGAGCGAGACGCGGATGAGCCGGTTGGCGGTCGGCGATACGCCGCGCCCGATCATGCTGGTGCGATAGCGGTGGCGGCCATTGTCCATGAACCACGCATGGCCGAGCGCGAGCACGACATCCCAGCCATAGCTCTGCTGCGTGCCGCTGGTGTAATCGTGGCGCCAGTCGTCCCACGCCAGCGCTTTGCCGTCCCAGTGGCAGCGCATGATCGAGCGCGTGCCGACCACATAGACGCTCGCGCCACCGGCCGAGAGCCGCGCGATCGAGGGCTCGGGGCAATCGAGGCTCGCGACGATCCCCAGCGTGACAGGGTCGAGCACGCTGAGGCGCGCGGGCGCCTTGTCCGACAAATTCTTGGTGACGATCATCCCGTCGGGCAGGATGACGAAGCTGTTGTGCGGCTGGTGGATCGGCAGCTCGCGCGCGGCCTTCACCCGGCAATCACGGTCGAGCCGATGCGCCCAGCGGCCATAGACGGTATAGAGGTCGCCATTGGCGTGGACGGCGACGCCGCCCGGCCACATCGGCCCGCCAGGCAATTTGGGCGAGCGCGCCAGCGGGGCGAGGGTGATCGGATCGATCCGCTCGACCCTGGCGCTGGTCGGGAGGCCAAAGTTACTGCCCAGCACCGAATGGGTGAGCAGGAAAACATCGCCCGGCGCGCCGAGCACGGTCATCGTCGACATCAGCGTGCGGCGCGTGGTGCGGGCGAGCGGGGCGTTCAGGCTCGGCTCGGGGGCGGACGTCGAGGCGAGCCGCGCGGGACCGCCATCCTCAGCCGCCCAGGGGCTCGCGAAATAGCCAGTCACCAGGTGCGCGCCTTCACTTTGCATCGACTCCTTCCTTCCGTTTGCCCTGAGCTTGTCGAAGGGCTGGTCTTCTTTTCCACCGGCCGGAAGAAGAAGGACGGTGCTTCGACGAGCTCAGCACGAACGGGGTTAGGATTTGCCCTCAAGCGGCAATGCCACGGATCACACCAGCAACAGCGCGACCGGCAGCGCGGTGCCGATCACCAGCATCACCAGCGACACACGGCGGCTCGACCGCATCGACAGCGCGATCCAGATGCCGAGCAGGGTCGACAGCATCAGCCCGATCGACATCAGCCCGGTAAAAACCTTCAGCGGGTAAGGCGAATGCGCAGGCGCTGGCGGCGGGGCTTCGCCGCCGGGCGCGCGCTTGGCTTCGGGGCGGGGTTTGCGCGGCTTGGGCAGGTCCTGCTTCTTGTGGATCTGTGCGATCACCTTGAGCCACTGCGGCGGCTTGTTCTCCGCTTCGTGGAAATCGAAGGTCTGGAGCATGCCCGAGAAAGCGAAAAACAGGATCGCGGGCGCGAAGAGCATGCCGAGATAAAGGTGAAACTGGCGCAGCGTGCGCATCGTCTTCGCGTTCATCCCGCGCGTCTCCCGGTTGGCCTGATGGCTCCCGGTTAGCGGGCGCGATGCGCCCGCGCCAGCAATCACTGACCGAAAACGCTCTTGCGATAGAGCAAGGTGATCGCAACGCGGCGGTTGCGCGCATCGGCGGGATTGGCGGTGATTAACGGCTCGCGGTCGGCGACGCCTTCGATCCGATCGAAACGCGCGTCGGGCAAGCCGCCCTGCGCGAGGCGCTGGCGCGTCGCTTCCGCCCGGCTCGACGAGAGCAGCCAGTTGTTGATGCCGCTCGCGTTGCGGAAGGCAAGGCTGTCGGTGTGGCCGCGGATCATGATCGTGTTTTGCAGGCCGCGGATCGATTCGGCGATCAGCCCCATCAGCTTGTCAGCTTCGGGCTCGAACATCGTCGTGCCGAGCGCGAACATCGAATAATCGGCATTGTCGACCAGATCGATGCGCAGACCATCGTTCTGCGGCACGAACTTGATGTGGGTGGCAAGCTTCTGGAGCTTGGGGCTGGCCTGGATCGCGGCGGTGATCTGACGACCGATCTTTTCGAAATTCTTCTTGTCCTCAGCGCGAACCGCCTTGTCCTTCAATGTGCCCTTGTCGCCGGTGCCGACCTGAATGCCGCCGGTCGCCTCGACCGGCACCGTCAACGACCTTGTGCCGGTTTGCCCGGCGCGGTTCGGGTAATTGTCCTTTTCGATGATCGACGAGCCGCCGAACAGACCGTTTGAGCCGGCGCTGTTCTGCTTCATTTCGATCAGCGTCGGCGTGAAATAATCCGCGAGCGCCTTGCGCTGCTTCTCGGTGGTCGCGCCGAGCAGCCACATCAGCAGAAAGAACGCCATCATTGCGGTCACGAAATCGGCATAGGCGACTTTCCACGCGCCGCCGTGATGGCCGCCATGCCCCTCAATATAGACCTTCTTGTAGATGATCTTGGGGGGCTGATTGGTTCCGTGGGGCGCGCGGGCCATTATGCGGCGCCTCGCGGCGCGCGACGGCACCGGCCAGTAATGGGTGAACAGCGCCCCGCGCTGTTCAGGTCATGCCGGGGGCATGACCGACCCAGTACTCCCCCACCCGGCCACCCATTCAGTGTACCGTAGTGGGTGGCCGGGTGGGGGAGCGGGCCGGTGCCGCTCATCGGCGAGAGCCGATCAAACATCACCGCCCGCGCAGACCGTCGAACACTTCGGCGAAGCCCGGCTGGTTGCTGTGGGCAATGCCCGAACGCGCGGCTTCGATCACCAGCGGCTGGGGGTGGCCGTGGAGCGAGGCGATGATGATTTGCTTCACCGTGTGATAGATTGCGGCATCGGCATCGATCACCTGCTTCAGCCGGTTGGCGAGGGGTGCCACGATACCGTAGGCGAGCAACACGCCCATGAAGGTGCCGACCAGCGCCGAGCCGATCATCGCGCCCAGGATCGACGGCGGCTTGTCGATCGATCCCATCGTCTTCACCACGCCGAGCACGGCGGCGACGATTCCGAGCGCGGGCAGCGCATCGGCGAGGCTGGTGAGCGTCGTGTGCGCGCCTTCGACTTCGTGGTGGTGGGTCTTGATGCTGTTGTCCATCACCTCTTCGACCGCATGCACGTCGAGCGTGCCCGACGACACAACGACGAGCCGCAGCGTATCGGCGATCAGGTTGATGAGCGTATGATCGGCGAGCAGGCGCGGATATTCGGCGAAAACCGCGCTCGATTGCGGGTCTTCGACATGCGGCTCGAGCGCGATCGGCCCGTCGGTGCGCAGCATCTTCATCAGCTTCGACACGAGGAAGATCGTGTCGAGATAATCCTGCTTCTTGTATTTGGGGCCCTTGAAGACCTTCACCAAGCCGCCGCCGAGCGCCTTCAGCTCCTTCATCGAATTGCCGATGATGAGCGCACCGGCAGCGGCGCCGCCGATGATCAGCATTTCATGCGGAATCGCTTCCATGACCGGGCCGAGCGCACCGCCAGTGATGGCGAAGCCGCCAAACACCATGGCGAGCAACACGACGAGGCCGATAACTGGAAACATTGGGTGTGCCTTTCCCCCGGACCGATGACGCCGATCCCCTGGTCAGGGTAGAACGGCCATTCTCATCCTTTATTCACCCAATTTAGTCGCCAATCGGTTAACCAAAGCGCCTATCAGCGAAGATAATCGAAGAGCGAGAGCTGGCTGAGCCGCGACAGGCTCGATTGCGTGGCTTGCAGGATCGTGCTGGCCTTTTGCAGGTCGATGATTGCACGGGTGATGTCGGTGTCTTGCAGACCGCCGCGTTCGGTTTCGCGCGCGGTGTCCGTGGTTTCGATCCGCGCCGATTCGAGATCGAGCCGCGCGGCGCGTGCACCGATCGAGCCGCGCGCGGCGCTGGTCTGGTCGAGCGCGGTCGCAAGGCCCGCAATCGTGCCCGATGCGGCCGCACTGGTGGCGGCGGCGCCCGGCGTTTCGAGTGCGGTCACAAAATTGCTGAGGGTTGCAAAAACGTCGCTGCCGCCGATACCGCCGAAGATGCGCTCGGCGCTTTCGCTGGGTTGCACGTTCAGGCCATCGCCGATCGGGATGGCGGCGGGGGTGCCGGTGCCAGTGAAGCTGACGGTGCCGCTGGCGTCGCGCGTCACGGCGGTGTCGCCGGTCGCGGCGCCGAACAGCGGTTCGCCGCGCGCGTCCCTGGTATTGGCGAGGCCGACGAGGTCGTCGACGATCCCGCGCAACTGCGTCGCGATGATCGCGCGGTTGGCGTCGGTCAGCGTCCCGCTATTGGCCTGGATGACGAGTTCCTGCGCGCGCTGGAGCTGGCTCGTGACATCGCCGAGCGTGGTGTCGGCCTGACCGAGCACGGTTTTGGCGAGATCGAGATTTTTCTTGTTGACGGTCGCATCGGCGCCATCGCGCGCGATCGTCTGGAGCCGGGCAAAGGCGACGGCGTCGTCGGACGGCGCTTCGAGCCGGATGCCGGTGCTGATCTGCGTTTGCAACCGCGTCGTCGCGCCCGACAGCGAGGCGAGGCGCCCGGCGGCGCGATCGTAGAAAAGATTGGTGCCGATCGTCGTCATGGCGGTCCCTAGCGAATATCGAGCAGCGTCTGGAGCGTGTCGCGCGCGACCTGGATCACGCGGCTCGACGCTTGATAGGCTTGCTGGAAGCGCAGCAGATCGACGGCTTCGGCATCGAGATTGACGCCCGATACCGCATCGCGCGCGGTGACGGCGGCGTCGCGGATCGATGCTTGCGCGTCGGCGACGGTCTTGCGGCTTTGCAAGGTCGCAGCATTATCGGTGGCGAGCGCGGTGGTCGCGCTTTCAAACCCGCCGCTGGTGCGCAGCGCAGCGAGGGCGGCGAGATTGCTGTTGTCACGCGGGCCACCGCCGACGGCGGCGGCAGCGATGCCGCGCGGGCCCGACAGCGTCACGCTGATGTCGGTCGGCGTCGTACCGACCGCGAACAGCGCGGCGCCGGGATTGCCGTCGAGGTCGCGCCCCTGCGCCTGCACGGCGTTGACGCCGCTGACGAAATTGCTCGCGATGCTGTTGAGCTGGTTGCGCGTGTCGGTAATCCGCTGCGCGCTGTCGACGATGCCGGCCAGCGCGCCGCCCGTCGGGCTGATCGCGGTTGAGGTGCCGAGGCGGCTGACCGCGAATGATGCCGCGCCGGTCGCGCCCCGGACGAAAGTAACATTGCCGGCTTCGTTGCCGCTGACGAGCACGGGGCCGGCATTGCCGCCAATGGTCACGGTCGCGCGGCCGAAGCTATCGGTGGCGACGCCGATATCGGAAAGCTGGCTCAACTGGTCGAGCAATTGGTCGCGCTGATCGAGCAGATTGGCCTGGCCGCTGCTGTTGGGGCTGCTGCGGGCGAGGCCATTGTTGACGCGCGCGAGCGATGCCGCCAGCGAATCGATCGACGAAACGGCATCTTCCGCCGAACTGTCGACGTCGGTGTTGGCCTGATCGAGCGCGCGCCCGGTGGTGGCAAAGGCGTTGGCG
This sequence comes from uncultured Stakelama sp., assembly GCA_964449575.1. Lineage (GTDB taxonomy): Bacteria > Pseudomonadota > Alphaproteobacteria > Sphingomonadales > Sphingomonadaceae > Sphingomonas. Next base: position 21,411 of record CAYUYZ010000001.1, read on the forward strand.
ACGCTGTTCGCCGCTTCGATCGCGGCGGCGCGCGGGGCGCTCGCGGTCGGATTGGCAGCGACGATATTGGCCGAATTGAAGAAGCTGGTGAGGCGCCCGGCGAGATCGCTGCTCGACAGGCTGCTCTCGATGCGGTCGAGCGCGCTGATACTGGTTTCGGTGCGCGCGAGATCGGCGCCTGCACTACGTGCAGCGGCGGTCTTGAGCGGATCGGCAGCGCGACCAACGCCGGTGACGACCACGCCATTGCCCGTCGTGCTGCGGAGCGAGGTGAGCACACCGCTGCTCGGCGCGACCTCGGCAAGCGTCGTCGTCCGGCGCGAATAGCCCGGCGTGCTCGCATTGGCGATATTGTCGGAAACGGTGGTCAGCGCCGATTGATAGGCGCGCAGACCACTAGCCCCGATCGAAAGCAGGTCGCTCATGGCGAGCTTATGGCATTGGGAGTGTTATCAATTGGTTTCTGCAAGTCGGGATCGGACTTTGCCAGAAACGCGGTCACGGCCTTGCCGATGCCCATCGGCTTGGCCTCGGCCATCGTTGCCGCGATCTTGTCGTCCTGCATGTCGCGGAACGTCTCCATCGCCTTGTTCGAGAAAAGATCCTCAGCGAGATGCGTCTGGCGCATCGATTTGAGCATCATCTTGGTGAACACGGCTTCGAACGCCTTGCCCGCCTTGTCGAGATTGGCGCGCGAGGCGAGCCGACGCGTGTCACCGCCGATCGACGAGACGTCAGTCGAGGTCGCCGGGAGTGTCGGGGCGATGGGCGCGGTCACAGGATGATCAGCTCGGCTTTGAGCGCACCGGCTTCCTTCAGCGCCTCAAGGATCGCGACCAGATCGGCGGGTGACGCGCCAATCGCGTTCATTGCTTTGACGACATCGGCGAGCTTGGGGCCGGGTTCGAGCAGGAAGATCGGCTTGACCTCTTCGGTGACGCCGACCGCGCTTTTCTGCTCGGTGGTGGTCTGGCCCTGGCTGAAGGGTGCGGGCTGGCTGACGCGCTGCGATTCGTCGACGCGCACGGTGAGCTTGCCCTGCGTGACGGCGGCGGGACCGAGCCGGACGGCGGAATTGATCACCACCGTGCCCGTCCGCGCATTGACGATGACGCGGGCCGAAGGTTCGGCCGAGGTGACGGTGAGATTTTCGATCTCGCTCATCAAGGTCGCACGCAGATCGGCGCCTTCGGGCGCGGCAATCGCGATCGACACGCCGTCGACCGCTTGCGCGCGGCCGGGTCCGAGCCGGGCATTGACGGCAGCGGCAATCGACTGCGCAGTGGTGAAGTCCGAGCGGGCGAGATTGAAGGTCAGGACGGGCGTGGTCGCAAAGCCGGTGTCGACCGAGCGTTCGACCGTCGCGCCTTCGGGGATGCGGCCCGACGAGGGAATGTTGACGACGATCTTCGAGCCATCGGCGCCTTCCGCGCCCAGCCCGCCGACCGCGAGCGAGCCCTGCGCCATCGCATAGACCTGGCCATCGGCGCCCTGCAGCGGGGTGAGAATCAGCGCGCCGCCGCGCAAGCTCTTGGCCTTGCCGAGCGCCGCGACGGTGACGTCGATCTTCTGCCCCGGCTTGGCGAACGGCGGCAGTTCGGCGGTGATCAGCACCGCGGCCGAATTTTTGAGCGACGGGTTGATGTTCGCCGGTAGCTGAAGCCCGAAACGCGATGCGACGCTTTTGAGCGACTGGACGGTATATTCCAGATTGTCGTCGCCTGTCCCCGGCAAGCCGACAACAATGCCATAGCCGGTGAGCTGGTTGGTGCGGATGCCCTGAAAGGCGCCGAGATCCTTGACGCGGTCAGCCCAGGCGGGCGTCGCAAGCGACAGGCTCAGCAAAAGCGCGAGGAAGAGGCGGCGGAGCATGGTGCGTCCCATCAGAACGGGCTGATCACGGAGAAGAAGCGGCTGAACCACCCCTGGCGACTGGCGCGGGCGACATCGCCCTTGCCGGTGTAAGCGATCTGCGCGTCGGCAACCCGGGTCGACAGCACGCGATTGTCGGCGTCGATATCGGCCATGCGGACGATGCCCTTGATCTGGACGAATTCGTCGCCGCGATTGAGCGTGACGCGCTTGGCGCCCTGCACCAGCATCGTGCCATTGGGGTAGACTTCGGATACCGTGACCGACAGCTCACCCGACAGCGTGTTCGACTGGTCGGCGGTGCCCTGGCCATTGAAGCCACGATTGCCGCCGACCTTCGACGAATTGGCGTCGAACGACAACGGGCCGCTCGACGGCGGGATGAACGCGGCGCTGCCGGCACTGTCGAGCTTCGAGCTGGCCGATTTCGACGCGAGCGTGCGCTCAACGAGCGTGATCGTCAGCGGATCGCCGACGCGGCGTGCGCGCCAGCCTTCGTACAGCGGGGCATAGCCCGCCGACGCCTGATAGATTGAGCCATTGGCGGGTGGTGGCGGTGGCGGCACCGGCTTTGACGCGCTGAAATCGGGTGGCGGCTTTTTCTTGCCGAACAGGCTCGCCGCCGCCGGGTCCGGCGTGACCACGGCGCACGCGAAGGCGCCGACGACCAGCAGCATCGCGGCCTTAGATGTTCTGATTGACATATTTCAGCATTTCATCGGTTGCGGTGATCATCTTCGAATTGACTTCGTACGCGCGCTGCGTCTCGATCATGTCGACGAGTTCCTCGACGACATTGACGTTCGACCCTTCGAGCGCGCCCTGACGGATGTTGCCGCGCCCTTCCTGGCCAGCAATGCCAAGCAACACCGCACCCGAGGCCGCGCTTTCGGTGAGATAATTGTCACCGATCGACAGCAAGCCCGCCGCATTGGGGAAGGTTGCGATCTGGATCTGGCCGACCTGGCTTGGCTCGGTCTGGCCGGGGATCACCGCCGAAACGGTGCCGTCGGTGCCGATCGTGATCGAGGTCGTGCCTTCGGGGATCGTGATGCCGGGCTGGACCTGATAGCCCTCCGCCGTCACCAGCAAGCCCTGTGCGGAGCGGCTGAAATTGCCCGCCCGCGTATAACCGAGCTGCGCACCCGGCAACTGGACCTGGAAATAGCCCTCGCCATCAAGCGCGAGATCGAGCGAATTGCCGGTCTGCGCGAGCGTGCCTTGGGTGTCGATCCGCGCGGTGCCCTGAATGCGCACGCCGGTGCCGAGATTGAGCCCGGTCGCATAGCGCGTTTCGGACGTGCTCGGCGCGCCGGGCGCGGTCACGGTCTGGTAGGCGAGCGTTTCGAACGCGGCGCGATCGCGCTTGTAGCCCGTGGTATTCACGTTGGCCAAGTTGTTCGAAATCACGCGCATGCGCATGTCCTGGGCATCGAGCCCGGTGCGTGCGATATGGAGTGCGGCGCTGCCCATCTTCTAAATTCCTTCAGCCTGGCAGGCGCATGAGCTGCGCGCTGCTTTCATCCAAATCCTTGGTCGACTTGATCAAATTCGCCTGCACTTCGTAGCTGCGCTGGTTTTCGATCATGTCGATCAGCGCTTCCGTCAGGTTCACGTTCGATTGTTCGAGCGCGCCGGTTTGAACCTTGGCGGTCAGGTCGCGCGGCAGCGTGCCGCCGCCCTCGACATGCAGCAGATTGTCATTGCCCTTGACCGTCTTGGTCCCCTTGTCGCTGGCGAGCTTGATCGTGTCGATCACCTGCGCCGGCGCGCCGCTGGCGGCGCCGAGCGGGATGATCGAGACGATCCCTTCCGGGCTGATCGTTACTTTCTGCGCAGGGGGTATGGTGATCGGCCCCCCCGAGCCGATCACCGGGAAACCGTCTCCGGTCTCCAGCACGCCCGACGAGGCGACCTGAAGGTCGCCGCGCCGGGTATAGGCTTCCTGTCCTTCCTTATCCTGCACCGCGATCCACGCTTCGCCGGCCACCGCCACGTCGAGCGGGCGGCCGGTTTGGGCGATGGTCCCGGCGCGCCGATCGAAATCGGCGAGCGATTCGGAGGCAGGCTGGCGCGCGAAGGTGCTCGAATTGCTGACCTTGAGCTGATCGAACACCACGCGATCGGCGCGGAAACCCGTCGTCGATGCGTTGGCGATGTTGTTGGCGATCGCCGCCTGCGACGCGAGATGCGCCTTCAGCCCCGATGCCGCCGTGTAGATCAGCTTGTCCATTCAATCGATTCCTTGGCGCCCGTTTCGCGACTGATTACTGGATGTTGAAGAGCGTCTGGACGACCTGCTTGTCGGTCTCGAGCGCCTTGGCATTGGCCTGAAAGCTGCGTTGCGCGGCGATCAGCGCGACCAGTTCTTCGGTCGTGTCGACGTTCGAGCGTTCAATCGTACCCGACAGCAGATTGCCGAAGCCATTGCTGTCAGCCGAGCCGACCACGGGCGCGCCCGACAGGCCGGTTGCCGACCAATAGCTGTTGCCAAGCTGGCGCAACGCCTGCGGATTGGTGAAATTCGCGAGCACGACCTGGCCCAGATTCTGGGTGTCGCCGTTCGAAAAGCTCGCCTTGACCAGACCCTTTTCGTCGATCGAAACGCCCTGGATCAGGCCAACCGCGACGCCGTCTTGCGTGCGCGACGTGATGTCGAACGGCAGAGCACGCTGGGTTGCCGTGCTGAGGTTAAACGCGATCGTCTGCGCGTTCGGGCTGCCCGTCGGCGTGAAGGCGTCGAAGCTCGTCGGCGTGGTCGGCGAGGTCAGCACGCCGGCATTGTTGAAGGTGAGCGTCACGGCAGCATTGCCGCCCGCGGTCAGCTGCTGGTCGCCGACAAAGCTGTAGACGCTCCATGTGCTGGTCGGCGTCGCGGCATTGGCGACGGTGTCGCGGCGGAAGTAATTGGTCAGCGTGCGCGGATTGCCCTCGGCATCATAGATCACCGTCTGGGTCGAATTATTGTAGCTCGACGGATCGAAGCGATCGAACGCGGCTGCCGTCGGCACCGAAGCACCGCCCGGCAGATTGGCCGACAGCGCGACCGTGCTGGTCGCGATCGGGTTGCCGCTGGTGGCGGGCAGGCGCAGGCTTTCCGCGCCGCTGAGGCCCGAGGCGACGACGGCGCCGCTGCCGTCGACCGGATAAACCTGCAGATGGCCCCCCTGCGCATCGACGACATAGCGGTTGGCATCAACGAGGAAGGCGCCGTTGCGCGTGAAATTGGTGGCGGCAGCACCGAGCTGCGGCTTGACCGCGAAAAAGCCGTCGCCCGAAATCGCGAGGTCGAGCGAGGACTGCGACTGGACCAGATTGCCTTGCGTGAATTGCTGGCGGTTGCCGGTCACGACCACGCCCGCGCCGATCGCCGAGCTCGGCTTGGCCGACACCGATGTGGCGATGACATCAGCGAAATCGGTGCGGCTCTTTTTGAAGCCGTTGGTCGCGACGTTCGCAAGGTTATGCGAAATCACCGACAAATCGGTCTGCGCGGCCTGAATGCCGCTGAGGGACGTGTAGATCGACATGGTTACTCTCCTCGACGAAACTTGATGGGGTGGGATCAGCCGATCTGGCGGACCTTGCTGGCGGCAATCGTACCGATGCCGGGCAGCGTGAGTTGCGGGCCGCCGGTTGCGGGCAGCGAAACGGCGGTGACGGGCGCCCAGACGAGCGGCGTCGCCCCGACGATCCGGCCATTGCTGTTGGCGGTAACGTTGAGTGTGTAGGGGCCGGCGCCGGCTTGCTCGCCGCTGTCGGTGATGCCGTCCCAGTCGAATTCGGCAGTGCCCTTCGCTTGCGCGCCGAGCGTCAGCGTCTTGAGCACCGAGCCGTTCGGCCCGACGATGGCGACGCGCACGTCGCTGGCGTCGCTCGCCAGATCGACCGCGCCCGCGATTCCGCCCGACTGGCGCGGGTAAGCGGTATTGCCTTCGGTCAGCACATTATGGCCGACGTAAGCGAGTGCATCGCTGGTCGAAGTGCTGCCGAGCTTGTCCTGGATCGACTTGAGCGTCGAGTTGATCTCGCTGATGCCGCTGACAGTCGAAAATTGCGCGAGCTGGGTGAGCTGCTGGGTCGCATCGACCGGATCGGTCGGGTCCTGATTCTTGAGCTGCGCGGTCAACAGCTTCAGGAAATCATTCTGGCTGAGCTGGTCGGCCTGCGCCGCCGTCTTGACCGCCGGGCTGGTCGCGGTGCGGCCGATCCCCAGATTTTGCAGTGTGGTATCGAAACTCGTCGCCATGATCAGCGTCCCAGCTTGAGGGTGTCGAGGATCAGCGACTTGGCGGTCTGCATCACTTCGACGTTGTTTTGGTAACTGCGCGCGGTCTCCATCATGTCGACGAGCTCGCGGGTCTGATCGACCGCCGCTTCCCACACATTGCCGTCCTTGTCGGCGAGCGGGTTCGACGGATCGTAATTTTTGGTCGGGCGATTGCCGGCCTGCACGACGCTCTCGACATTGACGGTCGACAGCCCCGATGCCTTGTCGAATTCGGTGCGGAACACCGGCTTCATCGTCTTGTAGGCGGCTTCCTCGCTCGACGAGACGACGCCGGCATTGGCGAGGTTCGACGCGGTCGTGTTCAGCCGGATGAGCTGCGCCGACATCGCGCGGCCCGCGACCTGGAAGATGTTGAGTGGTTGACCGGGCATCTTATTCGCCTCTCAGCGCGCGGGTGAGCTGGCCGATGCGGCCGTTCAGGAACGACAAGGTCGTCTGATAGGCGACGGCGTTTTCGGCAAAAGCGGTCTGTTCGGTCGCGAGTTCGACGGTGTTGCCGTCAGCCGATGCCTGAAGTGGCACGCGAAATTTGGTGGCCGCGTCGATCGCGCCGTCGCTCAGCCCGCGCGGGCCGCTGGCGGCCTTCATCGCTTCGCGGAAATCGACATCGCGCGCCTTGAAGCCCGGCGTCGACGCATTGGCGATGTTCGACGCGAGCAGCCCGAGGCGACGCGAACGCACCTCAAGCGCGGCACCGTGCACCCCAAAGAGAAGATCGTTGGCCATCGTGGCATATCCTCACGCAAAAAATCCTGCGCGAGCATCCAAGCAATCGCCGTGCCAATTGCGTGCTGCGCCCGTGAAATCGCTGAGGGGAGGGCGGGCGGCAAGCCGTGCGGCAAATCCTTGCCGGGGGGCGGCAAGAGGGTGCCGCCGAGAGTTGGCGCGGGGCGCCCCAACCACCCGAAAACAAGTTGGCGCGGACCTTGCTAACCTAGGGACGCATGAACGAGACTGACTTTACCGTCCTCATCGCCCCCTATCTCGATCCCGCTGCGGCGGCGATTGTCGCGGGCGGCACGCTTGCCGCACTGATCCTGCGCACGCAGGCGCGCGATCTCGCGCGCGCGGTCGCGGCACTGCGCGTCCTGCCGCGTGGTCGCTTCCGGGCTGATCCGCTGATCGACCAGATTGGGGCGCTGGGCCGGATCGCGCAGCGCCACGGCGTGCTCGCGCTTGACCGCTCGGTCATTGCCGACCCCGATGTTGCCGCCGCCGTCGCCGCGATTGTCGATGGCGCCGAGGGTGACGCGGTCGCCGACCTGCTCGAAGGCCAGCGCATGGCGCGCACCGAGCGGCATCTCGCCGCGATCGACGTCTGGGCGGCGGCTGCCGAGCTGGCACCGGCGATGGGGATGATCGGGACGCTGATTGGACTCGTCCGCGTGTTCCTGAAAATGAACGATCCCGCCGCGATCGGCGGGGCGATGGCGATTGCCTTGCTCGCGACGCTTTATGGCGCGGTGCTCGCCAGCTTGATCGCGTTGCCGGTGGCCGCGCGCCTGCGCCGCGCCGCGCGCGAGGAAGCGTTCGAACGGCTCCGGCTCGAAGCGCCGCTGCGGTTGCTGGCGGTTCGTGAGGCACCGCGTCGCCGCGTCCCGGTGATGGTCGAAGACGATATGGAGGCACTGGCATGAGCACCGCATTCTTCCCTGATGCAGCGCCGTCGCGGCCGATCTGGCTGGTGACGCTGGCTGATCTCGCGCTGTTGTTGCTCGGTTTTTTCGTGCTGGTGATGGCGCATCAAGGGGCTGATCGCCGCGCAATCGTCGATGGTGTGCGTCAGGGCTTTGCGGGCACGACGACATCGCTGATGAAGGTCGCCCCCGAGCCGCCGCCAGTCGCTGCCGCCGCGATGTTCGATTTTGCCGCTGGCAGCAGCGCGTTGCCATCCGCGCCCGAGGCCGTGATCGCCTGGGCGCGCGAAGCGACGCGGGACCGCCGCGTCATCGTGCGCGTCACCGGCTATGCCGATGGCAGTCCTGCGGATGTCGACCCCGTGACCGGCAGCGCCGCCTTGCTCGCGAGCGACCGCGCGCGCGCGATTGCCGCCGCGCTCGCCGACGCGAATGCGTTGCCGCGTGGCCGAGTGACGATTGCGTCGAGCGTCATGCCCGGACGGCGCGGCGTCTACCTGACAATTGCCTTTGCCGGAGAGCGGCAATGATCTGCCGCCCGGCAACCCCCTTTTGCCGCCCGCGCGCGGTCCCCACGGAGAGAGTCATGAAACCGATGATCGCTTGTCTGCTGCTCGGCATCGCCGCACCGGCGCTGGCCGAGACGCCGTTTCAGGATACCGCGACGCTCGACCGCGCGGTTGCCAGCTTCACTGGCAAGCCGATCGGTACCGAGGGTGGTGCGCGCACGCCGGTCGACCCCCGGCTGAAGCTCAGCACTTGCTCAACGCTGATGATGAAGTGGCGGCAGGACAATCATGACGCGGTCGTGATCACCTGCGCTGACGCCGAATGGCGCATTTTCGTGCCGGTGATCATGCCGGCAGTATCCGCACCGCCCCCTGCGCCCGTGGCAGCCGCCCCGGCGCCGGTCGTGGCGGCCAAGCCCGAAGTCGTGATCAAGCGCGGCGATCCGGTGAGCGTCGAGGTCAATAGCGGTGGCTTTTCGGTGACGCGCGACGGCATTGCGATGACCGATGCCGCTGTCGGCGCGCGGCTGCTGGTCGATGTTACTGGCCCGAAAAAGCCGATTCAGGCGATTGCGCTCGAAGCCGGACGTGCAACTTTACCCGGCTTTTCAAAGTGATGGCCACCCACTAAATTTTTTGTGAATTTTTCTCTTAAGTTTTGTTGAAGACTGTCGTTTCCCCCTTCGAAGCAGCAAAAAGCGAAGGTCGCAATATGGTCGATCGGATCAGTGCAGCGCCAGTAACGGCAACCGAGCGGGTCACCAGCACACGCACCGCTGTGCCTGTCGCCCAGCCAGTCGTGACCGCACCCACGCCCAGCGCCGCTGAACCCTCGACCACCGCATCGGCGCTGCAGGGCCTGGTCGGCGAACTCGCGGCCAAGCCGCCGGTCGACGACAATCGCGTCGCGCGCATCCGCAATGCGATTGCGACGGGCACTTACCCACTTTCACCCGAAAACGTTGCCGATCGCCTGATCGCGCTCAAGCTGAACTGGATCCCGCATGACCCGTCGTGATGCTCTGGTCGGCGTGATCGAAGCGCTGCACGCTGAAATCGCCGCGCTGAAGGCGAATGACGTCGTCGGGCTCGAACGCGCGACGCAGACCAAGCTGGTCGCAATCGACGCGGTCGCCGCGCTCGATCACACGCCGCCGACCTCGGACCTGCGCGCGCTGGCCGAAGAAGCGCACCGGTTGAACGAAACCTGCCGGATTTACGTCAATCTGATGAGCGCCAATGTCCGCCGCCGCCTCCAGCAGCTCGCGGGCGACGGTCGCGCCGCCTATCGCCCCGGCAGTCACGCTTTCGCCTGATAGGCAGGCCAACTGGCACGAACCTTGCTGATCTATGGGCTGAATAAGGCCTAAGCAGCAGGGAAGCGATGAGCGTCAATCCAATCGCCAGCGTTCAGGGGAGCGTCCAGTCGGCCATCGCGCTGGCGTCCGCCAAAACCGGAATCGATTTCAACTATCTGCTCGGGCAAGCACAGGTCGAAAGCGGGCTGAACGCCGCGGCCAAGGCGCCGACGTCGAGCGCCAAGGGCCTGTATCAATTCATCGAACAAAGCTGGCTGTCGGTCGTCAAGAAGCACGGCGCCGAACATGGGCTGGGCTGGGCCGCCGATGCGATCCAGCCGGGCGCGAATGGCAAGCTGACGGTCGGCGACGCGGGCATCCGCCAGGCCATCCTCAATCTGCGCAACGATCCGCAAGCATCGGCGCTGATGGCCGCCGAACATGCCGCCGACAATAAGGCCGGGATCGAAGCGAGCCTTGGCCGTCAGGCAACCGGCACCGATTTGTACATGGCGCATTTCCTGGGGCTGGGCGGCGCGCGCAAATTCCTGTCGACGCTGCAGAGCAATCCCGACCAGATCGGCGCGGCGCTGTTTCCGGCAGCAGCGCGCAGCAATCGCGGCATTTTCTATGGCGCCAACGGCCAGCCGCGCACGGTGGCTGACATCTATGATCGCTTTGCCGCCAAGCTCGATACGGGCGCGGGGCGCGCGGGCGCGACGGGCCTCGCCTCGGCCGTGCTGGGCGAAGGAGTCGCCGACGGGGCCGAGATTATTCCGGGCAATGGCGAAAGCACGAGCGGGGCGACGCGCTGGGCGCAGGCGACGCTCGACCAGCTCAACGGCGGCGCGCGCTCGACGCAGGCGGCGACGGCGATCCTGCGCCCGTCGCCCGATAATGCGCGCCTCGCCTATCTGCTGCTCGCGCAATTGGGTGGTCTGTAATGGCCGGACTCGCATTGCCGCGTTTCAATGCAGGACTGGCGGCGCGCGGCGCGGCGCTGCCGGTGGCGATTCTGCTGCTGGTGCTGCTGATGGTCGTGCCGATCCCGGCGATCGCGCTCGACTTCTTCTTCATCATGAACATCACGATCAGCCTTGCGGTGCTGATGGTCGCGCTGAACGCGCAAAAGCCGCTCGATTTCTCGGCCTTCCCGAGCGTGCTGCTGTTCGCGACCTTGTTCCGGCTGTCGTTGAACGTCGCCTCGACCCGCGTCGTGCTGGTGCATGGCCATGAAGGCGAAGCCGCGGCGGGCAAGGTGATCGAAGCGTTCGGCACCTTCCTGATCGGCGGCGACTATATCGTCGGGCTGTTCGTGTTCGCGATCCTCGTCATCATCAACATGATCGTCGTCACCAAGGGCGCGGGGCGTGTTTCTGAAGTGTCGGCGCGCTTCACGCTCGATGCCTTGCCCGGCAAGCAGATGGCGATCGACGCCGATCTGAACGCGGGCCTCATCACCCCCGACGAAGCCAAGGCGCGCCGGATCGAAGTATCGACCGAAGCCGATTTCTACGGATCGATGGACGGTTCGTCGAAGTTCGTGAAGGGCGACGCCATCGCGGGCCTGCTGATCCTTGCCGCCAACATCATCGGCGGCATGATTTTGGGGCCGCTCAGCCACGGCATGACGATCGGTGACGCCGCGCATAATTATGTGCTGCTGGCGATTGGCGATGCGCTGGTCGCGCAGATTCCGTCGCTGATGCTGTCGATTGCCGCCGCGACGATCGTCACGCGCGTGACCTCAAGCATGGATTTGGCGGGCCAGATCGGCAGCCAGTTTGGCTCGGCGCGGACCTGGACGCCGGTCGCCGCGATCCTGTTCCTGCTCGGCGTGATGCCGGGGATGCCGCATGTCATCATCCTGCCCGCCGCTGCGGCTGCCGGATATCTGGCCTATCGCACCGCGCGCGCCGCCGCCCGGCCGAAGCTGGTCGAGGCCGCCCCGCCCGCCGTCGTCGATCCGTCGCAGATCGGTTGGGACGAAGTCGCCGACACGCTGCAGATCAATCTCGACATCGGCTATGGCCTCGTGCCGCTGGTTGATGAGCGGCGTGGCAGCCAGCTGATGGGCCGCATCACCGGCGTGCGCCGCCAGTTGTCGAAGGAATTGGGCTTCGTCGTGCCGCAAGTGCGCGTGCGCGACGACATCAACCTGCCGCCCTATGCTTACCGGATCGTGGTCGGCGGCGTCGTGCTCGGCGACGACATCGTCTCGCCCGACGACATGCTCGCGCTCGATACCGGCCAGGCCTATGGCCGCTTGCACGGCAAGGAAGCCAAGGACCCGACCTTTGGGCTCGATGCGGTGTGGATATCGCCGGCGGATGCCGATGCGGCGACCGGGGCGGGCTATCTGGTGGTCGATGCCTCGACCGTGATCGCGACGCATCTCAATCATCTGCTGAGCGCGCATGCCGCCGACCTGCTTGGTCAGGACGAAGTGCAGAATCTGCTCGACAATCTGAAGGAGCGCGCCGCCAATCTCGTCGCCGCGCTGTCACCGCAGCCGGTGCCGCTGACGGTGCTGACGCAAGTGCTGCGCGGGCTGCTCGAAGAGGGGATTCCGCTCAAGGAATTCCGCCGGATCGCAGCGGCCATCGCGGTCGCTGCGCAAAAGACGCTCGATGCCGAGGAACTGATCGAGGCGATCCGCCCCGATCTCGGCGCGCTGATCATCCAGAAAATGTGCGGCCCGCGCGAGGCGCTGCGGGTGATGACGCTCGAAGGTCAGCTCGAAGCCTTGCTCGGGCAGGCCGTCCGCTCCGACCCGTCGCGCCGCCACGCGATCGAGCCCGATCTCGGCCGCCGCATTGTCGAAGCACTGCAACGCGCCGCGCAACCGCTGATCGAGGAAGGCAAGCCGTTCGTGCTCGTCGTCCAGCCGACGATCCGGCTCGCGATCCGCAGGCTCGTCAAATCGGTGATGCCCGACACGCCGGTCATGAGCTTCTTCGAAGTGCCCGAAGAAAAATCGGTCGAAGTCGTCGCCGTCATCGGCGCGCCGGCGGCACTTGCATGACCGCGCCGCCGCTCCACCAGGCTTTCGAAGCCGCAACGCCGCTCGTCTATGGCCGCAAGGGCAAGATGCGCCCTGACATCGATGCGCTGGCGAAAAAGCACGCGCCGCTCGTCCGCCGCGTCGCGTGGCACGTGCACGGCAGCATGAGCAGCGCAATCGAGATTGAGGATCTGATCCAGATTGGCCTGGTCGCGCTGATTGAGGCGGCGGGATCGTTCGAGGATCGCGGGCTCGTCACCTTCGAGCAATATCTGCTGACGCGCGTGCGCGGGTCGATGATCGATGAACTGCGCCGTCAGGCGACGATCACGCGCGGGGCGATGCGCCGCCGCAAAGCCTATCAGGAAACCGTCGCGGCTTTGGTCGCCGAAACCGGCAAGCGGCCCGACGAAGCGGTGGTCGCCGCCAAGCTCGGCGTCAGCGTCGACAAGCTGCGATCGGATTATGCGACCGCCGAGCCGGTGATGTTCGATTCGATCGATGATGTTTATCAGGACGAATCGGCGCTGTTCGCGAGCCATGATCCCGATGCGTTCGAGCAACTCGCCGATGCTGATCAGCGCGCGATGCTGGCCGCTGCGATTGGCGACCTGCCCGAGCGCGAGGCGCAGGTGATCCAGCTTTATTATGTCGAGGAGATGAACCTCGAGGAAATCGGCCAAGTGATCGGCGTCGGTTCGGCGCGGGTGTGCCAGATCAAAAAGGCGGCGCACGACAAGCTGCAAAGGGCGCTGGTGCGCAGGCTTTAGAATTCTATGTCCTTACCCTGACCCGTTCGCTTCGCGCCCAGTCGAGAAACAGGCCGCAGGCCGTGCGCAAAGGTTTCTCGACTGCGCTCGAAACCAACGGGACGGGGGATCATAAGGGTATCGGAGTCCCAAAACACAAAAACCCCGGTGGCGCTCAAACCACCGGGGTTTCTGTTTCCTGCCTATCGGCAGGGTTCGGTCCCGACGCCGGGGGGGGGATGCGTCGGGACCGGGTACGCGGTTACGGGTCTTAGCGGAGCAGCTGGAGCACGCCCTGCTGCGACTGATTCGCCTGGCTGATCAGCGCGGTCGAAGCCTGGCTGAGGATTTGTGCCTTGGCGAGGTTGGTCGTTTCCACCGAAAAGTCGACGTCTTCGATCCGGCTGCGGGCATCGGTCAGGTTGGCGACATTGGTCGTCAGCGTGTTGACGACCGATCCCAGACGGCTCTGCTGCGCACCAAGCGTCGCGCGGAACGTCGAGATGCTCTGGAGTGCGGCGTCGGTCGTGCCGAGCAATGCGGTCGCGGTTGCGACGCTGTTATCGGGCGTGCCAAGCGTGCCGCCCAATGCAATGCCGCTGATGCTCAGCGTAATCTTGTCGCCGCTGCCCGATCCCGTCTGGATGTCCACCGTCCCGGCGGCGAAACCGGCGAGCGCTACACCGTTGAACGTCGTATTCAGCGCGATCTTGTCGACCTGCTGCGAGATCTGATTCACTTCGGCGAACAAATTGCCACGGTCGGCATCGCTATAGGTGCCCGATGCCGCTTGAACGGCTAGTTCGCGTGCGCGCTGATAGAGACTGGTCAGTTCCTGCGCGGCACCGTCGGCGGTTTGGATCAGCGCAATGCCGTCGTTGGCGTTACGGATCGCCTGGCTTGCGCCCTTGATCTGCGCGGTGAACGATGAAGCGATCGCAAGGCCTGCGGCGTCGTCTCTGGCTGAGTTGATGCGCTTGCCCGTCGACAGGCGTTCGATGCTGCCTGACAATGCCTGCGACGCGGCGTTGTTGGCATTGGTCGCCTTCAGCGCGGCGACATTGGTTCCGATAACCGTCATATGGTCCCCCGATCTACTCTCAGGACCCGCGCAACCCAAGCTGGGCGCGATGCAGTCCTACAATAAGGAACGACCGCGCAACGATCATCTTAACCATCCAAAAGGATGACAAACAACGAAAAACCCCGGTGGCGAAGGTCGCCACCGGGGTTTCTGTTTCCTGCCTTGCGGCGAGGTCCGGCCCCGACGCTGATTGGGGGGATGCCCCGGGGCCGGTTACGCGGTTACGTGTCTTAGCGGAGCAGCTGGAGCACACCCTGCTGCGACTGGTTCGCCTGGCTGATCAGCGCGGTCGAAGCCTGGCTGAGGATCTGCGCGCGGGCGAGGTTGGTCGTTTCGGTCGAGAAGTCGACGTCTTCGATCCGGCTGCGGGCGTCGGTCAGGTTGGCAACGCTCGAGGTCAGCGTGTTGACGACCGAACCCAGACGGCTTTGGCCGGCACCCAGCGTTGCGCGCTGCGTGTTGACCGCCGCAAGTGCGGTGTCGAGCGTGGTCAGTGCTGCCGTCGCGCCGGCCGGCGTGGCGACTGTTGCTGCAAGCGCCGCCGTCAGATCGACGCCGCCAACGTTCAGGTTGACCGTATCGGCGCCGTTTGCGCCGGTCTGGATGGCAACCGTTGCAGCCGCCGTGCCGACCAGTGCGACGCCGTTGAAGGTCGTCTTCGACTGGATGTCGGTCAGCTGACCCTGCAGCTGGGTGACTTCAGCCTGCAGGTTGGTGCGGTCGGCCGTGGCATAGGTGCCCGACGCCGACTGAACCGCGAGTTCACGGACGCGCTGCAGAATGTTGGTGACTTCGCCCAGCGCGCCATCGGCGGTCTGTGCGAGCGCAATGCCGTCGTTGGCGTTGCGGATCGCCTGGCTCTGGCCACGGATCTGCGCGGTGAACGAAGAAGCGATGGCGAGGCCAGCGGCGTCGTCCTTGGCCGAGTTGATGCGCTTGCCGGTCGACAGGCGTTCGATGCTGTTCGACAGCGCCTGCGAAGCGGCGTTGTTGGCATTGGTCGCCTTCAGAGCGGCGACGTTGGTTCCGATAACGGTCATTTCCGTGTCTCCATGTAACAGTCCGACGTCCCCACCGCCCCCCACCGGAAGAGCCGTGCCGTCGAACCAACAAACGGCAGCGTGCGCGCAACATTAAGTAGATTCGCAAACTTCGTCTTTGCCGCTGATTCGGCATGGGACTTGCAATTCTATTATTGACCGTGGGCGGCAAGCCGGCGCGGCAATGCGGAAAAAAATTGCCGGGCAGGGGCTTGGTTAACCAGTGATTTACCATCTCGCCCGCACATTGGGGGCGACCAAGGGGGCTTTTTGATGCGTTCGATTTTTCCTTCTGCCGCCGTTCTCCGGCAGAAATACGCGCTGATTTCGTCGCTGCGCGCGCAGGGCTTCCAGCTTGGCTCGTTCGAGGATGGCAAGCCCGCGCCGGGCGATCTGTTCCTGATCGCCGATGGCGAAGTCCCGCCGGCGCCCGCGCGCACCGTCATTGTCGGCAGCGAAGGTCGCCACGTCACGCCCTCACGCGACGGCAATCCGGCGCGGATCGCTTATGGTCCCGAGGATCAGGCGATCGGCGATGCCTTTGCCCGCGCCTTGGTGGCAGGACCTGACCAGCCGACCGCCGCCGATCCTGAAAGTCTCGCGCTCTATGCGCTCGCCGAACGCGTGGCCGCCGCCGACATCACCGTGCTGATCAACGGCCCGACCGGAACCGGCAAGGAAGTGCTCGCGCGTGCGATCCATCTCGGCTCGACCCGCGCGGCCAAGCCGTTCGTCGCGATCAACTGCGCCGCGCTGCCTGAATCGATGCTCGAAGCCTTGCTGTTCGGCCACCAGAAGGGCGCGTTTACCGGCGCGTCGTCGGGCGGCGAGGGGTTTTTCCGCGCCGCCAATGGCGGCACGCTTCTGCTCGACGAAATCGCTGAAATGCCGATCAATCTTCAGGCCAAGCTGCTGCGCGCGTTGCAGGAACGCGAAGTCGTGCCGCTGGGCGCGTCGACCCCCGAGCCGATCGACGTGCGCGTGATTGCGTGTGCCAACCGTGACTTGCAGGGCGAAGTAGCCGCCGGGCGGTTCCGCGCCGATCTTTATTACCGGCTGAGCGTGTTTCCGCTCAACACCAAGCCGCTGGCCGAGCGGCCGCAGGATATTCCGGCACTCGCCGCGACGCTGGTGCTGCGCCACTCGCAGGGCCGCAGCGTGATCCCGTGGCCCGATGCCTCGGCGGTCGAGGTGCTGATGGCGCATGACTGGCCGGGCAATGTCCGCGAGCTCGAAAATGTCGTCCAGCGCGCGCTGCTGTTCGCCGCGGGTGACACGATCAGCGCGGCGCATATCCTGTTCGATCGGCCCACGCCGCTTGCAGCACCGCGCCGCGACGACGCGCCCGAAACGCTCAACAACATCGTGCAGATGCGCGAATATCAGGCGATCCGCGATACGCTCGCGGCGTGCGGTGGCAGCCGGGTCGAAACCGCGCGGCGGCTCGGGATTTCGGAGCGCACGCTGCGCTACCGCCTCGCCCGGGCGCGCGAGCAGGGCGATGACATCACGGCCGGTCTCGGCGGCAACAACAGGGCGATGTCGGCATGAGCGTGAACAGCATCGGTGGCGGCGGCGGTATCGACCGCGTGCTCGCGCTGCGGGCGCAAATTCTGGAGCGCAATCAAGCGCTTCAGCGCGCCAACGCGACGGTGGCTGCAACGCCAACCGCGCCGACCAGCGCCGCCCCCAAGAATTTTGCCGCCAGCCTCGAAGACGCGCTCAACAAGGTCAACGCGGGCCAGCAGCGCGCGGGCCAGGTGAGCGAAGCCTATGAGCGCGGCGAAACCGTCGACATCGCCAAAGTGATGCTCGCGCGCCAGGAAGCCGCTGTTGGCTTCGAAGCGACGCTGCAAGTCCGTAACAAACTCCTGTCCGCCTATAAGGACATCATGAGCATGCCGGTATAATCGATGGCCACGCAACTCACCCCTTCGCCCGTGCTCCCCGAGCGCTTCGCCAATCCGGTGCGGCAGATCAATGATCTGCTCGCCCAGCCGATCGTGCGCCGCAGCCTGCCGATGGTGCTGCTGATCGGCCTGATCGCCAGTGCGGCCGCCGCATGGCTGATGCTGGCGACGCCGCCGCAGAAGATCCTGTTCCAGTCGCTGCCCGACAGCGACAAGGCGGCGGTTACACAGGCGCTGCAGGCGGCCAATATCTCAAGCAAGATCGACAGCGGCACCGGCGCGCTGACGGTGGGCGAGGATGATTATTCGCGGGCGCGGCTGTTGCTCGCGGGGCAAGGCCTGCCCAAGGCGGCGCCAGGCGGCTATGCCTTGCTCGATCAGCTGCCGATGGGCGTGAGCCGCGCGGTTGAAGGCGAGCGGTTGCGTCAGGCGCGCGAGACCGAACTCGCCAAGTCGATCGAGGAAATCGATGCGGTCGCGGAAGCGCGGGTCCATCTCGCCATGCCGGAATCTTCGGTGTTCGTGCGCGACAATGCGCAACCCTCGGCCTCGGTGATCGTCAAGCTCCAGCCCGGGCGCAGCCTGTCGGATGCGCAGGTTAGCTCGATCGTCAATCTGACGGCATCGTCGGTGCCGGGCATGAAGCCCGATATGGTGACGATCGTCGACCAGATGGGCGCGCTGCTGACGCATGCCCCCGGCCAGGATGGCGGATCGATCGCGGGTCAGGCGCGGATCGATTTTCAGCGCCGGATTGAGGACAAATATCGCCAGCAACTCGCGCAAATGCTGACGCCGCTGGTTGGCGTGGGCAATTTTTCGGCCGAGATTCAGGCCGAGGTCAATCTCGACGAAACCCAGGCGACGCGCGAAAGCTATGACAAATCGGGCGCGCTGCGTGCCGAGCAGGGCAATTGGACCGGCGAGACCAAGGACGGCGCGGGCGCTCAGCCCGGCGGCATTCCCGGCGCGCTGTCGAACACCCCGCCGCCGCCGAGCACGGTGACGGCGCCCAAGCCGACGCCGACACCGACTCCTGCGGCAACTGGGACACCCGCTGCGACAGCGGCAGCAGCGGCCCCGGCGGCCCTGCCCAAGGCAGCGGAAAACTACGCCCGCGCCTATGACCTCGACAAGGAAGTCTCGGTCACGCGCGCCATCCCGGGTCAGATCAAGCGACTGTCGGTCGCGGTGCTGCTGCGCGATCCCGAAAAGGGCAAGCCACGCAGCCCGGTTGAAATCCAGCAGATCACGCAGCTGGTCCGTGCCGCCGTCGGCTATGACGCCGCGCGCAACGATCAGGTGATTGTGGTTGCCCGCAAATTTGCAGGGCCCACGCCGCTCGATGAAAAGGCGCCCTGGTATGATGCAAGCTGGGTCGCGGTCGCGGCACGCAACGGGACGGCGATCATCGTTGCGCTGCTGCTGGTGCTGTTCGGCGTCCGCCCGATCGTCAAGTCGATGACGCGCAAGCGCGACGACGGCGGGCCTCGACTCGCGCTCGCCAATAGCGGCTCGACCGAGGCGCAGGTCGCGGTCCCCAATGAGATCGCGGGCGAACCACCGATCGCGCTCAACGCCGCCGGGCAGCAAGTGCCGGTGTCGATCGACATGCTCGACCAGGCGCGCAGCTATGACGAGCGGATTGGCATGGTGCGCGGCTTCACCCGCGACAACCCGACCCGCGCGGCGCTGGCCGTGCGCGACATGATCAAGGCGGATGCACGCTGATGGCCGATCCCGTTGCCCAGACCGAGGCTGTGGCGCGCCAGTATAGCGGCGTCGAACGCGCCGCCGTGCTGATGATGCTCGTCGGCGACGACGAAGCTGCGGCGATCCTGCAAAAGCTCGATCCCGAAGAAGTCCGCCAGCTTGGCAAGGCGATGTTTGCGGTTGCCGATGTCAGCGAAAATGAAGTCGAGGATGTGCTCGACGATTTCGTCGACCGCGCGCGCGAGCGGACCGCGATCGGCTTTGACCCGCGTCCGCGGATCGAAGGGATGATGACGCGCGCGCTGGGCGCCGAAAAGGCCGAAAGCGTGCTCGCGCGGATCACACCCGCGCAGGATGCCGGTGCCATTGAACTGCTCGCCTGGCTCGACGCCAGCGACATCGCGCAGTTGATCGAAAAAGAACATCCGCAGATCGCCGCCGTGCTGATCGCCAATCTGGAGCCTTCGGTCGGCGCACAGGTGCTCGAACTCTTGCCTGACGGAATCCAGCCCGATGTGCTCCACCGCATCGCCAAGCTGGGGCCGATCACGCAGGAAGCGATTGAGACGCTCAAGCTGGTGCTGTCGAAGCGGATTGGCCTCGGCGGTCAGGCGGCCGGCGTGGTGTTCGGCGGCACGCGCGAAGCCGCCAAGATCATGCAATCGTCGCGCAAATCGACCGAGCAGCGTGTGATGCCCAAGCTCGCCAAGATCGACCGCGAGGTTGCGCGCGCGATCGAGGAAGCAATGTTCGTGTTCGACAATCTGCTCGAGCTCGACGACAAGAATCTGGGCACGCTCATCCGCAACATCGACGGCGATCTGCTCGTGCGCGGGTTGAAGGGTGTCGACGAAGCTGCCCGCAACCGCTTCCTCGGCTGCATGTCGGCGCGGGCCGCCGATGGCATCCGCGACGAAATGGAAGCGCGCGGACCAATGCGGCTGTCCGAAGTGCTCGAAGCGCAAAAGGCGATCATCCAGATCGCGCGCGCGCTCGCCAAGGACGGCACGATCATGATGGGCGGGGGCGACGACGATTATGTCTGATCTGCCCGGCTTTGCCGCCGGCTTTGTCTCGCGTCACGACCCGGCGGCGCGCGCGCATCTCGCGCTCGTCGCGAGCGATCCTTTTGCGCCGGCTGATCTGAAGGCGCGTGCCAATCACGGGCGCCGCAAGAGTGACCGGCCGGCGGGGCCGCAGTCGTTTGCGCCGCAGCCGGTTGGGCCGCGATCCTTCGCGCCGGAGGATCATGATAAGGACGGCGCCGACACCGCGCACGAGAATTTTGTCGATCCGATTGCGGCAGCACGCGCGCAAGCCTTTGCCGAGGGGATGGCGCATGCCCGCGCGCTCGACGATGCGGCGGACGAGCGCGATGTGACGCTGTTTGCGACACTGGCCGCCGCGCTCAAATCATCCGAGCGGATCGACCGCGACGCGCTCGCGCGCCAGTTGCGCGAGACGGTGATGTTTCTGGTCACCAAGATGATCGGCGAGGTCGGCGTGTCGGGGGACGTGCTGGCGGCGCGGATCGACGCGGCGACGGTCTTGCTCGCCGACGCCGCCGAATCAGCGCTGCTGCGCGTCCATCCCGACGATATCGATTTGCTCAAGGATCGCTTGCCAGCGACGATTTTTCCGGTGGGCGACGAAAACGTCGCGCGCGGGTCGTTCGTGCTCGAAGCGGCCTCGACCATTGTCGAGGAAGGCCCCGAATTGTGGCTCGAACAACTCGCCGCCGCGATTGAGCGCGTCGCGCTGCCGCCCGCATGTTGAACCGCTTCACCGGCGATTATCTCGATTCGGTGGCGCGCGCCGATTTCGCGCCTGCACCGCGCGTGTCGGGGCGGTTGGCCTCGTTCGACGGCTTGTTGATGGAAGCGACCGGGCTGGCCCTGCCGGTCGGCACCGTCTGCTCGGTCGGTTCGGGCAAGGGCAGGGTCGAAGCCGAAGTGATTGGCTTTCGTGGCGACCGCACGCTGATGATGAACCTCGGCGGCTCGGCGCCGTTGCTGCCGCATGCGCCGGTGCGCCCGATTGGCCCGCCCGGCGAAGCCGAAGTCGGCAAGGCGCTGCTCGGGCGCGTCGTCGATGGCGCCGGCAAGCCGATCGACGGGCTGGGCCCGGTGCGCGGTGCGGGGCATTGGCCGCTCGGCGGCAAGCTGCAATCGCCGCTCGATCGCGGGCGCGTGCTCCAGCCGATGGATGTCGGCGTGCGCGCGATCAATGGCATGCTGACGATCGGCCAGGGTCAGCGCATCGGCATCATGGCGGGATCGGGTGTCGGCAAATCGGTGCTGCTCGGCATGATCGTGCGCGCGGCCCAAGCCGATGTCATCGTCATCGGGCTGATCGGTGAGCGCTCGCGCGAAGTCGCCGACTTCCTCGAAACCAAGCTTGCAGGCGATGCGCGCGCGCGTTCGGTCGTGGTCGCAGTGCCAGCCAATCACTCGCCGGTGCTGCGCATCCGCGGCGCCTTGCGCGCCACCGCAATTGCCGAGGCTTTTCGCGCTGAGGGCAAGAATGTCCTGCTGATCATGGATTCGCTCACCCGCGTGGCGCATGCGGGCCGCGAGATCGGGCTGGCGCTTGGCGAGCCCGCGTCGGCGCGGGGCTATCCACCGAGCGCAATTGCGATGCTGCCGAACCTTATCGAGCGCGCGGGGACGTGCGTCTCGTCGGGCGGGTCGATCACCGCGATCTACACCGTGCTGGCCGATGGCGACGACGGTAATGATCCGGTCGTCGACAGCGCGCGATCGATCCTCGACGGGCATATCGTGCTGTCGCGCCAACTCGCCGAACGCGGCGTTTATCCCGCGATCGACATTGGCCCCTCGGTCAGCCGCGTGATGACCGATATCGTCGGCAAGACGCATTTGAAGGCCGCGCGGATCCTGCGCGGGCATCTCGCGACTTATGAGGAAAATCGCGATCTCGTGCTGATGGGCGCCTATCGCGGCGGGGCTGACCCGGAGATTGACGCGGCGATTGCCTATCACCCGGCCATCCTCGACTATATCCGCCAGGACCCCGATGATGTCGTGACGCTCGACGAAGCCGCGACCGAGTTGATCGGGGTGTTCGGGGATGGCTAGGCGCGGCGTTCCGCTTGAGCGCATCCTGCGCGTGCGCACGCTCCAGCTCGGGCTGGTGCGCGCCGAAGAAGCGCAGGCGAACGAACGGCTCGCGAGCGAGACCGCCTTGCGCGAACGCATCGCCCAGCTTGCCGCCAATGTCGCGCCCGAGGCCGAGCGCGCCGGGGCCTTTACGCTGATGGCAGCAGCGCATTACCGCGAGCGCTTGAACCAGTCGGCGCAGGCCGCGGTCGCGCGTGAACGCCATGCCGCGCAGGGCGTCGAACAGGCGGCGCAGGCAACGCTCGAGGCCAAGCGCGACCAGACCGCCGTCGAAAAGCTGATCGCGCGGCGCGAAGCGGTTGCAGCGATCAAGGAAATGCGCGCGCTCGAAGAAGCGTCGCCCACCAAGCGGGTTCGGCACGATCCTTGCTGAACGCCTGAGGGCGGTTGTGCCCTTGGGATATATCGATGCTCGAATTTGCCCCGTCTCTATCGGCTTCATTGCCGGTACTCGCGCCGGTCGCCTCCGCCCACGCGCCGGTCGCGGCCGTGCCTGGCGATTTTGCGCGCGCGCTCGCCGACGCCAGCGCCGAAGCGGTTCCGGCAAGCGACCGGCAAGATCTTGCCGCCCCCGGCAAAACCGCGCTTGCCGCTTTGCCGGGCACGGCGCCTGCCGATGCCAAGCCTGGATCGACGCCGGTGTCGCGCGTGCTGCCGACCAAGCCCGCCCCGGTCGATCCCGTGCTGCTCACGCCAGCGCCGGACGCTGATCGCGCGCCGACCGACGACGAAGCCACGACTGCCGACGACACCACGCCGGACCAGCCGCTGGGGCAGCCGCTGTCGGGCTATCTGAGTGTCGTTTTGTTGCCGCCCGTGGTCGCTGGCGGTGGCGCCGCCGACGCCGACGCAGCGCCCATCGTGCAGACGGTCGCGATTGCGGCGCCTGCCATTTTGCCGCGCTTGCCCTTGAAGGGCGCACCCGCCGACGTCGATCCGGTCGCGCCGAAGCCAGTAACACTCACCGAGCCGCCCGTGTCGCGGCGCCTGTCGCTGAAACTTGATCCGGCGATCGAAGTCATCGACGCTGGACGCGCTACGGCACCAACCCCCGCCGATCAGCCGCCCGTCGCGCGCCCCGCGCTCAAGCTCTTCACGCGCGACTTGCCGCCGACCGTGCCCCTGTCGGCCAAGCCCGAGGCAGTGGTGGCGAGCGGCACGCCCCAGCCCGCCGTGCATGCGTTTGCCCGCGCGATTGCGTTGGCGCAGGCCAAGCCGACCCGGCTCGAAGCGCCCACCGACGTGACCGACATCACGACCGCCGCGCAGGCAATCGCGGTCGGCGATGCGCGGCCCGTCGTGCTCGCACCGCGCGCGCTCGACACCACCCGCGAAGACTGGCCGCAGCGGCTGATCGACCGGGTCGACGCCGCGCGCGATGCTGCGAACGCCGCCGATACCCGCATTCGGCTGGTGCCCGAAGCGCTCGGCAAGATCGACATTGCGCTGCGCCAGAATGGCGACACGCTTCACGTCCATTTCACCGCAGATCAGGCCGCGACGCGCGATCTGCTCAGCCAAGCGCAGCCGCGTCTCGCCGAACTCGCCGAGGCGCGCGGGCTGCGGCTCGGGCAGACTGGCGTCGATGGCGGCAGCAGCGATCAACCGCGCCGCCAACCGGTTGCCAGCGCGCCAATCGCTAACCGTTCGGCAAGGGCGATCACGGCAGAACAAATCTCAGCGTCCGACGATCGGATCGCGTGACATCGACATCATAGCATCAAGGGGAAAACGACATGGCCAAGGCAAGTGCGAAGGACGATTTGATCGAAGAGGCAGCGCCCAAGAAAAAGAAGGGCGGCATGATGAAGATCGTCCTGCTCGTCGTCGGTGTGCTGGTGCTCGTCGGCGGCGGCGTCGCGGGCGGGCTTTATGCCATGCAGTCGGGGCTGATCGGCGGCGGCGCGCATGCGGCTGAGCCGACCTATGACAAGCCCAAACTGGTCCCCAAGAGCGAAGAAAAGCGCGTCAGCGCGTCCGGCGGTGGCGAAGGCGGCCACGGCGAAGGTGGCGGCAGCGCGAGCAGCCACGGGCCGATGGGGGCGGGAGGCGATAAATTCGCCTCGACCTATTACACGATGGAGAAGGAATTCACGTCGAACCTGAAGGACAGCGTCCACTTCGTCCAGGTCGGGATCGCGGTGTCGACGCCCTATGACGAGCGCGTCATCGAATCGCTCAAGACGCATGAAATCGCGGTGCGCTCGGCGGTGCTGCTCGCGCTCGGCGATGCGACCGAGGATCAGGTGTTCACGGTGCAGGGCAAGCGCGCGCTGCAGATCCATCTCGCCCACGCAATCAACGCCGTGCTCAAACAAAAAGAGGGCTTTGGCGGCGTTGGTAACGTCTACTTTACCAATTTCGTTGTTCAGTGAGACATGGTTAACGAGGCTTCAGATTTGGCGACCGCATCCGATCGCCGCACGCGTGACCGCGCGGGGCCGCTGATTGCGCGCACCGCCGTGCTCGGGCAGCAGAATCTGAACCCGTTCGGCGATTTGCACACGCTCCAGCATCTGTCGGCGCTGTTCGCGCGGTCGATGCGGGGCGTGTTCGAACCGCTGCTGCGCCGCGAACTGCGCGTCTGGGCCGAACCGCTCGTGGTCCAGCGCTTCGCCGATTACCGCGCCGAACGCCCCGAATCGCTTTCGGCCTGGCTGCCGCTGGTGATGTCGCCCGCCCCGGGACGCGCGATGCTGATTGCCGACGGCAAGTTCGTGCTCGAACTGCTTGACCTGTTCTTCGGCGGCAACGGCGATGCGCCGCATCCGATGCCGAGCGAATTCTCGCCTGCAGCCGAAGCGATGATCGTCCGGCTCGGCGGCATGATCGCGCCGCCGCTCAAGGCCGCGTGGGAACCGCTCGCGCGGATCGATTTCACCCCCGGCAATCCCGAATCAAACCCGGCGATGCTGGCGAGCTTCGACGCCGATGATGCGGTGATCGTCACGCGCTTTGGCATTTCGGCGGGGACGGCCAAGCCGACTTTCCTTGATCTTATCTACCCCGTTGCAGCGCTCAAGCCGCATGCGCCGCAACTGACCGGCAAGGTCGTCAGCCGCACCGCCGAACCCGATCCAGCGTGGCGCACCAGCCTGACCCGCGCCGTGATGGGCGTGCGCTTTCCGGTGCGCTCGGTGCTCGACGAGCCCGTCATTTCGCTTGCGCGGCTGATGGACCTGCAGGCCGGCGACGTCATCCCGATCAGCTTTGGGGTCGATGTGCCGGTGATGGTCGGCAACGACCGGCTCGGGCTCGGCACGGTCGGCACCGCCAACGGGCGGGCCGCGATCAAGATTACGCAATTGGCATTCAAGGACGAAGGGGATTTCGAATGAACGACCTGACCGGCGGATTCCCCGTCGACGGCGCGGTGGCAGCCAATTTCCGGCTGCTGCAGGACGTCGATGTCAAGCTGACCGTCGAAATCGGATCGACCAGCCTGTCGCTGCGCGAATTGCTCGCGCTGGGCGAATCGAGCGTGATCGAACTCGACCGCCAAGCCAATGATCTGCTCGACGTCTTCGTCAACGGCACCCTCATCGGACGCGGCGAAGTGGTGACGGTCGGCGAACGTTTCGGCGTGCGCATGACCGAGCTGGTGAGCCCCGAAAAGCGCGCGAGCCGCTGATCATGATGTGGGAATATATCCTGAAGCTGGCGGTGATGCTGCCGCTGGTGTGCGGGCTGATGATCGGCTCGCTCTATCTGTGGCGCCGCCTCCAGGATCGTATTCCCGGCCAGTCGGGTGACCGGATGCTCGTCGTCAAGGAAACGATGATGGTGTCGACGGGCGTCAAGCTCGCGGTGCTTGAGTTTGAGGGGCGCAAGCTGCTCGTCTCGGTCAGCCGGGGCGGCGTGACGCTGATCGACCGGGGGGACAAATAATGGCGATCGTGCGTCGTCTGGGCGACACTGCCCGCCCGAGCCTGTTCCGTGAGGCGACACCGCCGCGCAAATCCTATCTCGGTCGCTGGGTGATCGTGCTGCTGGCGATTGTCGCCGCGCTGATCATCGCCAATCCGGCCTTTGCCCAAGCCGTTCCCGCGCCTGCTGCTCCGGCAGCGCCCGGCGCCGGCGATGCCGTCGACCGCGCGCTGGGGGACCTTGGCGGCGGTGGCAAGGCACCGCTCGCGCTGAGCTTGCAAGTCCTCATCATCATGGGGCTGTTGTCGATCCTGCCCGGCATCCTGCTGATGATGACCAGCTTCACGCGGATCATCATCGTGCTGTCGCTGCTGCGTCAGGCGCTGGGGTTGCAGCAGACGCCGCCCAACCAGGTGCTGATCGGCTTGTCGCTGTTCCTGTCGTTCTTCGTGATGGCGCCCACGATCGACGCGATGAACAAGACCGCGATCCAGCCCTATGCCGAAGGGAAGATCGGCGCGACCGACATGATCAAGACCGCCGCCGTGCCGCTGCACAGCTTCATGCTCAAACAGACCCGCAAAAAAGACATCGCGCTGTTCGCGCAGATCGCCAAGTCGGGGCCTTATGCCAATGCTGCCGACGTGCCTTATTCGGTGCTGCTGCCGTCCTTTGTGACCAGCGAGCTCAAGACCGCGTTCCAGATCGGGTTCCTGATCTTCCTGCCCTTCATCGTCATCGATCTGATCGTCGCGTCCGTTCTGATGTCGCTCGGCATGATGATGGTGTCGCCGACAATTATTTCGCTGCCCTTCAAGCTGTTGCTGTTCGTCCTCGTCGACGGCTGGGCATTGGCGATGGGCAGTCTTGCCAATAGTTTCATGAGGTAGCGCCTGCGATGGACAGCCAATATTTCCTTACCGTCGCGCACGAAGCTTTGTGGGTGCTGGCACTTGCCGCCGCCCCGATCCTGATCCCGGCTTTGCTGTCGGGTCTGATCCTCGGCATGGTTCAGGCGGCGACCTCGATCAACGAGCAGACGTTGACCTTCGTCCCCAAGCTGGTCGTGGTCGCGGTGTCGCTGGTGATTTTCGGCAGCATGATCCTGGGGCTGCTGAGCGACTTCACGATCGGGGTGTTCGAGCGGATCCCGGACCTGGTCAAATGATCATGGGCGGGGGGACTCAACCCGTCGCGGCAAAGCAGCGCCGTCGGACGGGGCATCGGCCCCGCCGGCCGGGCTTGCCCATGTGGCGCGCGGCACGCGCGCTCTCATGGGCCGCGCCGTGCTAGGCTTCGGCCTCTCCATAGAACCGCAGCTCTGGGCTTTGCTGTTCGTGATGATCCGCGTCGGCGCGACGTTCATTGCAGCGCCCGTGTTCGGTGCGGTGTCGGTGCCGTTGCAGGTGAGGATCGCGCTATCGGGGGCTATCGGCGTGTTGGTGCTCGGCACGCATAATGTCACGCCGCCGCCGCAGATTTTTGCGCTTTCAACCTTCCTTGCCGTCGCCGCTGAAGCGCTTGTCGGGCTCGCGATCGGCTTCGTGCTCCAGATCGCCTTTGCCGCGCCTTTGCTCGCGGGCGAACTCATCGGCAATTCGATGGGGATTGGCTTTGCGTCGGCCATCGATCCACAAAATGGCCGCTCGTCGACCGCGCTCGGCATGTTCATGTCGACCTTGCTGACGCTGCTGTTCCTGTCGGTGAACGGGCATCTGATGCTCGTCGAGCTGATCGTCAAAAGCTATGACGCGCTGCCGCCGGGCCATGCCTGGATGGCGGCCAAGCAGTTCCGCGATATCGCGATGTTCGGCGGCTATGCCTTTTCGGCCGGGTTCCTGCTCGCGCTGCCGGTCGGCTTTCTGCTGCTGTGCCTCAACCTCGTCGTCGGCATGTTGTCGCGCTCGGCGCCCGCGCTCAACCTGTTCGCGGTTGGTTTGCCGATGAGCCTTGCGGTCGGCGTCGTCGCGCTGGCCTTCGCCTTTCCGGCAATGGGTGATTATATGATCGTCATCGTGCGCGAAGGCCTTGCGGCTGCACAAAGCCTGGTGCTCGGCTGATGGCGGAGGATTTTGGCGACAAGACAGAAGCCCCAACAGCCAAGCGCAAAAAGGACGCGTTTGACGAAGGCCAACTTCTTCGCAGCCGTGAATTCGCGACCGCGCTGACCGTGCTCGCGGGGATTGGCTGGTTCGCCTTGTTCGGGCCTGACCTGTTCAAGGCCTGCGCCGGGTTGATGGTCGCGAGCTTCCAGTTCGGATCGGGCGATGTCGATGATTTCCAGCCGCTGCGCCCGCTCGCCGCCGCCGGATGGGCCATCGCACCGTCGGTGATCGCGCTGCTGGTGATTGCGTTCGTCGCGGCGATCCTGAGCCAGGCCGGGCTTGGCGCGATTGCCTTCAACGGCAAGCTGATGGCGCCCAAGGCGTCGCGCATCAATCCCGGCTCGGGTCTCAAGCGCATCTTCGGCCCGACCGGGTGGATCGAACTCGGCAAGTCGCTGCTGAAAGTGATCCTGCTCGGGTCGATCGGCTATTACATGCTGATTCACATCGCCGCGCAATCGATCGCGCTGGTGTCGACCGATGTGCGCGCGAGCGTGGCCTCGCTCGGCAGCATGCTGACCGGGGTGTTGTTCGCGATGGCGGGTGGCCTCGTCATCATCGCGATGGTCGATGTGCCGGTGCAGATGATCCAGCTTTTCCAGAAATTGCGCATGTCGAAGCAGCAAGTGAAGGACGAGCACAAGGAAACCGAAGGCAACCCGCAGGCGAAGCAAGCCCAGCGCCAGGCTCGCCACGACATCGCCAAGCGCAACATGCGCAAAGCCGTCGCCAGCGCCGATGTGGTGCTGACCAACCCGACCCACTTTTCGGTCGCGCTGCGCTATGATCGCGGCAAGGATCAGGTGCCGGTGGTGGTCGCCAAGGGGCGCGGCGAGATCGCGCTCGCGATCCGCGAACTGGCGGCGGAATCGCGTGTGCCGATGCTCGAATATCCGATGCTCGCGCGCGCGCTCTACTTCACCAGCCGCGAGGGGCAGGAGATTCGCGACGACCTGTATCAGGCAATTGCGACCGTGCTGGCGTTCGTTTTCGGCCTCACCGGCACCGCTGGCGCGACGCCGCCGGTGATCGACGTGCCGCCGACCGCACGCTTCGACGAAAATGGCGTGAAAATTGCTGAAAACGCCTAAGGATCGGCCGCGCGCGGTCGTTTCTTTGAGATAGGAAAAAGGGTGCGCCATGGTCGATTCGATCGTCAATACGCTGGGGGCCGGCTCGGGCATCGACATCCCCAGCCTCGTCAACCAGCTGGTCACCGCCAATTTTCAGGCCAAGAACGGCACGCTCAACCGCCAGAACCAGACACTCAGCAGGCAGATTTCGTCGGCGAGCACGCTCAAGAGCGACATCACCAGCTTTGCTGACGGGCTGAACACGCTTGCCAAGGGCGGGACGGTGGCGGCGCAGGCGACCAGCTCGGACACCAGCGTCATCAAGGCCAGCGCGATTTCGGGCGCCAGGCTGTCGGGCGTGTCGACCCAGCTTGAAGTCCGCCAGCTCGCCCAGGCACAGGCCACCGCGAGCAGTCCCCTTGCTGACCGGACCGCCGCGATTGGCACCGGCACGCTGACGCTCCAGCTCGGCACCGCCACGACATCGGGCGGCGCGATCACCGGCTTTACGGCGGGCAGTGCCGCCGCCGTCAACATCACGATTGATTCATCGAATTCGAGCCTGAACGGCATTGTCGCCGCGATCAACGCCGCCAATGCGGGCGTCACCGCGAGCATCATCACCGATTCATCGGGCGCGCGGCTGGCGCTGAAAGGCCAGACCGGTGAGGCGCAGGCGTTCACGCTGACTGCGACCGAAGACGTCGGTGCCGAAGGACTTGCGGCGCTCAACGTCGGCGTTGGCTCGAGCATCGGCACGGCGGCGCAGGATGCGATCGTTGCGGTCGATGGTACCGCGCTCAAGCGCTCCACCAATTCGATCAGTGATCTGGTCGACGGGGTGAAGCTCGATCTGGTGAGCGCGAAGCCCGGCACCACCGTGTCGCTGACCAGCACCACGCCGACCGATGCGCTCAAGCAAGTCGTCAACGACTATGTCGCCGCGTTCAACAATCTGCTCGCCAATGTGAAGGCGCAGACCAACGCGACCGACGGACCGCTGCGCGGCGATGCGGCGGCGCGCAATTTCGGCGCTGCCTTTGGGCGGCTCAATCTGACGACGCTCAGCAACCCGACGACCAGCGGCGCGCCGCGCTCGCTTGCCGAAATCGGGATCAGCACCAACCGCGACGGCACGATTTCGGTGCGCACCGCCCAGCTCGACGCCGCGCTGAAAAATTTTCCCGAAGCGGTCGAAGCGCTGTTCGCCGACGGCAGCGGCGCGACCGGCGGGGGGCTGGCCGCGGCATTCAAGTCGCTTGCTGACAGCGCGACCAGCACGACGATCGGCCTTGGCGCGACGATCGATCGCTACACCAAGCAACAGGGCAAAATCGCCGAGCAGCAGGAGCGGGTGGCGAGCGAGACCGACAGCTATCGCACGCGGCTGACCAAGCAGTTCAGCAATTCGGACGCGCGCGTGGCGGCCTATAAGCAAACCTCGTCGTTCCTGACGCAGCAATTCAAGACCAATACGAGCAATAACTGATGCTGGCGCATGCACCCGGGCGCGCGAACCGCGCCGACAATGCTTATCGTTCGATCGACGTCGCCGGGCGCACCGCGATGGGCGATCCGCATGCGCTGGTGTCGGTGATGTATGAAGAAGTGACGCGCGCGCTCGGCGCGGTTGCAGCGGCGATCCGCAACAATGATCAGGCGCTGAAGAGCGAAAAAATCTCGCGCGCGCTGACGATTTTGTTCGCGCTCGAAAGCGGGCTCGATTTCGAAAAGGGCGGCGATGTGTCGTATACGCTCGCGAACTTGTACCGGGGCGCGCGCAAGCAGATCATCAACGCCAGCCTGGGCAATGACCCCGCGCCGTTCCTGAGCGTCGCGCGCAATCTGGGCGAGATCGCGGCTGTCTGGCGCCAGATTCGGGCGGCCTAACCCCGCCCCAGCATCGCCCTGGCGCAATTGCGCCCCGGCCGTCCGCTCACCCCACCGCCGGGGTGCGCGCCTGATCCGCACAGCCATAGCCCCTTGACCGGCATCCGGTGCGCGCCAAGCCCGAATACCGGGCGTGCCGCCCAGAGCTGATCGAGCGACATCCGCCCGTGGAAAATGTCGCCGCCGACAAGGCCGAAGCGTGCCTGAAGATCGGCTGGCGACAACGCCACCTGCCCGACGATCGACGCGCGAAAACCCGGCGCGAAGGCCTCAACGGTGTCGAGCACGGCATTGGCAGCGGCGTCGCGGTGTTGCTCCCAATCGGCGAGCTTTGGATCGAAATGCTGCGCGAACAGGCTCGCGACATGCGCGCCCGGTGGCGCGAGGCTATCGTCGACAAGGCTCGGGATCAGCATCTCGACGATTGGCCGCCGCGACCAGCCGTGCGCGCGGGCATCGTCGAACGCGCGATCCATGTAATCGAGGCTGGGGGCGAGAATGATGCCGCTTTTCAGGTGATCGCCCGGTTCGGGCAGCGCGGTGAAGCGCGGCAGTGCCGACAGCGCGACATTCATCCGGAACGTCCCCGATCCATTGGCGTGGCGGGTCATCCGTCCGCGCAGATCGGGGTCGAGCAGGCCGGGATCGAGCAAGTCGAGCAGCAGCGTCTTCGGATGGCAATTGGCGGCGATGGCCTTGGCGGCAATCCGTTCGCCATCGGCGAGCTCGACGCCGTCGATCCGGCCGCTGTCGGCGAGCACACGCACGACCGGCGCATCGGTGCGGATCGTCACCCCGGCGGCCTCGCACGCGCGCGCCATCGCCTGGGTCACCGCGCCCATCCCGCCGATCGCATGGCCCCATGCGCCGGGCTCGCCATTCACTTCGCCGAAGACGTGGTGGAGCAGCACATAGGCACTGCCCGGCGTGTCGGGGCTGGCATAATGGCCGACGATCGAATCAAAGCCGAACACGGCTTTGACCGGATCGCTGTCGAAAAAGCCGTCGAGCACTTCGCGCGCCGACCGCGTGAAAAGGTCGATCGCGTCGCGCTTGGCTTGCGCCGACAGCCCGAGCAGCCGCCAGCCTTGCTCGACCGCGCGGACCATGCCGCCCGCATCGCCGGACGGCGGTACGCGGTCGGCGAGCAGCCGCAGCACACGCGCGACATCGCCCAGCCGCCGCTCATAATCGGGCAGCGTCGCCGCGTCCTTTTCGGACCAGCGCGCCACGGCGGCGGTCGATTGCCCGCCGCCCATCAGCAGATAGCGTCCGTCCTCGGTCGGCAGGAAGTTGCTGAACGGGCGGCTGACCACCCGCAAGCCAAGCCCCGCCAATGCCATGTCGCGCATGATCGCCGGATCGAGCAGCCCCAGCGTGTAGCTCGCGGTCGAATTGCGGAAACCGGGCGCGAATTCTTCGGTTACCGCCGCGCCGCCAATGATGTTGCGCCGTTCTAGCACCAGCACGCGCTTGCCCGCCTTGGCCAGATACCAGGCGCAGACCAACCCATTATGGCCGCCGCCGATGATGATCGCGTCCCACTGCATGCGCCTTGCCTGCCCGCGCGGCGCGCGCACCGCAAGCGCGCGCTTCATGGTTGGCGCGGCGTTAACCAGATCGTGACGGTCGATGCGCTAGCGTTTCCCTGAATTGACCTGAGGAGCCAAGCGACCCGCCATGCAACTGCTTTCGCGCGACGACCCGAACGGCGCGTTCCGGCGTGGGCAGACGCGCACGATCCTGGCGATCGACGACAGTCGCACCAGCCTGAATGTGATCGGCCAGCAGCTGTCGCAGGCGGGCTATCTCGTGGTGTTATGCGAAAGCGGTGGCGAAGCGCTTGATCTGCTCGCGGCGCGCGGGTTCGATCTCGTGCTGTGCGATCTGGTGATGCCGGGCATGTCGGGGCTGAGCGTTCTCCACGAAATCCGCAGCGGCGGTGAAACCGCCGACCTGCCGGTCATCGTCGTCACCGGAAACAACGATGCCCATTCAGCGGTCGATGTGTTCAAGGCCGGCGCCGACGACTTTGTCGCCAAGCCCTTCACTTTTGATGTGCTGGCGGCGCGGATCGAGCGTGTGATCGCGCGGGCGCGCCGGATCGCCGAGCTGAAGCGGTCGAACGCAACGCTCGATGCGCGGATTGCGGCGCGCGCAATGGAATTGGGCGAAGCGCGGGCGGCGCTTGCCGAAACCCGCGCTGACCGGTTGCGGCTGATCGCATCGCTCCAGACCCTCAACGACCGCGTCGACGCGCTCAGCGGAACCAGCGTCGCATGACGAAATAGCCGGTAATCGCGAGCGCAATCGCCGCGCAGACGGCGACCACGCCATCGAATGCCCAGGCTTCCTTGGCATAGGGAATGCCCTCGACATTCATCCCCAAGAGCCCGGTGAGGAAGGTCAGCGGGAGAAAGATCATCGCGACGATCGCGATGATGAGCGACCGGGTGTCGATCTGCTCGGCGCGCAGGTCGGTCAGCGCTTCGTGGGTCAGCGCGGCGCGTTCGCGGATCGATTCGAGCTCTTCGGCCATGCGCGCAGACCGGTCCGCTGCCGCTGACAGATGCAGCCGGTCATCGTCCTGCAACCATTTTACCGGCAGCGCCGCGAGCTTTTCGATCGCCGCGCGCTGCGGCGAGAGGAAGCGGCGATAGCCGATTGCGGCGACCCGGATTTGGGTGACCTTGCGGCGTAGTTCGAACACTTTGTTGGCGTCGAGATCGGCTTCGCAATCGTCGAGATCATCGCCCAGTTCGGCGACTTCGGGATCGAGCTCGGTGGTGATCGCGGCGGCGAATTCGGCGATCAGGTCACCGGGGTCGTGGATCGTGCCCTTGTTGAGTTCGGCCTCGACCAGCGTCAGCGCGGTCAGCGGTCGGCGGGTCACTGAAATCACCCGGCCTGCCACCGCCCAGATGCGGACGGAGGCGAGCGGGTCCGACATCGGCATGGCGGTGTCCGACCGCCCGCGCAGGTTCAAAAAGGCCCCATCGCCGATCTGGTCGCAGCGCGGGCGGGTTTCGGTCGCGGTCAGCGATTCGACGATATAGTCGGGCAAATCGGCCTCGCCGATCAGCCACGCCTGCGCTTCGGTGTCGCTTTCGGTAAGGTGAATCCAGACAAGCTCGGACTGATGATCGACCGCTTCGCGCGGGGTGAGCTTCATGACCTCATCATGCTGCACGCAGTAAGCAAAGCCGCTCATGCCATCACCACTTCGATCGAAATGCCCGGCGGCGGGGTCGCCGGGGCGGGTGTTGCGATGCGCTTGGCATCGGCGCGCGCGCGGTCGAGAATCGCGGGCGGCGCATCGACGGCGTGATAGACCCGGTCAGCGAGCGCGAGCTGGCGCGCTTGCCGCAGTGTCAGATCATCGGGATCGGCTGAGGCGAGGGTGAGGCGATGGAACTGGCCATCGGGCGCGTCTGCGGCGTCCAGCCAGCGACCGACGGCGTCAGGCTCGTGCGCGTGGAGCGGATCGAGCGGCCCGCCCGTGCCGAGGGCCGCGCCAATCGCGCGCCGCCGCATGCTGCCATCAGGGAAGCGTTTGCGGAGCGCCGCGCGTGCCGCGTGCAGCCCGTCCGCCAGCGCGCCAAGTCCCGGCGGCAGCAGAGCCTCGAGCCGCTGGCGCAGCGCCGCCGCTAGCCCTGCCGACACACCGCCGGTACCGATCGCGACCAGCACCGGCGAACGGTCAACGATCGCGGGGATGGTGAAATCGCAGAGCGCCGGGCGGTCGACCGCATTGACCAGCACCCCGCGTGCCTTCAGCCGCGCGACCGCCGCTTCGGCCTCGGCATCATCCTCGATCGCCACGATGGCGAGCGCGGCCTGGGCTTCTTCGCCGACAATCACTGCGCCTGCCCGTTGCAGCAACCGCCGCTTGGGTTCGGCCTGTTCACCGTCGCCGAGCAATATCACTGGCCGTCCCGCCAGCCGCACGAACAGCGGCAGGCTGTGCAGGCTCACGCCAGCCATTCGGGGACGCGTTCGGCGCCGAGGATCGTTGCAGGCGCAATGCGATCGGCGACCACGGCATAGCGATCGCCGCTGACCATCACTTCGGGGACCAGTGGGCGGCTGTTGTAGGTGCTCGCCATCGTCGCGCCATAAGCGCCTGCGGTGCGGAAGATCGCGAGATCGCCGCTTTCGACCGCATCGATGTCGCGCGCGACGGCGAAGGTGTCGCCGCTCTCGCAGACGGGTCCGGCGATGTTGGCGATCATCCGCGCGCCGGTAGGCCGTACCGCGACGAAATCATGCCATGCATCATAGAGCGCGGGGCGCGCGAGGTCGTTCATTGCCGCATCGACGATGACGTGCGGGTGGACGACGCCGGGCTTCACCCAGATCACTTGCGTCAGCAAGACGCCGGCATTGCCGCAGATCACCCGGCCGGGTTCGAACATCAATTCGACATCCCAGCCGTGCGTCGCGCGCGCGACCATTGCGCCATAATCGGCGGGGCTGGGGACCACATCATCAGGGCGGTACGGCACGCCGAGCCCGCCACCGAGATCGACATGAGTGATTGTGTGGCCACTCGCGCGCAGCTCCGCGACGAGCTGGCCGATCCGCGCATAAGCGGCTTCGAGCGGCGCGAGCGTGCTGAGCTGGCTGCCGATATGGATCGCGACGCCGCGCAGATTGAGCCCCGGCGTGCCCGCCAGCCGTGCGAAGATCGCGGGCGCCTGATCGATCGGCACCCCGAATTTATTCTCGGCCTTGCCGGTCGAGATCTTGGCGTGCGTCCCCGCATCGACATCGGGATTGACGCGCAGCACCGCTTGCGCCGTCTCGCCCCTTGCCGCCGCAATCGCGCCGAGCGCGCGGCCTTCTTCCTCCAGCTCGATATTGACCTGGCCGATGCCTGCCGCGAGCGCGGCTTCGAGTTCGCCACGCGTCTTGCCGACGCCCGAAAACACAATGTCGGCGGGCGCCATCCCGGCGGCCAATGCCCGCGCGAGCTCGCCGCCCGAGACGATGTCGGCGCCATAGCCCGCCTTCGCCAGCACGCGCAGCACCGCGAGATTGGGGTTGGACTTGACCGCAAACGCCAGGTGCAGCCGGTCAACGCCGCTCAGCCCGGCGCGAAAAACATCGGCATGGCGTTCGAGCGTCGCTTGTGAATAGACATATACCGGCGTGCCGACTTCAGCGGCGATGCGCGCGAGCGGCATATCCTCGCAATAAAGTTCGCCGCCGCGCAGCGTGAAATGGTCCATGTTCGGGCTGGGGTCTCAGTTGGGCGGGGGCAGGGTGAATTCGTCGCCGCGCCGTTCTTCCGAACTTTTCAGCAATTCGTCGCTGCGTTCGGGGCGCGCTTGGCTCGACGGGGTGACGAGCTGTTTGGCGGTCGACACGGTGGTCGCGCCATAGGGTTTGGGCGGCAGCATCTTGCTCGGCCCGGGTTTGAGCGCAGCGGCAGACCCGCATCCGGCGAGCAGGACAATGGGCGCGAGCATGAGCAACTTCATCGACTTTCCTCCTGCCGGGCCGCGCGCGCGACCGCGATTGCTGCCCGCACACGGCTTGGCGCCGTGCCGCCAAAACTGGCGCGCGCCGCCACCGACGCATCGACGCCGAGCACGCCATAGCCCCGCGCGTCGATCCGCGAGTCAATGGCTTGCAGATCGACGAGCGACAAGCGGTCGAGTGCGACGCCCTGTTCCTCGGCGCGCTTGACCGCGCGGCCAGTGATGTGATGCGCCTCGCGGAACGGGATGTCGCCGACGCGCACCAGCCAGTCGGCGAGATCGGTCGCGGTGGCAAAGCCTAGTTCGGCAGCGGCGCGCATCCGCTGGGTGCGGAAGGTCGCTGACGCGACCATCCCC
Organism: uncultured Stakelama sp.; assembly: GCA_964449575.1. Taxonomy (GTDB): domain Bacteria; phylum Pseudomonadota; class Alphaproteobacteria; order Sphingomonadales; family Sphingomonadaceae; genus Sphingomonas. The sequence goes on from CAYUYZ010000001.1 coordinate 58,433, forward strand.
GTCATTGCCGCGATCGACAGGCCGAGCAAATCATGCGCTTCGAACACCGGCGGCTTGTCGTCCTGCATGTCCTTTGAATAGGCCAGTGGCAGGCCCTTCATCGTCATCACCAGCGCGGTCATGCACCCGGCGATGCGGCCCGAATGCCCGCGCACCAGCTCGGCCGCATCGGGATTGCGCTTCTGCGGCATGATCGAGCTGCCGGTCGACCATTGGTCCGACAGCGACACAAAGCCGAACGGCTGCGACGCCCAGAGGATGAATTCCTCGGCGAGGCGTGACAGGTGCAGCGCGACTTGCGTTGCCGCCATCAGATAATCGAGCGCGAAGTCGCGGTCGCTCACCGCATCGAGCGAATTGCGTGTTGGCGCGTCGAAACCCAGTGCCGCTGCGGTCATCGCGCGATCAATCGGGAACCCGGTTCCGGCCAGCGCCGCGCTGCCGAGCGGGCATTGGTTCATCCGCTCCCGCGCATCGGCAAAGCGGCTGCGGTCGCGCGCGATCATTTCGTGATAGGCCATCAGGTGATGGCCCAGCGTCACCGGCTGCGCGCTCTGGAGGTGCGTAAAGCCTGGCATCACGCTATCGGCATGCTCCTCGGCGCGGTCGATCAACGCGTCCTGAAACGCGCCGAGCGCGGCGTCGACCTGATCGATCGCGTCGCGCACCCACAGCCGGAAATCGGTCGCAACCTGATCGTTGCGGCTGCGCGCGGTGTGCAACCGCCCCGCCACGGGGCCGATCTTCTCGGCGAGGCGCGCCTCGGTCTGCATATGAATGTCTTCGAGCGCGAGATCGTCGGCAACGCCGGTCGCGGCGTAATCGGCGGCGACCGCGTCGAGTCCGACGCTGATTGTGGCCGCGTCATCGGTCGAAACGATGCCGGTCGCGCCCAGCATCGCGACATGCGCTTTCGACGCGGCGACGTCCTGCCGCCACAGTCGCTTGTCGAACGGGATCGAGGCGTTTATCTCGCGCATCACCGCCGCCGGGCCTTCGGCGAAGCGCCCGCCCCACATGGCATTGGAGCCCCGATTGTCCCGTTCGCTGATGATGCTTCTCCTGACCACCACGCTGGTCGTCGGCTGCGATAGGCAATCGCCGAAGCCGGAGCAAGCCGCTGCCAATGCAGCCGAGAACGCCGCCGCCGCTGCCACTGCTCTGCCCGCCGACACTGGTGCCGTCGACCGCAGCCACAAGGGCGAAGCCGCCACGATCAAAAGCTTCAAGGGGGCTGACGGGAAGGACCTGACCCTCGCCGATTTCAAGGGCAAGCCGGTGCTGCTCAACCTGTGGGCGACATGGTGCGCGCCGTGCATTGCCGAAATGCCACAGCTCGATGCGCTTGCGGTGCGCGAGGCGGGCAAGCTGCAGCTGCTCACCGTCAGCCAGGACCTCGAGGGCGCGGCCAAGGTCACCCCGTTTTTCGCCAAGGGCGGGTATAAGGCACTGAAGCCCTATCTCGACGATAAGGTCGCGCTCAGCACGCACTATCAGGTCAATCTCCCCGCGACGATCCTGTATGATTCGACCGGCCACGAAGTCTGGCGTTATTCGGGCCCACAGGACTGGACGGGCGAAGCGGCGGCGAAGCTGATCGCTGAGGCGCGCTGACGTCGGAAATTTTCCGCGAATCGCCATTGGCTCGACATCGACCCGTTCGTTTCGAGCGAAGTCGAGAAACAGGCCCAAGGCGGTGCGCAGGGTGTCTCGACGTCGCTCGACACCAACGGGGTTGGGTTTGGGTCAAAATCAAGGTCACGCCGCCGGAGCGGGGATGACGGGCTAGCGGCGCAAGCCTAAGCTATTCGAAAGAGGTTCGAGAGGGATGCCGATGAAGAAGCTGTTGATCGCCGCCGCATTGCTTGCCACTGCCGCGCCCGCCTTGGCCGCCCCCGCCGATGATCTCGCGCGCGTGATCGACGATCATTGGGCCTGGTATCTCTCTATCAATCCGGAGACCGCGACCTCGCTCGGTGAGCGGCGCTATGATGCCAAGATCACCGACTACAGCCTTGCCGCCGCCGACCGCATCGCGGGTGAGGCGCAAGCCTTCGCCGATCGGCTGCGCGCCATCCCCGACGCCGGGCTGACCCCGAGCCAGCGCGTCAACAAGGCAATCCTGCTGCGTACTTTGGTCGAGGCGGTCGAAGGCAATCGCTATGGCGAGCGGCAAATCCTGTTCACCACTTATTATGGCTGGCATCAGGGCTTTGCGGGTCTGGCCGACAATCTGCCGTTCCGCACCCGCGCCGATTACGAGAGTTACCTCACGCGGCTCGCGCAATATCCCGCGCAAAATGCCGAAGCGATGAAGATCACGCGGGGGGCGGTCGCGGGCGGTTATATTCAGCCATGCGATGTGCTCGGCGGCTTTGCCAAGACGATCGACGGCGTGATCGCCGCGATGCCTGAGCAATCGCGCTTCTATGCGCCGTTCACGGGCGCCAAGCCGGGCGATGTGTCGGACGCCGATTGGGCCGCGCTGAAGGCGCGCGCGCGCGCGCTGATCACGACCATACTCAATCCCGAATATGCAAAATTCGCCGATTATTTCCGCCGCGACTATCTGCCGAATTGCCGCAAGAGCGTCGGCGCGTCGGCAATGCCCGAGGGTGCGGCCTGGTACGCATACCGCGCCCGCGTCGAAACGACGACCGACCTGACGCCCGAGGCGATCCACCAGATCGGCCTCAGTGAAGTTGCGCGCATCCGCAGCGAAATGGAAACGCTCGCCAAATCGGCGGGCTATGCCAGCCGCGAGAGCTTCATCGCCGAACTGCGCACCAACCCCAAATATTATGCGACGAGCCCTGAGCAATTGCTGCAACTCGCCGCGCTTGAAGCCAAGCGCCACGACGGGTTGCTGCCCAAATTCTTCGGCCGCCTGCCACGGTTGCCCTATGGCCTGAAACCGATCCCAGCCGAGATCGCCGAGGGCACGACGACGGCCTATTATGGCCAAGGCTCGCCACCTGCCGGGCTGGCGGGCACCTATTATGTCAACACCTCGAAGCTCGCCCAGCGCCCCCTGTGGGAACTCCCCGCGCTGACCGCGCACGAAGCCGTGCCGGGCCATCATTTGCAGATCGCGCTGCAACAAGAGCTCGACCTGCCCAATTTCCGCAAATATGCGGTCGGCTTCACCGCCTTTGTTGAGGGCTGGGCGCTCTATACCGAGCATCTCGGCATCGAAATGGGCCTCTACGACACGCCCGAAAAGAACATGGGGCGCCTGTCGTACGAAATGTGGCGCGCGTGCCGGTTGGTGGTCGATACCGGCATCCACGCCAAGGGCTGGACCAAGGCGCAGGCCGTCGCTTTCATGAAGGACAATAGCGCGCTCACCGACGCCAATATCGATGCTGAGGTCAATCGCTACATCAGCTGGCCGGGGCAAGCGCTCGGCTACAAGCTCGGCGAATTGCGCATCCGCGCGCTGCGGGCCAAGGCTGAGAAGGCGCTCGGGCCGAAATTCGATCTGCGCGGCTTCCATGATGCGGTGCTGGGGCAGGGACCGGTGCCGCTCGACGTGCTCGACACGCAGATCGACGCGTGGATCGCGGCGCAGCAGCGCTGATCGCGCTGGCATGGACGTGAAACGCCCCCCAATCCTGCTGCTCGCGTTCATCGTCTTTATCGATTTGTGCGGGATCGGGTTGATCATCCCGGTCGTGCCGTCGCTGGTGGTGCGGCTGGCGCATGTTTCGCTCGATCAGGCGGCGGGGCTGGGGAGCTTGCTGCTGCTCGCTTATGCCGCTGCGCAATTTGCATTCGCCCCGCTGATCGGTGGCTTGAGCGATCGTTACGGGCGCCGTCCGGTGCTGATCTGGGTGATGGTCGCGCTCGGCTTCGACTATATCGTGATGGCGTTTGCGCCGACGTTCGAATGGTTGCTGATCGGGCGGCTGGTGTCGGGCATCATGGGGGCGAGCTTTGCGCCTGCGAATAGCTGCGTCGCCGACAGCGTGCCCGCCGCCGATCGCGGGCGCGCCTTCGGCATCCTCGGCGCGGGCGGTGCCGCCGGGTTTGTCGCGGGGCCAGCGCTTGGCGGGTTTCTGGTCGGGGTCGATCCGCGCGCGCCGTTTCTGGCGGCCGCATTGCTGGCGTTTATCGCCGCCATCGCCAGCATGTTCCTGCTCGCCGAAACGCTGCCGCCCGATCGCCGCCGCGCCTTTTCGCTCGCCCGCGCCAATCCGTTCGGCAGCCTGATCCAGTTCTGGTCGTCGCCCTTGGTGCGCGGCTTCCTGCTGACGATTTTCGTGGTGCAGGTTGCCGCGCAGGTCAGCGTCGCGGTCTGGCCCTATTATGTGATCCTGCGCTTCGACTGGAGCCCGCCCGCGATTGGCGCGTCGATTGCGATGTTCGGCGTCAGCATCGCGGTCGCCCAAGGGCTGCTCGCCGGGTGGCTGTTCAAGCGCGCGGGCGAGGCGCGGGTCGGGCCAGCGGTGCTGCTTATTGGCGCGGTCGACTATCTGCTGATCGCGCTTGCCGGGAGCACCGCGCAACTGTTCGTGCTGATTTCGATCGGCGCGCTGACTTATGTCGCCTGGCCCGCGATGCAGTCGATGATGAGCCACGCCACCCCCGAAGACGCGCAAGGCGAGTTGCAGGGCGCGATTACCTCGACGATGGCGCTGGGGTCGATTGTCGGCCCGCCGGTTATGAGCTGGGTGTTCGTCGCCTTTTCCGACCGGCCGGGGATTAACTTCCCCGGCGCGCCCTATGTCCTTGCCGCGCTGCTGCTGCTGATCGCGGGGTGGAAGTTCATCGCTACTGCGCGACTAGCCGACGCGCCGCGCTGATCAGGCGACGCCGTTTGCCTTGAAATGCGCGAGGAGCCGTGCCCAGCCGTCCCTGGCATCGGCTTCGTTGTAGCTCGGGCGGTAATCGGCGTGGAAGCCGTGCTGGGCATCGGCATAGACGTGAATGTCCGATCCCTTTTTGCCCGCAGCAGCGAGCGCGGCCTTCATCGCCTGGACATCGGTCTGCGGAATGCCTTGGTCGAGCGCGCCATAGAGGCCCAGCACCGGTGCCTTGAGCTCGCCCGCGCGCGCGATCACCGGCTTCAATTGGCCGTACCAGGCAACGCCCGCCTTGATGTCGGGATCGACCATCGCCGCGCGCCACACGACCGCACCGCCCCAGCAAAAGCCGGTGATGCCGATCTTGTCGCCCTTCGCGAATTTCTGCGCCTTGAGCCACGCCGAGGTCGCCTTCACATCGCGATCCACCTGATCGACGCTCGCTTGCGCCACGACCTTGCGGATCTCGGTAAAGTCAGTGAGCGCAGGCAGATTGACGCCCGATCGGTAGAAAAATTCGGGCGCGACGGCGACATAGCCGAGCTTGGCCAAGCGACGGCAGATGTCCTTGATATAGGCATGCACCCCGAAAATCTCGTTGACGACGATCACGCAGGGATGCTTGCCGCCCCCCTTGGGCCGCGCGACATAGGCGGGGAGCGGTTTGGCGGCGCCGTTCGGGATCAGCGATTCCTCGATCACCAGCCCATCGTCGGGCGTCGTCACCGGCTTCGCATTGGCGGCGACGGCGGCCAGCGCATAGCCCGCAAAAAACATGCTCGCGACCGCGCCGCGCCGGGTGAGGTGAAGGTCCTGCGGTTGGGTGCCGTCGGGGCGGGTGAGGGTGACCATGAAAAGCTCCTTCGATGTGGCGGCGAAGGTGCCGCAGCGATGGCACAAACACAATCCATAGGAGGTGCCCGAAACGCTTGTTTTACCGATTGGGCGCTATCGCGGGGGCTATGCACCGGATCCGCGCATGAGAGTCATGATCCTGGCCGTCGCGCTCGGCTTGCTGGCGGCTGCCTGGTATCTTGGCGGCGACTTGATGGGGCCGCGCAACCTGTACGGCATCCCGGTCGCAGTGGTGCATGAAAAGCTCGCGGCGATGGCGATTCCGACGAGCGAGGATGGCCCGTTGGGCGCGCATCCGGTGACCAAGACCGTCGACAAGCCGCTCGCGATTAGCTGGGCCGGGGGGCCGCGTGGCGCGATCAATTGCAGTGCGCAGCTCGAAACGGTGACCGATGCCAGCACGCGCGTTGCGGTCACCTGCACCGCCGATGCCAGCGACAATCGCCCCGCGCTGGCGCTGGCGCGCATTGCGATGACCGAGCAAGTCGATTCGACGCTGCGCGGGCGCCCCTACAACAAGCAGGCCGTGGCCATTGCCGCAAGCGCGGTTGCAGCACTGGGCGCGGTGCCGTCACCAACCCGAGGGGGGGCGCCAACGGCGCCGAGTGCCGCGGCACCCGACGCGCCACCGGAAGCCGCACCGGACGCTTCGCCTTCGGGCCCACCGCCGCCGCCCGACCTTATCATCCCCGCGACCCCGGTCGGCTGAGCGGTTCCGGCCTGCGCGTTCGCGATCCAAGCACGCTTGCCTATATTGCGGTCGCGAAGGCATAAGCCGCGCTCCGACCATCTTTGCACGAAAGTCGTTTTCCATGTCCGCGATGTTCCGAATCACGCTGCCCGACGGTTCCGTCCGTGAGGTAGCGCCGGGCACCACCCCGGCGGACATTGCTGCGGCGATCGGCCCCGGCCTCGCCAAGGCGGCGATTGCCGCCCGCGTCGATGGCGAGCTGCATGACATTGGTCGACCCTTTGAAGGGGACGCCGCGCTCGCGCTGATCACCTCGCGCGACGAAGCCGATGCGCTCGAAATGGCGCGGCATGATTATGCGCATGTGCTCGCCGAAGCGGTGCAGCAGCTGTTTCCCGGCACGCAGATCACCTTCGGGCCGTCGACCGATGACGGCTTTTACTACGACTTCGCGCCCAAGGACCGCCCCTTCACCGAGGAAGACCTGCCCGCGATCGAGGAAGCGATGCGCGGCATCATCCGCGCCGACAAGCCGCTGCGCCGCGAAGTCTGGGACCGTGCGACGCTGATCAGCCGCTGGAAGCAGCAGGGTGAGACCTTCAAGGCCGAATGGGCGGCCGAGCTGCCGGGCGACGAGCCGCTGACGGTTTACTGGTCGGGCGACGACTGGCTCGACATGTGCCGGGGGCCGCATCTCGCCTCGACCGGCAAGCTCGACCCCGATGCGTTCAAGCTGACGCGCGTGAGCGGTGCTTATTGGCGCGGCGACCAGAACAACCCGCAGCTAAGCCGCATCTATGGCACTGGCTGGCTCAACAAGAAGCAGCTCGCCGAGCATCTCGTCCGGCTTGAAGAGGCGGCAAAGCGCGACCACCGGCGGATCGGGCAGGAGATGGACCTGTTCCATTTGCAGAGCGAAGCCCAGGGCTCGGTCTTCTGGCACCCCAAGGGCTATGTCATTTACCGCGTGCTAGAGGATTATATGCGCCGCGCCATCCATGCGGCCGGATATCTTGAGATCAAGACGCCGCAATTGATGGACGTGCGCCAATGGGAAACCTCCGGCCATTGGGGCAAATATGCGGAAAACATGTTTGCCGTGCCCGATATCGTGCCCGATGGAGAGGGTGGCGCCCCCGCCGTTGCCGCCGATGCCGACTGGATGGCGCTCAAGCCGATGAACTGCCCGGCGCATGTGCTGGTGTTCCGCCAGGGCATTAAATCATATCGCGATCTGCCGCTGCGGTTTTATGAAAATGGCTGTTGCCACCGCAACGAAGCCCATGGCGCGCTGCACGGCATCATGCGCGTGCGCCAGTTTACCCAGGACGACGCGCATATCTTTTGCCGCGAAGACCAGATTGTCGAGGAAGTGCGGTCTTTTTGCGCGCTGGCCGACCGCATCTACAAGGATTTTGGCTTCACCTATTCGATCAAGCTGGCGTTGCGCCCCGAAAAGCGTTTCGGCAGCGACGCCGATTGGGACAAGGCGGAAAATGAACTGCGGAATGCCGTTGTTCAGGCGGGGCTGGCGACGGCCGACCATGGCTGGGAAGAATTGCCCGGCGAAGGCGCCTTTTATGCGCCGAAGCTCGAATGGCATCTGACCGACGCGATTGGCCGCACCTGGCAAGTCGGCACAATCCAGTCCGACCGCGTGCTGCCCGAGCGGCTCGATGCCAGCTATGTCGGCGAAGATGGCGCGCGCCACCGCCCGGTCATGCTGCACCGCGCGATCTTCGGCGCCTATGAACGGTTCATCGGCATCCTGATCGAGGAATATGCCGGTAAATTCCCGCTGTGGCTGGCACCCGTGCAGGCGGTGGTGGCGACGATCGTGTCCGACGCCGATGATTATGCGCGCGAGGTGGCGGCGAAGCTGGCGGCGGCGGGCATTCGCGTCGACACCGACCTGCGCAACGAGAAGATCAACTACAAGGTCCGCGAACATTCGCTGGCGAAGGTTCCCAATCTGATCGTCGTCGGCAAGCGCGAGGCCGAAGAAGGCACCGTCGCGCTGCGCCAATTGGGCAGCGAGCGGCAGCAGGTGATCGCGCTCGACGATCTGGTGGCGATGCTGGTGCGGGATGCGATGCCGCCCGATCTCGCGCACGCCTGATTGCGGCGGATGTGCCGGACTGAACTTTCCAAATCGCGCGATTGCGCGTATGTTAGGTGATTAGACAACCACAGGAGCCTACCCTATCCGTCCTCCCATGACCCGGCGCCCGCTCGCGCCCCCGCCGATCAACGGTCCGCGGTTCAACGAATTCATTGTGTCGCCAAAAGTTCGCGTAATCGATCAGGACGGCGAGAATCTGGGCGTGATGTACACGCGCGAAGCGATGGAACAGGCGAATGCCGTTGGGCTCGACCTGGTCGAAGTGTCGCCCAACGCCGATCCGCCCGTCGCCAAATTCCTCGATGTCGGCAAGTTCAAATACGAGGCCCAGAAAAAGGCCAATGCCGCGCGTAAATCGCAGAAGACGCAGGAGATCAAGGAGATCAAGATGCGTCCGAATATCGACGATCATGATTACGACACCAAGATGAAAAAGGTGGCCGAATTCATCGGCGAGGGCGACAAGGTCAAAATCACGCTGCGTTTTCGGGGTCGCGAGTTGAGCCACGGCCAGCTCGGCATGGCGCTGCTCCAGCGCGTGCAGGCAGACATCGCCGAACATGCCAAAGTCGAGGCTTATCCACGGATGGAGGGGCGCCAGATGTTGATGGTGCTTGCCCCGAAATAGGCCGTTCCACCCCAAAGGCCGTGCGCAGGTTACCATATCGCATGTTGACGTCGGCGCGGTCGCGCCGCACGCAGGGTTGGTTATGCGTAAAATCGTTCTAACCACGATCGGGACGCGGGGGGACTTGCATCCCTTCATCGCGATTGCCCTGGCGCTGAAGGCGCGCGGATTCCATCCGGTGATGGCGGTCGGCCAGGATCACCTCGCCGAATGCCGCGCGGCCGGACTCGACGCCGAGCCCGTGCTGCCGGCGTTCGACGAGATTCGCCAGCGCATGGGGCTGAACGAAGCCGAGGCTGTGCGCCAGATCATGGACGATCAGCGCGAGATGCTCGACCAGGTATTGCTGCCCTCGCTCGCTTCGTCGACCTGTGCATTGGGGAAGGTTGCCGAGGGAGCGTGCGCGATCGTCGCGTCGATTTTTGCGCTGGCCGCACCGATCGTGTGCGAAAAGGCAGGCATTCCGCTCATCTCGATCGTGCTCCAGCCGATGGCGATGCTGTCGGCGATTGATCCGCCCAAGACGCCCGATTTCTGGATGATGAAGCAGCCGCCGGTCGGTCGCATCGGTCGGCTGTGGAACCGCAGCGTCTATGCAACGATGCGTCAGGTCGTCGATGTGCTCTATCGCCGCGAGGTTAACCGGGTGCGAGTCGCGAGCGGGGTGAAGCCGCAGCGCGCGCGCCGGTTGCTGGAGCCGCAGAGTCAGGCGCTGCTCGCGCTCGGCACCTATTCCGAACAGCTCGGCGCGCTGCCTGCCGATGCGCCCGCCAAGACGCGGATCGTGGGCTTCCCGCTGTTCGACGGCAATGCCTTACCCGGCGAAGGGCTCGATCCGGAGCTTGAGGCTTTTCTCGCGGTCGGTGCGCCGCCGGTGGTGTTCACGCTCGGCACCTTTGCCGTGCACGGCGCGGGCTCGTTCTACGACGAAGCTGCCGAAGTCGTGCGTCGTCTCGGCTGTCGCGCGGTGATGCTGACCGGGCGCCCGACCGACAGCCGGGGCGATGCACAGATCCACTGGTGCGCCTATGCCCGGCATTCAGTGCTGTTCCCTGAAGCGGCGGCGATCGTGCATCACGGCGGCGTCGGCACGACGGGACAGGCGATGCGCGCGGGCAAGCCGCAGTTGGTGGTGCCGCACATGGGCGACCAGTTCGACCACGGCAACCGGATCGCGCGGCGCGGGCTCGGCTTCACGATCAGCGGCAACCGCTTCACGGCTGACCGCGCGACGCCTTTGCTCGAACGGCTGATGCGTGACGAACGTTTTGCGGTCCGCGCGCGCGCGGTTGCGGCGAGCATTGCCGCAGAAACCGGCGCCGAGGCTGCGGCAACGGCGATTGCAGAGGCGCTGCGCGCGCACGACAGCCTGCATGTAGCGTCACGCGATGCGATCGAGCCGATCGCGATCCTGCCCTTTCCGCGCAGTGAACCACTGGCGGCGGCCGCGTCTTAGCACTCGATTGGATTGAGCTGAGTCGGCTCCAACTCCGTTGGTATCGAGCGAAGTCGAAACAACCGGCTTGATTTAAGGTCGTTAAACCCAAAGCGCTCAGGCCGCCGGCAGTTCCCATAGCTCGATCTGATTGCCTTCCGGATCATGGAGGCGCGCGAACTTGCCGACTTCGGGCGAATCCCATTCGGCGCGCGTCTCGACGGCGATCCCGGCGGCGGTCAATGTTGCGATCATCGACGGCAAATCGGCAACGCGCAGGTTGATCATGAACTGTTTGTCGGCCGGAAAATAATCGGTGTCGGCCTTGAACGGCGCGAACACCACCGGTCCTCCCTGGGTTTTCCAGGACCATTCGTCGACCGGGCCGGTATCCTCGGCGGCACACCCCGCGCCGATACCCAGATGCTCGCGATACCAGGCCGACAAAGCGTCGGTGTCCTTCGCGCGGAAAAACAGCCCGCCAATCCCCAATACGCCCATGTTCGCCTCCGCCCAACAAGCCTGACGATAAACCGCGTGTTATTGTCCGGCAATCCCCCGGCCAAAGCGCGCTTCCATCCGAAGCGTATGCGCAACCAGCCGGGGAAAGCGGCGCAGCGTCGTGGCGAGCGGCGTCTCCAGATTGGCAAAATGGATCGCGGCCAGCATGCCATAAGCCGCAGCGTCGATACTGCGCGGCACATCGCCCAGCATGAAGCGCTTGTCGCCCAGGATTTGGTCAAGCGCTCGGAGATTGTCCTCGGCCTTCTGGTGACGCTCGGCAGGCGAATAGCGCCCGAACCCCTGCAGACGAATGCGCCGACGCACCCCCCGACGAAAGATCATGCCCACCAACAGCCGAAGCGGCATCGGCCAAGGCCCCAGAAAATTGTCGCGGACACGTGGCCACACCGAATCGTCGTTCCATCGGCTGTCGATCAGCATGAAGAACATGTGTTCGTCGATCATCCGTTGCGCGGCGCGGGTTAAGCCGCGTTCGGCGTCGCTCAGTCCGGCGTCGACATCAATTCCATGACGCGCGCTCAGCGTCGCGATGATCACCTCGCTGTCATCGATCCAGCTGCCGTCATCGAACCGAACAAAGGGAACGCGGCGGCGGGGTGCGCGCGACGCAAGATTGCTGGCAACGCGTTCAAAATCCAGGCCCGCCATTTGCAGCCAAACATCGACCTTGAGACAAAGGTTGCTGGGCTGCATGTCGCCCCACGCAGCCTTGAAAATATGCAGTTTCATGGTCATTGGGCGCTTCCTTGTCGTCGCTAGGCAGCCTGTGCCCATTCCGCGTCATTGGCCGCCGCGCCGAGCAGCCGCCGCTCGATCGCGCGCAGACGCTGGCCGCTGCTGATCTTCTCACCGAGCAGATCGGTGAGGTAAAAGGTGTCGACCGCGCGCTCGCCATAAGTGGCGACATGCGCCGAGTGGATCGTCACCTTCGACTGGAACAGCGCCTGCGCGAGCCGGTTGAGCAGCGCCGGGCCGTCGCGTGCGTTGACTTCGATCACCGTGAACCGATTCGACGCATTATTGTCGATCAGCACGACGGGGGCGATCTCAAAGGCTTCGGCGCGGGTGCGCGGCAGCGGTTTGGCCTTGAGCCGCTCGGCGAGGCGATTGCGGTTGGCGAGCGCATCCTCGATCGTCGCTTTTAGCCGGGCAAGCTGTTCGGGTCGGTCGAATGGCCGCCCGAACGGGTCCTGGACGAGGAAATTGTCGAGCGCCATGCCGTCGCGCGTGGTGTGGATGCGTGCGTCGATGATGTTGCCGCCAGCCAGGTGAATCGCGCCCGCTGCACGGTAAAACAGCCCCGGATGGTCGGCGGCGTAAAGCGTGACGAGCGTCGCGCCGCGATCGGGATAGACTTTCGCCTCGATCGACAGTTCGGCCTCGTCGGCGGTGGCGATCAGCCGCGCGTTGCTCGCCAGCACATCGTCGGGCTCGGCGATCCAATAGGCTTCGGGCAGGCGTGCCACGAATTTGTTGAACGCAGTGCTGCTCCAGCCGAGCATGGCGGCGAGCGCTTCCTGCTTTGCCGCGATGCGCTCGCCGCGCCCCTTTTGCTTATGGCCCAGCCGCAGCAATTCCTCGGCGAGCTCGTAGAGTTCGGACAGCAACTGGCGCTTCCAGCTGTTCCACACGCCGGGGCCAACCGCGCGAATGTCGACCACGGTCAGCGCGAGCAACAGCCGCAACCGCTCGGGGCTTTGCACGGCTTCGGCGAAATCGATGATCGTCTTGTAATCGGCCAGGTCGCGCTTGAACGCGGTTGCTGACATCAACAAATGCCAGCGTACCAGCCACGATACCGTCTCGGTCTCGGCCTTTGACAGCCCGAGCCGGGGGCAGAGCTTGAGCGCGACGTCGGCGCCGAGCACCGAGTGGTCGCCGCCGCGCCCCTTGGCGATGTCGTGGAGTAGCACGGCGACATAGAGCACGCGCCGCGACACGATGTTACGCATGATATTGGCGGCGAGCGGGTGGTCCTCCTCAAGCTCGCCGCGCTCGATCCGCGCGAGCAGCCCGATCGCGCGGATCGAATGCTCGTCGACGGTATAGTGGTGATACATGTCGAACTGCATCTGCGCGACGACCCGGCCAAAATCGGGCACGAATCGGCCGAATACGCCGGCCTCGTTCATCCAGCGCAGCACGGTTTCGGGGTCACGCCGCGACGTCAGCACGTCGAGGAATAGCGCATTGGCGCGCGGATCATCGCGCACATCATCGGCGAGCTTTGCATCGCGGGCGGCGGCGCGCATCGTCAGCGGGTGAATTTCGAGGCCGTGCTTGTCGGCCAGCGCGAACAGTTCGATCAGCCGAACCGGATCCTTGGCGAAGAAATCGTCCGATGGCAGCGACAGCCGCCCGCGATCAAGGTTGAACCCATTGAGCTTGCGCGGCCGCCGCATCAGCATCGGCAGCCCGAACCGCCGACCGCGCGACGCGAAGGCGTCGTCGAGATGCGAGAGGAACACGCCGGTCAGGTCGCCGACGATCTTTGCTTGCAGGAAATAATGGCGCATGAAGCGCTCGACCCGCGACGCGCCGGGGCGGTCGGCGTAGCGCATCCGCTCGGCGATCTCGCGCTGGACGTCGAAGGTCAGCCGGTCTTCGGCGCGGCCGGTGATGCAGTGGAGGTGGCAGCGCACCGCCCAGAGAAAATTCTCGGCGCGGTGGAACTGGCGATATTCGGCCGCCGTCAACAGTCCGGCTTCGACAAGGCCTGCGGCGCTGTCGACATTGTGGACATATTTGCCGATCCAGAACAAGGTGTGGAGATCGCGCAAACCCCCTTTGCCTTCCTTGACATTGGGTTCGACGACATAGCGGCTGTCGCCCATTTTCTTGTGGCGTTCGTTGCGCTCGGCGAGCTTGTCGGCGATGTAGGTGCGCGCGCTGCCGGCCTGGACTTCGGCGCGAAACCGGCGCGACGCTTCATCGTAGAGCGTCGTGTCGCCCCAGACATAGCGCGATTCGAGCAACGCCGTGCGGATCGTCACATCGGCCTTGGCCTGGCGCACCATTTCATCAAGCGAGCGCGCGCTGTGGCCGACCTTCAGCCCCAGATCCCACAGCGCATAGAGCATCGATTCGATGACCTGCTCGGCCCAGGCGGTCTGCTTCCACGGCGTCAGGAACGCGATGTCGACGTCCGAATGCGGCGCCATTTCGCCACGGCCATAGCCGCCGACCGCCATCAGCACGAGCCGCTCGGCGGTGGTCGGGCTGGCGCGCGGATAGAGCCGCTCGGTCACGAAATCATAGAGCAGCCGCAGGATCTGGTCGATCAGAAAGGCCTGCGCCGCCGCCGCCTCCAGCCCGCGCGAGGGGGTTGCCACCAGCCGCTCGGCGATTTCGGCGCGCCCCAGCGTCAGCGCGACCTTGAGCATGATTGTTGCCGCCATGCGGAGCTGGACGGGATCATCGCCTTCGATCGCGGCAAGCCGATCGGCCAGCGCGCGGCGGTCGATAATGGCGCGGCGGTGCGGCAAGCCAGCGAAGCGAGTGCTCATCCCCAAGATATAGGCGGTCAAGCGCGCGCCGTCACCCGATGTGTATATCATCGTTACCGGTTCATTTACCATTCTGCCGCTACGTCAGCCAATGATGCTGAAACGCGTTGATCACGGTTGGGCTGTTGCACTCGGGGGCGAATTACGGTCGCGTGCCGATCTGTTGCGACTGATCGGGATCGACGATCTCAGCCGCGCCGACCGCGTGAAAGCGACGATCGAGCTGCTGATCGGCTTTGGCGCTGCCAATATCGTCGTGCCGATTGGCATGTGCACTGTTTATGCACTGCGTTTTGGCCAGCCGCTGATGATTTTAGCGGCGATGCCCATTTTGCTCACGGTTGCACTACTGCGCCCATTGTTCGGACGCGACCGAGCGCAACGTGCAGCGATGTCAGGCGAACAGTTTGATCGCCGAGTCTATCTCTATGCGGCGGTCAATGCGTTGGGGTGGTTCGTGATGATCGCCGCGCTCGACACGGCGCCGCTGTTTGAGGATCGGATCGGCATTGCCTGTATGACGGTGGCGATCATCAGCGTTGGCGGGACGATGTTCACGCTGATGCCGGGCGCGGCCATGACTTTCATGGGCGTGCTGGGCGTGCGGTTGTGGCTCAATCTCTACCCGTCGGTCGCCGTGCCTTGGATTTATGCAGCGGCAATTGCGGTCTTCATCGTCATTCTCGCGATTCTGAACTCGGGGCAGGCACGGCTTTTCAGCGACCGGATGCGCGCTGCGATCGAATTGTCGGCGCTCGAACGGCGTCGTGCCGAGGAAGCCGCGCGCGCCAGCGAAGCCCAACGCGCGCTCGAAAAGCACCATGCCGAAATGCGCGCTGCCGAAGATGCCCGCGCCGCGATCGAGCATCGTGCGCTGATGCTGGAACATGCCCAACGCTTCGAAACCAGCGTGCTCGCCGTGGTGACGGGGCTGGGCGATGCCGCCCGCCAGCTCGCCGGATCGACCAAATTGCTGACCCGCGTCGGTGACGCCAGCGCGGTCCACGTCGGTGCGGTCCGTGAGCGCGCGGTCAGCGCGGGCGCATCGATGTCGGCGGTGCAGGCCGCCGCCGCGCGCTTGCGCGACTCGATTGCCCAGATCGGCCATCAGGTCGAGGGCCAAGTACAGGCGACGGCGACCGCCGAGGCAACCTCCGAACGCGCCCGCCAACGCGCCGAAGCGCTGGCCGAGAGCAGCCGGATGGTGCGCGGCATCACCAGTGAAATCGAACGAATTGCCGCACGGACCAACACGCTCGCGCTCAACGCGCTGATCGAAGCAGCGCATTCGGGCGAGGCCGGGCGCGGCTTTGCGGTGGTCGCCGCCGAAGTCAAAGCGCTCGCCGCACAGACGCGCGAAGCCGCGGTCGGCATCGGGCGGCACATTGCCGATATGGACCAGAATACCGACGACGTCGTGATCGCGATCGAAGCAATGGCGGGCAAAGTCGATCAAATCGCCGTCGGAGCAAGTGATATCGCCCGCGCGATTACCAGCCAGGCGCAGGCGACCGATGGCATCTTCGCCAGCGTCGACCGCGCGACCAACAGTGGCCATGCCGTCGAGGTTGATCTGGGCGCCCTTGCCGATCAGGCCGGCACCGCGATCGATCTTGCCAACACCATCGCCGATGTCGCGGGCAGCGTCCGCGCCCAATCCGAATCTTTGAGCGCTGCGAGCGCTGCCTTCGACGCACGGCTGCGCGCGGGGTAACTGGCCAGCGGTTGCGCGACCGCCATTCGTCGCTACTCTCATCGTCGGGGACGGCAAGACGGAGATGGGGATGAAGATGCTCGGGATCGCGGCGGTGGCGTTGACGATCGGGCTATCGGCGCCAGCAGCAGCGCGCGACGCGGCACTCGAGGCACCGATCACGGCCTTCATCGAGGCTTTCAACAAGGGCGACAATGCGACGGCCAAAGCGCAAATGGCCGCTGGCGGGGTCGTTATCATCGACGAGGTGCCACCGTTCCGCTGGGGCGGTCCCAAAGCGTTCGACATGTGGGTCGCCGATTATGGCAAGGACGCCACCGCCAAGGACATTACTGAGCCGACGGTCCGCATCGGCACGCCGACGCGCGAACTCGTCACCGGCAATCACGCCTATGTCATCGTGCCATCGGTCTACAGCTTCAAGCTGAAGGGCGTCGCGATGAGCGAAACCGCGCAGATGACCTTCGCGCTCGATCGCGGGGCGATGGGGTGGAAGATCGTGGCCTGGACCTGGACCGGGCCCGACGCGTCGCCGGTCAAGTAGCTACCGGGGCGAAGCGATGGCGTATCTATTTGGGGCCGATGACGTAACCGTCAATCTGGCTTGCCGGAGTGTCGACATGAAGAAAATATGGGATAAGTAATGAATAATATATCCTCTGACCATACACGTTTGGATGATGAATAAAATCACCCATAAAGTGAAAATATTGTTCGGTCGGAGGGGCGGATTGCGGTGTGATAAAATCGTAGGCACGATATATATCAATGTATTTGACGCTACGATTGACCGCAATCTGTCTAATTGCCGCATTATAGGTGATCGTTTGGGTGGGGTCCTCGAGCGCCCATAATTTGTTCTGCTGGAAAAATCCGAGCAGGATTACGCTTGTCCCAACGGCGCGATAACGTGCAACCACATCGTCGAGGTGCTGCGCGAAGGTCGCAAGGCCGGCCGCCCCGGCGAGATGATCGTTGGTCCCGAATTCGATGATCGCGACATTGGGTCGCTTGGCAACAAAGCTGTCGAGGTTGCTCCAAACCCCGTCGACGACCGCGCCGGGCACCGATTCATTGACGACGGTTGCTTCACCGGCCAGCCTGGTCCTGAGAAGGCCGCAGAACGATTGACTGTCGTTGCCACTATAAAAGAAGGCGATGGTGTCAGCGCCTGCGGCTATGCTGTCCCCTAAGCAAGCGATCGTGGTGACGGAATTGCGGATCGGCGTTGCCACCACCAGCTTGTCGGCGATTGTTGATTCGTAATCGATATACACATTGTAATTGATGGTGCGTGGGGGGTTGCGGGGGTTTACCGCAAAGTCGAACCGACCGTCGGTTCCAGCGACATAGCGATAATCGTTGAAATCAGGCATGCGCGATGCGGCAGTCCGGGCAAGTTGCCCGTTCCGGAGAACCCAATCGACCCCTTCGGCATAGTCGACCCGTTGCCCGTTCGAATCATAACTATAAACGTGGCGCACGACCGTCACCGGATTCAGCAACGTGACGAATTCGGTGCCCTGAAACATCCGCGATTCGCCTGTGATCAGCGTCGGGGGACGCTCTTTGACCCGGATCGGCGAGGTTGCCGGCAGCGTCGATGCGCCCTTGCCGCTCTCCCCAAAGATGTCGGGGATTGCGGTCGGCACGCAGCCAACCAGCACCAGCGCATAAACGGCCAGCGCTGTCATGACCGTCATGCGGGTCGGCTGTCGCCGCAAGCATGACCTAATCTTCGACATATCCAAGATCACTTCTGTCCGAACCGTTGGGCCACGCGCGGCTCACGTCGCACATTCCAGCGCCGAAGGGGACCAGAAAAACTGGCTAATCGAACGTAGTGGACGAGGGCGCCGCCAATCCCTTCAGCCGATACAGCGCGTCGAGCGCGTCGCGTGGGCTGAGCGCGTCGATGTCGAGGGCGGCGAGTTCGGCGCGCAGTGCATCAGGCGCGGGTTCCGGTTCAGCCATCGCGGCGAAGAGCGGCAGGTCGTCGAGCCCGGCCGCGAGCCCACCGGTCTTTGCACGGCCCGCCTCCAGCTTTGCCAGTACGGCTTTCGCGCGCGCGATCGTCACCGGGGGCAGTCCCGCGAGCCGCGCGACCGCCAGGCCATAGCTGCGATCCGCCGGGCCTTCGCTGACTTCGTGGAGCAGCACCAGTTCGCCTTTCCATTCGCGCGCGCGGACATGGTGGAGCGACAGCGCGTCGCAGCGCTCGGCGAGCCGCGTCAGTTCGTGATAATGCGTCGCGAACAGGCAGCGGCAACGATTATCATCATGGATTGCCTCGACCACCGCCCACGCAATCGCGAGCCCATCGTAGGTACTGGTGCCGCGCCCGACTTCGTCGAGGATCACGAAACTCTGCGGTGTCGCCTGCGCGAGGATCGCCGCCGTTTCGACCATTTCGACCATGAAGGTCGACTGGCCGCGCGCGAGATTGTCGGACGCGCCGACGCGGCTGAACAAGCGGTCGACCAGCCCGAGCCGGGCGCGCGTCGCGGGGACATAGCTGCCCGCCTGCGCGAGGACGGCGATCAGCGCATTCTGGCGCAGGAAGGTCGATTTGCCGCCCATGTTCGGCCCAGTGACGAGCCACAGGCGCGATGCTTCGTTCAGCGTGCAGTCGTTGGCGACGAAACGGTCGCCCGACTTCGCGAGTGCCGCCTCCACCACCGGATGGCGCCCGCCGGTGATCTCGAAACAGGGGTGCGCGACCAGATCGGGCCGTGCCCAGCCGCCTTCGCTGGCGCGCTCGGCAAGCCCGGCGGCGACGTCGAGTCGGGCGAGCGCGTCGGCGGTCGCAGCAATCGCGTCGCGCGTCGCAAGGGCGGTGGCGGTCAGTTCCTCGAGATGTGCGGCCTCGGCGGCGAGCGCATGGGTGCCGGCCTGACTGACCTTGAGCGCCACCTCGTGCAAGTCGGGCGCATTGAACCGCACCGCGCCCGCCATCGTCTGGCGGTGGGTGAAGCCGCTGTCGGGCCGCATCAGTGCGTCGCCGTGCTTGGCGGGAACTTCGATGTGATAGCCGAGCACCGCATTGTGGCGGATCTTGAGCGCGGCGATGCCGGTTTCCTGGCGATAGCGCGCTTCGAGCGCGGCAATCGCGCGCCTGCCGCCTGCGCCGGTGCTGCGCAGATCGTCGAGCGCGGCGTCATAACCCTCGGCGATATAGCCGCCGCTGCTGGCGTCGATCGGCGGCGAGGGGACCAGCGCGCGGGTGAGCAGGTCAATGAGCGCGCCATGCCCGCGCAGTTGCGGGGCGAGCGCGACCAGCAGCGCGGGCGGCCCCGAGAGTGCGCCGAGCCGCTCGCCCAGCCGCCACGCCGCGTCGAGCCCTTCGCGCAACTGGCCGAGGTCGCGCGGGCTGCCGCGCCCTGCCGCGAGCCGTCCGAGCGCGCGGCCAATATCGGGCACGGCGCGCAAATTGCTGCGCAGCATATCGCGCAGCAATTCCTCCTCGACCAGCCGCTGGACGAGGTCGAGCCGCGCGTCGATCGCGCGCGCGTCCATCAGCGGCGCGGCGATATCGGCGGCGAGCAGCCGCGCGCCCGCGCCGGTCACCGTCCGGTCGACCGCATCGAGCAAACTGCCCTTGCGGCTGCCCGCTTGCGACACGGTGAGTTCAAGGCTTTCGCGGGTGGCCGCGTCGATTGCCATGCTCTCGCTCGATCGGGCGAGCGCAGGCGGGCGCAGGAACGGCAGCGCGCCGCGCCCATTGTGATCGAGATAGCCGACCAGCCCACCAGCCGCGGCGAGCCCCGCGCGGCTGAACGCGCCGAATCCGTCGAGCGTCGCCACGCCGAAAACTTGCTTCAACCGCGCCTCGCCGCGCACCGACTCGAAGTCGGCGCGCGGGCGCAGTGCGGTCGCCAGCAGCTCGAACGCGCTCGCTTCCGACGCGATCACTTCGGCCGGGCCGAGGCGGGCGAGTTCGGCGCCGAGCATCGCGCCGCTCGATTCTATGACCTCGAACCGCCCGGTCGATATGTCGGCTGCCGCAATCGCGACGCCGCCCGCTGCCTCGCCAATCGCGCAGCACCAGTTGCTGACGCGCGAATCGAGCAGGGCTTCCTCGGTCAGTGTCCCCGCCGTCACGAAGCGCACGATCGCGCGACCGACCAGCGCCTTTGATCCGCGTGCTTTGCGCGCCGCCTCGGGGCTTTCGGTCTGCTCGGCAATCGCGACGCGGTGCCCCGCTTTGATCAGCCGCGCGAGATAGCCCTCGGCCGCATGCACGGGCACGCCGCACATTGGGATCGGCGCGCCGTCATGTTCGCCGCGCGCGGTCAGCGCGATGTCGAGGCAGGCGGCGGCAATCCGCGCATCATCGAAGAACAGCTCGAAGAAATCGCCCATCCGGTAGAAGAGCAGGCAATCCTCAGCCTCGGCCTTCAGCGCGAGATATTGCGCCATCATCGGGGTGGGAGCGGGGGCAGGAGCAGCAACCATCTTGACCGGGGTTAGCGAAGAAATCGCACGCCGTCATGAGAATGCCTTATCAGCGCGCAATGGTCGGCAGCGCTGTGGGGTCGGAACCGCTGCGGCCCGCCTGCGCTTTTGGAGCATCATGAAAATCAAGGTCCACACCCAGCTCGATTACCGTTTCGCCAAGCCTACCGATATTCTTCTCCAGCTTGAGGCCGCAGCGACGCCGGATCAGCGCCTCGAGCACGCCTGGATCGACATTTCCGCCTGCGATCAGTTTGCGCGCGTCGCCGCTCAGGACGGGGTCGGCGACCGGCTGTGGCTGCGCGTGCAGGAGCGGCTGGTGATCGATTATCGCTCGACCGTGGCGATCGATCGCGCCCCGGCGCGCTGGGCGAGCCTGCCGCAGGTCGCGATGCACCGGCTGCCGGGCCATACCGTCCAGTATTTGATGGGCTCGCGCTATTGCCCGTCGGACCAGTTTGTGAAGTTCGCCGAAGCGCAGTTTGCCGGGCTGGAAGGCGGCGCACTCGTCGCCGCCGTCCGCGACTGGATCGAATCGCGCTTCAGCTATGTGCCCGGATCGAGCGACGCCAACACCACGGCGATCGATTCGTTCGTGCGGCGCGAGGGCGTATGCCGCGATTATGCGCATGTCATGATCGCGCTGGTGCGCGCCTCGGGCATCCCCGCACGAATGGCGAGCGTCTATGCGCTCGGCGTCAAGCCGCAGGATTTCCACGCTGTCGCCGATGTCTATCTCGACGGCGCGTGGCATTTGATCGACCCGACCGGCATGGCAATCGACGGATCAATGGCGCGGATCGGCGTCGGGCGCGATGCCGCCGACATCGCCTTCATGACCAGCTTTGGCGACGCGATGATGAACCGACTGTCGGTGTCGGTCGAAGAAGCGGCCTGAGCCAATCGCATGCCGCTTGGGCCGGGGTGACGAAGCCGCGCAGACGGCTTAAGGCTGAGCGAAACCTGAGAGGCTGCCAATGTCCGAAGAATCGAACGAACAACTCGACCGCGAAGCGCTGCTGTTCCATTCCGAGGGGCGGCCCGGCAAGATCGAGGTCGTTGCGACCAAGCCCATGGCGACCCAGCGCGATCTGGCGCTCGCTTATTCGCCGGGTGTGGCCGCGCCGGTGCGCGCCATCGCTGCCGATCCAGCGACGGCCTATGACTATACCGCCAAGGGCAATCTGGTCGCGGTGATTTCGAACGGCACCGCCATCCTCGGCCTCGGCAATCTCGGCGCGCTGGCGTCAAAGCCGGTGATGGAAGGCAAGGCGGTGCTGTTCAAGCGCTTCGCCGACGTCGATTCGATCGACATCGAAGTGAAGACCGAGGACGTCCAGCGCTTCATCGAATGCGTCGAACTGCTCGAGCCGACCTTTGGCGGGATCAACCTCGAAGACATTAAGTCGCCCGAATGCTTCATCATCGAGCAGGCGCTGAAAGAGCGGATGCAGATTCCGGTGATGCACGACGACCAGCATGGCACCGCGATCATTGCGGCGGCCGGGCTGATCAACGCGCTTTACCTGACCGGGCGCGACATCAAGGACACCAAGGTCGTGATGAACGGCGCGGGCGCCGCCGCGATTGCCTGCGCGCAGCTGATCAAGTCGATGGGCCTGCCGAGCGACAATCTGCTGATGTGCGACCGCAAGGGCGTGATCTGGCGCGGGCGCGAAGGCGTCAACCAGTGGCAATCGGCGCATGCCGCCCCCACCGATCGCCGCACGCTGACCGAAGCACTGGTCGGCGCCGATGTGTTCATGGGGCTGTCGGCGGCGGGTGCCGTGACGCAGGATATGGTGATCGCGATGGCGCCGCGCCCGATCATCTTCGCGATGGCCAATCCTGATCCTGAGATTACCCCGCCCGAAGTGAAGGCGGTGCGGCCCGATGCGATCGTCGCCACGGGCCGCTCGGATTATCCCAACCAGGTCAATAATGTGCTCGGCTTCCCGTTCATCTTCCGGGGTGCGCTCGACGTGCGCGCGACGGGCATCAACGAGGAAATGAAGATCGCCGCCGCCACGGCGCTGGCCGATCTCGCGCGCCAGCAAGTGCCCGAAGAAGTCGCGCTGGCTTATGGCGTCAAGCACAGCTTCGGCCCGGACTATATCATTCCCGCGCCATTCGATCCGCGGCTGATGGAAATCGTGCCCGCCGCCGTCGCGCAAGCCGCGATGGATTCGGGTGTTGCCACCAAACCGATCGCCGACATGGCCGCGTACCGCCAGTGTCTGAAGGCACGGCTCAACCCGACGACATCGGTACTGACGCTCGCCTATGAGGGTGCGCGTGCGCACCCCAAACGCGTGCTGTTTGCCGAGGGCGAAGAGGAAGTCGTGCTGCGCGCGGCCATCGCCTTCAAGGACGGCGGCTATGGCACGCCGGTGCTCGTCGGTCGTGACGATGTGCCCGATCGGTTGCGCGCGCTCGGGGTGACCGACCCGGAAAGCTATGAAGTGCACAACAGCCGCCATTCGCCGCTGGTGCCCGCGATGGTCGATTTCCTCTACAAGCGGCTCCAGCGGCGCGGCTATCTGCGGCGCGATTGCGAGCGGATGATCAATCAGGATCGCAATATCTTTGGCGCGGTGCTGCTCCAGCTCGGCGAGGCTGATGCGATGATCACCGGCATCACCCGCACCTACGCGCATACAATGCGCGAAGTGCGCAAGGTCATCGACCCTGCCCATGGCTGCACGCCGTTCGGCATCCATCTGATGGTCGGCAAGAGCCACACCGTGTTCATGGCCGACACGACGATCAACGAGCGTCCGACTTCCGAAGAGCTCGCCGACATTGCGACGCAGACCGCCTTGGTCGCGCGGCGGATGGGGCATGAGCCGCGCGTCGCCTTCCTCAGCTATTCGAACTTCGGAAATCCCGAGGGGCAATGGCTGGAGAATATCCGGGGTGCGGTCGATGTGCTCGACACGCGCCGGGTCGAATTCGAATATGAAGGCGAAATGGCGCCCGATGTCGCGCTCAACCCGCGTCAGCTGGCGAAATATCCGTTCGCGCGGCTGTCGGGCCCGGCGAATGTGCTGATCATGCCGGGGCTGCAATCGGCGAATATCTCGGCCAAGCTGCTACGCGAGCTCGGCGGCGACGCGGTGATCGGCCCGATGCTGGTCGGGATGGAAAAGCCGGTGCAGATCGCGCCGATGACGAGCACGGCCAGCGAATTGGTGACGCTGGCGGTGCTCGCCGCCGGGGGCATTGTCGGCTAACGCCGCGTCGCTTCAACTGCGCGAAGCTTCGATATCGATGCCGAGCGCGGTCCATTGCGCTTGCGTGCGACAGACCAAGCCGGTCTTACCGGGCACAATGTCGTCCCGGCGGACGCAGAAGCGGGTTTGACGTGGATCGCGGCGTGGCGCTTCGCGGGTGGTGAGCGCTTGATAGAGCGTGTTGGCGGGCAGCTCCATGCGCCGCGCGGCTGCGGCAACTTTGCCCCAATCGGCGTGGCCGATCGTCGAATCAGCAACAGGGGCGGAGGACGTCGCCGCGAGCGCGGCCAGAAAGATGATACTCATGGTGAAACTCCTCAGTTCGGTGGTGGAAATCGCCACCACCGAAGGGAGTGCATTATCTATGCCATACACCTAAGCCACTGTAATGAATGAACAGAGGCTAAAACAACCTTTGAAGCCGGTCGGCGCAAGATGCCAAATACTGGCGCCACATACCGAGCCTTAAGCGTCGATGCTGGTCCCGAGCGCGCCATAGACCAGCCCACCGTCGACCGCGATCGTCTCGCCGACGACATAGTCGCCCGCGCGGCTGGCGAGGTAGATCGCCGTCCCCGCCATATCTTCGTCGACGCCGATCCGCTTTGACGGGATGCCTTGGGCGATCGTGTCGCCATGGTCGCGCGCGGCCTTGTTCATTTCGCTGGCAAAGGCGCCCGGCGCGATCGACGTGACGTTGATGTGGTCGCGCACCAGCCGCGCGGCCATTCGCTTGGTGAGGTAAATCAGCGCCGATTTCGACGCATGATAGCTGTAGGTTTCCCAAGGGTTGAGGCGGAGGCCGTCGATTGAGGTGATGTTGATCACCTTGGCGGGCTGGCCGGCGCTCGCGGCGGCCTTGAGCGCTTCGTGGAGTGCCTGCGTCAGGAAGAAGGGCGATTTGACGTTCAGGTCCATCACCTTGTCCCAGCCTTTTTCCGGGAAAGTCTCGAAGCTCTCGCCCCAGGCGGCACCGGCATTGTTGACGAGGATGTCGAGCTTGTCCGTGTGCTCGGCGAGTTGTGCCGCGAGCGCCTTGCACCCTGCGACGGTCGACACGTCCTGCGGCAGCGCGATGCACTTGTCGCCCAGTTCCTTGGCGGTCTCAAAGCACGCCTCGGCCTTGCGCGAGCTAATATAGACAGTCGCGCCTTGGGCAATGAAGCCCGCCGCGATCATCTTGCCAATGCCGCGCGAGCCGCCCGTCACGAGTGCAATACGGCCGTCGAGCCGGAACAGGTTGGTGGTGTCCATTCAATCTTCTCCCGTCATCCGTTCGTTTCGAGCGAAGTCGAGAAGCTTTGCACAGCCCATGTGGCTTGTTTCTCGACTTCGCTCGAAACGAACGGGGTTGTTGTGATTTAAGCCGGCTTACCCACCCCGCTTGATCGTCTCGCGTGCGATGATCAATTGCTGGATCTGGCTGGTGCCTTCGTAAATGCGGAACAGGCGCACGTCGCGGTAGAGCCGCTCGATGCCGTAATCGGCGATGTAGCCCGCGCCGCCATAGATCTGCACCGCGCGGTCGGCGACACGGCCGACCATTTCCGATGCGTAGTATTTCGAGGCGGCGGACTCCATGACGACGTCCTTGCCATGCACTGGGTGGTCTGTCCCCCGGACAGCCCACTGATCCAGTGCATCCTTGGCAGCGGCGGTTTCCAGCACCAGCGCGCGGGCGGCGAGCGCTTCGGTCTTCGAGTCCGCAATCATCGCCTGGATCAGCTGGTGCTCGCTAATCGCCTTGCCGAATTGCTTGCGCTCGGTCGCATAAGCCACGCAATCGGCGATCAGCCGTTCGGCCACGCCGACGCACACTGCCGAGATGTGCAGCCGCCCGCGATCGAGAACCCGCATCGCAATCTTGAAGCCTTCGCCCTCGGCACCCAGCCGGTTGGCGGCGGGGACCGCGACATCGTCGAAATTGACGTCGGCGACCTTGGCGCCCTTTTGCCCCATCTTCTTTTCGGGATGGCCGATCGACAGCCCCGGCAGATCGCGTGGGACAAGGAAGGCAGAGACGCCGCGCGCGCCCGTTTCCTCGCCGGTGCGGGCCATCACGGTGAACAGATCGGCCTTGTCGGCATTGGTGATGTAGCGTTTGGTGCCGCTCAGCCGATAGACGTCGGCACCATTTGCGTCTTTGGCTTTCACCGCGCGCGTCTTCACCGCGCCCGAATCGCTGCCGACATCGGGTTCGGTGAGCGCAAAGCTCGTCACGATTTCGCCGGTCGCGATGCGCGGCAACCACAGCGCCTTTTGCTCGGGCGTCCCGGCCATGACGAGGCCCTGGCTGCCGATGCCGACATTGGTGCCGAAGGTCGAGCGGAAGGCAGGCGTGGTGCGCCCAAGCTCGATCGCGACCTTGCACTCCTCGAGCATCGTCAGGCCGAGGCCACCATAGTCTTCGCTGATCGAAAGCCCATAAAGGCCGAGGTCGCGCATTTCGCGCACGACATCGGCGGGGATCGCGTCCTCTTCCTCAACCTGCGCCTCGAGCGGGCGGAGCCGTTCGGTCACGAAACGACGGACGGTGTCGATCAGCTGATCGAAGGTTTCTGCGTCGAGCGCCATGGCGGTAAGTGCCTCTCCTGTTTGGCGCCGTCGTAATCATGGGCGCGCGTTGCCGCAACCCAAACCCGAATTTCGAAAGCCGTCGATTGACGGGCGGCAGCCCCATACTATGGTGCCAAAAAACCAGAAGCAGGAGAGGTTATGCGCTTTGCAGGCAAGCGCGCCGTCGTTACCGGCGGTGCATCGGGAATTGGCCACGCAACCGCGCTGCGGCTGGTGCGCGAAGGCGCCGAGGTGCTGATCGGCGACATCGACGAAGCGGCAGGGCGCGAGATCGCCGAAACATCGAACGGGCGCATCCGATTCCAGCGCTGCAATGTGTGCGAAGCGGGCGAGATCGAAGCGCTGATTGCCGCTGCCGATGCAGCTGGCGGCATCGACGTGCTGTTCAACAATGCGGGTGCGGGCGGCGCGCGGGCAAAGATCGACGAGATTACGCCCGACGAATGGGATTTCACCCAAGACCTGCTGCTGCGATCGGTCGCGCTCGGCATTCGCTATGCTGCGCCGTTGATGGCCGCGCGGGGTGGCGGGGCGATCGTCAATACGGCGTCGATTGCAGCACTTCAGACCGGTGCGGCGCCGACCGCCTATTCGGTGGCAAAGGCTGGCGTGCTCCACCTGACGCACCTTGCCGCCGCCGATCTCGCGCAGCACAAGATTCGCGTGAATGCGGTCTGCCCCGGCTTCATCACCACCAACATTTTTACGAGCGCGATGGAAATCGATGGCGGCGCGCGGGATCAGGCCAATGCCGCGATTGCCGGGATTGCTGCCGCCGCGCAGCCCGTGCAGCGCGCCGGATCGCCCGATGATATCGCCGCCGCCGTCGCTTATCTGGCGAGCGATGATGCGGCGTTCGTGACGGGCACGCATATCGTCGTCGATGGCGGGATGACTTTGGGCCCGCGCCATAGCTGGGACCCGAATGTGCCGTCGCTGTTCGCGATGCTTGAGGCTTTCAAGAAGTGACGCTGACCACGGCGGCGCCTGCGCCCCGGCGCGTGTCGTCGCGCGCGCGCTGGGCGTTCGGTTACGGATCAATCGCTTATGGCGTCAAAGACAGCGGCTTTGCGACTTTCCTGCTACTTTATTATAATCAGGTGATCGGCCTCCCCGCAGCATCGGTTGGGCTCGCGATTGCCGCCGTGCTGATCGTCGAGGCTTTTGCCGATCCGCTGGTCGGCTTCCTGTCGGACCATACGCGCGGCAAATGGGGACGGCGCCATCCGTGGATGTATGGCTCGGCACTGCCGATCGCGGGCGGGTGGCTGCTGCTATGGAACCCGCCCACAGGCTGGTCGCAGCCTGCGCTGCTGGGGTATTTGTTTGGCACGGCGCTGATTGTGCGCCTTGCGCTATCGGCGTTCGAGATTCCTTCGGCCGCGATGGGGCCGGAGCTGAGTAGCGACTATGACGAGCGCACGCGGCTGTTCTCTTACCGCTATCTCTTCGCCTGGGGCGGCGGCATGGTGATGCTGGCGCTATGCTATATGGTGTTCCTGCTACCCGACCCCGCGCATCCGAGGCCCGGCGGCTATGCCCAGATGGCGCTGGTCGGCGCTGCGCTGATGGTCGCGTCGATTGTGCTGTCGTCGCTCGCGCTGCATCCCGAAATCAAAAATCTGCCGCAATATCGCCCCGGCAGCGAAACCGCCGGACAGCATTTCCGTGAATTTTTTCAGACGATCAACAACCGTGGTTTTCTGACGCTGATGGCGGCGGGCGTCTTTGCCTACACCGCGCAGGGCATATCGTTTGCGCTGTCGAACTATATGTACCCGTTCGTCTGGCACTTTCACGGTTTCGACTATCTGTGGCTGACCTTCGCGCTGTTTCTTGGCGCGATTGGCGCGTTTCTGGTCGCACCCCGCTTCACCAAGGGCAGCGATAAGCGCGTGGCGGGGATGTGCTTTGCGCTTGTCAACGCGGTGCTGATTACCAGCCCCTATTTCCTCCGGCTCCTGGGCTGGTTCCCGGTGCCGGGCGATCCGGTGCTGCTGCCGTTGCTGCTGTCGATTTTTGCGGTCCAAACCACTTGCGGTGTTTCCGCCTTCATCATCGGCGCGTCGATGCTGTCGGACGTGGTCGAGGAATCCGAACTGCGTAACGGCCGCCGATCGGAAGGCGTGTTCTTCGCGGGCAGCTTTTTCGTGCAGAAATTCGTTGGCGGGCTCGGATCGTTCATGGCGGGCCAAATCCTGGCGATTGCGGATTTCCCGGCCGCAGCGAAAGTGGAGACGCTGCCGATAGCGACGATTGACCGGCTGACGTTGGTGTTCGCGCTGGCACTGTTGCTGTTCTACGGGCTATCGGCGCTCGCGTATCGTGCGTTCCCCTTCGGGCGCGTGGAGCATGAGGCACGACTCGCACGGATGCGTGCGCTTCCTGCCGACTGACGCTTTCGCGGGACGCGACCAGTGGCTGCTGCATCGCGGCAGCAAGTCATCGCCCGGTAACAACCGTTCGTCCCGAAAGGTTCCGTTCATCGCCGCGAAAGGGTTTCCACCGCCCCGCGGCTCTGCTTTGTAGCATTTAACAACGTTCAGACGACCTTTGGGGGGTCCATGACAATCAAGACGCTCGCAGCGCGATTCGCGCTGGTGTTTTCCTGCATCCTGATGACATCGGCCCCGGCGTTTGCGCGCGGCCTGCAATGCGTGCCATTCGCGCGCGACGTGTCGGGCATCGAAATTCGCGGTAATGCCTATACTTGGTGGGATCAGGCTGCCGGTCGTTATGCACGCGGCCACACGCCCAAAGTCGGCGCGGTGCTGGCGTTCGCCTCGATTGCCAAGATGCGTAACGGCCATGTCGCGATGGTCAGCGAGATCGTCAGCGAACGTGAAGTGCTGCTGACCCACGCCAATTGGTCGACGCGCGGCGGCATTGAGCGCAACGTCCGCGCGGTCGACGTGTCCGAAGCTGGTGACTGGAGCAAAGTGCGCGTCTGGTACGGCCCCATGCGCGGGCTTGGGCTGACGGCCTATCCGACCAAGGGCTTCATCTATCGCGACGGTGCCGACGAACTCTTCGCTGATCCGACCACGATCGCGACCAAGAGCACCGGTGCACGCGGCATCTCGACTTTGGTGGCGATCGAAGACTGAGGATAGGCGGCTCCTTCCTCATTTCAATCCGTTCGCTTCGAGCGCAGTCGAGAAACAAGCTACGGGCGGTGCGCAAGGTGTCTCGACTTCGCTCGACACGAACGGGAAGGGGTTAAGGTCAACCCCAAATCACCCAGCGCTCGGCGCTCAAGCCTTGCCGGGCTTGAACGACATCGCGACGCCATTCATGCAGTAACGCTTGCCGGTCGGGCGCGGGCCATCATCGAACACATGGCCGAGATGTCCGCCGCAGCGGCGGCAGTGGACTTCGACCCGTGAGAAACCCAGCAGCGTGTCGGTTTTCGTCCGCACCGCGTCCTTGAGCGGCATCCAGAAGCTTGGCCAGCCGGTACCGCTGTCGAACTTGGTGCGCGACGAATAGAGCGGCAGGTCGCAACCCGCGCAGGCGAAGATGCCCGAGCGATGTTCGCTATTCAGTTTGCTTGACCCCGGATATTCGGTGTCTTCGTGGCGCAGCGTGCGATAGGCGGCAGGGCTGAGCTTCTTGCGCCACGCGGCATCGCTCAGCTGATATTCGAATTTCTCGGCGGCCTCGGCGGGCTGGCTGCGCCAGCCGAACAAGGCAGCAGCGCCTGCACCGATAGCGGCGATCGAGAGGAATTGGCGGCGGTCGGTCATGGTCGTCCCCATAGCTTGCTTACTGCCATCACTACGAAGGCAGCGGTGCATTAGTTACGGAGACAGGGTCGCTTCGGATTTCAGTAGCGGCTAATTTCGACCGGCAGCTTGCGATAGCCATGGACGAAACAGGCTTTGACGCGCACCGGTTCGCCAACGACGTTCACGCGCATCCGCCGCTTGGCCATTTCCTCCAGCAGCACGCTGATCTGCAATTCGGCGAGCCGCGCCCCGACGCAGCGATGGATGCCGTGGCCAAAGGCGAGGTGGCGCCGGGCATTCGGGCGATCGACGACGATCTTGTCGGCATCGTCGCCAAAGATGCTGCGGTCGCGATTGGCCGACAGATACCAAAGCGCAAGCTTGTCACCGGCCTTGATCTGCTGGCCTTCGAGCACAGTGTCCTGCGTTGCGGTGCGACGCATATGCGCGAGCGGGGTCTGCCAGCGGATGATGTCCTGCGTCGCATTGTGGATCAGTGCCGGATTGGCCTCCAGCTTGGCGCGCTCGTCGGGAAACAGGTCGAGGCCATAGGCGGCGGCGCTCATCGAATTGCGTGTCGTGTCATTGCCGCCGACGATCAGCAGGATCAGATTGCCCAGAAACTCCATCTGATCCATTTCCGACATCGCGTCCGAATGAATCATCATCGAAATCAGATCGGGCGTCGGTTCCTTGCCGATCTTTTGCTGCCACAAATTGCCGAAATAGGCAGCGCATTCGTGCATATGCTGAAGCCGTTCGAGACGCTTTTCCTCGTCCTTGAACAGTTCGATGTCGCCCGCCCAATCGGACCAGAAGGTCAGTTTGCGGCGATCCTCCCAGGGGAAATCGAACAAGATCGCGAGCATCTGCGTGGTCAGTTCGACCGAGACGGTGTCGACCCAATCGAATTCCTGACCCCAAGGCAGTGCGTCGAGAATTTCGGACGTCCGCGTGCGGATATTGTCCGTCATCCGCACCATTTCGCTCGGCGTGAAGGCAGGGGCGACGGTGCGGCGCTGGCCGGTGTGCTTGGGGCGGTCCATCGCGATGAACATCGGCATCTTGACCGCGCCGGGCATATTCTCGTCGAAATCGGCCAGCGTGATGCCGCCCGCTTCGGACGAGTAGATGTCGGGGAGCGATTCGACCTCGACGATGGGCTTGTAGGTCGAAACCGACCAATAAGCACCGAAATCGCTGGCAGGGACATAATGGACGGGTGATTCGGCGCGGAGCCTCGCGAACGGCTCCTGCCACCGGTCTTCGCTGTAAAGTTCGCCACGGCTGACGTCGAGCGGGTCGACGGCTGTTCCGGTTGCTGCATCCTGCGCAAGTGTCGCCATCGTCGCCTCTCCCTCCAGAGTCCTTTATGTCGGTAAGACACTACCAACTGACATTGATGTCAATAGGCGTTGCGGTCAGCGGCGGGCGAAACGCGCCATCAGCCCTTTGCGTCCGCTACCCGATTTGAGCACCCCGCGCCGGAAGGCCCCTGCGCCGATCCAGATGGTGATGCCCACCCACAAAGCCTGCCACGCCAGCGCCAGCAGATGCGGCCAGATGTCGGGCTTGTTGGCGGCGTGCGCGGCCATCGCGAAGGGCGAGCTGAGCGGGAACACCTCGGCGATCGTCGCGATGGTGCTGCCCGGATCGGCAGCGGCGGCCGAGGCGAGCCCGAACATCGCCATCTGGACGATCGTGATCGGCAGCGACAGCATCTGGATTTCGCGCATCGTCTGCGCCTGCGCGCCGACACTCAGGAACACCGCGCCGAGCAGCATATAGGCCATGGTGAAATAGCCGCAGAACAGCAGCACGAACACTGGCATGCCGACTGCGGGCACCAATTCGGCGAGGCCAGCCCCGCCGCCGGGCAGCAAGCGCCCAACCTGGCTGAGCAAGGTGCCCCAGAAGGTCACGAACAGCACCGCCACCCCGAACATGCCGAGCAATTTGCCGAGGAATACCGATTCGAGCGGCACGGCGGCGGCGAGAATCTCGATCACCTTGTTGCTGCGTTCCTCTGCCATGGTCCCGACCGCTTGGCCCGACAGGAACAGGGTCAGGAAGAAGATGCCGGTGACCGCGAGGAAGGCCGATTGATTGCGCCCCGATCGTGATGCCTTGGTGCGGACGATCGAGGTTTTGGTGGCAACGCTTAGCGGTTTGTCGCCAAGCTTTTGGTCACGCAGCACGGTGTCGGCGAGCGTTGCGAGATAGTCGGAGGCGCGCACCCCTGCCGTGCCATAGAGAATTTGCGGGTGGTCGAGCGGGCCATAGAGCACGGCGGCGACATCAGTGTCGCGCCCGTCGAACGCGGCACGCGCCTGCGTTTTTTGATCGGCGCCCGGGGTTTCGATCTTGAGCGGTGGCGGCGCGTCGCCGCGCCGGAAGATCGCGCGCAGCCGCTTGTCGGCGGCGACCAGCGACGGGGCCTGATCGGGACCGGCGATGGCGATGATCTGCACCTTGTCGCCCGATCCGCGCGCGAGCGTCGCACCGCCAAGCCCGCCGACGACACCAAACGCAATCATGATCATCGGCGAGAGCAAGAATAGCAGGAACAGCGGCGTGAAGACCGTCGCGGTGAAGTCACGCCGGGCGATCGTCAGGGTCTGGCGAATCAGGCGG
Source organism: uncultured Stakelama sp. (assembly GCA_964449575.1). GTDB lineage: Bacteria > Pseudomonadota > Alphaproteobacteria > Sphingomonadales > Sphingomonadaceae > Sphingomonas. The sequence goes on from CAYUYZ010000001.1 coordinate 91,341, forward strand.
GCGCGATTGCCCGCCTTCTTGTCGGACGGCGCGCTCATGCGGCCGCCTCCAACGCGTCGCGGCCGACGATACGGACGAACGCGTCGTGCAGGCTTGGCCGCTCGATCGACAGCCCCGAAATGCCGTAACCGGCTTCGATCAATTGCATCAACAGCGCCTCAATCCCGGCATCGGGCATAGTGAAGGTCCAGCCGTCGTGGTTGCGTTCGGCATCGGCGGGCAACAGCGCGCGCAGGCCGTCACCCTGGTGGTGTGGCACATAATGCGCCTTGAAGGGCAGCATCCCCCGCGCTTCGGCGACGGTGCCTTCGAACCGGCGCTTGCCTCCGGCAATGATCGCGAGCCGGTCACACAGCCGCTCAGCATGACCCATGATGTGAGTCGAGAACAGCACGGTGGCGCCACGATCGCGCTCGGCGCGGATCAGCGCTTCCAATCGCTCCTGATTAACCGGGTCCAACCCCGAAAAGGGTTCGTCGAGCACCAGCAATTCGGGCTGATGCACGACCGAGCCGCAGAGCTGGACGAGCTGGGCCATGCCCTTCGACAATTTGCGGATCTTGGTGTCGCCGGCATGGCCGAGCCCCGCGTTTTCGAGCAACCCGTCGGCGCGCTTGCGGCCGATCTTCAGATCCAGCCCGCGCAGGGCGCCCATGAACGCAATAGCCTCGCGCGCTTTCATCGCCGGATAGAGCCCGCGCTCTTCGGGCAGATAGCCGACGCTGTCGCTCGCCTCGCGCGGGATCGCGCGGTCGAGCAGGGTCCGGCTGCCTTCGTCGGGCTCGATGATGCCGAGCAGCATCCGCAACGTCGTGGTCTTGCCCGCGCCATTGGGGCCAAGCACGCCATAGATCATGCCCCTGGGCACCGCGATATCGACGCCATCGACCACGCGCCGATCGCCGAAGCGCTTGACGAGGCCGGTGGCGCTGATCGCCAGATTATTGTTCACGCACAACCTCTCGTTTCAGAGCCGTTTGCCCTGAGCTTGTCGAAGGGCCGTTCTTCTCTGCCGCGCGGCACCAGAAGAACGGGGCTTCGACAAGCTCAGCCCAAACGGGGTAGGGGCGATGCGGAAAGACCGACCCATATAAATCAGACCTAGCGGGCAAGGATGAACAAAGACAAGCCATTCGGCGAGCGGCTGAAAGCGAAAGCGGTCGAACTCGGCTTTGCTGCGTGCGGGATCGCTTCCGCCGATGCCGCGCCGCGTGCGGGCGAACGGCTGAGCACGTGGCTCGCAGAGGGCATGCACGGCGAGATGATGTGGATGGAAGCGCGTGCGGATGCGCGCGGCTCGCCCGGCGGATTATGGCCCGAGGTGCGCAGCGTGATTGCGCTTGGCATGAGCTACGCCCCCGGCGTCGATCCGCTCGCGCTGGCAGCGGAGGGCGCGCGGGGGAGGATATCGGTCTATGCACAGGGCGGCGATTATCACGATGTCGTCAAGCGCGCGCTCAAGGCGCTCGCGCGCTGGATCGTCGCCGAGGCGGGGGGTGATCTGAAAGTGTTCGTCGACACTGCCCCGGTGATGGAAAAGCCGCTCGCTGAAGCGGCGGGGCTGGGCTGGCAGGGCAAGCACAGCAATCTCGTCAGCCGGGATCATGGGAGCTGGCTGTTCCTTGGGGCGATTTACACCACAGTTGATCTGGCAACCGATGCGGCTGGGCGCGACCGGTGCGGGTCGTGCGACGCGTGCCAGCGCGCCTGCCCGACCGACGCCTTTCCGGCGCCCTATCGGCTCGATGCGCGGCGCTGTGTTTCCTATCTGACGATCGAGCATAAGGGGCCGATCCCGCTCGATCTGCGCGCAGGCATCGGCAACCGCGTCTATGGCTGCGACGATTGCCTCGCGGTGTGCCCGTGGAACAAGTTCGCCAGCGCTGCTGCTGCCAACCGCGCCTTCCTGCCCCGCGCAGAATTGACCGCGCCCGCGCTTGGCGACTTGCTTGCGCTCAATGACGCAGCGTTCCGCGAAGTGTTCGCAGGCTCACCGATCAAGCGGATCGGCCGTGACCGGATGGTACGCAATGCGGCCATCGCAGCGGGTAACAGTGGCGATCCCGCGCTGGTCGATCCGCTGCGCGCGCTTGCCGATGATCCGTCAGAGGTGGTGCGCGAGGCCGCCGACTGGGCGCTCGCGCGGTTACTTGCCCCCGCCGCGCCGGGTGAGCGCGGCGACACATGACGCGCGGTCGATCGGGCTGCCATTGGTTTGCCGCGCGTCGACATAAGTAACGACGGGGGCGCCGCTGCCCTTGGGATAGAGATAGGCGTCGAGCACGCAAATGCCGCTCGCAAATTGCAGCTTGCGCGCCGCCCCTTCGGTGACATCGGCATCGGGCTTGCCGAACAGCGTGATCAGCGCGCGTTCATTCTGTCCCAGCACGCGTTCGAGCCCGACGCGCGGCAGCGGCGCGCTGGGGATCGGCACGGGGGCGGCGCGCACGACCGGCGGCGCGACGCTGCTCGTCGAGCAGCCGCCGATGGGCAGCGCCAAGGTGGCCAGGGCAAGTCGGATCGTCGGCGGCTTCATGCGCTCTCTAGCAGCACGCCCGACGGCAAACGGCAACCCCGTCGTCCCGCATCGACCGCGCTATGGTTGCGGATTGTCGCGCACAGCGATAGGCGGCGGGCACGCAATCTTCAGGAGAACCCCGTGACCGCACCCAGCACCGACCCGACACTCGATGTCGTCGCGATCGGCAATGCCATTGTCGACGTGCTCGCGCATGCCGATGATGCCTTCATTGCCGCAGAAGGCATGGCCAAGGGGTCGATGCAGCTGATGTTTTCGCCCGCTGAAGCCGATGCGCTTTATGCCAAGATGGGCCCCGGCACCGAAGCCAGCGGCGGATCGGCGGCGAATACCGTCGCGGGCATCGCCGCACTCGGCGGCAAGACCGGCTTCATCGGCCAGGTCGCAAAGGACCAGCTCGGCGAAGTGTTCGCGCATGATATCCGCGCGACCGGCGTGGTGTTCGATACGCCTGCGCGCGAGGGCGATCCCTCGACCGCGCGTTGCCTGATCCTCGTCACGTCCGATGGGCAGCGGACGATGAACACTTTCCTCGGCGCGTCGCAATTCCTGCCCGCGCACGCGCTCGACCGCGGCCTGATCGAATCAGGCGCGATCCTCTATCTCGAAGGCTATTTGTGGGACCCCGAGGAGCCGCGCGCCGCGATGCGCGCCGCGATTGATTTTGCTCGGGCGGCGGGGCGCAAGGTCGCTTTCACGCTGTCCGACGTGTTCTGCATTTCGCGCCACGGCGATGATTTCCGTCAGTTGCTGGCCGATGGGCTGATCGACATATTGTTCGCCAATGAGAACGAACTGCTGGCGCTCGCCGAAACCGAGGATTTTCAGGAAGCACTGACGCGGGTTTCTTCGCGCGTGCCATTGCTGGTCGTGACGCGCAGCGAACAGGGCGCGCTGGCGATCGGGCGCGGCGAGACTGCGACGGTTGCCGCCGAGCCGATCGAGCGCGTGGTCGACACCACCGGCGCGGGCGATTTGTTTGCGGCGGGCTTCCTCCACGGGCAGGCGCAAGGGCTGGGGCTGATGGCGTCGCTGCGGATCGGCGCGATCTGCGCGGCGGAAATCATCAGCCATGTCGGCGCGCGACCGATGGTCGATCTGAAGGCATTGGTGGCGGAAAAGCTGGGCGCGGCGGTCGCCTGAGCCGTACCGCACACCGAGTATGAAAAAAGGGCCGGGGGAGCGATCCCCCGGCCCTTTTGCTGTCGGTAATGATCGACGTCAGGCGAGCGGCAGATCAGCCGGCGCTTCGACGATCCCGCGTCCGACATGGCTCGCGCGATAGCTATAGCCATAATAGATGACCATACCGACCGCGCCCCAGATCGGCAGCACCAGCATCGCTTCGAACGGCAGGTTGAAGAACAGGAAGATGCAGCCTGCAATCGTCGCTGGCCCGACCAGCCAGAGCGCAGGCGTCTTGAAGCTGCGCGCGCGGTTGGGCTCCGACTTGCGCAACATCATCACCGCGATCGCGACCATCATGAACGCATAGAGCGTCCCGGCATTGGCGATGTCGGCGAGCTTGCCGACCGGCAGGAACGCGGCTGCAAAGGCCACCGCGCCGCCGGTCATCGCGGTCACGACATAGGGCGTCTTCCACTTCGGGTGGATCTTCGACAGGCCTTCGGGCAGCAGCCCGTCGCGCGACATCACGAAGAAGATGCGCGTCTGGCCGAACAACAGGATCAGGATGACCGACGGCAGTGCGATGAACGCCGCGATGCCGAGCAGGTTGCCGATCGTGCCAAAGCCGATCTGGCGCAACACATGCGCCAGTGCTTCGTTCGAGCAGACCAGCGCTTGGCTATATTGCGGCAGTGCGCACTGGCGGGCGAGTTCTTCCGAACCGGCGGGGAAGGGGATGCCGTTCGGACCCATGATCGGCTGACCACCGATCGTGCCGACAGCACCTGCCGCGACGAGAATGTAGAAGACCGTGCAGAACAGCAGCGAGCCGATCAGCCCGATGGGCACGTTGCGCTGCGGGTTCTTGGTTTCCTCAGCCGCCGTCGAAACCGCGTCGAAGCCGACATAGGCGAAGAAGATTGTGGCCGCCGCACCGACCGCGCCGACGCCCGAGCCGAAGCCGCCGAACACCCCGGCGGGCAGGAAGGGGCTGAAATTGGCGGCGTTGAACTGGCTGCTCGGCAGCGTCAGCACGATGAAGGCCGTGAGCGCGGTGACCTTGATCAGCACGAGTACGGCATTGACGCGGGCCGATTCGGTGGTCCCGATCATCAGCAACCAAGTGACGAGGAGCGCAATGATGACCGCGGGCAGATTGACGAGCCCGCCCGGCGAGCCGCCGAGCGCGAGCGGCGCCGAGGCAAGATAGGGGGGTAAGTCTATGCCGAAGAATTGGTGTAATATGGTTCCGCTGAAATACCCCGACCAGCCGACCGCGACCGCGCTCGCGGCGACCGCATATTCAAGGATCAGCGCCCAGCCGACCGTCCAGGCCAGCATCTCACCCATCACGGTATAGGTGTAGGTGTAGGCAGAGCCCGCGACCGGCAGCATCGACGCGATTTCGGCGTAGCAGAGCGCCGCGACGATGCAGATCAAACCTGCAATCGCAAAAGCGAGCATCAGGCCGGGGCCAGCCTTTTGCGCGCCTGCGGCGGTCAGCACGAAAATGCCGGTGCCGATCACGCAGCCGATGCCGAACAGGGTGAGCTGAAAGGCACCGAGCGTGCGGTGCAGCGCTTTCTTCTCGGCCGTGGCGAGAATGGCGTCGATGGATTTGGTGCGCGCGAAGATCATGAAGTTTGAAAACCCCCCAAGGGTGCGCAGGCCCTAATTGGCCCGTCTGGCGATGACTCGCGAGCCTAATCGCAAATCTGCCCCGTGCAATCCCTTATCGCATGAGCATCGGCCCGAGCGGCCGCCCGGCAAAGATATGGACGTGCAGGTGTGGGACTTCCTGATGCGCATCGAGCCCGATGTTGGCGAGCAGACGGTACCCCGGCGCGACCAACCCGGCGGCGCGCGCCACTTCGCCGACCGCGCGAATGAAGCCTGCGATCTCAGCGTCCGAGGCGCGCGCACTGAAATCGTCCCACGATACATAGGCCCCGCGCGGGATCACCAAAATATGCGTCGGCGCCTGCGGGTTGATGTCGTGGAAGGCGACCGCGAAGTCGTCCTCGTAGACGCGCTTCGACGGGATCTCGCCGCGCAAGATTTTGGCGAAGATGTTCTGGTCGTCATAGGGCTGGGTCGCGTCGATCGGCATGGCTGGCTCCGTTGAATCAATCTTCTACCTTTTTCCCTTTTGTTTCGAGCGCAGTCGAGAAACAAGCCAAGGGCGATGCGCAACGTATCTCGACTTCGCTCGACACTAACGGGATGGGGTGTGATTCATAACAAACGTCTCACCCTCTCAGGTCTTGCGTGCCGCTTTCTCATCAATCCCCGACACGCCTTCGCGGCGGCGCATTTCGGCGCGGATGTCGTCGAGGCTGAGGTCCGCATCGGCGAGGAGGACGAGCAGGTGAAACATCAGATCGGTCGCTTCACCGACCAACGCGGCGCGGTCGTCGCCGAGCGCGGCGATCACCGTTTCGACGGCCTCTTCGCCCACCTTCTGCGCGATCTTGGCGCGACCGGCGGCGAAGAGTTTGGCGGTGTAGCTTGTCGTCGGGTCCGCGCCGCGACGGCTGCGGATCACCGATTCGAGGGTGGTGATGAAGTCTTCGGCCATCGCGATTGGCTGGCCCAGCCGGGCGCTTGCGTCAATCCTTCGCGGCGCGGGCCTTGGCGAAGCGGCGGCGTAGCGCGCGGCGCACGAACCACACGCCTGCTGCGGCCATCACGAACAGCGCGATGTCGGACAGTTCGGGCGCGGTGCGTGGGTGCGCGACGCCTGAGTGGGCAGTGACGGCGATCAGGTCCAGCATTGCGCCAGCTTAGCCGCTACGGGTTAAGGCCGTGCTTATGCGATGGGCGTGCGCACCGGCACGCCTGCCGCCGCCAGTGCGCGGTGCGCGTCGGCGATCGATGCCTCGCCGAAGTGGAAGATCGACGCGGCGAGCACGGCGCTCGCATGCCCCTCGGTAATGCCCGCGACCAGATCGGCGAGCCCGCCAACGCCGCCCGATGCCACGACGGGCACGCGCACCTGATCGGCGATCGTGCGGATCAGGTCGAGGTCATAGCCGCCGCGCGTGCCGTCGCGGTCCATCGAGGTGATCAGCAATTCGCCCGCGCCCAGCTCGGCCAGCCGCAGCGCATGTTCGACCGCGTCGACGCCGCTTGCGCGCCGCCCGCCATGGGTGAAGACTTCCCAGCGCCCCTCCGCGACTTGCCGCGCATCGACCGAGGCGACGCAGCATTGGCTGCCGAAGCGATCGGCGATGTCGGCGACCACCTCGGGCCGCTCGACGGCGGCGCTGTTGACCGCGACCTTGTCGGCGCCCGCGAGCAACAACGCGCGCGCATCCTCGGCGGTGCGCACCCCGCCGCCGACGGTGAGCGGCATGAAGCACACCTCGGCGGTACGGCGGACGACATCGATGATCGTCCCGCGCGCTTCGTGGCTCGCGGTGATGTCGAGGAAGCACAGTTCGTCGGCGCCTGCCGCGTCATAGGCGCGCGCCTGCTCGACCGGATCGCCGGCGTCGCGCAGGTCGACGAAATTGACGCCCTTGACCACGCGGCCATTGGCCACGTCGAGGCACGGGATGACGCGCGCGCGGACGGTCATGGCGCTTCGCTCTTTGGTTCTCTGGGCTGGTAGACAATCACCCGGCAGCCGTCCTTCGGACAGGGCGCCTCCACGGAAGCGAAGAGCGTCTGATTAAAGAAAGCCGACGGATTTCTGATCACATCATAGGCTACCGGTCCGATCAGCGCCATGAGTGCCGCGAGAGCAGTGGTGCCGCGAAGGCGCATGCGATCCAGCAGAAGAAACGCAAATGCACCGGCAACAAAGGAGATCAGCCCAAGAAGGATAGCGACCTTCGCGCCGATGACTGCCAAGGCCAATGCGAACCAAGCTATGGGGACAGCGAGAAACCATCCCCTCCGGATCACGCCAGGCGCGATCACCCCCGCGCGCCGATCGCAATTGCCACCGCCAGATCCAGCCGCCCGTCATACAGCGCGCGGCCGGTGATCACGCCTTCGATCCCCGATTTCGCGTGCAGCGCGAGCATGTGGATGTCGGATATGCCCTTCACCCCGCCGCTCGCAATGACGGGAATGTCGACCGCGCGGGCGAGGTCGACCGTCGCTTCGATATTGACGCCCTTCAGCAACCCATCGCGCCCGACATCGGTGAACAGAAGTGCTGCGACCCCCGCATCCTCGAACTGGCGGCCGAGATCGATGATGCTGGTGGTCGACACATCGGCCCAGCCCTTGGTCGCGACCATGCCGTCTTTCGCATCGACCGCGACGACGATGCCGCCGGGGAAGTCGCGTGCCGCCGCGCGCACCAGATCAGGATTGTCGAGCGCGGCAGTGCCGATCACCACGCGCGCGACGCCGAGATCGAACCAGCGTTCGATGCTCGCCCGCGTGCGGATGCCGCCGCCCAGTTGGACATGACCGGGGAAGCGCGCGACGATTGCCTTCACGGCTTCGCCATTCACCGAATCGCCCGCAAACGCGCCGTCGAGATCGACGACGTGGAGATGCTCGGCGCCTTGCCCGGCGAAGATCATCGCCTGCGCGGCGGGATCGTCGCCGTAGACGGTCGCGCGGTCCATATCGCCCTCGGCAAGGCGGACGACTTGCCCGGCTTTCAGGTCGATCGCGGGGAAGACGATGAGGCTCACAAATTCCTCCCCCAGCTTGTCTGGGGGAGGTGGCAGCCGCAGGCTGACGGAGGGGGGACTCCATCAGCGGATCGCCTGCGGCCCACCCCCTCCACCACGCGGTGAAGAAGCGCACGGTCCCCCTCCCCCTGCTGGGGAGGAATAAGAATCACGGCTTCCATTTCAGGAACCTCTCTAAGAGCGCCAGCCCGTAGCGCTGGCTTTTTTCCGGGTGGAACTGCACGCCGAGCATGTTCGCGCGGCCGATCGCTGCGACCACTGGCCCGCCATGCGCGGTCGTCGCCACGACATCGCTGCCGGTGAAGGCGTAGCTGTGCAGGAAATAGGCCTCGCCCGGTTCGATCAGCGCGTGGGGCCTTTCCGGCATCACGTCGTTCCAGCCCATGTGGGGGATCTTGGACTCAGCATCCGTCGGCTCCATCAGCGCGACTTCGCCCGAAATCCACCCCAACCCCGGATGCGACCCGAATTCGAGGCCCCGATCGGCCATCAACTGCATGCCGACGCAAATGCCGAGGAAGGGCACCCCGCCGCCGATCACGCGCACCGTCATGGCTTCGGTCATCCCCGGCAGCGCGCGCAAAGCGGCCGCGCAGGCGCCGAACGCGCCGACACCCGGCAGCACGATCCGGTCAGCGCAGGCAACGACGGCGGCGCTCGCGGTGATCTCCACCGTCCCCGCGCCCGCCGCCTTCAATGCATTGGCGACCGAATGAAGATTGCCCGCGCCGTAATCGATCAGCGCGATCCGTTCCGCCATCGCTAGAGCACGCCCTTGGTCGAAGGGATCGCTCCCGGCTTGCGCGGGTCGATCTCGACGGCGGTGCGCAGCGCGCGGGCAAGGCCCTTGAACGCGCTTTCGATGATGTGGTGGTTGTTGTGGCCGTAAAGCGTCTCGACATGAAGCGTCAGCCCCGCCGTTTGCGCGAAGCTGTGGAACCAGTGTTCGAACAATTCGGTATCCATCTCGCCCAGCCGGGTGGTCGAGAAGGCCGATTTCCACACCAGATAAGGCCGCCCCGAAATGTCGAGCGCGACGCGGGTCAGCGTTTCGTCCATCGGCGACAGCGCGTCGCCATAGCGGCGGATGCCGGCCTTGTCGCCGAGTGCCTTGGCCACCGCTTCGCCGATCGCCAGCGCCGAATCTTCGGTCGTGTGGTGCTGATCGATGTGCAGATCGCCGACCGCTTTCAGATCGATGTCGATCAGCGAATGGCGCGAAAGCTGTTCGAGCATGTGATCGAGGAAGCCGATCCCGGTCGACACCGTGTATTGGCCGGTGCCGTCGAGATCGACGGTCACGTCGATCGAAGTTTCCTTGGTGGTGCGGGAGATAGTGGCGCGACGCATTGCCCTCCCATAGCGGCTGATGACGGACGCGCAATCTTGACGATAGGGCTGGGGGCGCTAGTCCAATGCATTATGAGTGACGCCTTGCCCGACAGCCTGATTCCCTATGACGAAATCGTGCAGGAAGCCCTGCGCGCCGTCGTCGGACGCGTGCTCGGGTCGATCGCGGGCGGCGGCGGGCTGCCCGGCGAGCATCATTTCTACATCACCTTCAAGACGCAGGTCCCCGGCGTCGACATCCCCAAGCGGCTGATCGAGCGCTTCCCCGATGAAATGACGATCGTGCTCCAGAATAAATTCTGGGACCTGAAGGTGGATGAGACGCGCTTTTCGGTGGGGTTGAGCTTCAATCAGGTGCCGTCGAAGCTGGTGATTCCCTATTCGGCGATCACCGGCTTTCACGATCCCGCAGTCAATTTCGAGCTGCGCTTTCAGGCAGCGGATGGCCCCGACGAACCCGAACCGCATGAGGAAGCCGAGAATGACGGCGGCCCGCGTGACGATGGGTCGAATGTCGTGTCGGTGGATTTCAAGCGCAAAAAGTAAGCAATCTGGGCCTGCAAACTCTTTTAAGTCCGTTTGTGCTGAGCTTGTCGAAGCACCGTCCTGCCTTTCGACCGGTGGCCCATAGAAGAACGGCCCTGCGACAAGCTCAGGGCGAACGGAGGCTGTGTTGAGCAACACCACCCGCACCGAAACCGACTCATTCGGCCCTATCGACGTCCCCGCCAGCGCCTATTGGGGCGCGCAGACGCAGCGCAGCATCGCCAACTTCCCCTTCGGTGCGCGCGAGCAAATGCCGATTGAGATCATCCACGCGCTCGCGCTCGTGAAGCAGGCCGCCGCCCGGGTGAACCGCGCCCACGGGTTGCCCGCCGACATCGCTGACGCGATCGAGGCGGCAGCGTCCGAGGTCGCGAGCGGCAAGCTCGACGACCAATTCCCGCTCGTCATCTGGCAGACGGGGTCGGGCACCCAGACCAACATGAACGTCAACGAAGTGATCGCGGGCCGCGCCAACGAAATCCTCACCGGCGCGCGCGGCGGCAAGTCGCCGGTGCACCCGAACGATCACGTCAATATGAGCCAGTCGTCGAACGACAGCTTTCCGACCGCGATGCACATTGCGGTGGTGGTGGCGACCGAGGCGGCACTGCTGCCCGCTATCGATCTGCTGCGCGCAGCGCTTGCCGCCAAGGCGGAAGCCTGGGCGGACATCGTCAAAATCGGTCGCACGCACACGCAGGACGCGACTCCGGTGACGCTGGGGCAGGAGTTCGGAGGCTATGCCGCGCAACTGGCGAGTTGCGGCGAACGGATCATGGATGGGGTCGTCGAGTTAAGGCAGCTCGCTATCGGTGGCACTGCTGTGGGCACCGGGCTGAATGCACCCAAGTTCTGGGCGCGTGACATGGTCCTCGCAATTTCGAACATCGCGAATTCTGATTTTAGCTCCGCGCCGAACAAATTCGAGCAACTCGCTGCCAAGGACGGGCTTGTGTTCTTCCACGGCGCGCTCAACACGCTGGCGGTGGCGCTGACTAAGATCGCCAACGACATTCGCTTCCTCGGCTCCGGCCCGCGCTCTGGACTTGGCGAATTGTCGCTGCCCGAGAATGAGCCCGGCAGCTCGATCATGCCGGGCAAGGTGAATCCGACGCAGTGCGAAAGTCTGACGATGGTGGCCGCGCAGGTAATCGGCAATAACGGTGCGGTTACCGTTGGCGGGATGCAGGGGCATTTCGAGCTGAACGTGTTCATGCCTCTGATCGCGGCCAATGTGCTGCGCTCGATCGACCTGCTCGCCACTGGCATGACGAGTTTCGCCGAGCGATGCGTCGACGGGATCGAACCCAATCGCGCGCGGATCGCCGAACTCGTCGATCGATCGCTGATGCTCGTCACCGCGCTCGCGCCCGAAATCGGCTACGACAATGCCGCCAAGATCGCCAAGCACGCGCATGCCCATGATCTGACGCTGAAAGCGGCGGGGCTGGCGCTCGGGTTGGTCGATGAAGCGACCTTTGATCGGCTGGTCCGCCCGGAGACGATGGTCTGATCGCCCCTTGACGACGCGGCGGCGGCTACGCCACTAGCGCGCATGGACCGACCCCACGACCCCCATGGTTTTCAGCGCCGCGGCGTGCTGTTCGTGCTCTCGTCGCCGTCGGGCGCAGGCAAGTCGACGATCGCGCGGATGCTGCTCGAGGCCGAGCCCGATCTCGAAATGTCGGTCTCCGCGACGACGCGCCCGATCCGCCCGGGCGAGGAAGACGGCAAGGATTACCACTTCGTCAGCCTCGACAAGTTTCGCGAAATGGTCGCGAACCACGAATTTCTCGAATGGGCGCATGTCTTCGGCCAACGCTATGGCACGCCCAAGGCGCAGGTCGATGCGATGCTCGAAGCCGGCAAGGACGTGCTGTTCGATATCGACTGGCAGGGCGCGCAGCAGCTGTTCCAGATTGCGGGGGGCGACGTCGTGCGCGTCTTCATCCTGCCGCCGTCGATGGAGGAGCTGAACGACCGCCTCATCCGCCGCGCGACCGACGCGCCCGAAGTGATTGACGCGCGGATGCAGCGGGCGGCTGCCGAAGTGAGCCATTGGGACGGCTATGACTATGTGCTGGTCAATGACGATGTCGACCAATGCTTCCGCGACGTGAAGACGATCCTCGCGGCGGAGCGGCTGAAGCGGTCGCGGCAGACCGGGCTGATCGGGTTCATCCGGCATTTGATGAGGTAGCGGCGGGTCTGTGTCTCAACCCCTCCCCTTTAGGGGAGGGGCAGGGGTGGGGGATGCCTCGCAGAGCGCATCGCTCGTGGATAGTCCCCACCCCAACCCCTCCCCTGAAGGGGAGGGGCTCAAAGTTAGCTTAGCGCAGCAACTCCAGCATCCGCACCCCCGCCTCATAATCGCGCCGCCTTGCCTTGCGCGCCGGGATCGCGAGATCATCCTCGCCCCATTGCTCGGCCTGCCACTCGCTGTCGAGTTCCGACGCGAGCCACACCGCTTCGGCTTCGGCAGCGCGCTCGGCGAGCGCGAGCGCGGCGACTAGCGAGCCGCTGATCGTCACAATCGGCGCGAGCGCGGCGAGCTCAAAGGGATCGCGCGCGGCAATCGCCTCGCCCAGCCTTGCGAGCGTCTCGGGCGGCTGGTGGCGGTGCATGATGCCCGTCGTCACCACGAAGTCGACGCCATAGGTCGCGCGTGCCCAGTCGAGCAGCGGGTCCCACGCCGCCGCCTGCCGCGCGACGAGCGGCGCGGGGCTTTCGGCGCGGTAGCAAAGCAGGTCGCTTTCGGCGAAAACGGCGAGCCCGGCGGCGAAGCCGGTTGGGTCGGGCGCGATACGGTCGATCGCGGCATTGGCAAGGCCGGTCAGCGGCATCGCGCGCGGATCAATCTCGCCAGAGACCGATCGCCATTCGTCAGCGACAGCGTCCGCGAGCTCGGCGTTGGGCAGCAGCAGCGGCGCACGACCCGGCGTGCGCACCGGCTTGCCGTCGAGCGCGATCCCGCGCGCGTCGGTGATGTCGACATTCGTCCAGAAACGCTTCACGGCTCGGGTTTGCTCTTCCAGCGAGCCGCGAGCGCGCGCGGCAGCACCGCCATTTCCCACAATGACGCAAGCGTCACTGCAAGGCCGATCGCCTTTTCGGGCCAGTCGACCGCGCGACCGAGAATGACGATGCCGAAGACGGCACCGCCCGCGCCCGCGATCCGCGCGAGCGTCATCAGATAATAGCGCGTCTGCGCGGTGCGATCTTCGTCGGTCATGGATTGTCCAGCGCGCGGGCAAGAGCGCTGACATGCTCGACGACGACATGCGCGCCTGCCTCAACAAGTTCCTCGGGCGGGTGATAGCCCCAAGCGACGCCGATCGCGCGCGCCCCGGCGGCGCGCGCCATCGCCATGTCGAAGCTGGTGTCACCGATCATCGCGGTGTGCGCAGCCACCGCGCCGGCATCGCGCATCGCGGTGTCGATCATCGACGGGTGCGGCTTCGACGGATGGCGATCGGCGGTCTGGAGCGTGATGAAATGGCCCGCGATGCCATGATGTGCGAGGATATGCGCAAGGCCCCGATCAGACTTGCCCGTCGCCACGCCGAGCAGCCAGCCTTCAGCCGACAGCGCCTTGAGCAGCTCCGCAATCCCGTCATACAGCGGTTCCTCCGCCATCGCGCCGGTTGAGCGGAGGCGGAAGAAGGCGTCCTTATAATCCTGCGCAATCCGCTGGTGCAGCGCGTCCTCGGCCTCAGGGAGCAGCATCCGCATCGCCTCGACGAGGCTGAGGCCGACGATGCGGCGGATCGTGTTGCGCGGGGGCGCGACGAGGCCGTTGGTCGCGAACGACTCTTCGACCGCCGTGCAAATATTATGCTGGCTGTCGACGAGCGTCCCGTCGCAATCGAAAATGGCAAGGCGGATCATGCGATGGGAGGGCGCGGCTGCATGGCGCAAGCGTTAGCCAAGCGGGGGCCGGAGCGAAAGGGCGTTGTCGCGCAAGCGGAGCACGCTTAGCCTCGCGAGATGGCGACCCTAGCCCCGACCGACGTCACAACGCTGCCCGATCGCAAGCGGTTGCCACTCGCCTTCGACGCCGCCGCGCTGGCCGCGGACCTCGCGGCGATCGAGCGCGATCCGTGGCAGCCGCATTTCGTGCGCGACAATTATCGCGGGGACTGGTCGGCTATCGCCTTGCGCGCGGCAGCCGGGGAGACGCATCCGATCCGGCTGATCTACGCCAATCCGACCGCAACCGAATGGGTCGATACGCCCTTGATGGCGCGCGTGCCCGCAATGCGCGCGGCAGTGGCGACGCTGTCCTGCCCGGTGCAGAGCGTGCGGCTGATGCGGCTGGGGCCGGGATCGGCGATCCTGCCGCACGAGGATCTCGACCTCGCCGCCGAGCAGGGTCGCGCGCGGCTGCACTTGCCGATCACGACCAATCCGGGGGTGCGGTTTGTGCTGAACGGCGTGGCTGTGCCGATGGAAGTCGGCGAGCTGTGGTATCTGCGGCTGAGCGATTCGCATGAGGCGGTGAACGAGGGGACGACGCCGCGTGTGCATCTGGTAATCGACGTGCTGGCGAATGCGTGGCTGGTGGCGATGTTACGGGGGTGAGGGGTGGCTGTTTGTGGTGGGGAACCATCCGTCAGCTTTCGGTTGTTAACAGCCGAAAGCTGACATCGGTTGCAGTAACGGATTAACACCTATCCGCTAGGCTACTGGCATGACGGCCACCGCGCAAAGAACGCTTGCGAGTCGCCTCGCTTCGGATCAGCCCGAGCGGGCATTGAGCGTTGCACGAGGCATAGAAGCACCTTGGTTTAGGTGCCAAGCACTGTCTGAGGTGGCCCGTTATTGGCCTGACCAGAAATATGACCATATACTGACTGAGGCCGTACGGGCTGCGGACATGCAGGACGAAGTATACAAGCAGGTTGCGGTGTCGGCGTGGCCCATACGGGCGTATCTTGAACGAAACAATGTCGGGCCGGCTCGCGTGTTGCTCACGAAATACATTCGCGCGTCAGCCTCTATCGCAAATATGGGCAGCCGCTCCGAAGCGCTGCTTCTTGTGTTTGAAGCGGCGAAACCGTTCGCAGACAGCCTGTGGCAGCCGGTTTTTGACGCGCTTGTTGCCGCATCCGAGCCATCGCTCTCATGGCGACAAGGACGAGCACTGAAATACGCGGCCGAGATGTCAGTCTCCGATAACCGAAAATTGGTGCAGCAAGCGATCCAGCGGCTCTCGGATGAAAAGCACCTCGCCGCTCTCCGCTCTTTGTTGCACAGCGAAAGAAGGGCGCAGTCTCTCCCCCGTTCGTTCTTTTGGAGCGAACCCACCTAACTTTAATGATCGCAACTGCTGCCTCGCAGCTAACCTTGGGCCGCACTGACCAGATCAATCTCGCCGGCTCCGACTTGATAGTGGATCAGGCCCGCCTCGTTCGTATGGATCATCACACCCGACGAAAGCGTGCCGCCGCCGACTATCTCTGCCGTTGGCATCTCCCAGTCGTCATACCCGTCCGCGAACAAATGATTATCGAAGTCACAAACGATTACCCCGCGCATGCCATCTGCGAGCACTTCGTCGCCGATGGCAACCACTTCGCCGGTTGAGTATCGCATGGGTTCACCTGCATCCGTTCCGTTATCGGTCGCCGCATCCGCTTATAGGCGACGCGAAGAGCCACCGCTACGTCGTCAAATGGGGCGTTGGCTGGCTTTAGCCACGCCCAAGCGAAAGGGCCGGGGGATTGCTCCCTCGGCCCTTTGCTGTTGGTTCGGTAGGTTCGTGGCTGGCACGGTCCCGGCGAAGCCGGGACTCGTCGGTCGGGGTCTGGCGACCCCGCCGTCCGTCCTCGGGCGAGTCCTGCGCCGGCGTGGCGCAGGCCGCCCTTCGGATCAGAAGTCCATGCCGCCCATGCCGCCCATGCCGCCGCCGCCCATGGCGGGGGCGCCCTTGTCTTCGGGCAGCTCGCTCACCGCCGCTTCGGTGGTGATGAGCAGGCCCGCGACCGAGGCTGCGTCCTGAAGTGCTGTACGCACGACCTTGGTCGGGTCGATCACGCCGGCCGTGACGAGGTTCTCGTACACATCGGTCTGCGCGTTGAAGCCGACGTCGGGGTCGTTGCCGTCGAGCAGCTTGCCCGAGATCACCGCACCGTCATGACCGGCGTTCGACGCGATCTGGCGGACCGGCGCGTAGAGCGCCTTGCGGATGATATCGATGCCGCGGGTCTGGTCGTCGTTGGCGCCCTTCATGCCTTCAAGCGCACGCGTTGCATAAAGCAGCGCGGTGCCGCCGCCGGGGACGATGCCTTCTTCAACGGCTGCGCGGGTGGCGTGCAGCGCGTCGTCGACGCGGTCCTTGCGCTCCTTGACTTCGACTTCGGTCGAACCGCCGACCTTGATCACGGCAACGCCGCCGGCGAGCTTGGCGAGACGCTCCTGGAGCTTCTCACGGTCGTAATCGCTGGTGGTGTTTTCGATCTGCGCACGAATGGCTTCGGTGCGTGCCTTGATCGCGTCATGGTCGCCTGCACCATCGACGATGGTGGTGTTGTCCTTGTCGATCGTGACGCGCTTGGCCTGGCCGAGCATGGCGAGCGTGACGGTTTCGAGCTTGATGCCGAGATCTTCCGAAATCAGCTCGCCCTTGGTCAGGATCGCGATGTCTTCGAGCATTGCCTTGCGACGATCGCCGAAGCCCGGCGCCTTGACGGCCGCGACCTTCAGGCCACCGCGCAGCTTGTTCACGACGAGCGTGGCGAGCGCCTCACCCTCGATGTCTTCCGCGATGATCAGCAGCGGACGACCCGACTGAACGACGGCTTCCAGGATCGGGAGCATCGCCTGCAGGTTCGACAGCTTCTTTTCGTGGATCAGGATATAGGGATCCTGAAGCTCGACCGTCATCTTCTCGGGGTTGGTGATGAAGTAGGGCGACAGATAGCCACGATCGAACTGCATGCCTTCGACGACATCGAGTTCGAATTCGAGGCCCTTGGCTTCCTCGACGGTGATCACGCCTTCCTTGCCGACGCGGTCCATCGCTTCGGCGATCTTCTCACCGACGACGGTGTCGCCATTGGCCGAGATGATGCCGACCTGTGCGACTTCCTTCGAGCCCGACACGGGGCGCGAACGCGACTTGATGTCTTCGACGACCTTGGCGACCGCAAGATCGATGCCGCGCTTCAGGTCCATCGGGTTCATGCCGGCCGCAACCGACTTCATGCCTTCGCGCACGATCGCCTGAGCGAGCACGGTGGCGGTGGTGGTGCCGTCGCCGGCGATGTCGTTGGTCTTGGAAGCGACTTCCTTGATCATCTGCGCGCCCATATTCTCGAACTTGTCCTTGAGTTCGATTTCCTTGGCGACAGTGACACCGTCCTTGGTGATGCGCGGCGCGCCGAAGCTCTTGTCGAGCACGACATTGCGGCCCTTCGGCCCCAGCGTGACCTTGACTGCATCGGCGAGAATGTCGACGCCGCGCAGAATGCGTTCACGCGCATCGCGGCTGAATTTTACGTCCTTGGCTGCCATGGGACTGCCCTTTCAGTTGGATGTTGGTTGATGGTTACGAATAAACGGGTGTCGCTGGGCTTCAGCCCATGATCCCCAGAATGTCCGATTCCTTCATGATCAGCAGGTCTTCGCCGCCAACCTTGACCTCGGTGCCCGACCATTTGCCGAACAGGATCTTGTCGCCGGCCTTGACGTCGAGCGGGGTGATCGTGCCGTCTTCGGCCCGAATGCCGGTGCCGACCGAGACGACTTCGCCTTCCTGTGGCTTTTCCTTGGCGGTGTCGGGGATGATGATCCCGCCGGCGGTCTTCTCTTCGGCTTCGACGCGGCGAACGAGCACGCGGTCGTGGAGTGGACGAAAGTTCATGCGCTCCATCCTTTCTTTCTCGGGTTGATGATCGCTACTGGCACTCACGCGGGGTGAGTGCCAACATGGCGCATATGTGCATCCGTTCCCGCACCGTCAAGGGTAGAAAGGCACTGCAAAGCACGCACTAAGGCTTGGCAGCCGCCGTGGTGATCCCGTAACAAATCGCGTGTTGAACAGCAGCGTTTGGGGGGATCATGTTAACAATTTTACTCGCCTCAGCCGTGGCGATCGCCGCGCCCGCAGACAATAATTCGAACGACGGCACCAATTTTACGGCTTGCGACGGCTATGCGGCGCCGACCCGCAAGGTCGATGGCATCACAAAGGCGACGTGGCTGTGGGGATTGGCAACGGAAACGTCGGATATCCGGCGCTCAACCGCGATAAAGCTGGGGAGCAATGGCAGCGCGGCCTGTGAGAAGGCGCTCGCCGATCCGCTGCTTTTGCCGGACTATTGGGTGCGTCGGGCCAATCTGCTGCAAGCCCGTGCGCTCCATGCGTTCGTCGCGGGCGATGCGTCCCTTGCCCTGAGCCTGCTTGATGAATCGGATGCCATCGGGACGGCGCAAAAGACCGGAACATTTGAGCAGAGCCTTGGCCTGGGCAATCTCGCGATCCGTGCGTTCATCCAGGGCGAGAAAGGCGATGCCGATGCGGCGCGGGCGACGGCCGCGCGGATGATCGCCCTTCGCCCCTGGTCGACGACCAATTTGCGGCTGGCAGCCGCGCTTGTCGACCGGCTCGACAGTGTGGAAGTCGCCCACCAACACGCGCGCGACCGGCTCAAATATCTGCCCGGCACGGCGGGCTCGCTTGCCATCGCCCATTTTGAGCGTGGCGAATATGCCGAAGCGCTGGCGGTCTCTGCCTTGATCGATTTCGCGCAGCCCAAGATGCGGGGCGGCTGGTATATCGAAGGCGCCAAAGATCGCGACGTCGCGATCATCGAGTCGCGCGCGGTGATCGCGGGGATGCGCGCCTATGCGGCCAGCGCGATCGGCAATGGCGTGCTCGCGTCACAATTGCTGGCGTCGGCACGCGCCGAGCTCGATGCAGCGGATATAGTGCCGAAGCCGGGGCCCGATGGCGCCCCGCCCAGGAAATCGGCTGTGGAGGCATATGCCCGCCGTTGGCCTTTTGTTTCGGCCGGGCGAACCGCGATCACGAAATGGGAAGCGGCCATCGCGTTCGCGGCCAAAGTCCCGACAATGCCGATCGACACTGTGTTCAGCGAATATCAGAAGGGGGATTTCAAGGAACTCGGGATCACGCCCGATATCCTGCGACGCATGGTCATCCCCGACAAGACCGCAGCGGCCGAACGCGACAAGACGTTGCAAGACGTTATTGCGCGCGCGACCAAGGAGCAAAGGGCGCGCGACACGCTGACCCCCAGCGACCTCGCCGCGATCCTGCCCCGCCCGGAAACACCGAAGATGGTCCCCGTCATGAAGCCCGCAGGCGACGGCTATTTCCTTTCCGATACCGGCCTTTCGCGCGCGCGTTCCGACGAAGCCGATGTTTGGACGATCCGCTTCACGCATCCGCTCGCGTCGATCGAGACCGTCGAAGAAATGGCCATGATCGGTGCGGCGCAGACGGCGGTCGAACAGAAAAAGGATGGCTTTGTCATCCTGACGAGCCGTTCATTCTCGCGCACCATGCATGTGTCGAACACCATGTATGGGGTGGTCCTCTCGAAATATGACACCAACGACGGCTATGAGGCGCAGCTGCGGGTCCGCTTCGTTGACAGCGCCGCGCTGCCGCCGCCGCTGGCAGACATGGGTTGGCGCGTTATCAAGGCGAGCGAGGTGATTTCGAGCCTGTCGTCCAAATACCGCAGATCGAGCGGCGTAACCATCGCGTGGGAGAAGCGTTGATCCCTCGCGATACCGTCTCGATCCTGTGTTGCGGGGATAAGACGGCTCGGCTAGGGTCGGGGCTTGCGTGAGGATTAGGAGCATGACGACGTGAAATTGCTGCGAGGCGCCTGGAAGCTGTTGGTTGGCATCAAGGACGCGCTGGTGCTCGTCGCCATGCTGTTGTTCTTTGGCGCGCTGTTTGCGGGGCTGTCGGCCCGACCCAATCGCGCCAGCGTCAAGGACGGTGCGCTGGTGCTCGCGCTCGACGGGTCGATCGTCGAACAGCCCGCGCCCCCGCAGCTCAACTTCGGCGGCGGCGGCGGCCCGCGCGAATATCGCCTGCGCGATGTGATCCGCGTACTCGACGAGGCCAAGGGCGACGCCAAGGTAAAGGCCGTCGTGCTCGATCTCGATTCCTTCGGGGGGGGCCTGCCTGCCGCGCTCAACGAAGTCGGCGCGGCGATTGCCCGGGTGCGCGCGAGCGGCAAGCCGGTGCTGGCTTATGCGACCGCTTACTCCGACGGCAGCTATCGCCTGGCCGCCAATGCCAGCGAAATCTGGATGAACCCGATGGGCGGCACGTTGTTCGCCGGCCCCGGCGGATCGCGGCTTTATTACAAGGGGCTGATCGACAAGCTCGGCGTCAACGTCCATGTCTTCCGCGTCGGCAAGTTCAAATCGTTCGTCGAACCCTATACCCGCACCGATGAATCGCCCGAATCGAAGGAAGCGAGCACCGCGCTTTATGGCGCGATTGCGGCCGACTGGCGCGAAACGATCGCCAAGGCGCGGCCCAAGGCGCAAGTCGCGGGCTATCTCACCAACCCGGCGCAGCTGATCGCCGCCACCAAGGGCGACATCGCCAAGGCCAATCTGGCCGCAGGGCTGATCGACAAGCTCGGCGACCGCGCCGATTTCGACAAGCGCGTTGCCGCTGTCGCGGGCGCGGCGCCGGCCAAGAGCAATGTCGGCTTTGCGGCGATCAAATATGACACTTATCTTGAGGCGCATCCGCTGCCGACGTCGGGCGATGCCATCGGCATCGTCACGGTCGCGGGCGACATCGTTGATGGCAAGGCCGATCCGGGCACGGCGGGCGGCGACACGATCGCGGCGCTGGTGCGCGATGGGCTGAAGAACAAGTCGCTCAAGGCGCTGGTCGTGCGCGTCGATTCGCCGGGTGGCTCGGCGCTGGCGTCGGAAACGATTCGCCGCGCGGTGCTGGAAGCCAAGGCGCAGAAGCTGCCGATCGTCGTGTCGATGGGCGGCGTCGCGGCGTCGGGCGGCTATTGGGTGGCGACCGCTGGCGACACGATTTTTGCCGAGCCGAACACGATCACCGGCTCGATCGGCATTTTCGGGATCATCCCCAGCTTTGAAAAGAGCCTCGAAAAGCTCGGCATCAGCGCTGACGGCGTGAAGACCTCCCCGCTGTCGGGCCAGCCCGATGTTTTCGGTGGGTTGAACGACGAGGTGAGCACGATCCTGCAAGCCGGGATCGAGCATGGCTATGCCCAGTTCATCGACCGCGTCGCCAAAGCGCGCAAGAAAACGCCTGAGCAAGTCGATGCGATTGCGCAAGGCCGCGTCTGGGATGGCGGCACCGCGCGGCAGATTGGCCTCGTGGACCGGTTCGGCAATCTGCAGGACGCGATCGATGAAGCCGCCAAGCGCGCCGGGCTCGACCCCAAGAAGGTGCATGCCGAATATCTCGAAAAGGCGCCCGATCGCTGGACCAAGTTCCTGAGCGACTTCCTGCGCAAGGACGAGGAGGACAAGGGCGACGCGGGCGATGCCTTCACCCGCATTGCGGCCGAACGGCGTGCGGTGTTCGCGCAGGCGCTGGGCGATGTGAAGCGGATTGCCACGGGCGCGGCGATCCAGGCGCGCTGCCTTGAGTGCGCGGCACTTCAGCCCGCGCATCCGTCGGCAGCCGATCAATCGCTGCTGGCACTGGTGATGACGCGGCTGGGCCTGTAATCCCCAAACAATAATCATTCGATTGTGAAGGGGCCCCGATGATTGCGATTCGCGCTGCGCGACCCGAAGATGCCGCCGCGATTGCGGCGATTTATGCCCCGCATGTGCTGACCGGCACGGCGTCGTTCGAGGTCGAGGCACCCGATGCGCGGCAGATACGCAGCCGGATGGCGGCGTCTGATGGGCTCTACCCGTGGATCGTCGCCACCAATGGCGAGGCCGATGATGAGGATGGCGGCGGCGTGCTCGCCTTTGCCTATGCCGCCAAGTTCCGCGAGCGCCCCGCCTATCGCTATGCGGTTGAAACGACCGTCTATGTGACGTCGGCAACGCAGGGGCAGGGCGTGGGTCGGCTGCTCTATCAGGCGCTGATCGATACGCTGCGCACGCAGGGCTTTACCCAGGCGATCGCGGGGATTGCGCTGCCCAATGATTACTCAATCCGGCTGCATGAATCGGTCGGCTTCCGGCGCGCGGGTGTTTACCGCGAAGTCGGCTACAAGCATGACCGCTGGATCGATGTCGGCA
Source organism: uncultured Stakelama sp. (assembly GCA_964449575.1). Classification (GTDB taxonomy): domain Bacteria; phylum Pseudomonadota; class Alphaproteobacteria; order Sphingomonadales; family Sphingomonadaceae; genus Sphingomonas. Next base: position 113,799 of record CAYUYZ010000001.1, read on the forward strand.
TCTGGCAGCGCGAGCTGCACGAACCGGCCGTGCCGCCGGTCGAGCCCAAACCCTTCACCGAAGTGGTGCTGGTGCGGAGCTGATGCGCGCGAGCGCTCGCCTGGTGCTGGCGCCGTTGCTGCTCGGCTGGAGCGTGCCCGCGCTTGCCGATGACGATGGCCAGGCCTGGAGCCAGTTGCTCGTCCAGGGGCCGATCAAGGGCGATGTGATCTTCTGGGCCGAGGCGCAGACGCGGCTTACCGATGCCACACGCGCGACGCAGATCGTGCTGCGCCCCGCGATCGGCGTGCGCCTGGCGCGCGATACGACGGCGCATTTCGGCTATGCCTTTGTCCACACCGATCCTGCAAATGGCGCGGCGACCGACGAGCACCGGCTGTGGCAGCAACTGAGCTTCCCGATCCTGCGCAACCCGCGCGGGCTGTACGTCTGGGGCCGGTCGCGGATCGAGCAGCGGAAGTTTGAGGGGCGGCGCGACACCGGCGTGCGGTTACGCCAGTTCGTGCGTGCCCAAATGCCGCTGCGGCGCGGCGGCAAGCTGTCGGGCGTGGTGTTCGTCGAAGGTTTCTATGCAGCCAATACCACCGATTGGGGCGCACGAGCGGGCATGGATCAGGTCCGCAGCTTCGCGGGGGTGTCGATCCCGCTCGGCCGCCAAGTCAGTATCGAGCCCGGCTATCTCAACCAGACGATCTTCCGGCGCGGGCCCGACCGGATGAACCACATCGCCAGCCTGAACCTGTTCGTGCGGCTTTAGCGATCTGGCGCGCGATAGGCGGGCAGCGCGAGCTTCCAGCGGATTGCCGCCCCCCGCAAGGCAAAGCCCGCCGCCGCGCCCACGCCCGCTGCGACTTCGCCCGGCAGCCCGATCGTCACCAGCACGACGTATAGCCCGGCACTCAACGCCGCCGCCGTCACATAAATTTCGGGCCGCATGATGATCGACGGCTCGCCCGCCAGCACGTCGCGGATGATGCCGCCGACGCACGCCGACATCACCCCCATCAGCGCGGCGGGCACCACCGGTACGCCATAGGACAGCGCCTTGGCCGCGCCATAAACGGCATAGGCGGCGAGCCCGACCGCATCGAACCAGTCGAGCGCGGTGCCGCGCCACCAGCGTTCGGGCGTGACATAGATCAGGAAGGCAATGACGAGGCAGGTCGCCGCCGCGCGGCTGTCCTGCAACCAGAAGACCGGCGCGCCGATCAGCAGATCGCGCACCGTCCCGCCGCCCACCCCGGTCGCGAGCGCGAAGAAGGCAAGCGTCACCATCGTCTGCCCGCGCCGCGCCGCCGCCAGCGCGCCTGACGCTGCGAACACCGCCAGCCCCGCAAGATCGAGCAGCGGGCCGACGGTCTGGGTAAAGCCGATGAGGGGTGGGGGCAGCATGGCCGCGACGATAGCGGCGCCAGACCCGAGGGCAACCGCGCGCGGCATTTGCCGCATCGCGGTCGTAACGCGCTTGACGCCGCCGCGCGGATCGTTAGGGCGGTCGACGGGCCACGCGGTCCCAACGCCGCGCGTGCTCTCTGTAAGGAGAGACTACATGACCGAGACTGCTGCGATTGACGCCACCACTGCGTCTGCGCCTGAAAAACCCTCCACAAAACCTGACCGCCCCTATTTTTCATCGGGGCCGTGCGCCAAGCCGCCGGGCTGGGACGCCGCCAAGCTCGCGACCGGATCGCTTGGCCGCTCGCACCGCTCGAAGATCGGCAAGGCGCGGTTGCAACATGCGATCGACCTGACCCGCACGATTTTGCGCGTACCCGATACCCACCGGATCGGCATCGTCCCTGCGTCGGACACTGGCGCCTATGAAATGGCGATGTGGACGATGCTGGGCGCTCGCCCCGTCACCGCAATCGCCTGGGAAAGCTTTGGCGAAGGCTGGGTGACCGATGCCGCCAAGCAGTTGAAGCTCGATCCCAATATCCTCCGCGCCGATTATGGTCAGCTGCCCGATCTGGGCGCGGTCGATTGGAGCCACGACGTGCTGTTCACCTGGAATGGCACCACCAGCGGCGTGCGTGTACCAAATGGCGACTGGATCGCCGACGATCGACAGGGCCTCAGCTTCAACGACGCGACCAGCGCGGTGTTCGCTTATGATATGCCTTGGGACAAGCTCGATGTGACGACTTTCTCATGGCAGAAGGTCTTGGGCGGCGAGGGCGCGCACGGCGTCATCATCCTCGGCCCGCGCGCGGTCGAGCGGCTGACCAGCTATACCCCCGCTTGGCCGCTGCCGAAGATCTTCCGGCTGGTGTCGAAGGGCGCGCTGACCGAGGGCATTTTCAAGGGCGAGACGATCAACACGCCGTCGATGCTCGCGGTTGAGGATGTGATTTTCGCGCTTGAATGGGCGGAAACGCTGGGCGGGCTCGACGGCCTTATCGCACGGTCGGATGCCAATGCGGCGGCGCTCGACGCGATTGTTGAGGCGCGCGACTGGCTCGGTCATCTCGCGCCCGATCCGGCGACGCGGTCGCGGACCAGCGTCTGCCTGACGGTGGAAGGCGCCGACGAAGCGCTGATCAAGCGGATGGCGGGCGCGCTGGAAAAGGAAGGCGCGGCGTTCGATGTCGCCGGCTACCGCGACGCGCCGCCGGGCTTGCGCATCTGGTGCGGCGCGACGGTCGATACCGCCGATGTCGAAGCGCTCGGGCTATGGCTCGACTGGGCTTACGCCGTCGCCAAGCAGTAATTCGTCACCCCGGCCTTGTGCCGGGGTCCAGCTTCTTTCCGCCGCCCGCCGAAAGCGGGGCCCCGGGTCAAGCCCGGGGTGACGGCAAGTTTAGGAACCACTCCCATGCCCAAAGTCCTCATTTCCGACAAAATGGACCCCAATGCCGCCGCCATTTTCCGTGCGCGCGGCGTCGAGGTCGACGAAATCACTGGCCAGACCCCCGAAGAACTGATGGCGATCATCGGCAACTATGACGGGCTCGCGATCCGCAGCTCGACCAAGGTGACCAAGGCGATCCTCGAGCATGCCACCAACCTGAAAGTCATCGGCCGCGCCGGGATCGGCGTCGATAACGTCGATATCCCTGCCGCCAGCGCCAAGGGCGTGGTGGTGATGAATACCCCGTTCGGCAATTCGATCACGACCGCCGAACACGCGATCGCGCTGATGTTCGCGCTCGCCCGCCAGCTGCCCGAGGCCGACGCCTCGACCCAAGCCGGCAAGTGGGAAAAGAACCGCTTCATGGGCGTCGAGCTGACGTCGAAGACACTCGGGCTGATCGGTGCCGGTAATATCGGCTCGATTGTCGCCGACCGCGCGCTCGGCCTTAAGATGAAGGTGATCGCCTATGATCCCTTCCTCACGCCCGAACGCGCGCTCGAAATGGGCGTCGAGAAGGTGACGCTCGACGATTTGCTCGCGCGTGCCGATTTCATCACGCTCCACACGCCGCTGACCGACCAGACCCGCAACATCCTGTCGGCGGAAAACCTCGCCAAGACCAAGAGGGGCGTGCGCATCATCAATTGCGCGCGCGGCGGACTGATCGACGAGGCAGCGCTCAAGGCGGGCCTCGATTCCGGCCATATTGCAGGCGCGGCGCTCGATGTGTTCCAGACCGAACCGGCGAAGGAATCGCCACTGTTCGGCACCCCGGGCTTCGTCTCGACGCCGCATCTGGGCGCCTCGACCACCGAAGCGCAGGTCAATGTCGCGCTTCAGGTCGCCGAGCAGATGGCCGATTTCCTCGTGACGGGCGGCATCACCAACGCGCTCAACGTGCCGTCGCTGTCGGCGGAAGAAGCGCCCAAGCTGAAGCCTTATATGGCACTGGCCGAAAAGCTCGGGTCGCTGGTCGGGCAGCTCGCCCACGGCGCGCTGTCGGGCATTTCGGTCGAGGTCGAAGGCGCGGCGGCGCAGCTCAACCAGAAGCCGATCACCAGCGCCGTGCTGGCGGGCATGATGCGCGTCCACTCCGACATCGTGAACATGGTCAACGCGCCCTTCCTCGCCAAGGAACGCGGGCTCGACGTGCGCGAAATCCGCCACGACCGCGAAGGCGATTACCACACGATGGTGCGCGTGACGGTGAAGACCGAGGCGGGCGACAAGTCGGTTGCGGGGACGCTGTTCGGTGACGCCGCGCCGCGCCTGGTCGAATTGTTCGGCATCAAGGTCGAGGCCGATCTGGTCGGGCACATGCTTTATGTGGTGAACGAAGACGCGCCGGGCTTCATCGGACGGCTGGGTACCTTGCTCGGCACGCAAGGCGTCAACATCGGCACTTTCCACCTCGGGCGCCGCTCGGCAGGGGGCGAAGCAATCGTGCTGCTGTCGGTCGACGAAGCCGTGACGCCTGCGCTGATCACCAATGTCCGCACGCTGCCCGGTGTGAAGACGGTGATGGCGCTCGCGTTTTGAGGAAGCTAAGGGGCGGGGGATGACCTCCTCGCTCCTGCCCGAAGGCTTTCACGATCGCCTGCCACCCTTTGCCGATGCCGCCGCTTCGCTCGAAGCGCGGTTGCTCGGCGCGGCCTTTGCGCATGGCTATGAGCGCGTCGATCCGCCGCTGGTCGAGTTCTTCGAAGGGCTCGCCCAGCGGCTGAAGGCGTCGCGGACGATCGACGCGGTGCGCTATGTCGATCCGGTGTCGCAGCGCACGCTGGCGATCCGGCCTGACATCACCGCGCAAGTCGGGCGGATCGCGGCGACGCGGATGGCGCACCACCCGCGCCCGGTGCGGCTGTCCTATGCGGGGCAAGTGCTCAAGCTGCGCGCCGCCGAGCTCGATCCCGAGCGGGAGATGCGACAGGTCGGCTGCGAGCTGATCGGGCTCGATAATGTTGCCGCCGCGCAGGAGATCGTCGGCGTCGCGGTTGAGGCATTGCAGGCGGCAGGTGTCGCCGGGCTGTCGATCGACTTCACCTTGCCCGATCTGGTCGACACGCTCGCGGCGGGGCCGCTGCCGGTGGCGGCCGACCGGATCGAGTGGCTCAAGGATCGACTCGACGCCAAGGACGCAGGCGCAGTCGCGGCGATCGATGCGCGCTATTTGCCGCTGATTGAAGCGGCGGGGCCGTTCGCGGCGGCGCATGACCGGCTCTGCGCGTTCGATGTCGGTGGTGCACTGCGGTCACGCCTCGACGGGTTGTGGAAGATTGCCGAGGCGCTCGACGGCCGGATCGCGATGACGCTCGACCCGACTGAGCGCCACGGGTTCGAATATCAAAGCTGGATCGGCTTTTCGATTTTCGCCGGTGGCGTGCGTGGCGAAATCGGGCGCGGCGGCAGCTATACCGTGCTGCACGACGATGGCCGCGAGGAGCCGGCGATCGGCTTTTCGCTCTACCCCGACGCGATCGTCGACGGTGGCTTGAGCGTGCCGCAGCGGCGGCGGCTGTTCGTCCCGATCGGCACCGATCCGGCGCTGGCGGGGGCGATGCGCGCGGAAGGCTGGGTGACGGTGGCGCAGTTGGATGCGAGCGACAGCCCTGGGGCTCAGCTTTGTACCCATATAATCGATGGCGCTGAGCCACGCCCGATCGATACCTGATACCAAGTCTCAATGGCTCCGACTCATCTTCTTAAGCCCCTCCCCTTCAGGAGTGCAGGGGAGGGGCTATAGGTTCTGCTCCGTAAGACTTGGTATGAGGCGCTGCATCGTTTCCCGATTGCGGCTGACGGCACTCCAAGGCCTTTGGGTGAATCAATGCCGCGCCATGCCGCCGTTGCCGCGCCGGTCTCATCCGCCGCTCGTGTCGCTGCCTCTCGAAGTCTCGAGAATCTGCGCTGCGAGCGGCTTCAGGATTTCAAAGGCCTCGGCCGCCGGGATCACCTGATAATTGGGCAAAGGCGTGAGATTGGGCGGGTAGGGAATGAACAATTCCTGCCCATCACCCTCCAATTTCAACGCGCTGAATTTGAGCGGCGCCGATTGCACGACGCGCGCCGTGAAATCGGGGCCAAGGCTCTCGGCCTGGGCGATCGCTGCTTCCAGCCCGTCCTTTGCCGGACCTTCGTGCAGCGCGATCGGATCACCTGCCCCGTCGCTTTCGACTTCGGCCAGCGCGCGACCACCACCGTGCAGCAAGTTGCGCCACTGCGTGGTTTGGACGGCGTCGCTCGGCGAACCATGCGCGACCGCGTCGAGCGACAGATAATCGACCTGATACGGCGTGCCAAGCGTAAGCCCCGCATCCTCGGCAAAGCCCGTCGCGCGAAGCCGCGCCAAGTCATCGCCCCAATTGAGCGCATGCAGCTTTTCCAGCGTGCCGACCGGACCGCCAGCGGTGAAAGAAATGGTCATCTCGCGGGCTCCTTACTGCTTCTTCGTGTAATAGGTGTGCGTCCAGCTGCCACCGCCGTGATAGCTCGATGGATAGGAAGCATAGGCCACCGTCGACGTCCCATACCACGGATCCTGAATGACAATCGTATTGCCGTTGTTGTTGTATCCGGTGACCATCATGAAATGCGCGCCGCCGCCATTCCACGCGACCCGCGTGCCGACCGGCTGCCCGACGTCCACCCGACCTTGGAGCACCGCAAAGCTCGCCGTTCCGCCCGCCATGCTGTCAAAGGAGCGCGCGGCCTGCAACGCCTGATCGAGATAGCCATATTGGTTGCATCCGCTGGGATTACTGCAACAGGTCGTCTTTGACTGACATGCGTTGGCGATTCCGCACTGCGTATAGGTGCCATTGCCCCAATAGAAATTGCCGACCGAAGCGCCATTCGCGGCCCAGCACCAGTTCGATTGGGTCTGCTGCTGCATGAACGACGCCAGATTGGTCGACTTCAGGAACAACGGCCAGGACAAATTCGGGCTCGACTGGCAGCCGACGGGATAGAGGCCAACCATCACGGCGCCATATTGCAGACTGGACTGATAAGTGAACCCGCCAGCATTGGCGGCGTCAGCAAGCGCTGCCATTTGACTCTGGCTGACGTTCTGCTGAATCGCGCCGAAGCTTACGGGACAGCCATTAAATCCATAATTCATCTGATAATAGGGCACCGTAAAGTCCTCCCCCAGCGGCTCGTTCGATCAATGTCGATTCGTTCATTATTGGACAAGATGCAGAATTGATTCAATTTCTGTGGGAGTCAACCCCATAGGGTAATTCATTTGCAGTAACAGGAATGTAATTTTCACGATACTAATGCTGTAACGGAGTAGCCTCCACGTTAAAGCAGTCATATTGTCGCATTGCAGCGAAAAGTCCGTTCCGGACAACGGCGTGATGCGGTCCGCTAGGGTTGGCGCGGACAGCCAACCGAATGGCGATCTTTCAGTTCGCGCGCTTGACTCGCTTCGGTTGCGCCCTTTAACCGCGCAGCCAACCGAGCCGCTGCGCTCCTCATTCCGTCTGCGGGTTGCGTGCTGTCGAAGGATGACGCGACCCCCTCGGCAGGGCAAAAGGTATCATCATGGCAAATGTCGCGGTAATCGGCGCCCAATGGGGCGATGAGGGCAAGGGCAAGATCGTTGATTGGCTCGCCGAGCGCGCCGATGTCGTCGTGCGGTTTCAGGGCGGGCATAATGCTGGCCATACGCTCGTCGTCGGCGACAAGGTCTATAAGCTGTCGCTGCTGCCGTCGGGCATCGTGCGCGGCACGCCGAGCGTGATCGGCAATGGCGTGGTGCTCGATCCGTGGCATCTGCGCGATGAAGTCGCCAAGCTGCGCGGGCAGGGGGTGGAAATTACCCCCGACACGCTGATGATTGCCGATAACTGCGCGCTGATCCTGCCGTTCCACCGCGATCTCGATGCGCTGCGCGAGGATGCGTCCGGTGCAGGCAAGATCGGTACGACGCGGCGCGGCATTGGTCCGGCTTATGAGGATAAGGTAGGCCGCCGCGCGATCCGCGTGTGCGATTTGGCGCATCTCGATGACCTCGGGCCGCAGCTCGACCGGCTGACGGCGCACCACGACGCCTTGCGCGCCGGGTTTGGCGAGCCGCCCGTCGACCGCGCCGCGCTGATCGAACAGCTTCGCGAGATCGCCGGTTTCGTGCTGCCGTTCGTGCGGCCGGTGTGGCGCGACCTCAACGCGGCGCGCGCGGCGGGCAAGCGCATTCTGTTCGAAGGCGCGCAGGGCGTGCTGCTCGACGTCGACCACGGCACGTATCCGTTCGTCACCTCGTCGAACACGATCGCGGGCACGGCGTCGGGCGGGTCGGGGCTGGGGCCGAGTGCGGTCGGTTTCGTGCTGGGGATCGCCAAGGCCTATACGACCCGCGTCGGATCAGGCCCGTTCCCGACCGAGCTCGAGGATGACATCGGCGAGCGGCTCGGCACGCGCGGGCATGAATTCGGCACGGTGACGGGGCGCAAGCGGCGCTGCGGCTGGTTCGACGCCGTGTTGGTGCGCCAATCGGCGGCGGTCAGCGGCATCACCGGCATCGCGCTGACCAAGCTCGACGTGCTCGACGGGTTCGGTGAGGTGAAGATCTGCACCGGCTATCGGCTGGGAGAGCGCGTGCTCGATTATTTCCCGGCGCATGCCGCGGAGCAGGCGGCGGTCGAGCCGATCTATGAGACGTTGCCGGGCTGGCATGAAACCACCGCGGGTGCGCGGAGTTGGGCCGATCTGCCGGCGGCCGCGATCAAATACATCAAGCGCGTCGAGGAACTGATCCGCTGCCCGGTCGCGCTGGTCTCGACCAGCCCCGAGCGCGAGGACACAATCCTGGTCCGCGATCCGTTCGCGGACTGATCAGCCGCACTGGCCGCGGTGGCGGAGCTTGTGATCGGCGAGCACGAGCGCGACCATTGCTTCGACCACGGGCGTGCCGCGAATGCCGACGCAGGGGTCGTGGCGGCCTTTGGTCATGATCTCGGTCGCGTCACCGTCGCGGGTGATCGTTTCGACCGGGGTCAGGATCGAGCTCGTCGGCTTGAAAGCAACGCGGAGCCGGATTGGCTGGCCGGTCGAAATGCCGCCCGCGATGCCGCCTGCGTGATTGGCGAGGAACTCGGGGCCGTCGGCGCCGGGACGCATCGCGTCGGCATTGTCCTCGCCCCGCAGCGCCGCCGCGCCGAAGCCGTCGCCGATCTCGACGCCCTTGACCGCGTTGATGCTCATGCACGCGCTCGCCAGATCGGCGTCGAGCTTGGCATAAAGCGGCGCCCCCCAGCCGGCGGGCACGCCAACCGCCTCGCAGGCGATCACCGCGCCGAGCGACGACCCGGCCTTGCGCGCGTCATCGACCAGCTTTTCCCAGCGAAGCGCGGCCCTGGCGTCGGGGCAGAAGAACGGATTGGCGTCAATCTCGTCGCCGTCGAAATTGGCGGGGTCGATGGCGTCGCCGCCGATTGCCTCGACCCAGGCGCGGATGCTGACTTCGGGGATGACGAGCCGCGCGACCGCACCCGCCGCCACCCGCATCGCGGTTTCGCGCGCGGATGATCGCCCGCCACCGCGATAGTCGCGAAAGCCGTATTTGGCGTCATAGGCATAATCGGCATGGCCGGGGCGATAGGCCTTGGCGACGTCCGAATAATCCTTCGATCGTTGGTCGACATTGTCGATGATGAGGCTGATCGGCGTGCCGGTGGTGCGCCCCTCAAACACGCCCGAGAGGATTCGCACGACATCGGGTTCCTGCCGCTGCGTGGTGAAGCGGCTGGTGCCGGGGCGGCGCTTGTCGAGGAAGGGCTGGATATCGGCTTCGGTGAGGGGGATTCCCGGCGGGCAGCCATCGACGACCGCGCCAATCGCGGGGCCGTGGCTCTCACCCCAGCTGGTGAAGCGGAACAGATGGCCGAAGCTGTTGTGGCTCATAAGTTCATTTCACGCCGAGGTGACGGTGCAGCGCCAAATAAAGGTTGTTGATCAGCATCGCAGCGAGGATAGGGCTAACAAGGCCTAACAAGATGCGCGTTGCGCTGTCAGGCGACAAGAATGCCAGCCATATCGTCAGTAACGAAATCGCCATGAAACCCCAAATTCTGAACCCTTCGATAGCTGCAAGAGCCCAGCTCTTCAGTCGAAACCATTCTAGTGCGACAAATACCAAGGCCATAACAGCCGCGCCGAGTTGACCCCAACCAAGCTCCATTGCACTCATCCGAGCGTAATATCCGGCGCGTCCTCCGCCTTCATGCCGATGACGTTGTAGCCCGCATCGACGTGATGCGTCTCACCCGTCACGCCGCTCGACAAGTCGCTGAGCAGGTAGAGCCCCGCGCCGCCGACATCCTCGATCGTCACGTTGCGCTTCAGCGGCGAATTATATTCGTTCCACTTAAGGATCAGCCGGAAATCGCCGATGCCGCTTGCCGCGAGCGTCTTGATCGGCCCCGCCGAGATCGCATTCACCCGGATGTTGTGACGCCCCAGATCGACCGCGAGATATTGCACGCTGGTCTCGAGCGCGGCCTTGGCGACGCCCATCACATTGTAATGCGGGATCACTTTTTCGGCGCCATAATAGCTGAGCGTCAGCAGCGCCCCGCCATTGGGCATCATCGCCGACGCGCGCTTGGCGACGGCGACGAACGAATAGACGCTGATGTTCATCGTCATCAGGAAATTGTCGAGGCTGGTGTCGACATAGCCGCCGCGCAGCTCGTTCTTGTCCGAAAAGCCGATCGCGTGGACGACGAAGTCGATCGTCGGCCATTCGACCGCCAGCGCGGCGAAGGTCGTGTCGAGCGCGGCCATGTCCGACACGTCGCAGTCGAACAGCCGCGCGACACCAAGCTGCTCGGCGAGCGGGCGCACGCGCTTTTCCATCGCCTCGCCCTGATAGCTGAAAGCGAGTTCGGCCCCGGCCTCGCTCAATTTCTTGGCAATCCCCCAGGCCAGCGAGCGATCATTGGCGAGCCCCATGATCAGCCCGCGCTTTCCGTGCATCAAATTCGTCACGCTTGTTGCGCCTCCGCATCGTTGTCGTCGCTTCCTACTCCCTGTTCATCGGCTTCCGCCAGTGCCGCGTTCAATTGCGCACCAACAACAAGGCCCAAGCCCACCAGAAAAAAGAAGATCAGCGCAATCATCACGCCCGCCAGACTGCCATAAGTCAGGTCGTAGCTGGCGAAGCTGGCGAGCAAGGTCGGCAGCAGCGCGGTGACGCTGAGCCACCAGACCGCCGTGAAGACGGCGCCCGGCCATTTCGGCGCGCGGCTGTCGCGATATTGCGGCGGGGTGAGCGAGTAGAACAGCATGTAGAGCGCGCCGAACAGCGCCGCAGCCGGTGCCAATCGCGAGACCGACACAATCGTCGCGGCGTTTTTGGCAAAGGGCATTGCGCGGACGATGAATTGCTCGGCCGCGACCAACGTTACCTGAAAGCTGAACGCAACGAGCGCGAGCAGCAGCGAGGCAAGCACCAGCACGATCGACCACAAACGATAGTGCCAAAAGGGGCGTACCGATTTGACGCCGTATGCGCGGCGCAGGATGTCGCGGATTGTCTCGACGAAGCTCGCCGTGGTCCACAGCCCGACGGCGGCGCCGAACCAGAGCAGCGATCCTGACCTTGCGGCGAGCACATCGGCGATCGGCGTTTGCAGCACCATTGCGACTTGCGGCGGCACGTTACGCAGGAAGACGTCGACGGTGCGCAGGCCCTCATCTGTGCGCCCGAACAGTCGCGCGACGGCAGCCGCCACGATGAAGAAGGGGAAGAGCGCGACCAGCGACAGATAGGCGAGATTGCCCGCGTGGATGAAGCCGTCGCTGAACACGCCGACGAGCACGCGGCGGACGACTTCGCGGACATAGCTGCCCGGCGCCATGAATGCGACGCGGCTGTTGAGCGTCAGGCCTTCGCCCGGGTGGCGGCGGCGCGCCTCGGGCGAAGTGGGGGAAAAATCCTTCACTGGGGTTCGATCAGATGTCGAACTTGCCGCGCGGATTGCTTTTGTCGCGGCCGGGCCAGTTCTGGACGAATTCGACCAGGGCATCATCGCCCACCGGCAGATCGACCATCAAGGTCACCAGCTGATCGCCGCGCACCCCGGTCTTGCCATGGAACCCGCGCCCTTTGAGCCGCAGCACCTTGCCCGAGCTCGATCCGGCCGGGATCGTCAGCATCACCGCGCCCGACACCGTCGGCACGCGCACGCTCGCGCCGAGCACGGCTTCGCTCAGGCTGACCGGCAGGTCGAGCCGGACATCATCGCCGTCGCGCGTGAAGAAGCGGTGCGGGTGAATGTCGATGGTGACGATCGCGTCGCCGGGGCCGCCGGGGCCGGGATCGCCCTTGCCCGACAGCCGCATCTGCGTGCCGGTCTCGACACCCGCAGGCAGCTTCAGGTCGATCGTCTTGCCATCGGCGAGCGTGATGCGCTGCGGATTGAGGCAGGCGGCGTCCGCGAACGGCACCGCCAGGCGATACGGGCGGTTGGCGCCCTTGGGCTGCGGCCCGCGCCGCCCGAAACCACCCGAGAAGCCGCCGCCAGCCTTGCGCCCGCCGAACAGTCCTTCGAAGATATCGCTGAAATCGCCGCTGTCGCCGCCTGCATCAAAGCTGCCCGGCCCCGGCGAAAAGCCGCTGTTGTTCGGCGTCGGCCCCTGACGAAAGCCGAAGCCCGCCGGATTGCCATCGCCGTCGATCTCGCCGCGATCGAACCGCGCGCGCTTGTCCTTGTCGGACAGCAGATCATAGGCATTGGTGACGCGCGAAAACCGTTCCGTCGCCTTCGGATTATCCTTGTTGCGGTCGGGGTGCAGTTCCTTGGCGAGCTTGCGATACGCCTTTTTGATGTCGGCTTCGCTCGCGCCGCGCGCCACGCCCAGAATTTGATACGGATCGGCCATCATGCTCCCGTCGCTTGATTGGCGCCTATTTGGGCGATCACACGGCCAAGCGCAAATGCTGCGGGCAAATTCTTGGACGCGCACCCTGACCCCGACCCTGAACCTGCGCCGAGGGTGACGCATGCCTGCCAAGCCGCTAGAGCGCGCGGCATGACCGATCCCTTTGCCCTGTTCGATGCCTGGTACGCCGAAGCGCGCGCCAGCGAGATCAACGATTCGAATGCGATGGCGCTCGCGACCAGCGATGCCGACGGGCGGCTGGGGCTGCGCATGGTGCTGCTGAAAGGGCATGGGCCCGACGGTTTCGTTTTCTATACCAATCAGGAAGGCCGCAAGGCTGCCGATCTGGCCGCCAATCCTCAGGCCGCGTTGCTGTTCCACTGGAAGTCGCTGCGGCGCCAGATCCGTATCGAAGGGCCGGTATCGACGGTGAGCGAGGCCGAGGCCGATGCCTATTTCGCGACGCGCAGCCGGGATTCGCGGCTCGGGGCGTGGGCGAGCGATCAGTCGCGGCCGCTCGACAGCCGCGCGACCTTCGAAGCGCGCTTCGCCGACATGCAGGCGCGGTTCGAGGGCGGCGACGTGCCGCGCCCGCCGCATTGGTCGGGCTATCGCGTGACGCCCACGGCAATCGAATTCTGGCAGGACCGCGAGCACCGGCTGCACGAACGGCGGCTGTTCACCCGCGACCGTGACGGCTGGGCCGAGGGGCTGCTGTATCCGTGACCATCGGCAACCATCATGATGATCGCGCGACGCTCGCCGCCGAGATGGGGACGATCACCCAGCGCGCGGCGATCGCGAGCGTGGCCACTGCCACGCTGCTGTTGGGGGTGAAGGGGTTCGCCGCGTTCCATACCGGATCGGTGGCGATGCTGGCGTCGCTCGCCGATAGTGGCCTTGATCTGGTCGCGTCGCTGATGACCTTGTTCGGCGTGCGGCTGGCGGCGCAACCCGCCGATCACGACCACCGCTTTGGCCACGGCAAGGCGGAGGCGCTGGTGGCGCTGGTGCAGGTCGCGCTGATCGCTGCGTCGGCCTTTGCGATTTGCTGGCGTGCGATCGGGCAATTGGCCGGCGCGCAGCCGATTGAGGACATCGGCTTTGGCATCGGTGCGTCGGTCGTGGCGATGGTCGCGACGGCGATGCTGATCACCTATCAGCGTCACGTCATCGCGCGCACCGGATCGGTCGCGATCAAGACCGATCATATGCATTACCAGTCCGATCTGGTGATCAATGCCGCCGTCGTGGTCGCGCTGGTGATGGAACAGCAATTGGGGCTGAAGGGTGCTGATGCGCTGTTCGGCATCGGCATCGCGATCTGGCTGCTGTGGGGCGCGTGGCGCGGATCGAGCGAGGCGATCAACCAGTTGATGGACAAGGAGTGGCCCGAACCGAAGCGCCGCCGCTTTGTCGAAGTCGCGAGCCGCCATCCCGAGCTGAAAGGGCTGCACGATCTGCGCACGCGCACCAGTGGCGCGACCGATTTCGTCCAGTTCCACATGTGGATGGACCCGAATATGACGGTGGCCGAGGCGCATGATGTGGTCGAGGATATCGAGCGGCGGCTGGCGGCTGAATTTCCCGGCACTGAAATCCTGATCCACATCGATCCCGAGGGGCAAGTCGATCACCCCGGCAACCCGCTGGTTGAGGCGGACGAAATCGCCAAGCTTAAGGGAAGTCCCGCATGATGCGCCTGCCGATCGTCCAGATCGATGCCTTTGCCGACCGGCCGTTCACCGGCAATCCGGCGGCGGTGATGCCGCTCGACGCGTGGCTCGACGACGCTGTGCTGCAAGCCATCGCGCTGGAGAATAACCTGAGCGAGACCGCGTTTCTGGTGAAGGATGCGAGCGGCGCCGCCGATTATGAGCTGCGCTGGTTTACCCCCGCAGCCGAAGTGGTGCTGTGCGGCCATGCGACGCTCGCGAGCGGGCATTATCTGCTCGAAGCCGACCCGGCGCTGGCGCGGGTGACGTTTCGCACGCGGCGGGCGGGCATGCTGTCGGTCGCGCGGGCGGGGGCGGGCTATGAGCTAGGCTTGCCGGCGTGGGTGCCGGTGCCCAAGCCGCTGCCGGAAATCGTCGCCGCGCTGGGGATCGAGGCTGAGTTTTCGACGCTTTGGCATGAGTCCGGCTATCCGCTGATCGTCGTTGATCGCGCGGCCGTGGTGCGGGAATTGGCGCCCGATCTGGGCGCGCTGGCCAAGCTTGGTCCGCTGGTCGCGATCGTCACCGCGCCGGGGGACGACAGCGACGTGATCAGCCGCGTGTTCACGCCCTTCTACGACATTCCCGAAGACCCGGTGACGGGCTCCGCCCATGCGGTGCTGACGCCCTATTGGGCCGACCGGTTGGGGCGCGACAGCTTCACGGCGTTCCAGGCATCGAAGCGCGGCGGGCGACTGACGTGTCGGCTCGACGGCGACCGGGTGGTGCTGGGCGGGCGCTGCGTGACGGTGATCGAGGGGATTTTCTTGCTGTAGAGGGTGGTCACCTCGTCTTCTCGATCACGCGCCGAAGTGACGAAAGCGCCTCCGCCCGCGCCCTGATCGATACCCTCCCGACCGCGCATGACGCCGCATGGGTTCGCAGGCGACACCATCGTTATCGCCATCCATCTCTGCCCGATATCCTGGTTCGCCCCGGTAGATCGGCGCCGTGCCCGCCGCGCGCGCTTCATCGCACCCGCCCCAAAAGTCGCCCGAACGCGGCTCGCGCTGTCGTTTCAAGCCGGTCGCGATTGCAACGTCATTCCCCCGCGCGGCGACCGCAGCAAGGCCCTGCGGTGTAACCACGAGCGAGCCAATCCCCAGAATGGTGCCCAGCGCCGCGCCACCGATCAGGATGGACGTCGCTGACAGCGTATGCAAATTGCCCATATGCCAGTGATACTAGCACTCGGTAAACGACTCGTATTCGTGAGGTTCGTGCGTTGACGAGCCGCTGATTTAATTCGCTCGATCGGGACGTCACGCCCCCGTCGCAAACGCCCCGCGCACCTTGCCCACGGCATCGCGGTAGGGCGCCCGGATCGCATCGATGTCAGCCGCATAATCGCCGGTCGGGTGGAAAACGCCCGCGATGCGGATCGTGCGGGTGCCATAGTCGAGCACGGTCAGAATGATCGGCACCTCCGCCTGAACGGCGATATGGTAGAAGCCGGTTTTCCATTCACGCGTCAGGCTGCGCGTGCCTTCGGGCGGGATGGCGAGGATCATCGTGTCGGCGGCGGCAAAGGCATCGGCCATCACGCGCACCACATCATTGCTCGCGGCGCGGTCGATCGGCACGCAGCCGAGCCATAGCATCACCCGCCCGAACGGCCCGGTGGTGAGGCTCTTCTTGCCCATCCAGCGCAGGCTCACCCGGAAATAGCCGGCCGCCGCGAGCATATTGAGCCCGTCCCAGTTCGAGGTGTGGGGTGCTGCGACCAGCACGGCCTTGGCGAGCGGCGGCCAATCGCCGCGCATCTTCCAGCCGCCGAGCCGTAGAAACATGACGCACAGCCAGCGCAGCATTTCGCCGCCGATCCCGCGATAGGGACCGGGCCGGCCGCTGCGCGCCGTGGTTACGTCATCCATGCATCCGATCCCCCTTTATCGGCGCGAGCCTAGCATCAATCGGGGGCGGCGCATCGACTCATTACGGGGATGCATCGGCGCGGCGTGCGGCAAACGCTCAATCAAGGGGGGAGAGATGCGGCCTCAGCCGACACGGCGCGCGCGAACGCCGCGCAATAAAATGGGGGCCGGCATTGCTGCCAGCCCCCTGTCGCCGGACTTCGGCACCGCGACTTCCATGGCTTTCGCCGCTTGCTCGCGCCACCTGGTTTCGGCGGCATGCACGGCCCCACCGCGGGGGGCGTTAGGCCGCACGTGACCGCTCCCGTTCGATCGGCCGGAGATGACTTCCAAGGCTTGCGCCTCTTCCCTCATCCGCCGGTTGGTCAGCCGTGAACGATCGGCATGTTTTCCGCACCGAAGCGCTTCCCTCATGCCTTGGACGCCGGTTCTTCCTTTCCCGATTCGCCCCGTCGCAAGCGACGTTGCTCATCCTTCAGTCCGATCGACTTCCCGCCTGGATCCTTGCGCGGTTTGCTAAAAGCCACCTGCGCCGGTTTTCCCGACCTAAGCTGCTGGTCTTTCAGTGGTTTCCCGCCTGTCCGACCCGCTGCCTACAAATGAATGGTGTCACCGAATCCGAGTCGCACCAAGCGCAATCACGCGCGGCGAGCCTGTGGATAATGTGGATATCGTGGAGCGAATCGGAACGCGCCTTGCGGCGACGCGTTGCTTCGATGCGACCTAAATGGCGCCTTGTTGTTTCAGGTTCATGAAACTGCCCGCATAAATTGCGCGTTACGGCCCCATTCTCAACCTGAAGCAGGAGCTTGCAATGCGTAATCTACTGATGGTGATCGCTGCCGCCGGACTGATCGTGCCGCCCGCCGCGATGAGCTTTCCGACCAAGGCCGAAGCGAAAGAGAAGAAGCATCGCGCCTATACCTATCGCCGGGGTGGCCGCACCTATTGTCGCCATTCGGACGGCACCACCGGGCTGATCGTGGGTGGCGTCGGCGGTGCCGTGGTCGGCAATTCGGTCGACAATGGCGGGCTGCTGGGGACAGCGCTTGGCGCGGTTGGCGGGGCGCTCGCCGGGCGCGCGGTCGACCGTACGCTGACCGCCAATAAACGCTGCCGCTAAGCGCTGCCGCCAAGCTGTCGCGGGCGTGAACCCGTTGTTGTTTCGGGTTCACGCAACCGCGCCGGTCCTGATCCGTTGAGGGAGGACCAACCACCACAGGAGAATTCCCATGCGCAAGGCCATGATGGCGCTGGCGGCACTGACTGCTTTTTGCAGTGCAATGCCCGCGACGGCGCAGGAGTATCAGAATGATCGGCGCGCCGACCGTCGCGATGCCCGGCAGGATAATCGCGCCGACCGCCGCGATGCTCGACAGGATAATCGCGAGGCGCGCCGCGATTGGCGCCAATATCGCCGCTACGACTATAACCGGCTGCCGCGGGGCCAGCAGCGCTATTATGCCGACCAATATTATCGCGACGGGCGCTATTATCAGCAGCGTCGGCTGAGCCGCAACGACCGGGTCTATCGCGGCAATGACGGTCGATACTATTGCCGCCGCAACGATGGCACGACGGGCCTGATCATCGGCGGTGCCGCTGGCGGCCTGCTCGGCAACTCGATCGCGCCGGGCGGCTCGAAGACGCTGGGGACTATCCTGGGCGCCTTGGGCGGTGCAGCGATCGGCAATTCGGTGGATCGTGGCAACATCAACTGCCGCTGATCAATGGCTGTCGTGATGTGACGTGGGCTCGGCGGCAACGCCGGGCCCGCGTCGCGTTCAGAGAATGCCGAAGCCGAGCCACAGCCGCACGAACCCAACCACGATCACGAAGATGTTGAAGTTGCGCCCCGATTGGTGGCGCGAAAACATGCCGACGACTGCGCCGACGATCGCGATCGGAATCGACAGCCAGTTGAGCGCGCCCAGGAGCGGGATGAAGCCGATCAGCGCGATCGGCAGCGCGATCAGGCCAATGAGGATCGAAATCAAGTTGAGCATGCGGATCCTTTAGCCGATCCGTGAGTGTGTTGCAATGATAATGCACTTACGCCGAAGCCACGCTTCTTTAACCGTCTTGCGGCATGAACGGCGGCTATGTCGATCTGTTCCCCTTTGCGCGCCGCGACTGTGGCGATGATCGCCCTGCTGCTGCCGCTTGCCGCCTGCGGTGGCGGGGGCGCCGACAATAGCCTCGATGCGCTCGACGCCGAGTTGAATGACGGCAATGCGCAAGCCAATGCCCGCGACCCGGCGCTGACGAGCGCGCTGCACGACCAGATCATGGTCGACCCCAATCTCGCCAGCCAAAGCAACCGCGACGCGATCCGCCCGCCGAGCCAGCCCTATGCCGCGCCGGTGCCGACTGCGAAAGGCGCGCCGGTTGCGGGTGATGTGCGGGTGAGCGAGGCGACCAAGACCGCGCCTGCCGCCAAATCCGATTGCCCCAATTGCAAGGCGCAGCGCGAGTCGATGACGCTCGGAGGCCTTGCGTCGCGTCAGGCTGATCGGCGCACGGCGGCTTGTGCCGCCAATGTCAGCTATTCGACGCGCTGGTCGCTGCGGCTGCCCGCCGACATGCCGCTCTATCCTGACGCACATGTGGTCGAAGCCGCAGGCAATGCCGACAATGGCTGTGCTCTGCGCATCGTCAGCTTCACCAGCCGCGCGCCGGTGCAAAGCGTGATCGATTTCTACTACACGCGCGCGACCAATGGCGGCTATTCGGCGGATCATCAGGCCGATGCCGAAGGGCATGTGCTGGCGGGATCGCGCGGCAATGATGCCTATGCGGTGTTCGTGACCAAGGTGGGGGGCGGGACGCAGGTCGATCTGGTCGCCAATAACGGGCGTTAACCGGCTTTTTTGGTTCACGCGGAGGCGCGGCGACGCGGAGATTTTTGTTCGCGCAGAGGCGCAGAGGGCGCAGAGAGACGTTGCTCGCGGCGATCCTTCGGCGCAGCCGAAACCAGGTAGCCCGTTGTATCACTGGATAAAGGTCTCGCTGACGCGAGACAGTGGCAACACGCCTCAGCGTCTCCGTGCCTCCGCGTGAACCAACCTCGAGCCCCCACCAGTTCCCAAAGCGCCCGGTTCGCGCTAGGCGCGGGCATGGTCAATCTTTTCCTCGTGATGGCAGGCGGCGCCTTGGGGGCCGGGGCGCGCTACCTTGTCGGGCTGTCGTTCGCCGGTGCGCGTTACCCTTGGGGGACGCTCGCGGTGAATATCGCGGGCGCGCTGGCGATGGGCTTGCTCGCGGGTGTCGTCGCCAAGGGGCTGGCGGGGGAGCCTGCGCGGTTGTTGCTTGGGGTTGGCGTGCTGGGTGGTTTCACGACTTTTTCCGCATTCTCGCTCGAGCTGGTGACGATGGCCGAGCGGGGCGCGCTCGCCACCGCGCTGGGCTATGCGGTGGCCTCGGTGATCGGCTCGGTGCTGGCGCTCGCCGCGGGCCTTGCCGCCGTGAGGGCCATCGCATGAGCGACGTGCGGCAATTCACCGTCTCGGCCGAGGATGACGGCATCCGGCTCGATCGCTGGTTCAAGCGGCATCTCGAGGACACGAGCTTCACCACCGTCGCCAAATGGGCGCGCACCGGGCAGCTGCGCATCGACGGCGCGCGCGCGACGCCGGGCGACCGGCTGGTCGCGGGGCAAGTGCTCCGCCTGCCGCCAGCCGAGCCGCCGCGAACCGATGCGCCGCAGAAGCGCGAACGCGCGCCGATCACCGAGGATCAGGCCGCCTTCATCCAGGAAATGGTGATCCACAAGGATGCCCAAGCAATCGTGCTCAACAAGCCGCCCGGCCTCGCAACGCAAGGGGGCACCAAGACCACCGAGCATGTCGATGCCCTCCTCGACGGCGTGCAGTTCGAAAGCGAAGGACGCCCGAAGCTCGTCCACCGGCTCGACAAGGATACCAGCGGCGTGCTGCTGGTCGCGCGCAATGCCCGCGCCGCCGGGTTCTTCGCCAAGAGCTTCTCCAGCCGCACCGCGCGCAAAGTCTATTGGGCGCTCGTCGTCGGCGTGCCGCACATCCACGACGGGATGATCGAGCTGCCGATCGCCAAGCAACCCGGCACCGGCGGCGAGAAGATGCACGTCGACGAAGCTGAGGGCGCCGCCGCGCGCACCCGCTACCGCGTGATCGAGCGCGCCGGCAACCGCGCGGCCTGGGTCGAGCTGCAACCCTTTACCGGGCGCACGCATCAGCTGCGCGTGCACATGGCCGCGATTGGCCACCCGATCGTCGGCGACGGCAAGTACGGCGGGCAAGCGGCGTTCCTGACCGGGGGCGTCAGCCGCAAGATGCACCTGCACGCCAGGCGGCTGCGGATCGACCATCCCGACGGCGGGCAGATTGACGTCGGCGCCGAGCTGCCGCACCACTTCGTCGAAAGCCTCGCGCTGCTGGGGTTCGAGGAGCGGCAGGGCGACCTGATGCCGCTCGACGAGCCGAAGTTCAGCGAGACGGCCGAAGGGAAGCGCCGCGCCACCGCCGCCATCGCCAAGTCGCGGCGGCAGGACCGCAAGGGCGAGCGGCGCGGGCGGACCAGGGCTGCGCCACCGCCGAAGCGGTAGCGGGCGATGCACCCGAACAACGCCTTTCGCGGGAAGCCGGGGAGCGATCCGCTCGACGAGATCGCGGCGATTGCGTTCGCGCGGATCTTCGCTGCGACCCCGGAAGGCCCGCGCGTTGCCCATGCCCCGGTGCTGCGGACGGGCCCCGACCGGCTGCGCTTTCACTTGGCGAATTATAATGCGCTCGTGCCGCCTCTGAATGGCGCGACCGCGCTGATCGTGGCCGAAGGCCCCAACGGCTATCTGAGCGCGAACTGGTACGCCGATGTGCGCGGCGCGGTGCCGACGTGGAACTATGTCGCGGTCGAGGCTGAGGGGACGGTCGCCGCACTCGACCGGGCGGCGCTGATCGATTTGCTCGACGGCTTGTCGGCCGCGCTCGAACCTCGAGTCGGCGAGGACTGGACGCGGGCGAAGATGGAAGTGCCGCGCTTCGAGGCGATGCTGAACGCGATCACGGCGTTCGAGATGACGGTGACCGCGACACGCGCGACGCACAAGCTGAGCCAGAACAAGACCGCGGCTGAAGCCGAGCGGCTGATCGCGGCGATGGCCGCGCAGAGCGATGCGGCGACCGCTGAAGCGATGCGCAAGGCTCGGGACTAGCGGCGCGCAACCGCCCCCTAATCGGTCTCCGCGCCGTGCGGCAAGCGCTGCTTAGCGGCGGAACAGGCCTTTGAGCCAGCTCGGCACACCCGATGATTTTTTCGCATCGGCATCGTCATCGCTGCTCGAATCCACCTGACGGCGGATGGCTCTGATCCGCGCTGATGCATCGTCGGCGGAGATGCTGCGGTAATCGAGCGGCTCGGTTGGGCGTGGTTCGCGGATGTCGTCGGCGACATCGTCGGGGTCGACCGGAAGCTGGTCGTGGAAATCGTCCGCATTGTCATAGCTTGCCACCTCGCGCCCGGGGAGCGTGAGCCGTTGCAGATCGGGGTGAAGTTTGACCCGGGCATTGGTCATCGACTGCTGGCGCTCGAGCAGCAGGTCGATATCGCCCAGCCTGCCGTCTTCGATCGCTTCGGCAAATTCGGAGTCGGGCTCATGTCCCGCCGCCTGCAAGAAATCATAAGCGATTTCGGCGCGGGGGTAGCCCGATGTGTTGAAGCGTTCGGCGATGTAGCGCAGCATCGGCGCGACGGCATAAGGGTCATCGCCCATCTTGGCGCCGTCGGTTTCATAGTCATAGGCGGTGGGCTCGCCGCGCCAGAAGATCAGCATCGCGGTGGCTTTGTCGCAGCTCGGCTGGCTGACGATCCAGAACAGGCCGTTGAGCCCGTCATCCCAATTATGCGTGAACGCATAGCGATGCCAGTCATCGGGCGACCGACTTTGGAGGAATTGAAGTTCCTGCGCGCGAAAACGCGCTTCGGCCTGCTCGAACTGATCGACTTGCTGCATGGTCGCTTCGATTCCGGTCTGGTGACGACGACAAATGTTAGGGGGAGCGTAGCCGAAGAGGTTTAAGGCATGTTGAATGCGTCGATGCCGGGCGGTTTGGGGTGAGGGGGCGGGTTAGCGCGGGACGCCTTCGGGTTTTTAGGACCCGCTGTCGGTTGGTTTCGGGCGACGTCCGGACACCTTGTGCGTCGCCTAGGGCCTGTTTCTCGACTTCGCTCGAAACGAACGGGGGGTGGAGGATCCGCGGGTCAGCGCAGAGGACACGCCAAGGCGCGGGCGCGTGGATACGCGCTCGCGGGGAGACGGGGGGGGACAATCGACCGGCGCGTCCTGCCACGGGCATCCGGGGCTTGACGACTTTGGGTAGTTCAATCTGCAAGCGTCAAGGCTTGGCAAGTCGACGATGAAGGTGCACGCCCCGGCTCCGACACCGGTCAAAGTGGCATCCGCATCGGCGTTGAGGGAAACCCCGCCACCGCTGCTTCGCGTGCATTTAGCCTAGTCTCCTTCACCGCCCAGTTGCGGAAAATCCGTCTTCTATCCACGGATGGCTCCGCGCCGGTCGATTGATCGG
The DNA here is from genome assembly GCA_964449575.1 of uncultured Stakelama sp. Classification (GTDB taxonomy): domain Bacteria; phylum Pseudomonadota; class Alphaproteobacteria; order Sphingomonadales; family Sphingomonadaceae; genus Sphingomonas. The sequence continues at coordinate 136,690 of CAYUYZ010000001.1, forward strand.
TCGGGGTTTAGCCCTGCCGATCGCAGCCATCATTCCGCTTACGTACCGGCCGGATACGGTTGGAATGACGGGCAGACTTATAACCCAAATGGTTGTAAATGTCAAGCGAAGATGTTGCTGTGGTGGTGACGCAGTTTGAATTCTGGGGTTAGGGAAACTCAACACTGGCCTTGTATCGCGCCGGGAGCGCCTCTCAGCGCGGTCCACGATAGCCGCCCTGATTCCTATAGGACCCGAGGCACATTTTGCAGATATAGTGCCGATCAGGTTCGAGTTCCACCGCAGCGGCCATCGCCTCGCCAAATGAGTGATGTCCCTTCCAACTGCCGTGTTTGCCAGTGCTTCGATCGGCCTCGTCCCGCCGCTTGCTGTGATGGCAATCAGACGTGTGGATGTTTGCCCGATATTGGGTCGGGTTATGATAGACCCAATGGGAAGGCGCATTTTCATTTGCGGGCACGGGTGCCCCTGCATCGTCATTAGCTGCCTGCTGTCGCAGACGTTCCTTCACGAACGCATTCGTCCGATCGACCAGCTCAGAGACTTCCCAAATGTGATCTGTCAGCCCCGCCGCCATCGCTGGGGGCATACGAAGTTTGCTGTGGATACGACAAAAGTTGGTGTACATTGCCCAGAGAGCGAGATGTCGTTTGGCGTTCAGCAGCTTTTTCGAGAACGCGTTAGTCCTTCGGGTAAAGCGCTTGATGTCCATGCGAACATTGAGATTTACTCGTTCAATGTAAGACGTGTGAATCTCTCCGAATAGCGGGCTTCCGATGATGGGCACACGATCCGCCCCAACGTACCGCTCTCGGCCCAGCTTCTTGCCATTTTTCCCGAACTTTTCGTATTTTTTGATAAACATACCGAACTCGGCATCGGTCCCAAATGCAACCGCTGCCGCTTCTTTGTAGGCGGGAAGGCCGTCGGTAATGATGGTTGGCCGAACCGCGAAGCCACCTGCCGGCGCTCGCCGAAGTTTGCGCGCAATCGATTTGAAAAAGTCGGTCGCGTCATACACTTCGCGAGTGGCGGGCAGAAAATCGACAATCATCTTGGATTCGGCATCGACAGCTAGATATACCCAGACGGTGCCAAGCCCGGATTTCGGCTGACCAGTTCTCCGGTCAACACGATCCCGCGTCCCCACGAAAGTGTGAAACTCGTCCGCCTGTATCCAGCGGCACTCCAAATCTCTGAGCTCCTCGAAATAGGCGATCGCCATGTCGCCGGCATCCTCGAACAGCTTCATCACCGTGTTGAAACTGTGCTGGTGCTTGCGCTCAACAGAGCGGAGGGACGCCCCTTCAACGAGGTCGTGGAGTATCATCTTCTGTCGAGAAGCGTCCAGTCGGTTCACCTGATTTGTTCTCCTTTCGTTTTTTGTGCTTCACAATCTCAGTTTCGGCGCTATACCGGGTCAACGAATCGGCACCCGATGCCGTGACCCATAGAGGGCCAGAGCAAAATGGCAAGTTTTGATTTTGTGCTGATTGGCAGTGCTGTGCCGCAAAGGATCGAAGTGCCTGCCGACAACCTGACCAGTCTGGCGGCCTACATCGCGGGCGACCGGTTCATCACTGGCGAGCTTGCGCCCGATGAGTGGGGCGAAATCCGGCGTGTTTTGATTCCGACCAACCGGATACAAATGATTTTGGAGGGCGAGTAATGAAGACTAGATTTGTTGAGGGAGTAGGCAACGTCGGTTTGAGCTACTTCACGCCGGCGGAAGTCGCCGCGATGACCGGGTTGGGTGCTGATTTGCAGCGGGTCTGGCGTCGCCGCGACCAACTGGCCGCGCCTGCGGAGGGCCAGATTGGTATCGACGCCGAAGAAGTGGCGGCGGTGGCAGTCCGTCATGCACTTACCACCTTTGGATTTTCTCCGACCGACACACTGTCGATCAGCCGTGAAGCAGCTTCCCAAGTTCTGTTCTATGCGCTCCTTTCGGACACAGGGGCCGCTGACATCCGGGGGCCTCTCAAACGAATTGCAGAAATTGCCGGACAGTTTGAACAGGACGAGCGAATCGCGATGGCGATTTCCGGCATCACCCAACCGATCACGCACTTGTGGAGCGCGGGACCGCCGGCGGTGGAATTTGCCAATGATGCCGCCGCCATGCTCTCGGAAGAGCGTTACCCCGTGATGCTCGTGATCGATTTAGCCTTGATGGGGCATAAGCTCGTCAGGGCCAGCACGAAGCCGCTCTTCCTCATTGATGTCACGAGCTTTTAGTGGTTGTTTCGATGTGGATACCGTACTTGGGCGCAGCGGCATGTCAGACCTCGCTCGGGCATCAACACAAGAGAAAGGGGGACGAGCGTGTCGGCAATTTTTGACCTAACGCAAAATCCGTTCGCAATCTTGGGTGTGAGTCCGAGGTCCGGCACCACCGAAATCGCGGATGCCAAAGCCGATCGGCTGTTCGACAGCGAATATGACGAAGCGGCTTTGGAAGTCGCGCATTCCGAACTGATCGTGGAGAGAAAGCGGTTGTTTCACGAGGTGTCGTGGCTTGCCGATTTGGCTCCCAACCGAGCGCGCGCGATTGTTGCGGAGCTTCCAAAGGTGGACTCTGCATGCGCAGCCAATGTCGTGCCCACCGAGGCTCAGCTTTCTCGCGTTAATGTTGCTGCTGATCTGCTTATGCGCTTCCCGCATGCGAGGGATTTGGCCCAAGAGTTGTTGGACGGGCACAACCAGATCGATTGGCGTTCTGTTCGCCAAACCATCGACGAAACCCGGGCTTTATCGGGATTCGGTCTCACGAAGGATGACGCTTGGAAGAGGGCTCAGTCCGACTTGATTGACCGACATGCCGAGGCGTTGCTTGCCACCGTCACCATGACCGAAGATGGACCAGAGCTGCTTGCTTCGATGCTCGCGGCGTCACCGTCGGCAAAAATCCCTACCAATGGCCTGTTGGAGCGAACTGTTACGCAGTATGATCGCTGGTCAGTCCCACGGCTTGAACAGCTCTCTGAACAAATTGATGCGTCTTTGGCAGCGCTTAAGGCGGGTACCGACACAGAGGTTAATCTGTCGAGGTTGGAAAACCTCTTAGCCGATTGGGATCGGATCAGCCAACCGGTTCAGCTCAGGGATCAAGCAAAGGGTCTCGATGAGCCGCGATCGTTGCGACTCTTCAAGCACGTGCGCGAAGTAGCGATTTGGTTCGCCAACGAACGCGATAACAACGAAGCGGCGCGCCGAATTACGGCGGCGTTCGCCGCCGCATTCTCGGAGCTTCCGACCGTGGCAGCGATGACAGCCGCCGATCTCAAGACCCTAAATGAAAACATTACCCACGCCGAGGCTTTGAAGGCGCTTCACCCCCTTGAAGTCGCGGCGGACGGGGCGATCGAAAAATTGTCCGATGCGGCAAAGCAGATTCGTGCTGGTGGCTTTGCGGCCGGAAAGCACGGCGTGATTGGGAGTCTATTCGCTGCATTTGACGGCGTCCGCGAAAAGGTTGGCATGTTGCCCGACGCCAACACGCCTTGGCTGCTCGTCAGGTCGGTCGCGCTGGCACTACACAATGATCTCAAGGCATCAGACGAGGCAAGAATTCTCATCGAGGCGATCATCGGAACGGCCCCCGATCAGGCGCGGGGTATGCTCGATGAAGATCTTCGTACCCTCCGATCTGTAACATTACAGGATTCGTTCAACCGCGCGCTGGAAAGAAACGACTGGCGGGCTGCGCGCAACATGGTTGCGGCCATGATCGAAGCGGACCCAGAGCAAGCCGGTGAACTTCTGAAAGTTCAATCCTCTCTCGACGGTAAGTTGAGTAGTAGGAATTGGAAAAGGATCGGGTGGGGCATCGCTGCTGGGTTCGTATTTCTGATCGTCATCAACGATAACGCAAGCAAGCCTACGCCCAGCGCCGCACCCGCATATAGCTATGATCCGTCAACCGAGCCTGCTTCTGGTTCGGATACGAGTGAGGCTCCGGTCACACCTCCGGACGCTGCGCCGATGGATACGACAGAGCAAGAACCACCGATGTTTAATATAGAAGGTTTGACTCTTCCGCAGCTAAGATTCTGCAAGTTCGAAAACGCACGTTTAGATATTCTTAAAGACCTCGTAACGACCGCCATGGCAAGCGAGTACAACGCGAAAGTCGATAACTACAATAACCGCTGCGGGCGATTTCGTTATAAAGAAAGCGACATGACTCAAATCGACGCAGAGATTGCTGCAAAAGGGCCGCAAATACGGGCTGAAGCCACAAAACTCCTTTCGACTTGGCGAGCGTTAAGCATGCCTGAATGGGCCGCCGACCCTGTCGTCCCGAGCACAGCTTCTCCACAAACACAGCGGCCTTCTCCGCTGGATGATCTGGGTCTTGGAACCCAATCAACGCCCGAGGATCAAACTCCAGCCGAAGCGAAACCCGATGACAACTGAAAACGCTGCCATAGACCCTACTTTGGCACTGACCCAGGTCGCCGTGGAAATGTGGAAATTGCTGCGGGCGTTCGAGCGGACCTTTGTCGATCTGCCGGCGGAAAAGCTCCCTAATCGAGTGGCTCAGCATCGCTACTCTACGTCACGATTGAATGCCCTGTTAGATGGCGTGGGAATAAAGCTGCTAACATTCGATGGGGAGCAATTCACCGCCCACTTGCCCGTCAGCCCGGCGAATGCTGACGACATTGAAGACGCAGATAGTGCAGTCATTGAATCAACAATCGAGCCGACGATCATTGGCCACAACGTGGTACTTCACATCGGAAAAGTGATGCTTGCGGGGAATAAAAATGTATCTCGGGATTGACCTTGGCACCTCAAACTCGGCGGTCGTCGGCAATGACGATGGTGTTTTGCGCCTTTTCAAAACCGCCGATGGCCGGGACGTATTGCCGAGTGCCATTTATATCGACCGGCGTGGAAACCGATTTGTCGGCAAGAAGGCGCAGGATCAGGCTTCGCTCGCACCGGAAAACGTCGCGCAAGGCTTTAAGCGCCTGATGGGCACCTCGACCCCTTTCAGTTTTGCGGGCAGCGATTTTCAAATGAGTCCCGAGGAGGCCAGCGCGGAAGTTCTGAGGACTTTGGTGTCACAAGTTAAAACCGAGGCTGGAGATGTGATCATTCAAGGCACGGTCATCACCGTGCCCGCTGCATTCAATCAAATGCAGTCTGAAGCGACCATTCGATCTGCGGCAGCGGCAGGCTTAACTGCTGTTGGCTTGCTGCAAGAACCTGTGGCTGCCGCATTGTCGTCCTTGGAGGTCGCGACCAACAAGGATGGAATTTTCCTCGTTTACGATCTCGGCGGCGGAACGTTCGACGTGGCACTGGTTCAAAGTACCCGTGGAGCGGTGACGGTCTTGGCACACGAGGGTGTAAATATGCTCGGCGGTCGCGATTTTGATCGCAGTATCGTCAACAGCGTCGTTCGCCCTTGGCTCTTGGAAAATTACGATCTCCCAAACGACTTTCAAAAAGACCCGCGATTTCGTCGTCTTGTTCGGCTGGCTGGCATGAAGGCTGAAGAGGCCAAGATCGACCTTTCGACGAGAGACACAGTGCAAATCTTCGTTGCTGAGGAGGAGGCCCGCGTCGAAGATCGGTCGGGGCAGGAGATATTCATTGATGTGCCCTTGCATCGCAGCCGTCTCGAAGAATTGACACGAGACGGTGTCGATACGTCGATCGAACTGTGCAGAAAGATTCTATCAGACAATGGTTTGTCGCACGACGATGTTGACCGACTCGTATTCATCGGAGGTCCTTCAAAGATGCCCTCGATCCGTGATCGAGTGCCCAAAGAGCTTGGCATCGCCCCTGATCTTCGCACTGATCCGATGACCGCAGTTGCGCGCGGAGCCGCGATCTTTGCGGAAAGCCGAAATTGGGGTGAGGCCGGGAAAACGGTACGAAAGGCTACGCGCGGATCGAAGAAGACTGCCAGCACGATCGGTGTTTCATATGATTTTGAAGCCCGGACGACGTCTGGAGAGGCTCGGATCAGAATCACGGCAACGGGCGAGACGGCCGGTTTCAGAGTTTCTTTGACGAATGATGACATGTGGGATTCAGGGCAAATCGATCTACAAAAATCACAAACTCTTGTAGTTCCGCTATCTCGAAAGGGTGCAAATCGCGTCCAGATTACTGTTACCGACAATCAGGGTGCGCCGGTAACAGCAGCATCTGCCGAATTAGTCATTACCAAGATCGATGCTAGTGCTGCGGGCATTCCTGCGACGCAAACGATCGCAGTAAAATTGCGGACCGGAGATGGGCCCTTTGCACGCAATGAGCTGAGTCCGCTCTTTGAGAAAGGGACAATCCTACCCGCCTCCGGCGTGAAGCGGTTTCGGGCATCGGAAACACTCAGAGGAGATGTCGATGGTCATCTAGACGTAGAGATTTTCGAAAAGACCCACGGCGTCCCCGAACCTGAGTTGAACCTTTTCATCGGATGTTACCGCATCACGGATGAAATGCTTGAGCAAGATGCCGTAGTGCGGAAGGGTGACGAAGTTATCGTTCATTGGAATGTGGACGACAACATGCTCCTTAGCTGCGCGATCGAGCTGCCTGCGCTCGGCCTAAAACTCGATGACCATCGCTTTTATGTCCCATCGATCGGCCACAAAAATTATGATGGTGAGACTGGGCGTTTGATTGCTTCCAAAGCACTTGCAGATGCTCAGCAGGACTTGAACGTCGTGGGCGAGGCTTTGGAAGGCAAAGCCGGCAATGAAATCGCCGCTCTGCGCAGACGCATCGATCGCCAACTCAACGAACTCGCCAAAGGGGACGATGCCGACGTGTCTCGATCGGTAGAGGAGGAGGCACGTCATGTCCGACAGGAAGTTTCACGGCTCAAGCATGACCCTGCATTTCGAAAACAGGTTCTAGCCGCCGACGTTGATCGCGCCACGGACATATTCGCCGAGCTGGTAGACGACGCCGACGATGAGACAATCGCACGTCTGAAGCAACTTGTAGCCACAGCGGAGCGGAGTTTGGCCGCAGATGATCTGGAGACCGCCGAGCGGGCTGTCGAAGACATCAGGATGCTCGTCGGAGCCGCCGTCCGTCGTCAGCCGGCCTACATGGTCGCCGCGTTTGAGCGCGCCGCAAGTGAGGGTTACCTCGCGATTGATCAGGCTCTTCACGATCGAATCGTTCTTGAGGGAGAAAAGGCACTAGAAAGAGGTGATCTTACGGCCTTGAATGCTGCTACTTTCGCGCTTTATCAAAATCGCGCAGAGGTCGATGGACCGAACGGCGATCTTGCAAACCTTGCTGGCTTGATGAGCGTTTAGTTGGCTGCCTCGGGATACGCGCTGAACGGAGCCATCGCGGCCTGCTATCGCCGCCCCACTTTCGCGGAGTGTTAGTTTCCCTAACCCCAGGATTCAAACTGCGTCACCACCGTTGCTGTGGGCGGTGGGCTCGTGACCCTGAAAAGGGGGAATGGCGGGAACTGGGAGAAAGCCGACGGGCAGCTTTCGGCTCACGCTCCTACGAAGCGGACGCTAGTTTTGCTGGAAAGTTCAATTGCGATTGCCGCCCATCAGACCAATCGAAAGCGATCTTCGCCAGCCCGCCGCTGCCACGATGCGGCCCGCCTCAAATGTAAAGGTAACAGGGAAGGCAACCCTTGCGGTCGCGTCAATGAACTCAACCTCGACCTTCTGTACCGCGCACGCATTTTGGATCGGTGTCGGTATGCTGTCCCATCCGTAGTAACGGAACGAAGAAGGATTCATGTGCCTCGTAAGGGCTCGCAATCCGTCGACGCCTGAACCCATCGGAAGGCCGACATCGCCCCCACCTGAGGAGAACGTTGCGGAAGGCGAAACCAACTGAGCCAAGCGCGGATCGGCCTTTGAAGAAGGCGTCGCCGCCCATCGCACCGCGTCCACCGCTCGCTTGCTGAGGATAGCCTGCAATTCCCCGATCGTTTGGACTTTGTCTAAGCCGCACCCAGCAGGCGTAGCTGCCGAAGCTGCCAGCGGTGCGAAAAACGAGGTTGCGATCAATATGGTCGCTTGAACAGAGAACCCCATAAAATGGATCTTCCTTTGAAGCTCAATCGCTGCAACCCGTCGGTCAGTACGGGCATGGCATGTTGTGGCCTGGATGAACGACTGCCCGCAATCAGGAATCGCGGTGTTGCCTTGGAATGGCTATTTCTGGCCGTTAGCCGTCAAAGCCCTACCCATCGCCCCTACCTCTACGACGCGATCCGACGCGCCTATTTCTCCTCCACCGGCGGCAATTCCATCCGGTCGGCGACGGCGGCGGCGGTCGGGGCGGCGGGGGCGCGGCAGCCTTTGCTGAGGCCAAGGCCTTTCAGATAGGCGCGGCGGACCGAGCCGGCATAGGCGGCGGCTTCGGCGCGGCGCTGGGCCTTGTCGGCGCCGGTGATGACGCGGACGAGGCCAAGGCCGGGGATCAGCGTGTTGACGGCCGCCTTGGTCGCGGCCGAGGCGACATAGGCGCCTTCGCCCTTTTTCTTGCCTTCAACATCGACATCTTCGCCGAGCGCAGCAGTCAGTGTGGCGATCTGCTCGGCGATTTGCGCGCAGGTGCGCGTGCCCTCGGTGCTGTACGGCGCGGATACCGCGAGCAGCAGGGATTCGGGAATCTTGTCCTTCTGGAGCCGCGCATCGCGCAACGGCTGCGTTGCCGCGCGGCGAACGCTGGTGTCCTGTTGCTGCGCGGCGGCTGCCCCGACCAAAAGTCCGATCAGCACGGTTGCGCTGGCGATTGCCTTGAGTTGCATCATCATTCTCCCTTGGCCGAAGTGCCGCCATCCTATGCCGGTACCGGAACGATGTCGAAGCGCCTGAACGCGCGAACTGGTTCCGAATTGCGCTTGTTTACGCGAAATGCAGCGCTGCGCGTATAACAGGCCATGATGCGGCGTTTGCTGACCCTGATTATACTGATCGCCACGGCGGGCGCGCTGTTTGCGGCGTGGATGCATCCGCGCGTGATCGATCCGCGCAATATCGGCTGGCTGCTCGACGGGCATGACCGCGGGCAAAGCGCGATTGGCCTCGCGGCCTATCTGGCGGGCGGCGGCTGGCCGTCGCTGCATAATTCGCTGCTGTCGGCGCCCGAGGGGACGAGCCTGTTGCTGACCGACAGCATCCCGCTGCTCGGGCTATTGCTTGGGCCGTTTGCAGGGTCGCTGGCGGGGATGCAGTTCGTCGGGGCCTGGCTGTTTGCGTGCGTGGTGCTGCAAACGCTGTTCGCCTGGGCGCTCGTCCGCCCGCATGCGCCCGATCTGCCGAGCGCGTGGTTCGGCGCGGTCCTGCTCGCGGCGATGCCGATGCTGTTCAACCGCTTTGGCCATGCGAGCCTGTGCGCGCAGTGGCTGATCCTGTGGGCGCTGTGGATCTATGTCGAGCCGCGCCGCGCCGAGCGGCCCCTGTGGTGGATCGCGGTGCTCGGGGTGGCGGCGCTGGTGCACAGCTATCTGCTGCTAATGGTCGCGAGCATCTGGGCTGGGTGGCTGCTGCGACAAATGGGGGCGCCCGGACGGGTACGCACGCTGGGTGAGGCGGCGGCGACGATTGGCTTTGTCGCGTTGCTGCTGGCGGGGCAGGGGGTGTTTGGCGGTGGTTTCCTGTCGACGGGCACTTATGGCGCGTTTCCAATGGCGCTCGATGCGTGGTGGAACCCGGCCAATCCGGGGTATTCGGCGCTGCTGCCGTCGTCGCCTGAGGATCATGGCCGGGGGTTTGAAGGGCTGAATTATCTGGGCGCGGGGGTGATGCTCGCGGTGGTGGTGGCGGCGGTGACGCGAAAGGCGGCGCTGCGGCATTTGCTGTGGCTGGTGCCGGGATTTGTGGTGCTGGGGGTGATTGCGATCGGGCCGCAGCCGTTGCTGTGGGGCAAGCCGGTGGCGACCCTGCACCTGCCGCCGTGGCTGATCGATGCGCTTGATCCGGTGCGCGCGGGCGGGCGGCTGTTCTGGCCCGCGACTTATGCGCTGACCTATGCGGGCGTTGTCGGCGTGCTGGCGCTGCGGCGCGCGACGCTGGTGCTGGCGGCAGCGGTGGCGTTGCAGGCGGTCGATCTGGCGCCGATGCTCGCGGCGATCCGCACGACAAGCGCGCGTGCCGATGATCCGACGGTGTTCACCCGCACGCGCGATCCGCGCTGGCCGGGGCTGATCGCGCGCGCGACGCGGGTCGATTTCACCCCCGCCGATCCCTTTGTGGACTTGCAGGTGATGGAAGAAGTGACGTGGCGCGCGGTGCTGGCGAAGCGCCCGGTCGGCTTTACTTATACCGCGCGGGTGTCAGCCAAGTCGCGCGCGCGGCTGGCGGGTGAGCGGGCGGCGTTTGAGCGGGGTGAGCTGGCGCCGGGGCATTTGGTGATTGTGCAGGATGGCAAGCTGCCGGCGGCGTTGCGGTCACGCGGAGTGCGGATAGATGGGGTGGTGGTGGTGCGATAGGGCCGAGGTTTCCGCGTCCCAATTCCCCTCCCTTGTCCAGGGAGGGGATTTATGGATCATATGGCACCGCGATACCGCATCGCCACATCGCATCTCGCATAACGCGCGCCGTAATCGCGCATGATCTCAGCATCATGCTTGAAGCCGAGCTTTTCGTAGAGGTGGATGGCGGCGGCGCAGCGATGACTGGTGAGGAGATAGAGTTTTTCGACGCGCATAGCCTCGGCACGGGCGATCGTTGCGGCGAGCAGATATTCGCCCGCTTTGCGCCCGCGCGCGCTTTCGCGCACGCCCATTTTGGTGAGTTCGAATGCGCCTTCGCCAGTCTTTTGCAGCGCGCAGGTGCCGACGATGCCGAGTCCGGCGGCTTCGACGAACAGGATCGTGCCGCCCGCATCGACGATCCGCCCGCGCGGATCGCGCAGGACCTCGCGGTCAGTGTCCTCCAGCCGGAACATCGCCTCGATCCACTCGGCGTTGATGTCGTGGAAATCGCGCGCGAGATCGTCGGCGAATTCGTGGATTTTGAGGCCCGGTGTTGCATGCAGCGGGTTGGCGGCGAGGCGCGTTTCGATCGCGCCGATCTGGTCGAGCAGCGGGCCGCTCAGCCCCGCGAGCAGGTCAATCACTGCCGCCTCGACACGCGGCCACACCTCGATCCTTGCGCGGGCGAGCGCGGCAGTGCCGGCGGGGGTGAGCGACATATGCTTCTGGCGCTGGTCACCGGGTGCGCGCGCGCTGTCGACCAGCCCAAGCGTCACCAGATTGGCGAGCGTGCGCGTGATCGCGGGCTGGCTGAGGCCGAGCGTTTCGGCCAGCGCCGACACCGTCATCGCGCCCGCGCGGTCGAGCGTGGCGAGCAGCGGATACTGACTCGGCTGGATCGGCAACCCCGCCTCGGCGCTGATCCGGCTGACATCGGCTTGCATCCGTTCGGCAAGGCGCTTGAGGCGGCTGCCGAGGAAAAGTTCGCCGTGTTGGGTGATGATGTCTGGCATGGTCCTCTCCGGGGTTCCCATAGCAGGTTATATAACCTGCTATGGGAATTCAAGAGAGAGGGATTTGGTGAGTGCCTCCCCCCGTTCGTTTCGAGCGCAGTCGAGAAACAGGCCACAAGCGACGTCGCTCCGGGCCTGTTTCTCGACTGCGCTCGAAACGAACGGTGGAAGGTGGAAGGTGGAAGGTGGAGGGCGGACGGTGAAGGTAGAAGGAGTTGGGTTACTTCTTCATCGCTTCCAGCAGCCGCTTCACCTCTTGCGAGCGGCCTCTGGGCAGGATCAGCACGTCGTTGCCGCTCGCCACCACGATCAGGTCCGATACGCCGACCATCGCGATGCGGATGCCGTCCGAGCGGACGAGGCAGTCGACGGTGTCAAGCGTGACGACATCGCCCTTGCAGCTATTGCCATGGCCGTCACAGTCGCTCAGTGTGTGCAGCGCGTCCCAACTGCCGACATCACTCCACCCCATGTCGACGGGCACGCAGGCGACGCGGTCCGCCTTTTCCATCACCGCATAGTCAATCGAATCGGCAGGGCTGGCGGCGAAGGCATCGGCGTTGGGATAGACGCGCGTGCCTTCATGCCGCGCACGGCTCATCGCCTGTTGCGTCGCGATCAGCATCTCGGGCGCGTGCTGGCCGAGCGCGGCGAGGTACATGTCGGCGCGGAACAGGAAAATGCCGCCATTCCAATAATGTCCACCCGCCGCGAGCATCGCCTGCGCGCGGTCGAGCGGCGGCTTTTCGACGAAGCTTTCGACGCGGTGGACGCCGGGCGCGATCTCGTCGCCGACATGGATATAGCCATAGCCGGTCTCGGGCGCGGTCGGCTGGATGCCGAACGTCACGAGCCAGCCTTCGCGCACCATCGGCAGCGCGCGTTCGATCGCGGCGTGAAAGGCGGGCACATCGTCGATGACATGATCCGACGGCATGACAAGGATGGGGTCGGCGCCGCCCCCCGCCGCAATCGCCGCGAGGGCAATCGCCGGGGCGGTGTTGCGCCCCATCGGCTCAAGGATCAGCGCCTGTGCCCCCGCTTCGATGCCCGCAAGCTGGGCTTCGACCAGATCGGCGTGAAAGGCATTGGCGACGACGATGGGTGCAGCAAACAGCGCATGCGCGGCGGTGCGCTGTGCGGTCAGTTGCAGCATCGTTTCGTCAGCCGTCAGCGGCAGCATCTGCTTGGGCATTTCGGGCCGCGACATCGGCCATAGCCGCGTGCCCGATCCGCCCGACAGGATGATGGGGATGATCGGTGCGGGCGTCGTCATGAATGCTCTCCTAGGCCCGGACCCCTTAGCGGCATCAGCGCCAAAGGAAAACGCGCCACGCCCCAAAAGCGCCGCGCGGCCCCCTCGCAAATTTTTTCGAAGCGCCGCTGCCGATATGTCGGATTTGTTTACACCTGTCGCGCTAGACCGATCCTCGCGATGATCAGGCTCTTCAAACATTATGTGCCGAACGCCGTGCTGCTGCTCGGCCTGTTCGATCTGATTGTGCTGGGCGTTGCCGCCGAGCTCGGCTGGGTGCTGCGCGCGGGACAGATCGGCATGATGGTCGATCCGATCGTGACGCGCTTGCCGCAGCTCGGCATTTTCATCGTCTCGCTTGAAACCGCGATGATCGCGGTCGGCGTCTATGGCCCCGGCGCGCTTCAGTCGATTCGCTTTGCCACCGCGCGGCTGATCGTCGCGGTGTCGCTCGGCGTGATCGTGCAAGCGACGATCTTCTTCCTGGTCCCTGATCTGACCTTCTGGCGATCGAACCTGCTTTACGCGATGGGCTTTTCGATCCTCGGGCTGATTGGCTTGCGCATCCTGCTCGGCAAGACGCTCGGCAGCCAGGCGTTCAAGCGGCGTATTGTTGTGCTGGGGGCGGGCACGCGGGCGCAGCGGTTGAAGACGCTGGCGCAGCGCCCCGGCTCGGCGTTTGTCGTCGTCGGCTATGTGTCGATGTCGGAAGCGAACCGGGTGATCCCCGAAGCGATTGCGCGCGACGCGATCTATAACCTCGCCGACCATGTCGTGCTGTTGAACGCCAGCGAAGTGGTGCTCGCGCTCGAAGAACGCCGCAACGCGCTGCCGCTGAAGGACCTGCTGCGGATCAAGACGACCGGCGTCCATGTCAACGAAATCTCGACGTTCCTCGAGCGTGAGACGGGCCGCGTCGATCTCGACAGCGTCAATCCGAGCTGGCTGATTTTCTCTGACGGATTCTCCTCGGGGCGGATGTTGTCGAGCGCGTTCAAGCGGCTGTTCGATATCGCTGCCAGCCTGGTGCTGCTCGCGCTGGCCTTGCCGATCATCATCGTCACCGCGATCATCGTGAAGGCCGAAAGCAAGGGGCCGGCCTTTTACCGCCAGCGCCGCGTCGGGCTGTATGGCGTCGGGTTCGACATCATCAAGCTGCGGTCGATGCGGCAGGACGCCGAAGTCGCGGGCAAGGCGGTGTGGGCCGAAAAAGATGACCCGCGCATCACCCGCGTCGGTCGCTTCATCCGCAAGGTGCGCATCGACGAACTGCCGCAGGCGTGGAGCGTGCTCAAAGGCGAAATGAGCTTCGTCGGCCCGCGCCCCGAGCGCCCGCAATTCGTCGACGATCTCGAACAAAAGCTGCCCTATTATGCCGAGCGGCATATGGTGAAGCCGGGGATCACCGGCTGGGCGCAGATCAACTATCCCTATGGCGCGTCGATCGAGGACAGCCGCCAGAAGCTTGAATATGATCTGTACTATGCGAAGAATTATTCGCCCTTCCTCGACATCCTGATCCTGCTCCAGACGATCCGTGTGGTGCTCTGGCCGGAGGGTGCGCGGTGATCCTGTGGGGGCATGCGCTGGCGGCGTTGCTGTTCGGGCTGCTCGCACTGTCGCAGATCAGGCATGCGGCCGATGCCTTGCCGCGGCTCACTTTCGTGCTTGCGCTCGGCGCGACCGCGCTGTGGGCGCTGGCGGTGGCCGGGATCGGCAGCGTCGATCTGACCACGAACCTGCTTGAAGCATTGCGCGATCTTGGCTGGCTGAGCTTCATGTTCGCGCTGGTGCGGCGTGATGGGCGTGCGCCCGAACGCGCGGCGATCCAGATCATCTATGGCGTCGTCGCGACGATCGTTTTGGCGAGCGGGATGCTGGCGATCGCCACTGCCGCGCTGCCGCCCGCTGATGCGCCCGTGTTGATGGCGGCGCGCGTGGTGTTGCAGATGATGGTGGCGGTGAGCGCACTGGTGCTGATCAATCACCTTTACGCTGCCGTCGCGCCGGGCGCGCGCGGGGGCATAAGGCTGGTGGTGGTCGCGCTTGCGGCGATGTGGTCGGTCGATTTGGCGCTGTTCGCGACGGCGTATGCCAGTGCGGGCTGGCCGGTGGGGCTGGTCGCGATGCGCGGACTGGCACTCGCCATGCTGGCCCCGATCTTTGCGCTGGCGGTGCATCGCAATGGCGACTGGACGCTGCAATTGTCGCGCACCGTCGCCTATCAGTCGCTGTCGCTGGCGGCGATTGCGCTGTACGTAATCGCGATGGGCATGGCGACGAGCCTGCTCGCAACGATCGGCGGGCCGTCGGCGCGAATTGTGCAGACGGCGTTTGTGTTCGGCACCACCGCGGCGCTGTTCGCGATCCTGTCGACGCCGTGGCTGCGCGCCTGGACGCGGGTGAAGCTCGCCAAGCATTTGTTCGCGCACCGTTACGATTATCGCCAGGAATGGCTGCGCTTCACCGACACGCTCGGCAAGCCGGGTGAGGATGCCGCGCCGCTCGAAACGCGCATCGTCAAGGCGGTCGCCGACCTGACCGATTCGACCGCCGGGCTGCTGCTGGTGCGCGACGGCGTCGGGCTGGGGCAGGGTGCGTCGTGGCACTGGGACGGCGACAGCTTTGCCACCGATGGCGAGCTGCCGCGCTATCTGGAAGCGACTGGGCGGATCATTGCGCTCGACGCCGTCCGCAACGATGCCGCAACGCCCGAAGAAGCGCGCGCGGTCCCGAGCTGGATGGTCGACCGGGCGGACGCCTGGGTGCTGCTGCCATTGCTCCATTTCGGCAAGCTGACGGGGGCGATCCTGCTCGCACGCCCGCCGATCGACCGCGCCCCCGACTGGGAGGATTTCGACTTGCTCCACCTCGCCGGCCGCCAGGTCGCGAGCTATCTGGCCGAAGCGCGCGCGCAACAGGCGCTGGCGGAGGCGCAGCGCTTCGACGAATTCAACCGCCGTTTCGCCTTCATCATGCACGACATCAAAAATCTGGTGAGCCAGTTGAGCCTCGTCGCGCGCAATGCCGAGCGCCACGCCGACAATCCCGATTTCCGCGCCGACATGATCGCGACCTTGCAGGATTCGGCGGCGCGGATGAACGACCTGCTCGCGCGCCTGTCGCAGCATCACCAGACGCGGTCGGAAGCGATTGAGACGATCGATCTGGCGGCGCTGGTTGGGCGCGTCGCCGCGCGGCGCAGCGCGCAGCATCCGATCGTCACGGGCGGGGTGAGCGATGCGGTGGCCGCTGCCGATCCGGCGCGGCTCGAACAGATTCTCGACCATCTGCTGCAAAATGCGATCGAAGCGAGCCCGCCTGCCGATCCGGTCGCGCTGGTGGTCGGTGCCGATGGCGACAGCGTGCATGTCGATGTGGTCGATCACGGCGCGGGCATGAGCCCGGCTTTCGTGCGCGAGCGGCTGTTCAAGCCCTTTGTGTCGTCGAAAGTCGGCGGCTTTGGGCTGGGCGCCTTTGAGGCGCGCCAGTTGGCCGAGGCGATGGGCGGGAGCGTCGAGGTGGCGAGCCGCGAAGGTGAGGGCACGCGCTTTCGCGTGAGCCTGCCCGCCGTCGTCGCCCCTGCGCTGGGAGCAGCGGCATGACGATGAAGAAACTGCTGATTGTCGAGGATGATCTGGGTCTCCAGCGGCAATTGCGCTGGGCCTATGAAGGCTATGAAGTGCTTGCCGCCGCCGACCGCACGACGGCAATCGACTTGCTGCGCGCCGAAGAACCCGATGTGGTGACGCTCGACCTTGGCCTGCCGCCCGATCCCGACGGGGTGAGCGAAGGCTTTGCGACGCTGGCCGAGATTTTGCGGCTGAAGCCCGACACCAAGGTGATTGTCGCCTCCGGCCACGGCGCGCGCGAAAGTGCGCTGCGGGCGATCGGCGAGGGCGCGTGGGATTTCTACCAGAAGCCCATCGACATCGACGCACTCGGCATGATCGTGTCGCGCGCTTTCCATGTCCATGCGCTTGAGGCCGAGAACCGGCGGCTGGCGGCGCAAGCGGGTGGCGCGGTCGGGCTGGGCGGGATCATTTCGGCAAGCCCCGAGATGCTGAAGGTCACGCGCACGATCGAGCGCGTGGCCGCTGCCGATGTGTCGGTGATGCTGCTCGGCGCGAGCGGCACCGGCAAGGAATTGCTTGCGCGCGGGCTGCATGATGCGTCGCCCCGGCGCAAAGGCGCGTTCGTCGCGATCAATTGCGCGGCAATCCCTGAGACCTTGCTCGAAAGCGAGCTGTTCGGGCATGAGAAGGGCGCGTTCACCGGCGCGATCAAGACCACCGAAGGCAAGATCGAGCAGGCACAAGGGGGGACTTTGTTCCTCGACGAAGTTGGCGACATCCCGCTGCCGCTCCAGGTCAAGCTGTTGCGTTTCCTGCAGGAGCGGGTGATCGAGCGGATCGGCGGGCGGAAAGCAATTCCGGTCGATACGCGGATCGTGTGCGCGACGCATCAGGATGTCGATGCGATGATCGCCGACGGGCGTTTCCGCGACGATCTGTACTACCGGCTGGCCGAGATTGTGGTGCGTATCCCCTCGCTTGCCGAACGACCGGGCGACGCGGTGCTGCTCGCGCGGCATTTTGTCGCCAAGCATGCCAAGGCAATGCATTCCGCCGTCACCGGCCTGTCGCCCGATGCTTGTGCGGCGATCGACGGTTGGAGCTGGCCGGGCAATGTCCGCGAGCTGGAAAACCGCGTGAAGCGCGCGGTGATCATGGCTGAGGGCAAGCTGGTCGCCGCCGCCGATCTCGACTTGCCGGGAGCGGCGGGCGCGCAGCCGATCAATTTGAAAGCGATCCGCGAAGCCGCCGATCGCGCGGCGATCAGCAATGCGCTGGCGCGCGCCGATGGCAATATCAGCAACACCGCAAAGCTGCTCGGGATCAGCCGCCCGACGCTTTACGACCTTTTGAAGAGCTATGACCTCCATGCGTAAGTATCTGGTTCTGGGCGGCGTGGGTGGCCTTGTCGCGGCACTGGGGGCGGGGGCGCTGTGGATGGCGCGCGCGCCCGCCGCTGATGCCGCGCAGGCGAAGCATCAGCTTGCGGTCAGCCTGACGTTGCTCGAGCGCGGCAATGCGACGGCGGCGCGGAGCTGGGCGCTGAAGGCGACGCGGAACGACCCCAAATGGGGGCTGGCGCAGGCGGTGCTCGCGCGCACTTATCTGGCGCTGGGCGAGGGGCTGGCGGCGCAGGCGGCGCTGGGGCGCGCCAAGGATGCCGGCTTCGATATGGCCCGCACCCACCAATTACAGGCCGAAGCGCTGCTGCTGCAGGGCCTGCCCGAACGCGCGTTGAAGGAAGCGCGCAAAGCCCCGCCGCGCTATGGCCGTTACGCGTTGCGCATCGCCGCGCGCGCGATGGCGGCGCAGGGCGATTTGCCGAGCGCGCAATTGCTGCTCGGCGCGGTGCTCGCCGATCAGGACGGCAAGGATGCCAATGCGTGGGTCGATCTCGGCCGCGTGCGTCAGCAGACCGGCGATGTCGGCGGCGCGATCGATGCCGCCACGCGGGCGCTCTCGCTCGACCGCCGCAATGTCGATGCGCTCACGCTTCGTGGCGAGTTGGTGCGCGGGCAATATGGGCTGGTCGCCGCACTCCCGTGGTTTGAGGATGCGCTGAAGATCGATCCGTGGCGCTATGGCACGCTGATCGATTATGCCGCGACGCTCGGCGATGCCGGGCGCTACAGCGACATGCTGCGCGCCAGCCGCCGCGCGCTGGCGGTGCGGCCGGGCAGTGCCGATGCGCTTTACCTGCAAGCGGTGATGGCCGCGCGGGCGGGGAATGACGATCTCGCGCGCGTACTGCTCCAGCGGACCGGCGGTGCGCTCGACGGGCGGCCGGGGCCGTTGCTGCTTTCGGGCATGATCGATTATGCCAATGGCGGCTATCAGCAAGCGGTCGAGAAATGGCGCGCGGTGGTGCGTGCAGCACCGATGAATCTGGTCGCGCGGCGGTTGCTCGGCGCGGCACTGCTCGACGGCGGCGATCCCAAGGGTGCGATCGAGGCTTTGCGCCCGGTGGCTCTCCGCAGCGATGCCGACAGCTATACGCTGCAACTCGTCGGGCGCGCATTCGAAGCGACCGGCGAGCGCGACTGGGCGGTGCGCTTCCTCGATCGCTCGGCGATTCCGGTGCAGGCGGCCGCCCTCCAGTTCGGCACTGACGATGATCTCGGCATACTGGCGCAGGCGGTCGATGACGCGCCCGGATCGCCGGTCGCGCGCGTCAATCTGGTGCGCGCGCTGCTGTTCAAGGGGATGACGGGCGAAGCGCTCGATCAGGCCAAGACGATCGTGCGTGCCTATCCGGGCGTGCCGCAAGCGCATCTGGTGCTCGGCGATACGCTGATGACGTTGAAGCGCTTCGACGAAGCGGCGAGCGCCTATGCTCGCGCCGCCAATCTGCGCTTTGATGAGGCAACGATGCTGCGCTCGGTCGAGGCGCTTGAGGCGAGCGGCAAGCGCGACAAGGCGGCAGTGGTGGTGGCGCTGTTCCTCGCGCAGAACCCCGGCAATGTCGCCGCGCGGCGGCTGAGCGCGCATTGGCAGATCGCGAGCGCGCAGTGGGATGCGGCGATCGACACGCTCGAAGGCCTGCGCGCCGACATCGGCAATCGCGACGCGGCGCTGCTGGCCGAACTGGCGCTGGCTTATGCGGGCGCGGACGAGAAAGAAGCAGCGGAACTGTACGCGGCGGCGGCCTATGAGCTGGCGCCGCTCAACCCCGCGGTGGTCGATGCTTATGGCTGGGTCGCCTATCAGGCGGGCGGGACCGATCAGGCGGTCGAGCTGCTGCGCAAGGCGGTGGCAATCGCGCCGGGGCATGGCGGCTTGCGCTGGCATTTGGCGCAGGCGTTGGCGGAAGCCGGGGATGCGGGCGCGGCCAAGGCGAACATCGCGGCGGCGCTGGCCGATCCGGGGTTTGCGGACCGGGTACCGGCAAAGGCTTTGGCGGTGGCGCTGGCGAAGGGGTGAGGGGCTGGCCCCTCGCTCCCCCAAACCGTCACCCCGGCCTTGTGCCGGGGTCCACTGAGCCGCAGGCGGCATCGCTGGTGGAGGCGTGGGCCCCGGCACAAGGCCGGGGTGACGATGGGGTGTGATAGGGTTTGATGGGGCCGACGTCTCGTTAGGCGAACGTCCTAGATCGGTGGGAAGCTGCCGCCTCTTAGTCGTCAAGTTCGACGCGGACGCACGATACGAAAATGCCGGACACGCCCTCCTCGCGATGCCAAATCTCGACCACCTTATAGTAGTTGAAATAGCCGCCCATCTCTTTGGAGATGGTCTCTCCGAGGCGAGGAAAAAATGCAAAGTCGCCCACAAAGAGCGCTTTCAACTCATCCTTCTCGTAAACTTCGACGCTCGGCATAGCGCTCCTCCCTAGGCCGTTTTGAAGCACCGGTGAGATGACCGCAATTCGGCGCTAGCCGCCATTCGGTTTCTGAGTTCGCAATCTAGCGGCGCTCGCCACTCTCCCCTACCCCTCCACCATCTCCGCCAGTTCCAACCAACGCAACTCCGCCGCTTCCTTCTCCGCCCGCGCCGCGTCGACCGCCTTGGTCAGCATCTCGAACCGCGCGAGATCCTTCGCGTATAGCCCCGGATCGGCCAGCGCCGCCTCATCGCGCGCAATCGCGGCGTCCAAAGCCTCGATCCGCTTGGGCAATTGCTCGTAATCGCGCTGGTCCTTGTAGGTCAGCCGCACCTTGGGCGGGGGCGGCGGCGCGGGAGCGGGCGCCGCCGCCTTCGCGATCTTCTTCGCGCCGGGCCGCTGGCGCTTGGCTTCCCAATCGGCATAGCCGCCCGCGACGACATCGACCGTCCCTGAGCCGTCGAGCCCGAGCGTCACCGTCACCGTGCGGTCGAGGAAATCGCGGTCGTGGCTGACGATCAGCACGGTGCCGCCATAATCGCCAATCACTTCCTGGAGCAGATCGAGCGTTTCGAGATCGAGATCGTTGGTCGGCTCGTCGAGCACCAGCAGGTTCGATGGCCGCGCGAATTCGCGCGCGAGCAGCAGCCGCGAGCGCTCGCCGCCCGAGAGCGTACCGATCTTGGCGTCGACCATGTTGCCGTCGAACAGGAATTCCTTGAGGTAGCCGACGACGTGCTTCTTGGCGCCAAGCACTTCGATCCAGTCGCCGCCGTCGGCCAGCACGTCGCGGATCGTTTTCTCCGGCGCCATCAGCTTGCGCTGCTGGTCGATCACCACGCCGTCGAGCGTCTTCGCGAGCCGGATCGTGCCGCTGTCGGGCGCAAGCTCGCCGGTCAGCAATTTGATCAGCGTCGTTTTGCCCGCGCCGTTCCGGCCAACAATCCCGATCCGATCACCGCGCGTCACCCGCAGCAACAAGTCGCGGATGATCGTGCGGTCGCCATAAGACTTGGAGATATGCTTGGCGTCGATCACCACCTTGGTCTTGGCATCATCGCTGGCGATCGCGAGGTTCGCCGCACCCTGCGGCCCCAGCATCGACGCGCGTTCGGCGCGCATTTCCTTGAGCTTCGACAGCCGCCCCTGGTTGCGCCGCCGCCGCCCGGTCACACCGCGCAGCAGCCAATGCTCCTCGATCTTGAGCTTGGCGTCGAGCCGTTCGGCATTGCGCTCTTCCTCGGCATAGACTTGCTCGGTCCACGCCTCGAACCCGCCGAAGCCGACTTCGGCACGGCGGATCGCGCCGCGATCGAGCCACAGGGTCTGCCTGGTCAGCCGCGTCAGGAAAGTGCGATCGTGGCTGATGACGATGAACGCGCCATTATAGCGCGCGAGCCAATTCTCGAGCCATTCGATCGCGGCGATGTCGAGATGGTTGGTCGGTTCGTCGAGCAGCAGCACGTCGGGACCTTGCGCCAGCGCGCGTACAATCGCCGCACGCCGCCGCTCGCCGCCCGATGCGCTCGCCGCCTCGCGGTCGAGGTCGATACCGAGCTGATCGGCAATCGCATCGGCTTCATAGCCAAGCGGGGCATCGTCGCCCGCCATCACGAAATCGCGCAAGGTCGCATGGCCCGCGACGCTCGGGTCCTGTTCAAGCAGGATCACCTTGGTACCCGGCACGATCGTGCGCCGCCCTTCGTCGCAATCGATCACGCCGGCGATGAGCTTCAAGAGCGTCGTCTTGCCCGCGCCGTTGCGGCCGATCAGCGCGAGTCGGTCGCGCTGGCCGACATGGATGTCGAGCCCGCGAAACAGCCAGCCCGATCCCTGAACGAGGCCGAGATTTTCATATGCGAGAATTGGTGCTGCCATAGCGAGCGCGCTTAGGGGGCTGGCGGCGGTCCAGCAAGCGCGCTGCAGGGGCCGGGCGCCAGAACGAACTGCGGGACGCCGCCGTCGACCCGCATTGTCCCGCACGGGAGGAGATCGGCGGGGAGGGTCGCTAGCCCTTCGCGCGTCAGCAGCGCCGCCACGCGGGCGAGCCCACCGGGCAGCGCGCGCTCGATCGCGGCTTCGGCCCGCGCGCGGTCGCCGAGGCCGCCTGCGCGGTTGATCTCGGCGATGATCGGCAGCAGCCCCGGCTTGCCCGCCGCTCGGAGCTGCGCATCGAGGATCGTCGCGGTCAACTGCCCCTCGTCATAGGGGAATTGCTGCGCGGCATCGTCGGTCCAGAACCGCTCGAAGCGTTGCTGCGGCGTGAGCGAAAGCGCAGGCGAGATCGCATAGCGCTTCAGCAAGGCGTTGAACTGCTTCGTCCAGCGCGCGGCATCCCAATCACCCGTGCGCAGCATCGCCTGCGCGCTGAACCAGTCGTTGAAGCCCTCGGTCAGCCAATAGCTGGTCGCGTCATCGCTGCCGCTCTTGAACCAGCGATGCGCATATTCATGCCCGAGCAGCCGGGGCAGATCGCGAAACGGCATGTTCGGCGTGCCCGTCAGCGCGAAGCCGGCGGTGCGGCCAGTGCCGCCATAGGAAAGCGATGTCGGCTTCGGCTGGGTCAGCGGCGTGAGCGTCACGAGGAACGGAATCGCGCGCGCGCCGAGCATCGCATTTTCGGTCGCGAGGACTTTCTGCGTGTGATCGGCGAGCTGGGCATCGGTGAACCCCCATTGCCCGAGCAGCGCGAAGCGCAGCCGCGTGCCGCCGACGCGCCGCTCGCTCAGCCGCAAGTCGCGCCCGCCGGTGAATATCCCCTGCGCCACCTGGTTCGCGGTCAGCCCCGGCGGCGGCGTGTCGAGATCGCTCGCGACGCGCCAACCCTTTGGCACCGCACCCCAGGCGAAGCGCGCGGGGCGGTCCTCGCCGCCCGTTGGGATCACGATCACCCCCTCGCCGTGGAGCGTCAGCCAGTTGCGTTCGATCCACGGCAGCGCCTTGTGAAAATCGGCGCCCGGCAGCAGCGGGTCGGGGTCGGTGACGGCATAGCGGATCGTCAGCAGCGCGCCGGGCTTGTGCCGGATGCGCTTCACGTCGGGCTTGTCGGTGTCGGCAATCGTGCCGCCGGTGACGCGCCAGCCGCCGATGTTGCGCCACAGCGTGTCGCTGCCCGCCCAGGTGTTCGGCAGATCGAGATCGGTGATCCCGTCGGCATCGCCGCGCATCGTCACGGTGACGCTTACCCTCGGCAGCGTGTCGGTCGGGGATATCGATAGCTGGTAGCCGATCGGCTCAGCCGCAGGGGCGGCGCAAGGCATGGCCAGCATAAGCACGGCGACGAGGAGCTTCATGATGCTTTTCCTGAGCCGCTGCTGTCGATACCATTCATTGGCTATTCAATGGGCCGATCCTATGCAAGCTGCACCATGATGTTTCGCGCCGCCCTTTTTGCCCCCGTGTTCGTGCTCGCAGGTCTGCTGGCCGCCGTGCCTGCTGATGCGCAGCGGCGCGGCGAAAGCCGCGATGTTTTTCAGGCCATGCGCACAGGCAAGCTGTTGTCGATCCGCGATATCGAACGGCGGGTGACGCCGATGATGAATGGCGCGCAATATCTGGGTTTCGACTTTGATTCGGACAGCGGGATTTACACGCTAAAGTTCCTGCGCAATGGAAATGTCATCTGGGTCGCGGTGGACGGCCATTCGGGGCAAATCATCGGCCGCACGGGCAATTGACTCCCCGCGAACAAGAAGGGTGACAGCATGCGCGTTCTGATCGTCGAGGACGAACCCAGCCTGGGCCAGCAGCTCAAGAATACGCTCGAAGGCGCGGGCTATGCGATCGACCTCGCCACCGATGGCGAGGAAGGGCATTTCCTGGGGAGCACCGAAGCCTATGACGCGGTGGTGCTTGATCTTGGCTTGCCCGAGATCGACGGGCTGACGGTGCTCGATCGCTGGCGCCGCGAGGGGCATGTGATGCCGGTGCTGGTGCTGACCGCGCGCGACAGCTGGTCGGACAAGGTGGCGGGGCTTGATGCCGGCGCCGATGATTATGTCGCCAAGCCCTTCCAGTCGGAGGAACTGATCGCGCGGCTGCGCGCGCTGATCCGCCGCGCGTCGGGCAATGCCTCGTCCGAACTGACGGCGGGTGACGTGCGGCTCGACACCCGCAGCGGCAAGGTGACCAAGGCGGGTGAGCCGGTGAAGCTGACCGCGCAGGAATATAAGCTGCTGAGCTATTTGCTCCACCACAAGGGCAAGGTCGTCAGCCGCACCGAGCTGATCGAGCATATCTATGACCAGGATTTTGATCGCGATTCGAACACGATCGAAGTGTTCGTCACGCGTATCCGCAAGAAGCTGGGGCAGGATGTGATCACCACGATCCGGGGCCTTGGCTATAGCCTCGAAGAACCGAATGGCTGAGATGCTTCAATGACCACAACCGTTTGCCCTGAGCTTGTCGAAGGGCCGTCCTTCTTTCTCCGACGCTGGGAAAAGAAGGACAGTGCTTCGACAAGCTCAGCACGAACGGGGAGAGGGTAAAGGCATATCATGGACGCGGTAACCGTTTCTGCGCCGCCCGCGACCGAGCCGACCGCACCCCCACGGCGGGCGACCGGATCGCTCAGCCGCCGGATGATCCTGATTGCGACTTTGTGGATTTCGGTGCTGCTCGCAGGCGGCGCCTTCGCGCTCGACCGCGTGCTTTCGAACGCGATCACGCGCAATTTTGATGATCAGCTCGAATATGTGCTGAAGACGCTGATCCTGTCGGCGCAGATCGGCCCCGACAGTGAAGTCATTTTCAACCGCGAGCCCGCCGACCAGCGCTTTCTCGAACCCTATTCGGGGCTTTATTGGCAAGTGAGTGCCAAGGGGCGCGAGGATTTCCCCTCGCGGTCGCTGTGGGACCGGCGGCTGGCGTACGGTCAGGATCATAATGATCGCGAGGTCCATCTCTATGACAGCCGTCAATTCGGCGAGGAGAAGCTGCGGATCGTCGAGCGCGACGTGAAGCTGCCCGGATCGCCGGTGCGGTGGCGCTTCAAGATCGCGGGCAATCGCGACACGCTCGACGCACAGATTTCAGCGCTGCGCCAGATTCTCGCGATCAGCTTTGCGTTGCTGGCGCTGGGCCTCATCATCATGGCGGGGTTGCAGACCTTTTATGGCCTGCGCCCATTACGCAAAGTGCGCGAGGAAATCGCCCGCATGCGCAGCGGGGCCGCGCGCCGGATCGAAGCGCCGATGCCGGTTGAAGTGATGCCGCTGGTCGACGAGCTCAACGCGCTGATTGCGCACAATGAGCGCCAGGCCGAAGAAGCGCGCCGCCACGCGGGCAATCTGGCGCATGCGCTCAAGACGCCGCTGACGGTGATCATGAACGCGGCGACCGCGCGGGCCGATGATCTGTCGCCGACGGTGATCCGTGAAGCGACGACGATGCGCCGCCAGGTCGACCACCATCTCGCGCGCGCCAGAGCGGTGGGGCGGCGCGGGCACGCGCACAGCCGCGCGGCCGTATGGCCAAGCCTTGAATCGGTCGAGCGCGCGGTCGGGCGACTGTATCCGCATGTGCGCTTCGACGCTGATGGGCCGAAGGAGTTGCAGGTCCATGTCGAGCGCCAGGACCTCGACGAAATGCTCGGCAATCTGATTGAGAATGCAGCCAAATATGGCGGCGGCAGCGTGTTCGTGACGGTGAAGCCGGTCGGTGCCTTCGTCGAATTTCTGGTCGAGGACGACGGGCCGGGCATTCCCGAAGCCGATCGCCAGCGGCTGTTCGATCGCGGTGCGCGGCTCGATACGGGCAAGCCGGGGACGGGGCTGGGTCTGGCGATCGTGCGCGACGTGGCGGAGATTTACGAAGGCGGGGTCGAGCTCGACGAGAGCGAGGACCTTGGCGGGTTGCTGGTGCGGCTGAAACTGCCGGTGGCGGGGTGAGCGATATGGCGATTGGGGTGGGTGAAGCTGACAGCTGCCGGATCATCACGATCGATCGCCCGCCGGTAAATGCGCTCGATCTCGACGCGATTGTGGCGCTGGAAGCCGCGTTCGCGGGCGCGGCAAGCGATTGCCCGCGCGCCGTGGTGCTGACGGGGGCGGGCAGCGCCTTTTGCGCCGGTGTCGATACCCGCGCCTTTGGTGGCTATGACCGCGCGACGCGGCACCAGATGGTCCGCGCGATCACGCGGATGGTCGCGGTGCTGCTGGCGATTCCGGTGCCGGTGGTGGCGGCGGTGAACGGCCATGCGCTCGGCGGCGGCTTCGTGCTGATGCTGGGCGGTGATTACCGGCTGGTGGCGGATGCCGATGGCGCCAAGCTCGGGCTGACTGAGGCGAAGGCGGGGGTGCCGTTCCCGGCAGGGCCGAGCGCGGTGATTGCGGCCGAACTCGCGCCATCGCTGCTGCGGCGGCTCACGCTGACCAGCGCGACGCTGGGCCCCGCCGAAGCAGTTGCCGCTGACATCGTTGATGCTTTGGTCGCGCCAGAGGATTTGATCGCCCGGGCCTGCGCTGCAGCGGTGGCAATGGCCGCGCAACCGGCCTTTGATGCGGTGAAGCGTCAGGTGCGCGGACCGCTCGCGGCAAGGGTGGCAGCGCTTGCTGCGTCGGGTGAGGAGCCGTTTCTGGCCGCCTTTGGCTAGACCCGGAAAACTTTACCCTGACCCGTTCGTTTCGAGCGAAGTCGAGAAACAGGCCAAAGGCGGTGCGCAACGTGTCTCGACTTCGCTCGACACTAACGGGGGAGTGGGTCGAGTGACAGTGGCCCCGCCTCACGCCGCCGCGCGCAACTCCTGCATCGCTGCCGCCGCATAGCTGAGGCTGGCTTTGCGCGCCTCATGGTCGAAGATCGAGCTCGTCAGGATCAGCTCATCGGCGCCGGTGCGGGCGACGAACGACGCGATTCCGCGCGCAAGTTTCGCCGGGCCGCCGGTCGCCGAGCATTGCAGCACATGGCCGAGGATCGCGGCGGCACTGTCGGGCAGGCTCTCGCGATAGCCCGCGACCGGCGGCGGCAGTTGGCGCGGCTGGCCGGTGCGTAGTGCGACGAACGCCTGCGCCTGCGAACTCGCGAGATACTCGGCCTCGGCATCGGTTGCCGCACCGAACACGTTGAACCCGGCGGCGACATAGGGCCGGTCGAGCACCGCCGAGGGGCGGAACGTCTTGCGGTAGATCGACAGCGCCGCATCGAGCGCATCGGGCGCGAAATGCGAGGCAAAGGCATAGGGCAGTCCGAGCGCGGCGGCGAGTTGCGCGCCGAAGGTGCTCGACCCGAGAATCCACATCTCGACCTTGGCGCCAGCGCCCGGCATCGCGCGGATGCCGGTCTGGCCGTCGTCCGCAAAATAGCTCTGAATTTCGAGCACATCCTGCGGGAACGCATTGGGGTCGCTGTCGAGATTACGCCGCAGTGCTTGCGACACGCGCTGGTCCGATCCCGGCGCGCGCCCGAGCCCGAGGTCGATCCGCCCGGGAAACAGCGCGTCGAGCGTGCCGAATTGTTCGGCGACCACGAGCGGCGCATGGTTGGGCAGCATGATCCCGCCCGCACCGACCCGGATGCTGCGCGTCGCAGCGGCGACATGGCCGATCACCACCGCCGCCGCACCGCCCGCGATCCCCGGCATGCCGTGATGCTCGGCAATCCAGTAGCGGGTGAAGCCAAGGCTTTCGGCTTGGCGCGCGAGATCGGCGGTGTTGGCAAAGGCCTGCGCCACCGTGCCGCCTTCGACGACGGGGACCAGATCGAGGAGCGAGTATTTCGTCATGGGGGACAAGATGGGGAAGATCGGGGGGGAGTGCTAGGGGCTGTGGTGTGGCTGCTGGGGTTGGAGTGTCAGTCGACGAGCGCAGACACGTAACCGCAGGGCGGCTGACTTTATTGGATTGCGATCCGGCAGCTTTGGGGCGATCAGATAACGGACGCGAAGGTGGGAAAGATGTCGCCATCGCATGCAACCTACGAGTTTTTTTGGGCGGAACCGGCGATGATCAAGGCATTGTTACGGTCGATCTTGGCAATTGCAGCGCTATCGGCCCCCGCGGCAGCTACGGAGTTCGAGGCGCAGCCGCCCAGCCCTTGCTTGAAATCGCTTCAGCGCCAATCAAACGCACGGACACTCACACCGGCAACTGCATTTCTGTTTGATAACAACGTCCTTATAATCGTTCCAAAGGTCTGCGGTAAAGGCAGTACGATGTTGCTCTCAACGTCCGATAATAAACGGGTTGCTTTGGCAAATTCGATACGCCGAAAACTCCTTCCTTCGTCGTCATCATCACAGTCACCGATAGGCCTTGATGCCATAGTTCGTGGAAGGGTAGACTTCTCGAATAGAGGTTTTACATTGTTACACGGCGAGGTTGTTCAATTTCGCGTCCTTAGCGTCAATCAAAGCCAGAAGGCATACACCATTGCTGGCGGCCACTAACGCGAGTAGCATAAGAAATTCCATTTGATACTACATCCGATACGTGAATGGCGGAACCGGTGGTCCCCCGCTTGCCCCCATCGCCCGCGCCGCTTAGGACCACGCCCATGCTCGCGCGCCTGGCCTCGATCCGGAACTGGATCTTCGATCTCGACAACACGCTCTACCCTGCCCGCGCCAATATCGCCGGGCAGATGGACGCGCGGATCACGCAGTATATCGCCGACACGCTCGGGCTCGAGTGGGCCGATGCGCGCACGCTCCAGAAGAAATTCTTCCACGAAAAGGGCACGACGCTCGCAGGGCTGATCGCGCATCACGGCGTCGATCCGCATCATTATCTTGAGTTTGTGCATGATCTCGAAATGGACGTGCTCGAACATGATGCGCCGCTGGTCGCCGCGATCGCGCAACTGCCGGGGCGCAAACTCATCTTCACCAACGCCGATGCGCCCTATGCGACGCGGGTGCTCGCGCGGCTCGGCCTCTCCGACAGTTTCGAGGCGATCCACGACATCCACGCGACCAATTACGTCCCCAAGCCCGAGCCGCAAGTTTATCGCGGGCTGTGCGCAGCCTATGATCTCGACCCCGCGCAGAGCTTGTTCGTCGAGGATATGGCGCGCAATCTCGCGCCCGCCAAGGCGATCGGCATGACGACGGTGTGGGTCAATAACGGCTCCGAACAACCGCCGGGCGGCGTGCCCGATTATATCGATTTCACGATTTCTGATCTCAGCCACTGGTTGCATGACATAATGGAGGCAGCATGACCGAAGCCCTGCAAACGACGATCGACGCGGCATGGGAAGCGCGTGACAGCATCGGCTTTGCGACCACCGGTGCGGTGCGCGACGCGGTCGATGCGGCGCTGGCGATGCTCGATGCCGGCACCGCGCGCGTGGCCGAGCCCGACAGCCATGGCGGTTGGCGGGTCAATCAGTGGCTGAAGAAAGCCGTGCTGCTGTCGTTCCGGCTGAACGATAACATGCTGATCGCGGGCGGGCCGGGCGACGGGCCGTGGTTTGACAAGGTGCCGTCGAAATTCGCCGGTTGGGGCGACGCCGAGTTCCGCGACGCGGGCTTTCGTGCGGTACCGGGCAGCATCGTGCGGCGCGGCGCCTATATCGCCAAGGGCGCGGTGCTGATGCCGAGCTTCGTCAACATCGGCGCGCATGTCGGCGAAGGCACGATGGTCGACACCTGGGCGACGGTGGGGAGCTGCGCGCAGATCGGCCGCAATGTCCATCTGTCGGGCGGCGCGGGGATTGGCGGCGTGCTCGAGCCATTACAGGCGGGCCCCGTGGTGATCGAGGACGGCGCCTTCATCGGCGCGCGGGCCGAAGTGGCCGAAGGCGTGCGCGTTGGCGAAGGCGCGGTGCTGTCGATGGGCGTGTATCTCGGCGCCTCAACCAAGATCATCGACCGCGCGACGGGCGAGGTCCACCGCGGCTTCGTGCCGCCCTATTCGGTGGTGGTACCGGGGACGATCGGCGGCGGGGATGGCGTGCCTGCGCTCTATTGCGCGGTGATCGTGAAGCAGGTCGACGCGCAGACGCGGTCGAAGACGAGCATCAACGAGTTGCTGCGGGATTAGGGAGGGTAACCCAACCCTCATCACTTTCACGCTCCCGATCGAACGAAAGCTATACTCTTTTCGGACTTCATTTGCAGCGATCTGGAAAGCCCTCCGGGACGAATTGCGCTACCGGCATCTCGACGAGATTTTACTGTTGTAGAGAAACGAACAACTGCGGTACAAACCAATAAATCGTAAAATTTCGATTCTGTGACTATTCACGAGTGGGGGTCTCGCCTGCCCTTGATATCAAAGCCGTTCATTCTGTGTAGCGCCGTTTCGGTAGTAATTTTGCTCGCATCAGCGGAAATCGCTCGTGCGCAAGAACCGCCACGACTCTCGCCGCGGGACGCTGAAGATTATGATCGAAATATGAGCTTAATTGCCAGTCTCCAGAAGGGGATTGTGAGACACAACGCCTCAATTGAGCGGCTCATCAATCAGGTGATCGCGCTCAAGAAAGCTCTTTCGACGCAAAATCGTGTATTTGCGCCAGAATATTTCGATCCTCCTTTATTTCCGCCGAGCGCAGAATTGAGCAGGACGATTGAGGGTCAACGCCAAGTGATCGCGATGTTGAGCACAACCCTGGAAAGCCGTCTTGCGATAGAGCGGCGGCTCAAACAACGACGCGATCAGCTTCGTCAAGAATTACGGCGGGCGGACCGCGACGCGAGGGCAAGCAAATGACCAACAATCAATATGACGCGGATGAAGCACTCCTAACCGAGGCAAGACTTGCGGTGGCTGATAGACCGCCCGTCGTGTCGAAGTTGGAAGTCCCATCGTCCATCCCTCGCTGGTGGACGACCCAGAACGCAATGACCATGTCGTCAATCGTGCTCGCTTTCGGGGTAATTGTGCTGGGTTTGGCGGCTTGGTTGGTTAAGAGCGGTCACTCGGCGACGTCTGTTCTTCGCATTTTTGGCACGGTACTGGTGATAGTTATGGTGACATTCCTCGTGGTGGCCGGCTATGACGACAAGCAAATCGCGGCGCCGCTTGGACTGCTCGGTACTATCGTCGGGTATCTGCTCGGTCGGGATGCTGGACGCGCTCAGGATTCGAAGGAATGACGAACCCCTAATCTGCAATAGCAGTCTCTCCTGAAGGGGATCCTCGGGGGATTTTTGTTTGGTGAGCGATTGGTGCTCTGCGCAGCTTGCACATTGAATCGGGCCCACTGCTAACCACCCTTCCCCCCACCCCCATTCTCGACAACCCGCCCTCAACCGCCTATCGCCCACCCCTACAGAACAAGGGGAGCCCCAATGCCGAAAGCCAGCAAGACGCTCGACCGCGTCCTCGTGCTCGAAATGGTGCGCGTTACCGAAGCTGCGGCCGTCGCCGCCGCCAGCCTGATCGGGCGCGGGGATGAGAAGGCCGCCGATGCCGCCGCGGTCGAAGCGATGCGGGAGGCGCTCAACAAGCTCTACATGGACGGCACCGTGGTGATCGGTGAGGGCGAGCGCGACGAAGCGCCGATGCTCTATATCGGCGAAAAGGTCGGCTCGGCGATCGGCAAGGGACCGAAGATCGACATTGCGCTCGACCCCCTCGAAGGCACGACGATCACCGCGAAGGCCGGGCCGAATGCGCTCGCGGTGCTGGCGATTGCCGAGGAAGGCTGCCTGCTCAACGCGCCCGACGTCTATATGGACAAGATCGCGGTCGGGCCGGGTTACCCCAAGGACCTGATCGACCTCGACAAGACGCCGACCGAAAATGTGAAGGCGCTGGCCAAGGCCAAGGGCGTGAAGCCCAAGGAGATCATCGCCTGCGTGCTCGATCGCCCGCGCCACGAAAAGCTGATCAAGGAACTCCGCAAGATCGGCTGTGGCATCGTGCTGATCGACGATGGCGATGTCGCGGGTGTGATCGCGACGACGAACCCTGAAACCAACATCGATATCTATATCGGCCAGGGCGGCGCGCCTGAAGGCGTGCTGGCGGCGGCGGCGCTGCGCTGCGTCGGCGGGCAGTTCAAGGGGCGGCTCGTCTTCCGCAACGATGATGAGCGCGCGCGCGCGGCGAAATGGGGCGTCACCGATCTCGACAAGCAGTACGACCTGAAGGAACTGGCGAAGGGCGACTGCATTTTTGCCGCGACCGGCGTGACCGACGGATCGCTGCTCGGTGGCGTCAAGCGCGTCGGCGGCAAGCTGATCACGCACAGCGTCGTGATGCGCGCGTCGAGCGGCACCGTGCGCTGGGTCAAGGGCGAACGCCGGATCGATTGAGGGCGGTTGCGCCCACCAACATGCACCGATAGCCTGTTGGGGTCCCACCCCCACGCAGGAACCCCGCCGCATGCGCCTGACCCATATCGCCGTCCTGCTCGCTGCCGTCGCGGCACCGGCTGCCTTCGCGCGTCCGCAGGCGGCCCCAGCGCCCGCCGTCGCGCCACAAGCGCCCTTCACTTTCGAAAAGCTGATGGTGCCGATGCGCGACGGGGCGAAGATGGAGACGGTGATCATCCGCCCCACCGCCGCCAAGGGGCCGCTGCCGATCCTGTTCCAGCGTACCCCTTACGGTGTTCCTCAAGGCGCGCCGCCACGCGTGCCGGGCGGGTGGAAGACCTTGGTCGACGATGGCTATATCTTCGTGTTCCAGTCGATGCGCGGACGGTTCGGATCGGACGGGGTGTTCACCTTGTCGACGGCGCTGACGCCCAAGGGGCCGGACGAAGCGACCGACGCCTATGACGCGGTCGGCTGGCTGGTCAAAAATGTGAAGGGCAATAATGGCAAGGTCGGGATGTGGGGGATCAGCTACCCCGGTTTCGCCGCCGCGATTGCGCTCGCCAAGCCGCATCCGGCGCTGAAAGCGGTCAGCCCGCAGGCGGCGTGGATCGATTATTGGCAGAATGACGATCTCCACCGCAACGGCGCGCTGCGGCTGAGCTACACCGCCGATTGGGTATCGTCGCTCCAGCTTACCAAGGGCAATTCGCCCGATTTCGACTATGGCGGCGTCGATACCTATGATTATTTCCTGAAGCTCGGCAGCGCGGCGAACCTCGACAAAATCTGGCAGGGCAAGGTGCCGATGGCGACGGCGCTGTTCGACCACCCCAATCATGATGCTTTCTACACCGCGCAGCGCTGGTCCGATGCGCTCGGCAAGACCACGGTGCCGACGCTCAATGTCGCGGGCTTTTGGGATCAGGAAGACCCGTGGGGATCGTGGCAAATCTACGCCAAGCAGAAGCAGAATGACCCCGATCATTTGAGCCAGATGGTCGCGGGGCCCTGGGCGCACGGCACCTGGTCGGCGCCGGGCAAGGATGTCGGGCGGATTCCGGTCGCGGTCGATCATCCGCAGCAATTCCGCGACGAGATTCAGGCGCCGTTCTTCCGTTATTGGCTGCACGGCAAGGGCGCGCGCCCGAATTTCGAAGCGCGGATGTTCCAGTCGGGATCCTGGGCCTGGAAGAATTACGAAAGTTGGCCGCCCAAGGGGACGACCGCGACCGCGCTGTACCTCCACGCCGACGGCGCGCTCGATTTCACGGCGCCGGCGAGCGGCGAGGCGTGTCGCTCCTATGTGTCGGACCCGGCCAATCCGGTGCCGTTCCGCCCGCGCCCGATCTCGCCGACTTATCCGCGCCCCGAATGGCGCTGGTGGGAAGCCGAAGACCAGCGCTTCGTCGATCACCGCCCCGATGTGCTGAGCTATGTCTCGGCGCCACTGACCGAGGATTTGACGGTGACGGGCCAGATCGCCGCCGAGCTGATGGCCTCGACCAGCGGCACCGACAGCGATTTCGTGGTCAAGCTGATCGATGTGCTGCCCGACGATTATGAGACGTTCAATCAGGGCGCGCCGCTGGGTGCCTATACCCGGCAGCTCAACGGCTATCAGTGGCCGATCGCAATGGAAATCCGGCGCGGGCGCTTCCTGAAAAGCGACGTAACCCCGCAGGCGCTGGTGCCGGGACAAGTGACCGCGTGGGACGTGCCTTTGCGCGACCACGACCATGTCTTCAAAAAGGGCCACCGGATCATGGTGCAAATCCAGTCGAGCTGGTTCCCGGTGATCGACCGCAATCCGCAGACTTTTGTGCCGAACATCGCGAAGGCCCGGCCGGAGGATTATGTGAAGGCGGAGCAGAAGGTGTGCGCGGGATCGCGGGTGGTGTTGCCGGTGATGCGGTGAGTCTGGCTCAACTCTTCAGCCGCCACCCGGTCCGGAAAATCCACGCGACCGCGCCCAGGCACAGCAGCAGGAACACGCCGGTCACACCCAGGCTCCAGCCAATGCTGACGTCGCCGCGCCCGAAGAAGGTCCAGCGAAAGCCGCTGATGAGGTACACGATCGGGTTGAGCAGCGCGACTTTCTGCCACGCCGGCGGCAGCATCGAGATCGAGTAGAAAGTGCCGCCGAGGAAGGTCAGCGGGGTGATCACCAGTAGCGGGATGATCTGCAACTGCTCGAAACTGTTCGCCCAGATGCCCAGCACGAAGCCGAACAGGCAGAAGGTGATCGCCGTCAGTGCCATGAACGCGACCATATACACCGGATGCGCGATCGGCAGCGCGACGAACAGATGCGCGGTGGCGAAAATGACGAGGCCGAGGATCATCGACTTGGTCGCCGCCGCGCCCACGTACGCCAGCACCGTCTCGAACGGCGACAGCGGCGCCGACAGCAGCTCGTAAATCGTGCCCGACCATTTGGGCAGGTAAATGCCGAAGCTCGCATTGCCGATGCCTTCGGTCAGCATCGACAGCAGCATCAGCCCCGGCACGATGAACGCGCCGTAAGGCACGCCGTCGACGGTGTTGATCCGCCCGCCGATGGCGGAGCCGAACACCACGAAATAGAGCGACGTCGTGATGACCGGGGTCGCCAGGCTGGTCAGGATCGTGCGGCGGAAGCGCGCGAGTTCGAAGCGGTAGATCGCGGCGACGCCCGCCCAGTTGAAGCCGTTCATGCCGCGACTTCCTCTGCCAGCGCATGCTCGCCTGCGTCGTGGAGCAGCCCCACGAAGATGTCCTCGAGCGAGCTTTGCTGGGTGTTGAGGTCCTTATACGCGATCCCCGCGTCACCGATCGCGCGTAGCAAGCCGGCGATGCCGGTGCGCTCGCTGCCCGCCTCGAACACATATTCGAGTTCGTGGCCGTCATTCTTGAGGGACGGCGCCCACTCGGTAAGCGCGGGCGGCACGGCGCTCAGCGGTTCGGTGAGCGTCACGGTGAGGGTGCGCTTGCCGAGTTTCTGCATCAACGTCGCTTTTTCCTCAACGAGGATCAGCTTGCCCTTCAGGATCACACCGACGCGGTCGGCCATTTCCTCGGCCTCTTCGATATAGTGCGTCGTGAGAATAATCGTGGTGCCGCCGTCGCGCAGCTTGCGCACCAGCGCCCACATGTCGCGGCGCAGCTCGACATCGACCCCGGCGGTCGGCTCGTCGAGGAACAGCACCTCGGGTTCGTGGGCGAGCGCCTTGGCGATCAGTACGCGGCGCTTCATCCCGCCCGACAGCGCCATGATTTTCGCGTTGCGCTTGTCCCACAGCGACAGGTCGCGCAGGATCCGCTCGATATGCGCGGGGTCGGGCTTGCGGCCGAACAGGCCCCGGCTGAACGTGACCGTGTCGATCACGCGTTCGAAAGCGTCGGTCGATAGCTCCTGCGGCACCAGCCCGATCCGGTAGCGCGCCTGGCGATAATCGCGCGCAATGTCATATCCTGCGACGCTTACGCTGCCGCCGCTCGCGGTCACGATGCCGCAGACGATCGAGATCAGCGTCGTCTTGCCCGCGCCATTAGGGCCGAGCAGCGCGAAGATTTCCCCCTTGGCGATCGACAGATCGACATGGTCGAGCGCGGTGAGGCCCGAGGCATAGGTTTTGGTGAGACCGGAAATGGCGAGGATCGGTTCCAAAGGCGTGGTGTCCCCGAATGGCGTGAGGGCTGGAGATAGGGGCGGGGGGCGGGAGCGACAATGCTCGGCGTGTCCCTTTCTGCCTAATCCCCATATCCCCCGTTCGTTTCGAGCGCAGTCGGGAAACAAGCCAAGGGGGACATCGCTTGTGGCCTGTTTCTCGACTTCGCTCGAAACGAACGGGGAAGAGAATGAAGTGGAGATCAAAGGAAAGCCGCTCTCAGCGCGCCTTTCGCGCCTCGGCCACCAGCCGTTTCAATTCCTCGATCGGCAGCGCCGAGGAGATGACCTGATCGCCGATCACCCAGGACGGGGTGCCGCTCATCCCCAGCTTCTTGGCAGTGTCGAGATTGCGTGCGAGTTCGGCCTCGATCCGCGGGGAATTGGCAGCGGCCTGCACCTTGGCGAGGTCGAGCCCGGCGGTCGCGGTGGCAGCGGCAAGCGTTGCCTCGCTCACTTGACCGCCGGCGTAGAGCGCGCGGTTGAATTCGCGGAACTTGCCCATGTCGGCGGCCGCCAGGCTGTAGCGCGCGGCGGTCGCGCTTTCCTGCGACAGGATCGGCCAGTCGCGGTAGACGATGCGCAAGCCCGGATCGGCTGCGAGCAGTTCGTCGATCAGCGGGAGGCTCGATCGGCAATAGCCGCAATTATAGTCGAAATATTCGACGATCGTCACATCACCGCGCGGATTGCCTGCCCAGGCAGTGCCGAAGGGTTCGAGGATCGCAGCCTTGTCGGCGTCGATCGCTTGCCCGCTTTGGCGGCGGCGCAGCGCGCTCGATGCTTCGACCAGCACTTCGGGGTGACTGACGAGATAGTCGTGGACGATCTGCTCGGTACGCGCGCGGTCGCTGGCGATGGGTGCCCCCATGCGGCCCGCGAAATACATCCCGCCCGCACCCAGCAACGCGGCGCCAATCGCCACCGCCAACAGCAGCAACCGGTTCATCGCCGCCCTCTGCGTTGGTCGTCGATCACATTTTGCGTCAGCAGCACCAGATCCTGCGCGCGAATCCAGTCGGGCGTGTTGGGCGGCAGGCCCGCCAGCGCGCCGCGTGCACTGACCGACGTGGTGCGAAGATCGCCGTTGAGTGCTGCGCGTTCGGCGGTCGCGAGTAGCGCGCGGGGCACGTCGCCCTTGCGTTCGTAAACGACGCCCAATTGGAACCAGGCAAAGGGATTTTCGCTGTCGCGGCCGACTGCCTGCCGCAGCACCTTTTCGGCTTCGGGGAAATGCGCGGGGTTTTCGGTCGCGATCAATGCGTGGCCGAAGGTGGTTGCGATCAGCGGTTGGTAGCCGCTGCGCTCGGTGGCTTCGCGAAGCGGGGTCAGTGCCTCATCGGGTTTGCCTGATTCGAGCAGAATCTGGCCCTTGATCTCAAGGAAATAGGGATCGTGTGGCAGCGCCTTCACCAGCGCATCGGCCTCGGCATTGGCTTTCTCAGGATAGCCGCCTTTGTGATAGGCATAGGCGCGCGCGTAATGGGCGTAGATGCTCTGATCCTCGACCGGATAAGCGGTCAGCGTGCGCGGCGGATCGTTGACGTACCCGGCAAGCTTGGCCTTCACCCGTTTGAACTTGTCTTCGAGCATGGGATCGGTCGGCCTGCCGAACGCGGGTGACTCGCGCACCGTTTCGGTCAGCGTCGCGACGCGCTCGCCGCTCAAGGGGTGGCTCTGCGAAAAGGGGTCGATGTTGTTATAGCCCGCGCGATACTCGAGATTTTGGAGCTTCTTGAAGAATTCGAGCATCCCGCGCCCGCTGACGCCCGCCGTTTGCAGGAACTTGGCGCCAGTCGCGTCCGCCGTTGATTCCTGCACGCGGCTGAAGGCGAGATATTTGCCGATCGCGGCCTGCTGCCCCGCCGCGATGATGCCGGCGGCCGCGTCGCCCGACCCGGCGGCGGCGGCGGCGACGCCGAGCACGAGGCTCAAAATCTGGATCGCGACCGCAGGCTTGATGCCGGCATCGGCGAGCGGGACATGGCCGTCGGCGATATGGCCGAGTTCATGCGCGATCACGCCCTGCACCTGATTGGCATTGTCGGCCGACGCGATCAGCCCCGAATGGACATAGACGGTCTGGCCGCCCGCAACGAACGCGTTGATCGAGTCGTCCTGGATCAGCACGACCTTGACGTTGCGCGGGGACAGCCCGGCGGCGATGATCAGGGGGCGCGACATGTCGTCGAACATCGCCTCGGTCTCGGCATCGCGCAGGATCGACTGGGCGTGCGCAGGCTGCGCGGCGGCAAGGAGCGAAAGCGCGAGCGCGGCGACGAATTTCTTCATGAGTCGGTTATCGGCCAATTCGCGATTGCGTTCAACGATTGCCGGTGCGCCCGCGCCGCCGGATCAGGCGGCACGGGCGCGTTAGGCGTTCAGCCGCCGAAGGTGCTGCTCCACCAGCCCTTGCGGCGCGGGGCGGCGGGGCCAGCGTCCGGGGCCGCTGCATCGTTGTTCGACGCGACCGGTTCGGGCGCTGCGTCGGCTGTCACCTCGGCGGGAGCAGCTTCGACTTCGGCAACCGGTTCGGCTTCAGCGACGTCGGCCTTTTTACGGCGCGCGCGCTTGGGCTTGGCGGCGGGTTCTTCGGCAGTTTCGGCGTCGACCGGGGCTTCGGCCGCCGCTTCGACCGCGACCTCGGCCTTTTTGGCGCGGCTGCGCGTCCGCTTCGGTGCTTCCTCGGCGACGGGCTCGGCCTCGACGGGGGTGGTCAGCTCAGGAGCCTCAGCGACGGCTTCGGCTGCCTTGCCGCGACGACGGCGTGCGGGCTTGGCTGCGGGTTCCTCGACCGCAATTTCGGCGGTTTCGGCAAGCCCGTCGGACTCAGGCGCCGCATCGACTTCAACCGGCGCGCCAGTGTCGCTTTGCTGACCCTCGCCACGCCGACCCCGGCGACCGCGACGGCCCCGACGGCGCGATGCCCCGCCTTCGCCGCGCTCGGCGGTTTCGGCGCCAGTCGCTTCGCTGGTGTCGTCGCCGGTGTCGTCACCGGCATAGGCCTCATCGCCTCCGGCATCGACCGGACGCTCATCGTCACGCTCAAAGCCTTCGCCCGGTGCATCGCTGCGCTCACCGCCCTCCGCACTGCGACCGCGACGGCCGCGTCGACGCCGCCGTTTGCGGCGCGTGCCGTCGCCCTCGGCGGGGCGATCCTCGCGCGGGGGGCGGGCATCACGCGGACGCTCGCTGCGCTCGGCGGGTTCTTCTTCGGCTTCCTCTTCCTCGTCGATTTCTTCCTCGACGTCATCGATATCGTCGTCGAGATCGACCTTGGGCGGTTCGAAGCGCGGCGTGAAGGCCGGCGGCGGACCCGATGCCTCGACCGCCATGCGCGCGCCCTCGCGTTCGCCGTCGGACATGACTTCGACCGTCACGCCGTAGCGTTCCTCGATCTCGGCGAGTTCGGCGCGCTTGCGGTTGAGCAAGTAGAAGGCGGCTTCCTGGCTCGCGCGCAAAGTGATGATCGAGCCGCGACCGCGCGCGGCCTCATCCTCGATCAGCCGCAGCGCCGACAGACCTGCCGACGAGGCGGTACGGACGAAGCCCGAGCCTTCGCAATGCGGGCAGGGGCGGGTGGAAGCTTCGAGCACGCCGGTGCGCAAACGCTGGCGGCTCATCTCCATCAGCCCGAAGGACGAAATGCGACCGACCTGAATACGGGCGCGATCGTTCTTCATCGCCTCCTTCATCGCCTTTTCGACTTTGCGGACGTTGGAGTTGTTGTCCATGTCGATGAAGTCGATGACGACGAGGCCGGCCATGTCGCGCAAGCGCAACTGGCGCGCGATTTCCTGCGCGGCTTCGAGGTTGGTCGCGGTCGCGGTCTGCTCGATATTATGCTCGCGGGTCGAGCGCCCCGAGTTGATGTCGATCGAGACGAGCGCCTCGGTCGGGTTGATCACCAGATAGCCGCCTGACTTCAGCTGGACCACCGGGTGATACATTGCCGCGAGCTGATCCTCGACCGCGCTCCTTTGGAACAGCGGCACGGGGTCGCTGTAATGCTTCACGCGGCGGGCATGGCTCGGCATCAGCAGCTTCATGAACTGCTTGGCCTGGGCATAGCCTTCGTCGCCTTCGACGATCACCTCGTCGATATCCTTGTTATAGATGTCGCGGATCGCGCGCTTGATCAGGTCGCTGTCGCCATAGACGAGCGCCGGCGCGGCGGAGGCGAGCGTCTTTTCGCGGATTTCGTCCCACAGCCGCGCGAGATAATCGAAGTCGCGCTTGATCTCGACCTTGGTGCGCTGGAGGCCCGCCGTGCGGACGATGCAGCCCATCGACGGCGGCAGCCGCAGATCGGCCATGATCGACTTCAAACGCTTACGGTCGGCGGCGTTGGAGATTTTGCGGCTGATCCCGCCACCATGCGACGTGTTGGGCATCAGCACGCAGTAACGGCCCGCGAGGCTCAGATAGGTGGTGAGCGCCGCACCCTTGTTGCCGCGTTCCTCCTTGACGACCTGCACCAACAGCACTTGCCGCCGCCGGATGACGTCCTGAATCTTGTAGCGGCGGCGCAGGTTCATCCGGCGTTCGCGCAAGGCATCGACATCGTCGCCGCCGCTCGACTTGGCGCGGCGGCGCGGCGCATCCTCGCCTTCGCTCGCGGTTTCGGACTCGCCATCGCCGTCGTCGTCGCGGCGTTCGGCGGCGTCGCGATCGGCCTCCCCATTGCCGTCGTCGTCGCCGTCATCCTCATCGTCGTCATGCTCGGCGCGCAGTGCCGCTTCTTCGGCGGCGTGCTCGGCCTCTTCGCGGAGCAGCGCTTCGCGATCCTCCTTGGGGATCTGGTAATAGTCGGGGTGAATTTCCGAAAAAGCGAGGAAGCCGTGGCGGTTGCCGCCGTAGTCGACGAAAGCGGCCTGGAGCGATGGCTCCACGCGCGTCACCTTGGCGAGATAGATATTGCCTTTGAGCTGCTTGCGCTCGGCGGATTCGAAATCAAACTCCTCGATTCGGTTCCCTTTGACGACGGCAACCCGGGTTTCCTCCCGGTGCCGCGCGTCGATCAGCATACGCATGGTCATTTATTGGTCTCCGTGCGCGCGCGGCGCCGGAAAATGGGGTTCGCGCGCGAAATGGCGTGCGCTGGGCGGCGGCGAAGCGGCCTGCCCCAGACGCGAGCGGGATGATGTAAACTGCGTCTGCCCGCTGTGCATCCGACCCAAATGGGGCCGCCAAGCCCCACGCGACCGCAAACCCGTCGGCGTGGGCCGGTCGGTGTGCGGGGCAAGGGGAATGCAACATGCGGACGTCAACCTGGATGAACCGCGCGCGGGCGAGATCGCCCATCAGCGGTTGGTTTATCGGCGCGACGCCTCAGGCATCAGCCGATATGTTTCATGCGTAGCACTGCTATCCGCAAGCAGCAACCGGCATGAATTTGCCGCTCGAACGGCAAGAAGATGCCGAATGCCCTGTTAACCGCCTCCTTTCACGACGATTTGACAAGGGCGCGGCTAGGAGCGGTTCAATCGAGTAACCGAGCGGAGCCCCCCCGCAATGCCTTTTCGCTGGACCGGCGGTGCCCCCGCGCGGCAATACCGCCCTGTGTCTTTTTTCCTGGCCATGCTGACATTGTGGTTCGGCGGTGTGCCGGCCTGGGCTGCGACCGTCGAGCGGGTCGAAGTCGCCGCCGATCATGTCGTCCTGCATTTTGACGCGCGCGTCGCGGGCGCCTCCGCGGTGCTGCTTGACGGGCCGCAGCGGATCGCGATCGATGTCGTGGGGGCGACGCCGGGGGGCGTGTCGACCACCGACGGTCCGGTGCTGCGCGTGCGGCAGGGCGTTTATGGCGATGGCGCGCGCATCGTGCTCGATCTCGCGCAGCCGGCAATCGTCTCTGAAGGGCGGTTCGGCGCCGATGGCATGACGCTGACGCTCGCGCTGCGCACCGTCAGCGATGCGCGGTTTGCGCGCGCGGCAGCCGAGGGCAAGCTGCGCTATCTGCCGCCGTTCAGCTATGGCGGCCGCGCGATCCCGGCGAGCTATAGCGTGACCACGCCGATCCCGGCGCCGCGCGCGCAGCTCGCGCTGCCCCGCGTTTACGGCGACGACGATAGCCGTCCGCTGGTGGTGATCGACCCGGGGCATGGCGGCATCGATCCGGGCGCAATTTCGCCGACCACGGGCCTCAAGGAAAAGGATGTAACGCTGCGCATCGCCAAGGCGATCCGCGACGAATTGCTAGCCTCAGGCCGGGTGCGCGTGGCGCTGACCCGCGACGATGATCGCTTTCTGGTGTTGCAGGAGCGCTATGGCGTCGCGCGCAAGCTGAAGGCCGATCTGTTCATTTCGGTCCACTGCGACAGCGTCGGCGGCGGCGATGCGTCAGGCGCCTCGGTCTATACCCTGTCCGAAGTCGCGTCCGACAAGGAAGCCGCGCGGCTGGCGGCGCGCGAGAACAAGGCCGACATTATTCAGGGCATTAATCTGGCCGAGGCATCGCCCGACATTTCGTCGCTGCTGATCGATCTCACCCAGCGCGAGACGATGAACAATTCGGCGAGTTTCGCGCAATTGCTCGGTCGTGAAGCCCGGCCGCTGGTGCCGGTGAAGCCCAATTTCCACCGCATGGCCTCGCTCGTGGTGCTCAAGGCGCCCGACATGCCGTCGA
Source organism: uncultured Stakelama sp. (assembly GCA_964449575.1). Taxonomy (GTDB): domain Bacteria; phylum Pseudomonadota; class Alphaproteobacteria; order Sphingomonadales; family Sphingomonadaceae; genus Sphingomonas. The sequence goes on from CAYUYZ010000001.1 coordinate 179,261, forward strand.
TCCTGTTCGAAACGGGCTACATCTCCAACCCGCGCGACGCGGCGTTCATCGATTCGCGCGAGGGGCGGGCAAGAATCGCCGAAAGCGTTCGGCGCGCGGTCGACATCCATTTCGCGCGGCGACTGGCGTCGAACTAGGGGCCTCTTGCTGATCTCTGCACCCGCTTGTTTCGAGCGAAGTCGAGAAACAGGCCACAAGCGGTGCGCTTGGCGCCGCTCGCTCCGCTCGCCTCGACTTCGCTCGACACGAACGGGGGGCAAGGGGATTCGTACCAAACCCTGTCCCCTGTGCGCCGGGGTGACGATGGGGGCGGGGGGATGACGCATACGCCCACTGGCGCGCGGCGCCAGTTTTGCTACAGCCTGCGCCAATCATGCCAGCGTCTGACTCGTCCGTAAATTTCCGCCTGCACCGCGAGACCAACCGCTTGCGGGCCGGGGTGCGCTGGGTGTGGGCGCGCTGGTGGGGCAAGCTGCTGGCGGTGCTCGCAGCGCTGGCGGCGATTGCCTATGCGCTCGTCTGGGTGCTGGTCGCGCGCGATCTGCCCTCGGTCGACAAGCTGCGCACTTATGAACCGCCGCTGCCGACCAATGTCCGCTCGGTCGAGGGGATGCCGATCCACAGCTATGCGCGCGAACGCCGCGTCGAGTTGAGCTATGACGAATATCCGCCTTTGCTCGTGCGCGCGTTCCTGGCGGCTGAGGACAAGAGCTTTTTCGAACATCACGGCGTCGATTATCCCGGCGTCGCGGGCGCGGTGATCGATTATGTCAGCAAGCTTGGCACGGGAAAGCGCGCCAAGGGCGGGTCGACGATCACCCAGCAGGTCGCCAAGAACCTGCTCGTCGGCAACGAATATTCGCCGGTGCGCAAGCTGCGCGAAGCAATTCTGGCGTACCGGATCGAGGACACGCTGACCAAGCAGCAGATTCTGGAACTTTACCTCAACCAGATCCCGCTGGGTCGCAATGCGTTCGGCGTCGCGGCGGCGAGCCATGCCTATTTCGACAAGGAATTGACCGAACTGACGCTCGGCCAGTTCGCTTTCCTCGCGATTCTGCCCAAGGGGCCGTCGCTGTTCGATCCGTTCCGCAATACCGAGCGCGCGCTGGGGCGGCGCAATTATGTGCTGCGCGAAATGCTCAAGAACCGCTTCATCAACCAGGCGCAATTTGATCAGGCCAATGCCGAGCCAATCGGCGCGGTGCTGCGCCAGACGCCGAAGTTCGAGCGCGTCGGCGGCTATTTCGTCGAGGAAGTCCGCCGCCAATTGATCGACAAATTCGGCGAAAGCGAACGCGACGGGCCATATAGCGTCTATTCGGGCGGGCTGTGGGTGCGCACCTCCTATGACCCGCAGCTCCAGCAATATGCGCAAAAGGCGCTGCGCGAAGGGCTGCTCCGCTATGATCGCGGGCGTGGGTGGAATGGGCCGCTCGGCCATGTCGATCTGCCGGCCGGCGCCTCGGCGGAGAGCGGCGGGTGGCTGCAACCCTTCCTCAACACCAATATCGGGCTTGATTATGAGGATTGGCGCGCGGCGATCGTGATCGCGCGTGGCGACAATCAGGCGGTGATCGGCTTTGCCGATGGCAAGACGGGCATGCTGCCGCGCTGGGCCGCGCAAATGCCGGTGCGCGGCAAGGGCGGCAATGTCTTCGCGGCGATTGTCCCCGGCGACATCATCTCGGTCGCGCCCGAAGGCGATGTGTTCGCGATGCGCGCGATCCCGCGCGTGTCGGGCGGGATGGTGGTCGAACAGCCATCGACCGGCCGCGTGCTGGCGATGCAGGGCGGGTTCGATGCGCGGCTCAATTCATTCAACCGCGCGACGCAGGCGATGCGGCAGCCGGGATCGACGATCAAGCCGATCGTTTATTCGGCCGCGCTCGAAAACGGCATGACGCCCGCCTCGATCGTCGTCGACGCGCCTTACTGCGTCTATCAGGGCGCGCGGCTGGGGCAGAAATGCTTCCGCAACTTCGGCGGCGGGCAAGGATCGGGGCCGCACACTTTGCGCTGGGGGATTGAGCAATCGCGCAACCTGATGACGGTGCGCGCCGCCAGCACAGTCGGGATGGACCATGTCGTCGACACGATCAGCCGGATGGGGATCGGCAAATACCCGCCCTATCTATCGATCGCGCTCGGTGCGGGTGAGACGACGGTGCAGCGGATGGTCAACGCCTTTTCGATCATCGCCAATCAGGGGCGCGGCGCCCCATCGACCCTGATCGACTATGTGCAGGATCGCCACGGCAAGGTGGTGTGGCCCGAAAACTGGCGCGCTTGCGCGCGGTGCAACGCGCCCGACTGGAATGGCCGCGCGATGCCGCGCCCGGTCGTGCGCCAGCGGCAAGTGATCGACGCGGTGTCGGCGTTCCAGATGGTGCACATCACCGAAGGCGTCATCCAGCGCGGCACCGCGACCGTGCTGCGCGATCTCAACCGGCCGATTATGGGCAAGACCGGCACCTCGACCGGGCCGACCGATGTGTGGTTCATCGGGGGGACGCCGCAGATCATCGCTGGCCTGTATATCGGTTATGACAGTCCCAAGAGTCTGGGTGGCTATGCGCAGGGCGGCACGCTCGCCGCGCCGATCTTCAAGGCGTTTGCCGAAAAAGCTTATGAAGGGCTCGATCCGCTCCCGTTCCGCGCGCCCGCTGGCGTGCGCTTCGTGCGGATCGACCGCGGATCGGGCCGTCCGGTCTATGGCGGCTGGCCGAGCGACGACCCCAAGGCGGCCGTAATCTGGGAAGCCTTCAAGCCCGACAGCGAACCGCGCCGCGCGGTGGCGCGGTCGGTGGGTGCCGATCCTGCCGTCGTCGCGCGCCCGCGGGAAGTGGCCCCGCAGGCCAACCCCGCCAAACGCCAGAGCGACAGCGATTTCTTGCAAAGGCAGGGCGGAATCTACTAGCGGCAGCAGCTGCGGCTCATCAGATAGACGGTCAATCGTCGCCGCCCGGTCGTCGCGTTCCGCTGGCGACGCGGTGGCCAGTGAAAAAAGGTTGAAGTTCAATGCGCGCCGAGGCGCAGGCCCATATCGACAGCATCCACGAGTCGCTCGCCCTTGTCCGCCGGTTCCTCGACTGGGACCGTGCGCTCCGTCGCCTCGACGAGCTCAATGCGCGCGTCGAGGACCCGAGTTTGTGGAACGATGCCAAGGCCGCGCAAGCGGTGATGCGCGAACGCCGCCGCCTCGACGAAGCGATCGCGGCGACGCGCGCGATCGAGCAGGAGCTGAGCGACACCGCCGAACTGATCGAAATGGCCGACGCCGAAGGCGACGGCGCGATGGCCGATGAAGGCGTCGCCGATCTCGCCCGGCTCGCCGCGCGCGCCAATGAGGACAAGATCAAGGCGCTGCTGGCCGGCGAGGCCGACGCCAACGACACCTATATCGAAGTCAATGCAGGCGCGGGCGGCACCGAAAGCCAGGATTGGGCAGGGATGCTCAGCCGCATGTACACCCGCTGGGCCGAGCGGCGCGGCATGAAGGTCGAGCTGATCGACCAGCATTCGGGCGAGCAGGCGGGCATCAAGTCCGCCACATTGCTGCTGAAGGGCGAGAATGCCTACGGCTATGCCAAGACCGAAAGCGGCGTGCACCGGCTGGTGCGCATCAGCCCCTATGACAGCGCGGCGCGGCGGCACACGAGCTTTGCCAGCGTCTGGGTCTATCCGGTGATCGACGACAATATCGAGGTCGATTACAACGAAAGCGACCTGCGGATCGACACCTACCGCGCGAGCGGAGCCGGGGGGCAGCACATCAATACCACCGATTCGGCAGTGCGCATCACGCATATTCCCACGGGGATCGTCGTGCAGTGCCAGAACCAGCGCAGCCAGCACAAGAACAAGGCCGAGGCCTATAACCAGCTTCGCGCGCGGCTCTATGAGCGTGAACTGGCGATTCGCGAGGCGGCGGCCAATGCCGAAAACGATAGCAAGACCGATATCGGCTGGGGCCACCAGATCCGCTCCTATGTCCTGCAACCCTATCAGATGGTGAAGGATTTGCGCACCGGCGTCGTCTCGACCGCGCCCGGCGATGTGCTCGATGGCGCACTCGATCCGTTCATGGCCGCCGCATTGTCGCAGCGCGTGACCGGCGAAACGGTCGATGTGGAGGACGTCGATTAAGGCGCGCACCGCCCTTGCCGCCGTGCTGGCGCTGCTGGGCGCCTGTGGCCAGAGCGCGGCGCCGTCGTTTCCGGCGCCCGACCGCCCGGTGGCGCGCATCGTGTCGCCACGCTGGTCGACCGAAGAAGCGCGTGATCGCAAGAATGAAGCCGGCGAAGTGATGAACAAGGCCCGGATCGCGCCCGGGATGACGGTGGCCGATATCGGCGCGGGTGAGGGTTACTACACCATCCGCCTCGCCCAGCGCGTCGGGCCGAGCGGGCGCGTGCTGGCGCAGGATATCATCCCCGCCGTGCGCGATGCACTCGCCGAACGCGTCACGCGCGAACGGTTGCAAAGCGTGTCGGTGCGGCTTGGCGAACCCGCCGATCCCAAGCTGCCCGACGACAGCTTCGACCGCGTTTTCATGGTGCATATGTATCATGAGATTGCGCAGCCCTATGAATTCCTCTGGCGGCTGCGGCCGTCGCTCAAGCCCGACGGGCTGGTGATCGTCGTCGACGCTGATCGCCCGACCCAGAATCACGGGACGCCGCCCGCGCTGCTCAAATGCGAATTCGCGGCCATTGGTTATCAGCTGGTGTCGACCGACGACATGCCCTCGGCGGGCGGCTATCTGGCGGCGTTCAAAGCGGTGGGTCCGCGCCCTGATCCTGCCCGGATCAAGGGGTGTCGGCTCAAGTGAGCGCGCTTGGCCGCGCCGCCGCGACACGCTAGCATTCGCCGATGCACGCCTATCACGACCTTATGCAGCGCATCCTCGACGACGGCGTCGAGACCGCCGACCGCACCGGCGTCGGCACCTTGTCGGTGTTCGGCCACCAGATGCGCTTTCGGCTGAGCGACGGTTTTCCGCTCGTCACCACCAAGAAATTGCACCTGCGATCGATCATCATCGAACTGCTGTGGTTCCTGCGGGGTGACACCAATGTGCGCTGGCTGCAGGATCGCAAGGTGAGCATCTGGGACGAATGGGCCGATGACGCGGGCGAGCTCGGCCCGGTGTACGGCAAGCAATGGCGCGACTGGGAAACGCCCGACGGCGCCCATATCGACCAAATCGCCGAGCTGATCCGCCAGATTCGCGAGACCCCTGCGTCGCGGCGCCAGATCGTGTCGGCGTGGAACCCGGCGGACTTGCCGCGGATGGCGCTCGCGCCGTGCCACTGCCTGTTCCAGACGCATGTCGCGAACGGCAAGCTGTCGCTCCAGCTTTACCAGCGATCGGCCGATGTCTTCCTCGGCGTGCCGTTCAATATCGCCAGCTATGCGCTGCTCACCCACATCCTCGCCGATCAATGCGGGCTGGAGGCGGGCGATTTCATCTGGACCGGCGGCGATTGCCATCTGTACCTGAACCATCTCGAGCAAGCGCGGCTGCAATTGTCGCGCACGCCGGGGCCGCTGCCGCGCCTCGAAATCCTGCGCAAGCCGGACGCGATCGACGGTTACGAGTATGAGGATTTCGCGATCCACGATTATATCGCCGATCCGCACATCAAGGCACCGGTGGCGGTGTGATCACTTTCTTCCTCGCCCGCGCCGACAATGGCGTGATCGGCGCCGACGGCAAAATCCCCTGGCGTCTGCCCGCCGACATGAAGCGGTTCAAGGCGATGACGATGGGCCTGCCGATGATCATGGGCCGCAAGACTTTCGAGAGTTTCCCCACACCCTTGCCGGGAAGGCGCCATATCGTCCTCACGCGCTGTCCGGATTGGCGCGCCGTCGGTGCGGAGCCAGCGCATGATCCGGACAGCGCGCTGGCGCTCTGCGGCGGCCCAGCGGCAGTGATTGGCGGCGCGGAGGTCTATGCGCTGTTCCTGCCGCGCGCGACTCGCATCGAATTGACCGAAGTCCATATCGCGCCACCGGGCGACGCGATCGTGCCGCCTTTCGTCGGCTGGCGCGAGATTGCGCGCGAGGATTTTGCGGCGGAAGGGGAACGCCCCGCCTATAGCTTCGTGACGCTCGCCCCCCTATAGCCCGTGGCTATGGAGCGCCTTGACGGGGGTGCCGAGGTGCCCGAGGCTTTGCGCGGCGGCATCGTGGCGCTTGGCAATTTCGACGGCTTTCACCTGGGCCATCAGGCGGTCGTCGGGCGCGCGCGGGAGCGGGCGCGGGCCGAGGGGCGGCCGCTGCTGGTCGCGACCTTCGATCCGCATCCGGTGCGCTTCTTCAAGCCCGATGCCGCGCCGTTTCGCCTGACGACACTCGACCAGCGCGCGCGGTTGTTCGCCGTAGCCGGGGCGGACGGCATGGTGGTGTTCGGCTTTGACGCCGCGCTCGCCGGGCTGACGGCGGAGGAATTCGTTGCGCAGCGGCTGGTGGCGGGGCTGGGCGTCGCGGGCGTGGTGACGGGCGACGACTTCACCTTTGGAAAAGGTCGCGGCGGCAATATTTCCGTGTTGGCCGCGCTGGGGGAGTGCCACGGTTTCAGCGTCGACACCGTTTGTGCGGTCGGGGCAGGGGGGGAGGCGGTGTCGTCAAGCCGCATCCGCGATCTGCTGAAAGCCGGCGATCCGGCTGGCGCGGCAACGCTGCTGACGCGTCCCTTTGCGATCGAGGGCGTGGTGCAGCATGGCGACAAGCTCGGCCGCACGATCGGCTATCCCACCGCCAATGTGGCGTTAGGGAATTACCTGCGGCCCGCTTATGGCATTTACGCCGTGCGGGTGCGGCTCGATGACGGGCGGGTGGTGGATGGCGCCGCCAATCTCGGCATCCGTCCGACCTTCGATCCGCCCAAGGAGCTACTCGAAGCTTATCTCTTCGATTTCGCCGAGGATTTGTACGGGCGGACGATCGAGGTTGCCCTGATCGCGTATTTGCGGGCGGAAGCGAAGTTCGACGGGCTGGAGGCGCTGGTGGCGCAGATGGATGCCGATTGCGTGGCAGCGCGCGTGGCGCTGGCGGGGGTTTGAGTTCACGCCTTCGCGTGAACGACTTCTTCTTGCCCGACCGGCAGGCCGATCAGTTGAAGCGGAAGCGGTAGCTGAGCGCAGCGCCGATCGACACCTGGTTACGGCTGCCGAAGCGGCTGGTGGTGATCGGTGAACTCGCGGCCTGATCGATCAGGCGGCTGTAGCTCGCAAAGACGGTGCCGTTCCATTTGCCGCCCAGCCGCCGCGACACGAAGCCCGAGACGCCGACATCGTTCAGCCCCGCGCCCGGCTGATAGACGCGCAGGCCGCTGGTGAGCGAGGCCGCCGGCGTCACGCCGTGATAGCTGCGGAAATAGGTGGCGTCGGCGAAGCGGATGCGCCCGCCATAGCCGAGCGTCCATTTGCCCTTCAGCGCGATCTTGCGCAGCGACAAATCGGCGAGCGTGCCGTCGTGGCCGCTGATCGCCTTGCGCACTTCGAGCTGGAGCGTGGTGAAGAGCGACGGCTGGTACGCCACGAAGCCGCCCGCTTCGACCGTGAAGTTGATCCGCCGCAGCCCCGGAAACACCGCAATGTCGCGCGTCGTCCGCCCGAATTCGGGGCGCAGGATCGGCCCTGCCCGGAAGCGGCGCGTGTTGATCAAATTATAGCCGATGCCCTGCTGCACCGAGGCGAAGAATTGATTCTTGTAGCGGATGTCGAGCTGCGGAATCGGCAGGATGCGCAAGCCGTTGCTGCCCGGGAATTCGGGGACGGCGAGCAGGCCGGGGCCGAAATCAATCTGCCAGCCGGGCGGATAGGGGCCGAAGCTGAGCGGGGCGGGCTTGCGTGGTGGCGAGGGTGGGGGCGGGGGTGGCGCGGGCTGGTCCTGCGCCTCGACCGTCGCTTCGGCGATCACGGTTGCGGGCGGCGCCTCCTCGACCGGTGCCGGTGCGCCAAGGGCCAGTGCCGCCAAAATCAGTCCACCCGTCATGTCGTCCCCGCTTGTTCGATCTTGCCACCCCCTACATTGCTTTTCCTCAATCTCAAGCCGGATGACGCACCGCAACGCGATAGGCGTGACGAACGCCTTACGACGCGGTAAGGCCTGCGCCCCATGAGCGACACACAGACTACGCCGAAGGATTGGCGCGACACCGTCTTCCTGCCGAAGACCGATTTTCCGATGAAGGCGGGCCTCCCCCAGAAGGAGCCCGGCATTCTGGCGACGTGGCAGGAAGCCAAGCTCTACGATCGCCTGCGCGACGCGCGCCGGGGCCGCGAGAAGTTCATTTTCCACGACGGCCCGCCCTATGCCAATGGCGACATGCACATCGGCCATGCGCTCAACCATATCCTGAAGGACATGGTCGTCCGCACGCAGACCCTGCTCGGCAAGGATGCGCCCTATGTGCCCGGCTGGGATTGCCACGGCCTGCCGATCGAATGGAAGGTCGAGGAGGAATATCGCAAGAAGAAGCGCAACAAGGACGAGGTCGATCCGGTCGAGTTCCGTGCCGAATGCCGGGCGTATGCGCAGAAATGGGTCGACATCCAGCGCGAGCAACTCAAGCGGCTCGGCATCAATGCCGATTGGGATAACCCCTATCTGACGATGGATTTCCAGGCCGAAGCGACGATCGTGTCGGAGCTGATGAAATTCGCCGAGAGCGACCAGCTCTATCGCGGCGCCAAGCCGGTGATGTGGTCGCCCGTTGAAAAGACCGCGCTCGCCGAGGCCGAGATCGAATATGAGGACATCACCTCGACGCAGATCGACGTGGCGTTCGAGATCGTCGAGGCGCCGAACGCGCCCGAGCTGGTCGGTGCCTATGCGGTGATCTGGACGACGACGCCATGGACGATCCCGGTGAACCAGGCTTTGGCTTATGGGCCGGAGGTTTCGTACGATCTTGTCGAGTGGAACGGCAAAAAGTTGCTTGTCGCGTTCGGCTGTCAAGCGGAATCGATGAAGCGCTGGGGATTCGAACCGACATCCTGCGAAGGCCGATTGGCTGGTACTTATAGCGGCGGTCAGCTCGCTGGAGCCACCGCTTGCCACCCGATGCACCATCTCGGTGGCTTCTTCGCCAAGCCCCGCCCGTTCCTGCCCGGCGATTTCGTCACCACCGACGCAGGCACCGGCCTTGTCCACATGGCCCCGGACCACGGCGAGGACGATTTCGCTCTGTGCAAGGCTTATGGCATCGATCCCGTGTTCGCGGTCGATGCGGCGGGCATGTACCGCGACGACTGGGCGTGGCTGGGGGGCCAAGGGAGCGTCATCAACAAGAAGTTCGTCAGCGCAGACGGGCCGATCTGTTCGGACCTGCGCGCAGCGGGCGGCTTGCTCGCGGCGAGCGATGACTTCCAGCACAGCTATCCGCATTCGTGGCGGTCGAAGGCCAAGGTGATCTATCGCTGCACGCCGCAGTGGTTTGTGTCGATGGACCGGAGCCTGACCAGCGACCATCCGGGGGATGGTCGCAAGGCGGAGGTCGCCGCGCTGAGCGCGGCGGGGGTGCTGAGCGGAGGGGAGGAGGCCCGTGTCTCGACTTCGCTCGACACTAACGGTGTTGAGAACTCAGAAGCACAACCTCCGTTCGTCCCGAGCGAAGTCGAGGGACAGGCCCCAAGCGATACGCTGCGCCACCGCGCCCTAACCGCCATCGCCGCCACCCGCTTCATCCCCGAAAAGGGCCGCAACCGGCTCGGGTCGATGGTCGAGGGGCGGCCCGATTGGGTGTTGTCGCGCCAGCGCGCCTGGGGCGTGCCGATCACGCTCTTCGTCGATCGCAAGACCGGCAAATATCTCTACGACCCCGCCGTCAACGCCCGCATCATCGCTGCGGTGCGCGAAGGCGGCGTCGATGCCTGGTCCGAGGCACGCGCGCAGGAATATCTCGGCCCCGACTATGCCGCCGATGATTATGAGCGCGTCACCGACATCTTGGACGTGTGGTTCGACAGCGGTTGCACCCATGCCTTCGTGCTCGAAAGCGGCCGCTGGCCCGATCTGCAATGGCCCGCCGACCTCTATCTCGAAGGCAGCGACCAGCATCGCGGCTGGTTCCAGTCGTCGCTGCTCGAGTCGTGCGGCACGCGCGGGCGGGCGCCCTATAATACGGTGCTCACCCACGGCTTCACGATGGACCAAAAGGGCATGAAAATGTCCAAGTCGCTCGGCAACACGATCAATCCGCTCGATCTGATGCGCGATTACGGCGCCGACATTTTGCGGCTCTGGGCGCTGTCGGTCGATTTCACCGAGGACCACCGCATCGGCGAGGAAATCCTGAAAGGGGTGGCCGACCAGTATCGCAAGCTGCGCAACAGCTTCCGCTATCTGCTCGGCGCGCTGGAGGGTTTCGACGAGGCCGAGCGGGTGGCGGTGGCCGAGATGCCCGAGCTGGAGTGCTACATGCTCCATCTGCTGGCGGAGCTCGACGCCAAGCTGCGCACGGCGGTGAGCGACTTCGACTTCAACAGCTACACCCGGCTGCTGAGCGATTTCGCGAACAATGATCTGTCGGCCTTCTATTTCGATATCCGCAAGGATTCGCTCTATTGCGACGCGCCGGGGAGCCTCAAGCGCCGCGCGTGCCGCACGGTGTTCGACATCATGTTCCACGCGCTGGTGCGCTATGCGGCGCCGGTGCTGGTCTTCACGGCGGAAGAAGTGTGGCAGACGCGCTATCCCGATAGCGAGAGCGTGCATTTGCTCGAGTGGCCGGTTCTCGAAGCAGCGCAAGCCGACGCGACGGTGTGGGCCGAAGTCCGCGCACTGCGCACGCAGGTGAACGAGGCGATCGAGCCGTTGCGCCGCGACAAATTGGTGCGCACCAGCATGGACGCCGAAGTCACCGTGCCCGCGCTGCCGCTGCCCGCCGATCTGCTCGCCGAGCTGTTCATCGTGGCGAGCGTCACGCAAGGGACCGCGGTCAGTGTCACGCCGACCGCCTTCCACAAATGCGGCCGCTGCTGGCGGTTGCTGCCCGAAGTCGTTGAGGATGGCGATCTCTGCAACCGCTGCACTGAGGTGGTGGCATGAAGCTCCCCGGCATTGGCTTGGCGACGGCGGGTGCCGCGTTCGGCCTCGATCAGCTCCTCAAATGGATCATGACCGGGCCGATGCAGCTCAACACGCTGGCCGCGCCCGTCGTCGATCTGTTGCCGATCTTTCGCGTGCGCTTCGTCGCCAATGACGGCGTCTCGCTCGGGCTGCTGCGGGCAGGCAGTGACGAAGCGCGCTGGGCGCTGGTGGCGATGACGGGCGCGATTGCGATCGGCGTGCTGGTGTGGCTGTGGCGCGAGCCCAGGAAATGGGATCAGGCCGCGCTTGGGCTCGTGCTGGGCGGCGCGCTTGGCAACATCCTTGATCGGGTGCGGCTGGGCTATGTCGTCGATTTCGCCGATCTGCACTTTGGCGACTGGAGCCCGTTTTTGGTCTTCAATCTGGGGGACGCGGCGATTACGGTGGGGGTACTCATCCTGCTGGCGCGCGCTCTGTTAATGCGCGACAAGGCGCCGGTGGGAGCACCGCAGGCGACTACGGTGGAAAATGGATCGGTGGAGAATGACAATGCGTAAATTTGTGCCGGTCGCGGTGATGGTCGGCCTGTCGGTCGCGCTCGCCGGTTGCGGCGGTGGCAGCGGGCTAAAGCGCGCCAAGCCCGATGAATATGCCGTCGCACGTCAGGCGCCGCTGGTGATCCCGCCCGATTATGCGCTGGTGCCGCCGCGCCCCGGTGCAGCGCGCCCGCAGGAAAACAACCCGAGCACGTTGGCGCTTGAGGCGCTGTTCGGCGGCTCGGCCGCGCGGAGTGTGGGGGAGCAGGCCGTGATCAACAATGCCGGCGGCGACACGATTGCGCCGGGTGTTCGCTCCGAAGTCGGCGATCCCGAAACCAATGTCGTCGACAAGGGCGCGACGACACGCGATATCGTCGCCGCGCCCGAAGGCGACGGCCAGAACGCGACAACCAAGACGCCCAAGTAAGGCCATCCCGGAGGCGGGCCACACCGGCTGGTGCGGCCCGCCTGCGCGATCAGAAGGCGGCGGTTAGCCCGACCACGACCGTCCCATTGGCGATCGAGCCGCGATTGGCCTGCCCGCGCGTGAACTGCGGAAAAAGATAGGCCGAGCCGCGCGTGGTGATGTCGGTGTCGATGTACGACACGTTGAACGTCAGGTTCTTGTAAGTGACATCGCTGCCGAGCGACCAGTCGAGGTACGTTCCCGTCGGCGCCACGCTGGTGCCGTTCGGCCCCAGACCGGGATTGCCCCAGCTATGGCCGATATGCGCCTTCAGCGTGAACGGTGTCTTGGGAATGCCGACGGCGGCGTCGCCCGCGGCATAGATATTGTCCTCGCGGTCGCCTGCACGGCTCTGCGGCGTGTTGCTCCAGTTGCCGAGCGCGAGCTGCGGCGGCGCGTAATAGGCGCTACCGGTCAGGGACACCGGGCCGATCTGACCGGTGTATTTGCCGTAGAATTCGACATAATCGGTCAGTGTCGCGCCGCCCGGATAGTTGTACCAGGTCAGCCCGACATCGGCCGTGCCCGGCCCGAGCTTTCGCTTGTAGCCGCCAATCACGTCGAGTTCGAGGTTGGGACCGCCGAAGGTGCCCCAGCCGGCGAGGTTCGACGCGAACAGGCCGACATACAGCCCGCTCTTGTGCGTGACGGTGAGCGTGGCCTGCAACGTCGGTTTGGTGTCGGATTGCGAGACGCCGCGCAGACGATAATCGCTGGCGAGCGTGACGCTGCCGTTGATCGTGACCGGCGGCGGCGGATCGGTTTCGTCGGCAAGGGCCGGCGTGGCGGTGGCGGCGAGCACAAGCACGCCGAGAGTGGAGAGAGTGAAGCGCATCGGATCCCCCGAAAATGAGATGACGATGTCCCCGCCTGCTAGAGCCGCAGCCACATCTGTCAGGGACAAGTCCCTCGCGTAGCTTCACGACCTTAACGAGAGACTGCCAATCGATGCTGCGTTGCACAAGAAAAATCGGCGGGGCTGCCCGATTTGGGTAAGATGCTATGGCGTCAGGGCAACAGTTTAGCCCGCGCGGAAGCGCGCCAGCCCTGCGTCGAGATCGGCGATCAGGTCGTCGGGGTCTTCGAGGCCGATCGACAAGCGCACCAGCGGTCCGGCGAAGTCGCGCGTGGTCGCGGTACGATAACGGTGCGGATCGACCGGGATCGCGAGGCTTTCGAAGCCGCCCCAGCTATAGCCAAGCCCGAACAACTCCAGCGCGTCGAGCAGCGCCGCGCGCGCCGCATCGCTGCCGCCGTTCAGCACAAAGCCGAACAGCCCCGAGCTGCCCTTGAAGTCGCGCATGAAATGGTCGTGGCCGGGGCAGGAGGGAAGCGCGGGGTGGAGAACCTGCGCGACTTCGGGGCGGGTGCTCAGCCACTGGGCGATCTTCAGCGCGCTGGCCTGATGCTGCGCCAGACGGATGGCCATTGTCCGCAAGCCCCGCGAGCCCAGCCAGCACTCATCCGCGCTCGCGACTTGGCCAAGCTGGAAACTGGTGTCGCGCAGCTTGGCGAAATGGCCGGGGCCAGCCGTGACGCTGCCCAGCATCACGTCCGAATGGCCCGCGACATATTTGGTGCAGGCGAGGATCGACAGATCGATCCCCTTTTCGATCGCCGGAAACATCAACGGCGTCGCCCATGTATTGTCGAGCAAGGTCACCAGCCCGTGCGCCTTGGCGACGCCGACGATCGCGGGCACGTCCATCACTTCGAACGTCAGGCTGCCGGGGCTTTCGAGCAGGATCGCGCGCGTCGCCGGGCCGATCAGCGCAGCAATGCCTGCCCCGATCAACGGATCGTAGAAGCGCGTCGCGATGCCGAAGCGGTTGAGGAGGCCGGTCGCCATGCTGCGCGTCGGATCATAGCTGCTGTCGGTGATCAGCACTTCGTCGCCGGGGACCAGCACGGAGAGCAATGCCGCCGCGATTGCCGCCACGCCCGAGCAATAGAGGAATGTCCCCTCGGCGCCGGGCTCAAGTTCGGTCAGCGCGTCGGCGAGGCTCCACTGCGTCGGGGTGCCGCGCCTGCCATAGAAGAGGCGGTGGTGCGTATTGGCGCCAGCCGCGCGCATCTCGGCGACCGACTCGTACAGGATCGTCGAGGCGCGCCAGACGGGGACGTTGACGATGCCCCGCGTCCATTCTTCGCGTCGCCCGGCGGTGACGACGCGCGTCTGGTCGCGCCGTCCCCCGTGCCCGCCTTCGCTCACGCGGCGCCCATGGCCTTTGGCGTGGTGCGGTCGGCGCCCCATTCGGACCAGCTGCCGTCATACAGCGCGGCGTCATTACCGAGCAGGTGGGCGGCGAACACCAGCACGCCCGCCGTGATCCCTGAGCCGCAGGTCGCGACCACTGGCTTCGACAGGTCGATGCCGGCGCCGTCGAAAGCCGCCTTGAGGTCGTCAGGCGACTTCCACGTGCCGTCGGCGTTGAACAGCGTGGCGTAGTGGAGGTTCTTCGAGCCGGGGATGTGCCCGGCGTGCGTCGCGGGGCGCGGATCGGGCTCTTCGCCGGTGAAGCGCGCGGCGCTGCGGGCGTCGACGACTTGCTCGGCAGCCGAATCGAGATTGGCCTTCATCTGATCGAGCGTGCGCACGCCCTTGTCATCGGCCCAGACAGTGAAGTGGCGGTGGCGCAGCGATTCCCTGCCGGTTGCAAGCTCGCGCCCTTCGGCCTTCCACTTGGCGATGCCGCCGTCGAGAATCGCGACGTCATGCGCGCCAAAGGTCCGCAGCATCCACCACGCGCGCGCCGAGGTGTGGAGCGGCGAATCGTCGTACAGCACGATGCGGCTGCCATCGCCGAGGCCGAGCGACTGCATGCGGCTCGCGAATTTTTCCGGGCTGGGCAGCATTGAGGGGAGCGGGTTCGACAGATCGGCAATCTCGCCCAAATCCATGAACACCGCGCCCGGGATGTGGCCCGCCTCATATTCCGCTGCGGCATCCCGGCTCGCATCGCTGAAATAGCTGGCATCGACGACGCGCAGGTCGGTTGCGGAAAGTTCGTTCGCCAGCCATTCGGTCGTCACCAACGCGTGCATTGCCATCTCCTGAGATTATCCTGCTTTCCCTAGCCGCGCGGTTGCGCGCCGTCGAGGCTGTCTAGAAAAGTGGCTGCCGATTGGCGCAACGCATCGCGCGTCGTCGGGTCCATCTTGGCCCAGCTACGGTACGGCATCGCGAGGCGTGGGTTGCGACCGAGCTTGGCG
Organism: uncultured Stakelama sp.; assembly: GCA_964449575.1. Lineage (GTDB taxonomy): Bacteria > Pseudomonadota > Alphaproteobacteria > Sphingomonadales > Sphingomonadaceae > Sphingomonas. The sequence goes on from CAYUYZ010000001.1 coordinate 194,525, forward strand.
TGGTTGCGCGCGAGGAAGTCCCAATAGAGCGCATTGAACGGGCAGGCATCGGGGCCGGTACGCTTCTTCACATCGTATCGACAACTGCCGCAATAATCCGACATGCGGTCGATATAGGCGCCCGAGGCGGCATAGGGCTTCGACGACAACAGCCCGCCGTCGGCGAACTGGCTCATGCCGATCGTGTTGGGCGCTTCGACCCATTCATAGGCATCGGCATAGACCGCGAGATACCACTCATGCACCGCATGCGGATCGGCGCCGATCAGCATCGCGAAATTGCCGGTCACCATCAGCCGCTGGATGTGATGCGCATAGGCAAGGTCGAGCGTCTGGCCGATCGCTTGAGCGAGGCAATGCATTTCCGTGTCCCCGGTCCAGTAGAAACCGGGGAGCGGGCGCTTGGCGTCGAGGAAATTGCGACCGGTATAGTCCGGCCCCTCGTGCCAGTAGATGCCGCGCATAAATTCGCGCCAGCCGATGATCTGGCGGATGAAGCCTTCGGCGGCGTTGAGCGGAACCTTACCGTCGCGGAAGCGCGTCTCGACTGCGCGGCACAGGTCGAGCGGATCGAGCAGCCCGGTGTTGAGATAGGGCGAGAGCACCGAATGCCATAGATAGGGCGCGCCGCTGAGCATCGCGTCCTGATAATCGCCGAAGCTGGCGAGCGCGTGATCGAGGAAATGCGTTTGCTGGGCGAGCGCATCGGCGCGGGTGACAGCGAAGTCGAAGCCATCAAGGCGGCCGGGGTGATTGCCGAATCGATCGGCCACGAGCGCCAGCACGTCGCGGGTGATCGCGTCGGGTTCGAAGCGTAGCGGGTGCGGCATCATCAGGTCGCGCGGCGCGGGCTTGCGATTCTCGGCGTCGAAATTCCATTGGCCGCCGACGGGCTGGTGGCCGTCCATGAGGAGCCCGGTCTTGCGGCGCATGTCGCGGTAGAAATATTCCATCCGCAACTGTTTGCGCGCCGCCGCCCAAGCGTCGAATTCGGCATGGGTGGCGGCGAAGCGCGTGTCTTCGCGCACCTCAACGGGGATGCCGAAGCGCAGCGCCCAGCCCTCGATCATCGCCGCAACGCGCCACTCGCCCGCCTCGGTGACGGTGATCGAGTCGGGCTGCAACCGATCGACCGCACGCGCGACTTCGCCGGTGAAGCTGCCGCTGTTGTCGGGATCGTCGAGCGCGACATAATCGACCTGCCAGCCGGCATCGCGCAAAGCCGCCGCGTGGTGGCGCATTGCCGACAGGATGAAGGCGATTTTGCGCTGGTGGTGGCGGACATAAGTCCCTTCCTCGGCGACTTCCATCATCAGCAGCCGGTCGCGCGTGCGGTCAGCGCCGTCGAGCGACGACAGATCGCGCGATAACTGGTCGCCGAGAATGGGAATCAACCGCCGAACATGCATCGCGGCTTCACATCGCAGCCACAGCGACTAAATCCAACCCAATGACACCCAAATACCTAGGCCAGACCAGCGCGCTGCCAACGTCGCCTGACGATGCCGTGCTCGATTACGTCCCCAATCCACGGCTGGGGCAGCGCTATATGGTGCGCTTCGTCTCGCCCGAATTCACCTCGCTGTGTCCGGTGACCGCGCAGCCCGATTTCGCGCATCTGGTGATCGACTATGTCCCCGACGCGACGATTGTCGAATCGAAATCGCTCAAACTCTTCCTCGGGTCGTTCCGCAATCATCAGGCGTTTCATGAGGATTGCACCGTCGGCATCGGCATGCGGCTGTTTGACGAAATGAAGCCGCTCTGGCTGCGGATCGGCGGCTATTGGTATCCGCGCGGCGGCATCCCGATCGATGTGTTCTGGCAATCGGGGCCGCCGCCCGAAGGCGTCTGGGTGCCGACGCAGGACGTGCCGGGCTATCGCGGACGCGGCTGATCGCGCTTTTCGTGCGCAGTGTAACAAAAGGCTTTGACTTGCACGCGTTGCAGTGCAGCATAGGCGCAACCATATTCCTGTCTATCGGTTAGGAGTCCATCGTTCATCAGGACCGGTGCCCGCGCGCCGTTCCGCGAAAGGATCATTCTATGACGCCAGCGCCCCGGAGCGAGATTGCTGTCACGCATATCGCCCTCATCGGCAATTTCCTGCCACGTAAGTGCGGGCTGGCGACGTTCACCACCGATACTTACAACGCGCTGAGCGAGTCCTTCCCCGACCTTCGGGTTGATGTCTATGCGATGGACGATCATCCGGGGCGCTATGCCTATCCGCCGCAGGTGACGGGGGCGATCCCGCAGGATGATCTGGCCGCCTATCTCGCGACCGCGCGCGCGATCGAAAATTCGGGCGCGCAAGCGCTGTGGCTCCAGCATGAATATGGCATTTTCGGCGGGGCAGCGGGCGAGCATATCCTGACGTTGCTCGACCGGATTACGCTGCCGGTGATCGTCACGCTCCACACCATTCTCGAAAAACCCAACGCCGATGAGCGGCGGGTGATGGAGGGCTTGCTGCGCCGCGCCGCGCGCGTTGTCGTCATGGCCGATCGTGGGCGCGAAATCCTGACGCGCGTCTATGGCGCCGCCAATCGCCAGATTCTGACGATCCCGCACGGCGTGCCCGACCGCACCTTTGCCGATACCGCGCTCTTCAAGCCGCGCTTCGGGTGGCAGGGCAAGCAGGTCATTTTCACTTTTGGCCTGCTAGCACCCAATAAGGGCATTGAGACGATGATCGAGGCAATGCCCGCGATCGTCGCCGCGCATCCCAAGGCGCATTATATGGTGCTCGGCGCCACCCATCCGAATCTCGTTGCGCATGAAGGCGAAGCCTATCGCGACCGGTTGAAAGCCCTCGCGGTCGATCGCGGCGTTGCCGATCACGTGACCTTCATCGATTTCTTCGTCGAGCATGAGGAATTGATCGACTTCCTGCAGGCCGCCGACATTTACGCTACGCCTTACGTCAATCCGGCGCAGATCACGTCGGGCACGCTCTCTTACGCGGTCGGCGTCGGCAAGGCGGTGGTGTCGACGCCCTATGTGCATGCGACCGAAATCCTCGCCGACGGGCACGGCATTCTGGTCGATTTTGGCGACAGCGCTGCCTTTGCGCGCTCCATCATTGCGCTGCTCGATTCGGACAACGAGCGCGAAGCCCTGTCGGCGCGGGCCTATGCGCGCGGGCGGACGATGCTGTGGCCGTGCCTTGCGACGAAGGCGGTCGCCGAGATTGCCGCGATGCTCGATCAGGCGCCGCGTCGGCTCGCCAAGCCACCCGCCGCGCTGCCGCCGCTCAAGGCCGATTTTGCGGCGGTTGAGCGGATGAGCGATGCCACCGGCATGCTCCAGCACGCGATCTACTCAGTGCCTGATCGCCGCCACGGCTATTGCATCGACGACAATGCCCGCGCGCTGATGCTGATCGCCAAGATCGACGATGTTCCCGAGGTGACCGTCGACAAATGGATGACGATCTACGCGGCGTTCGTGCAGCATGCATGGAACCCGCACGCACGCCGCTTCCGCAACTTCATGCGCTTCGACCGCGAATGGTGCGAGGATGTCGGGTCGGAGGATTCGAACGGCCGCACGCTCTGGGCGATCGGCACGGTGGTCCGCCACGCCAAGCTCCACAAGCATCGCGACTGGGCGATGGCGATGTTCGATTATACCGCGTCGCTGGCGCTCGACCTCGGCAGCCCGCGCGCACAGGCCTTTGCGATGCTCGGCGCGTGCGAAATCCTGGCGAGCGTGCCGGGCCATGCGCTGGCGATGAAGATCCTCGAACGCTTTTCGGCCGAGCATCTCGCGCTGCTCGCCGAGGCGCGCCGCCCCGAATGGGAGTGGTTCGAGATTGTCCTTGCCTATGACAATGCCCGGCTGCCCGAAGCGATGATCCGCGCGGGCGTTGCGCTGGGCCGCGCCGATCTGGTCGATACCGGCATCGCGACGCTCGACTGGATCATGGCGCAGCAGACCTCGCCCGAGGGCCGCTTCCGCGCGGTGGGCACCGAAAGCTTCGGGCGCGCCTATGAAGCGCCGCTCCAGTTCGACCAGCAGCCGCTCGAAGCGCAGGCGACGGTTGAGGCTTGTGCGGCGGCGTTCGAGGCGACCGGTGATGCGCGCTGGATCGATGAAGCGATGCGCGCCTATCGCTGGTTCCTGGGCGCCAATGATCTCGATCTGGCGCTGACGTCGAGCAATGACGGCGGCTGTTTTGATGGCCTGACGCCCAATGGACTCAATCGCAATCAGGGCGCGGAGTCGATTCTGGCACTGCAATTGGCATCCTGCGCGATTTCGACGCTTTCAAAGCGGCGCGAATCCGTGGCAGGGGACAGCCGGGCAGTGGCTTGATCGAGATTAGGCGCCGCCCCAGAGTGACCTAAAGCGGGGCGGTAGTTGCCAGTGCTCGACATTTTCAATCATCCCTTGCGTCTTTATGCCGATCCGTCGCGGGTCGTGGTGCGGCCCTTCCACCTCGCCTGGCAGTCGAACGGTGGCGCGCCGAGCCGCACCGAGCGGCTGGTGCGCGAAGTGCTCGAAATGAATCCCTATGAGACGCACGACCAGCTCGAGCTGGTGCTGAAGGATTTCGAGGCACGTCACTGGCAGACGCGGCGGGTGTTCATGACGCGCTATGCCGATATCGCCGCGCAGCTCGGGCTCGATGACGCCGCGATCGGGGACGAACGGCGCCAGCTGATCGGCGCCTATTTCTGTCACGAATATAGCTATGCCGCTGCCGCGCTGATGAACCCCAGCGTCGTGCCGCATTTTGACCAGACCGGCATGCCTGAAGGATCGATGCGCATCCTGATGTCGATGCGCGCGGTGGGTGAGGGGCACATCAGCTCGATCGCGTTTCGCGAAGGCATCATCACCGATCGCAACGAGCTGAAGCTTGCGCCTGAGCCGCCGTTTGCGACCGCGACTGACGCTTCTGGCGCCGATGGCCGCGCGCTGCCGTCAGGGGCCGTCACGGTGTTCCGCCACCGCGATTCGACGCTGTCGGGCACCGTGATCTTCCCGATCACCACGGCGCAGTCGAAGGGGCTGGAGGATCTGCGGCTGGTGCAATTCACCCATGACGATGGCCGCATCGAATGGGTTGGCACCTACACCGCCTATAATGGCTCGGCGATCCAGTCGGAGATGCTGCGGACCACCGATTTCCGCGCCTTTGATCTGGTGCCGATGACCGGATCGGCCGCGCGCAACAAGGGCATGGCGCTGTTCCCGCGCAAGGTCGGCGGCGAATATCTGATGATCGGGCGGCAGGACGGCGAGAATCTGTTCCTGATCCGCTCAGACACCATGACCCATTGGGATGAAGGCGCGATGCTGCTGGCGCCCGAATATCCGTGGGAACTGGTGCAGATCGGCAATTGCGGTGCGCCGATCGAGCTCGACGAAGGCTGGCTGCTGCTGACCCACGGCGTCGGCGCGATGCGCAAATATTCGATCGGCGCGGTGCTGCTCGACAAGGACGATCCGTCGAAAGTGATCGGCCGCACGCGCGAACCGATCCTGGCGGCGGCCGATCAGGACCGCGAAGGCTATGTCCCCAATGTCGTCTATAGCTGCGGCGGCATTCGCCACGGCGACTGCATCTTCCTGCCCTATGGCGTCGCCGACAGCTCGATCGCCTTTGCGTTCGTGCCGATTTCGGCGTTGCTCGGAGCAATGTAGCACCGCAGCGGGTCGTTCAGGCAACGTTTAGGCGCCATCGGGTGTTGTGTCGCTATCGAAACAGGAGACCAATCGATGAAACGCATGACTTCGATGCTCGCGCTCGCCGCTGCCGCGCTGACGCTCGCGACCCCCGCGATGGCCCAGACCAGCCCGGAAGAGGCGCGCTATGCACAGGCGCAGGCGCGCTTCCAGCAGGAATTGCGCGTGTTCCAGCAGGAATTTGATCGCTATCAGGCGTGGCAGGCCAACCGCGCGCGCTTTGATGACCGGCGTATCGATGATCGCCGCGATCCGCGCGCCGACCCACGCTATGACCCGCGTTACGACGACCGCGACGAGGGCGGTTACGACCCCTCGCGCTATTATCGCAACGGGCCGAACTATAGCGAGCGCGTGCTGGCGCCCGACGACCGCGTGTATCGCGGCAATGATGGCCGCTATTATTGCAAGCGCAACGACGGCACCACGGGCCTGATCATCGGAGCGGTCGGTGGCGGTATCTTGGGCAATGTGATCGACGGCGGCCGCTCGCGCGCGGTGGGTACGCTGCTCGGCGGCGGGCTTGGCGCGATCCTGGGCAAGTCGATTGACCAGAACAGCCAGCAGGTCCGCTGCCGGTGAGGAAGTAGATCCCCGACCGTTCGTGTCGAGCGCAGTCGAGACACCACGCGCATCGCTCGTGGCCTGTCCCTCGACGTTGCTCGGGACGAACGGGGTGGGAAGTGAAGCCTAGCCTTTAAACAACCCCCCCAGCACGCCGCGCACGAGCTGACCCACCAACCCGCCGCTCGACGACCCGCGCCGCGATCCGGTGCCGAACACCGATTTGGCGACTTCATTGGCAACGGTGCGGGTGAGCGTGGTGGTCGCGGTGCGTGCCGCCGTCGTTGCGACCTTGTTCCACGGCGAGTTGGCGGCGGCCTTGGCCTCTGCCTTTTCGGCGGCGATGCGCGCGCGTTCGGCTTCCTTGGCGGTGCGGGCGTCTTCCTTGGCCTGAAGCGCCGCCGCCTTGTCGGCTTCGCTAGCGGCTTTGGCTTCGGCAGCGGCGGCGGCGGCTTCCTGCGCCTTGGCGCCGAGCAATTCCTCGGCCGATTCCTTGTCGATCAGCGTGTCGTACTTGTCGCCGATCGCGTCGGTCGAGATCATCGTCGCGCGCTCGACCGGCGTCACCGGGCCGACGCGCGTGGCGGGCGGCTTGATGAGCGCGCGTTCGACCGGGGCGGGCGCGCCATCGGGCTGGAGCAACGAGACGAGCGCTTCGCCAATCTTGAGCTCGGTGATGACGGTCGCGACATCGACGCCCGGATTGGCGCGAAACGTCGTCGCCGCCGCGCGTACCGCCGCCTGATCGCGCGGAGTGAAGGCGTTCAACTTGTGCTGAATGCGGTTGTTGAGCTGACCCGCCACCGTATCGGGGATGTCGATCGGGTTCTGGGTGATGAAATAGACGCCGACCCCCTTCGATCGGATCAGCCGCACGACCTGCTCGATCTTCTCGAGCAACGCCTTGGGCACGTCGTTGAACAGCAAATGCGCTTCGTCGAAAAAGAAGCAGAGCTTCGGCTGATCGGGATCGCCGACTTCGGGCAGGTTTTCGAACAGCTCGCTCAGCAGCCAGAGCAGGAAGGTCGAGTAGAGCTTGGGGCTCGCCATAAGCTTGTCGGCGGCGAGGATATTGACGATGCCGCGACCCTTGTCGTCGACGCCCATGAAATCCTTGAGATCAAGCGCGGGCTCGCCGAAGAAATGCTCGCCGCCTTGGCTCCGGAGCTGGAGCAGCGCGCGCTGGATCGTGCCGATCGATTGCTTGCTGACATTGCCATAAGTGGTGGTGAGCGTGGCCGCCTGCTCGCCGCAATAGCTGAGCATCGCCTGCAGATCGTCGAGGTCGAGCAGCAGCAGCCCTTCCTTGTCGGCAACGTGGAAGGCGATCGTCAGCACGCCTTCCTGGACTTCATTGAGATCCATCAGCCGCGCGAGCAGCAGCGGGCCCATTTCGGAAATGGTGGTGCGGATCGGGTGGCCCTGCTCGCCGAACAAGTCCCAGAATTGCACCGGCGTGTCCTGATAGGCCCAGCCTTCGAAGCCGATTTCCTTGGCGCGTGCGTCGAAAATGCCGTGGAGCTTGGCGTTGGTCGGCGATCCGGCCATGGCTAGGCCCGACAGATCGCCCTTCACGTCAGCGACGAAACACGGCACGCCGACGGCGGAAAAGCCCTCGATCAGGCCCTGCACCGTCACCGTCTTGCCGGTGCCGGTCGCGCCCGCGATCAGCCCGTGGCGGTTGGCGCGCTTGAGTTCGAGCGCTTGCGGCTTGGCCCCGCCTGCGCCTGCCCCGATGAAGATCGTCCCCGCCATATTGCCTCCCGATGAAGTCCGCGCTCGATCAAGCGGGCCGATCCTAACCCCACACCCGTTTGCCCTGAGCTTGTCGAAGGGCTGTCCTTCTTCTTCGGCGACGTCGCAAAAGAAGGACGGTGCTTCGACAAGCTCAGCACGAACGGGGTGAGGGTGTCGATCTAACCCGTTCATTCCCGCTATCGCGCGTTTTTGCCCCAAGCAGCAAGACACGAAAACGCCGCCCGGTCGCTAGACCGGACGGCGCAATCGATTCGGCAGGCGCGCTTACTTGTTGAACCGCACCGAGACGAACCGGCCACCAAGGCGTGCGCGCTGGAAGAACAGCAGCACTGCCTCGCGGCCAGCAGCCTTCGCCTGATTGATCACCCGCGCCATATCGGCGGAATTGGCGATCGGCTGGCGATTGACCGACACGATCAGGTCGCCGCGCTGAAGGCCCTTTTGCGCGGCATCGCTCGACGGATCGGCGGAGACGATCACGACGCCGGTCGCGGTCGCATCGAGCTGCAGCGCGCGACGGATGTCGGGGGTGAGCTCGGTGACGTTGAGGCCGAGCGTCGCGCTCATCACCGCATCGTTCGTGCCCTTGCCGCCGCTTTCGGGCACGGCATTGTCGCCACTACCGCCATTGACCGACGCGGCCAGCGCGTCTTCGGACGGGCGTGTACCCGCGACGGCATTGAGCGTCAGGCTGCGACCGTCGCGATTGACATCGAGCTTGATCGCGCCGCCCGGCTTCACATTGGCGACGAGGTAGCTGAGCGTCTGGTCGACCGTCACGTCCTGGCCGTTGACCTTCAGCACGATGTCGCCCAGCTTGACCCCGCCCTTGTCGGCTGGGCCGCCCGCTTCGACGCGGTTGATGAGTTCGCCGCGGCCCTTGGGCAGGCCGAGCGCGGCGCCGTCATCCTCGCTCAGCGGCTGGATGCCGACGCCGAGATAGCCGCGCTGGACGGCTGCGCCCTTCATCAGTGTTTCGATGATCGGCTTGGCTTCCTCGGCCGGAATGGCGAAGCCGATGCCGATGTTGCCACCGCTCTGCGAGAAGATCTGCGAATTGATGCCGATGACATTGCCCGACAGGTCGAACATCGGCCCGCCCGAATTGCCCTGGTTGATCGCCGCATCGGTCTGGATGAAGCGGTCATAGGCGCCGCCCTGCCCGGTCGAGCGGTGCAGCGCGGAGATAATCCCCGCCGTCACGGTCGAGCCGATGCCGAACGGGTTGCCGATTGCGACGATCCAGTCGCCGACGCGCGCCTTGGTCGAATCGCCGAATTTGACGAAGGGGAAGTTGGTGCCGTCGATCTTGAGCAGCGCGAGGTCCGACGCCGGATCGCGGCCGATCAGCTTGGCCTTATATTCCTTGCGGTCGGGCAGGATCACCGTGATCGATTCGACCGTCGCGCCGCGCGCGCCGGGGGCCACGACGTGATTGTTGGTGACGACATAGCCGTCGGGCGAGATCAGGAAGCCCGAGCCAAGCGACTGCGCCTGGCGCGTCACCGGCGGGGCATTGGGTTCCTGCCCGCCGCCGCCGCCAAAGAAATCCTGGAACGGCGTACCCTGAAACGGATTGGCCTGCGGCTGAACCTTGATGCTCTGCTTGGTCGAGATGTTGACCACCGCAGGCTGGAGCCGCGCGACAAGATCGGCAAAGCTCGCGGGCGCGCCGGCGCGCGGCGCGAGCGCGGCCATCGCGGTCGGTTCATTCTGCGCGGTCTGCGCCCCGGCCGGCGGCTGCAGCGCCAGCGTCGCGGCGGCACCGCCGACTAGGAGAGCACCCGAAATGGCATAGGCGTAGCGCACGTTATGGTATTCCTCTCTGGTCGAACGACGGACTGTCGAGCGGCGTTATGCCCGGTCAGCCTGAACGGTAATTGAATATGAACCGATTGTCAGCGTGGCCGCCCCCGCCCCGTGAACTGGCGCAGATAATCGTCATTGGGCGACAGGATGATCTGCGTCTCGCCCTGATTCGGTCCGTCCTGGGCGAAGGTATATTTGTACGACTGCATCGCACGGTAGAAATCGTAGAATTCGGGGTCCTTGTTGCCAGCATCGGCATAGATTTTGGACGCATTGGCGTCGGCCGTCGCGCGGATGATCTGCGCGGTCTTTTCGCCTTGTGCGCGGATCGTCGCGGCTTCCTGCTGGCGCGCGGTCTTCATGCGGTTGAGCGCGCTTTCGAGCGGGCTGCCTTCGGGCAGGTCGGCGTGGCGGATGCGGACATCGACGATCTGAGCGCCATATTGCCGCGCGAGCTGTTGGAGGCCGGCCTGGATATTGTCCATCACCTTGCCGCGTTCGGGGCTGAGAAGTGCTGCAAACTGGCGGCGGCCGAGTTCGTTGCGCACGGCCGTGCCGAGCAGCGGGCGGAGCTGATCGGCGACGCGTTCCTCGGTCGACGAGGTGCTGCCGGTCGACACCACCGCCTTCAGCGGATCGACGATCCGGAAGCGCGCGAACGCATCAACTTCGAGCCGGAGCTGATCGGTCGACAGCACTTGCTGGTTGTTGAGATCGACGTCGAGCACGCGCTTGTCGATCCACACGATCTTGTCGACGAAGGGTATCTTTACCGCCAGCCCGGCATCGGTATCGCCGAACGGCTGGTTGGGCTTCCACCGGTTGATGCTCCCGACCGGCTTTTCGAAGCGCAGGATCACGACCTGTTCGGTTTCGGGCACGATGAAGACGCTCGACGCGAGCAGGATCAGCGCAAGCAACGCCGCAATGCCAAAGCCGATGGGGTTCCGCCAGACGCTGTTCATTACTGGCCTCCCGTCGTGGAGGGTGTGGGCGCGGCACTGGCCTGCGGTGCGGTCTCGGCGACGCGCGGCGATGGCCCCTTCAGCGGCAAATAGGGGACGACGCCCCCGTTTTCGACGATCGTCTTGTTGTTCTTGGCGAGCACGGTTTCCATCGTTTCATAATACATGCGCCGACGCGTCACTTCGGGCGCGAGCTTATATTGGGCATAGGCGAGGTCGAACTGCTGGGCTTCGGCCTGCGCGCGCGCCATCACCTGCTGTTCATAGGTGCGCGCGACATTCTGGTCCGACTGGGCCTTTTGCTGGGCAGCGCTGACAAGCTTGAAATCATCGATCACGCTGGCCGGCGGATCGGACTTGTTGATCGTGACCGATCGCACCCGCACGCCCGAATTATACTCGTCGAGCGTTTCCTGCATCACCACCTTCACGCGCTGTTCGATGTCGTTGCGCCCGTCGGTAATCGCCTGGTTGAGCGAGACGGTGGCGATCACTGATCGCATTGCGCTTTCGGCCGTCGCGCGCACGGTGCCGCGCGCATCCTTGATCTGATAGAGAAAATCCTGCGGATCGACGATGTCCCAACGCACCGCATAGGCCAGATCGATGATATTCTGGTCGCCGGTCAGCATCAGATTGGGCGCGGTGCCGCCTTCGGGAAATTCCTCGATCTGGACGGCAAGCACGTCGATCTTGGTAACGGTCGCGATGGGGGCGGGCAGCGTCAGGTTGATGCCGGGATCAAGCGTTGTCGCGTAGCGCCCGAAAAAGGTGACCACACCGCGCTGCTGCGGCGCGATGGCATGAACGCTGGTGAACAAGATCCACAGCAGGACAATGAGCCCCGCGCCGATCAGCCACAGCGAACGGCCGCTCGCGCCGCCCGGCAGGCCGGGAAAGCCGCCGCCACCGCCGCCCGTGCCACCGGGGCCGCGCGCGCGGCGCAAAAACTCGTCGAGCGCGGTTGGCCGCGTATTGCGGGGCTTGCCGCCGGGGGGCGTGGCCCAGGGATTGCGCGGGCCATCGTCATCATTGCCTCCGCTGCCCCAAGGGCTCTTGGGCTTGTCGTTCATCAGGAGCGGGAATTGCGGCCACCAGGCAGGACGGATCGTCATAACCCCCTTTATAAGAGGGCGCGGGCGGAAAAACAGTGGCAAGTGTATCAGGGATGCGTATCAGCCACGCGAATGAGCGCTGAACCTAGTCTAGATGCCGTAGTCGATGCCATTGCGCCCGGGCGCGCGAGCGTCCGCGTCGATGCGGGCAAGGCGCGGATCATCCTCGATGTGAGCGGAATCGACGCCGGCGAACATGCCGAGCTTGAGGCGCGGGTGCACGCTGCCGCACGGGGCGTCGAGGGAATCGAGTCGGTGCAGATCGCGATGACCGCTTCGCGACCCAATCGCATGCTGATCGCGGTGGCGAGCGGCAAGGGTGGGGTGGGCAAGTCGACTGTTTCGGCCAATCTGGCGATTGCGCTTCAGCGGCGCGGACGGCGGGTTGGGGTGGTCGACGCCGACATCTATGGCCCGTCGCAGCCGAAGTTACTGGGCGTCGAAGGCATCAAGCCGCAGGCGCGTGACAAGGTGCTGCAACCGGTACCGACGCCGCACGGCGTTTCGCTGTTGTCGATGGGGCAGTTCGTCGCCCCCGATCAGGCGATTGCGTGGCGCGGGCTGAAGGCGGCCGGCGCGCTTGGCCAGCTTGTTGATGCGAATTGGGGCAAAGCCGACACGCTCGTGCTCGATCTGCCGCCGGGGACGGGCGACATCCAGCTGACGATGATCCGTAGCCACCGACCCGCAGGCGCCGTGATCGTCTCGACGCCGCAGGACCTCGCGCTGATCGACGCGCGCCGTGCGATCGACTTGTTCGTGCAAGCCAAGGTGCCGGTGATCGGCCTGATTGAGAATATGGCCGGCTATGTCTGCCCGTCGTGCGGCGCGGTGTCCGATCCGTTCGGCCGTGGCGGCGCCGAGGCCGCAGCGGTCGAGCTTGGCATTGCCTTTCTCGGGCGGATTCCGCTCGATATCGCGATCCGCACGGCGTCGGATGGCGGGATGCCGCCTGCCGCCGGGAACGGGCCCGAGGCGCTCGCGTTTCAGCAGATTGCGGGCAAAGTCGCCGACTGGATCGACGCCCGCTGACAGGAGCTTGCCATGCCGCTCACGAACGACGCTGACATTCGCGCCTTGCTCGAAGGCGCGCGCACGATTGCGATGATCGGCGCGTCGGACCGGCCCGAGCGACCATCTTATGAAGTGATGGAAGTGCTTCAGGCGCAGGGCTACCGCGTGATCCCCGTCAATCCGCAGATCGCGGGCGAACATGTCCACGGCGAATATGTCTTCCACGATCTGGCGCAGATCGGGGTGCCGATCGACATCGTCGATATATTCCGCAATTCGGCCGCCGCTGGCGAGGCGGTCGATGCTGCAATTGCGGCCGGTGCGAAAGCGGTGTGGATGCAGCTTGGCGTTATCAATGAGGCAGCGGCGGCTCGTGCCGAGGCGGCGGGGCTGAAAGTGGTGATGGACCGCTGTCCGGCGATTGAGTTGAGGCGGCTGGGCGTTGGAAAGGTCGATTTGCACGGGGCAGCATAGCTTCGGACCAACCTGCCCCCGTTCGTTTCGAGCGCAGTCGAGAAACAGGCCAAGAGCGACGTCGCTTGGGGCCTGTTTCTCGACTGCGCTCGAAACGAACGGATCGCGGTAAAGTCGATTGCATCGGGCCTAATGCCCTTGATTCGCCGCGATTGTGCGCCACAAGGCGCCCATGTCGATGTTGTTGATCGCGCTGCTGCAAGCAGCCCCTGCGCCGCCCGCTGAGGCCGCGCCGCCGACGCGCTTTTCGATTCTGGTGCCGGTCGCCGATGAACCCTGTCGCCCGCGCGAGAAGAAGGACGCGGACGTGATCGTGTGCGGCAATGCGCTGCCCAGCCAGCGACTGCCCTTTCCCAACGAACCCGATCCGAACCGGGGGCGCCCTTCCAACCCCTACCTGACCGGGGCGCGCGCGCTCGAATTGCAGAACACGCCCTGCGCCGCGCAGGCTGGCGGGTGCGGCGGCGCGGGGATCCCGATTCTCGGCATGGCGCTGTGGGCGGGCAAAAAGCTCGTTGACGTCATCGGCGACGCAGCCAAGGCCAAGCCCGACAAATCGAAGCGAGTCGCGATCCCGCTTGATGATCCGGTGGTACCGGCAAAGGCGCCTTAACCGCTTTCGATTCCCACCCCGGTCGTGTCGAGCGAAGTCGAGACACGGGCGGCATCGCCCGGCGCCCGTCCCTCGACGTTGCTCGGGACGAACGGGGAAGGCGGATTCAGCTATCCGGCACCAGCGCCGCGATGATCGCGTTGAGCACCAGCATCCCTGCTTCGGTCGCGCGCAGCCGGGGGCCGTCGCGCACGATCAGCCCCTCGGCAAACAGCGTTGCCGCCGCGCGGGCGTCGACCACAGTCTCCACCGCTTCCCCCGACAGCGCCGCCACCCGCGCGAGATCGACGCCTTCGCCCAGTCGCAGCCCCATCAGCAGCGCTTCGGCGCGGCGCGACGACGGTGTCAGCGCCTCCTCAATCTCGATCCCGTGCCCGTTGCGCGCCATCGCGTTCAGCCAGTTTTCGGGCTTTTTGTGGCGCATCGTCGCCATCCCGCCGCGCCGTCCATGCGCGCCGGGGCCGATGCCGGCATAATCGCGGTAGCGCCAATAGGTCAGGTTATGGCGGCTCTCGGCACCCGGCCGCGCGTGGTTCGACACTTCATAAGCGGGTAGCCCCGCCGCCGCCGCCATGGCGCGGGTCGCTTCGAACAGGCTTGCCGCTTCCTCGTCCCCCGGAATCGTCAGCCGCCCCGCTGCCGCTTCGGTCGCAAAGCGCGTGCCGGGTTCGATCGTCAGTTGATAGAGCGAGAGATGTTCGGTGCCGAAGCCGATCGCGCGGGCAAGTTCGGCTTCCCAGGCCGCCGCTGACTGACCGGGGCGGGCGTAGATCAGGTCGAAGCTGACCCGCCCGAAATGCGCTTGCGCGGTGTCGAGCGCCGCCAGCCCCTCGGCAACACCATGCGCGCGGCCGAGGAATTTGAGCGCCGAATCGTCGAGCGCTTGCAGCCCCAGCGACACGCGGTTGACGCCCGCCGCCGCCAGATCGGCGAAGCGCGCGGCCTCAACCGAGGATGGGTTGGCCTCGAGCGTGATCTCGATGTCGCCGTCGAAGCCCCACGCATCCTCCGCCGCTGCGATCAACGCCGCGACCGTCTTCGGGGGCATCAGGCTGGGTGTGCCGCCGCCGAAGAAGATCGACCCCAGCCGCCGCCCCGGCAACAGCGCCGCTTCATGCGCGAGATCGGCGAGCAACGCCGCTGCCCAAGCAGCCTGATCGACTGACGCCCGGACGTGGCTGTTGAAGTCGCAGTACGGACATTTGGAGACACAAAAGGGCCAGTGGATATAAAGAGCAAGCGGGGCGTCCATCGCGGGCGGCTATGGAGAAAGATGGTGGCGGTGAAAAGGATTGCGTGCGCAGCTGCACTGGCGCTGATCGGCTGCACCCAGCCCGGCCCTGCGCGGGTGACCGAGCCGGTCGCGACGCCGGTCGTGCAATCGCGCGGGGCTGCGCTGCTGCGTGCGGCGATGCTGGCGGGGCACAATGCCGCGCGCGCCGATGTCGGGGTGCCGCCGCTCGTGTGGGACGACGCGCTCGCCGCCGATGCGCTGGCGTACGCACAGACGCTCGCGCGCACGCGCCAGTTCCGCCATGCCGATCAGCCGCCGGGAGCGGTGCGGCAAGGCGAGAATCTCTTCACCGGGACGCGTGGCGCCTATAGCTATCGCGAGATGGTCGATCTTTGGGTGGCGGAGAAGAAGGATTTCGTGAACCGCCCAACGCCGAACTTCAGCCGCACGGGCCGCTTCGGCGATGTCGGCCACTATACGCAGATCGTCTGGCGCACGACGACGGCCTTTGGCTGTGCGCTCGCGAGCAACGAGCGCGACGATTATCTGGTGTGCCGTTACAGCCCGGCGGGCAATGTCTGGGGGCAGGCGGCCTATTGAGGCGCGCGATGGACTCTGTCGCCGCGATAACGCATTCTCGGGCTGCATCGGCGATCGGTGGCGACGAGGTGGCACTCCATGACCTTGCTCGAATTTCTGGCAGCGCGCGAAGACCCGGCGTCGCCCGTCGCGTGGCTCGGTCTCGACGAATATCGCGATTGGCTGGTGTACGTCACGGCGCAAGAGGGCAAGCCGGTGCGACCCATGATTTCACGGCCGCGCGCCGATTTCGAACGCACCTTGCTGACCACCGATCTGACGATCAGCGAAGCGGCGCCGGGCACGGGTGGCGCGCAGCGCACCTTCGCCTTCGGTGCGCGCAAAACACCGCTGGCGCCGCCTGAAGGCGGGGCGACCGCCGCCGTCGTCGACGCGACCGACAAAGTGCCCGCCTCAAGCGGCTACGACGCGTGGGACGATTATATCAAGCTGGTGTCCGACGATGCCCCGCCGCCGCCGTCCCACAACGACGATCCGGCCAGCGGCGCGGCGCATGATCCAGCCGTGATGCTGCAACCGGTGCCGGCGCCTGCGAGTGCTGAAGACAAGGATGCGCTCGATACGCTGACCCAAGAATATGAGCGCCTTGCCAACAAGGCCACGAAACTGTTCGACTTGGCGAGCCCGCCAGCGGCCATGATCGATGATCTCGTCACCGATCTCACGCGCCAGATCGACAATTTCGAAGGCCAGCAGCAGATGATCGCGGGGCGTAGCGACCTCGCGGCCTTCCCGGCCAAGCTGCACAATGTGCTACTGATGCTGCGATTGCTGGTCGGTCGCGCGGAAAGCGAACGCAGTGTCATCAGCCAGCCCTGGGCGCTCAAGGCCCGCGCCGAATTGCGCGACGCCAGGGCCAAGGGAACGTCGAGCGCGTCGCCCTCGGCGCCACCTGCGCGCGCCGCGACCCCGCCTGCCGCGCCGGTAGCCTCACCACGTGGGGCCGCCGCTGCGCCGCCGCCTGCCGCCCCGACTGACGCGCTGGCGGCAATCCAGCGGCAGCTCGCCGCGCTGACGCACGAGATTGCGACACTGAAAGCGAGACGATCACCGCTGCCGCCGCCCGCCACCGGGCCGAAGCCGCCGACGCCAGCCCCGGCCAGTGCGCACAGCAAGGCGCTTGCTGAATCAATGGCCCGCCATGCCGAGGCCATGCGGGAAAGGCAGCAATGGTTCGACAAGGCGATGAAGGACCACCGCGAGCAGCAGGCAATCTACGACAAGCAGAACGCCGACTGGCTTGCCGAGTTCAAGAAGCGATAAGTCGGAACATCGCCGCCGACGTTACGCGCTGCCTTCGTTGCGGCGGCGCTCTTCCTCGGCAGCGGCGATTTCGGCCTGACGCTGGCGCTCGGCTTCCGCCGCGGCGGCGAGGTCGGCCTGGCGCTGGCGCTCTTCCTCGGCGGCGACGGCGGCTTGGCGTTGGCGCTCTTCCGCGGCAGCGAGGTCGGCTTGGCGCTGGCGTTCGGCTTCCTCGGCGGCGAGGGCAAGTTGGCGCTGGCGCTCCTCTTCGGCAGCAGCGGCGGCCGCCGCGAGCGCGGCTTGACGATCGGCTTCCTCTTGCTCCCGACGCTGGCGTTCGTCTTCGGCGCGCGCGGCGGCGTCGGCGGCTTCGCGCGGAGCACTGTCGTCGGTCGTGGCACTGTTCCAGCCCATATTGTTCTGGTCGACAGGCGGATCCGTCCAACCCGGATCGGGGGGCGTCGGCACGGGATCAGTCACCGCGACGACGGTTGGCGGGTCATCATGCCAGACGGCGACAGTGCCCGGCGTGGCTTCGCAATTGGTGCAGCCGATCTTGCCCGCGCCCCATTTGTACAAAGTGCAAATCAAACAGGGGAAATAGCCCGCGTTGCATTCATTGGGGCAGCGAAGATAACCGGGCGAATCAGGCAATCCGCCGCCGAGTTTGAAGGGATTGCAGGTCGGGCAGCGCATATGCCCCTTGGCATTGCACGCCATGCACGGTTTGCCGCGGTTATCGATCCCCGAGCCACCGCAATAGTCGCACGATCCAGAGGCCTGATAGCCAGCGTCGCACTGCGCCGGGCAGCGGATCGTCCCGTGATTGCAGTTCTTGTCGCACCGAACGACGCCGCTGCCGTGGCAGTTAGGGCAGTCCTTCCAGCCATTGCCGGCGCATTGGGGACATGATTCTTCGACGAATGGCATAAATCCGACTCCCCCGCAGCATCCCAGGCAGCTTGGTGATGGTTATGGCAGCAGGTCAAAAAATGTCATGTGGTTTGTCACGGCGAAAGCTCGCCCCCAGCGCTGGCTAGCGCACCCCGTGGATCGTGCCCGTCACCGTGTAGCCCGGCGTCGCCCCGGCATCGGCCACCGTCGCGCCAAAGCTCGCGCCGACTTCGAGCGCTTGCGGCCCGAAGAAGCGGCCACTGATTGATCCGGTTGCGGTGCGGGTGCTGTTGAGGGTCGCGACGAAATTGTCGGTGGCGGCGTCGATCGGTGCTGAAGCCGAAAAGCTCCCCAGATCGATCGTCCCGCCGCCGCCCGATACGGGCGTGCCGGTCAACTGGAAGGTGATCGTCACGCGCCGCGCGGCGATGTCGACACTCACGGTGGCGGTGCTGGTCCGCAGCGCATAGGCGCGTGATGTCGCCCCTTCACGCACATAGGCCGTTCCCGAGACGGTGGTGCGCGGGAAGCTGCCCGATGGCGATGCGGCCAGATCGGCCGCTAGCGTCGTAATGCCAATCGCGCATTGATAGTCGCGGATCGTGCCGCCTGCCGGGGCCGATACCGTCGCAAGCCGCGCATAATCGAGGCCGGTCCCGCTCGCGATGGGCCGCACGATCGTGAAGCGCACCGGGTCGGTGCCGATCGTCGTTCGATGCGCGACCTCAGCCGTGACATCGTTGAAATCAGCACTCCGCCCGTCGAAATTGAGCGTCAAGCCGTCGCCGGTAACCCCCCAGACCTGCGGCGTCAGCACGAAGCGAAAGGCGAGACCCTGGCCATAGAGCGTGACCGCCCGCAGGCTCGGCGGCTGGCTGCTGAAGGCAAGGCTGGCGCACGTGCTGGGCAGCGTGATGCCGGAGCCCAGCCGCGTCGAGTAGATTTCCGTGAACCTCAAATAGCTCGCCGACGGTGTTGGGGTCGGCGTTGGGGTGGGTGTCGGCGTTGGAGTGGGCGTTGGTGTCGGGGTTGGTGTCGGTGTAGGAGTGGGAGTCGGCGTGGGTGTTGGCGTCGGACTCGGGGTCGGCGATGGCGTCGGCGTGGGCACCACCGTCGTTGGGGGTGCCGATGTGGTGCTGCTCTGCGGCGAACAGCCACCGACAATCAGCGCCGACGCAAGCAATCTGGCCCGATACCGCATATTTTCCCCCTGCCCCGATGCTTCGATCATGTCGGGTAAGGCCGTCGCCATGCGCGCGACTCGCCCACCCAAAATTACGAAAGCCCAATTTACCTAGGCAGGATTTTTGTTGCGTCCGTGTGAAACAGCGCTGGGTAGCGGTTAGAAAACCGCCTTCACCAGCGCCGCAAAGGCGCGCGCGCGGTGGTTGTTGGCCTGTTTTTCTTCAAACGGCATTTCGGCGAAGGTGCGCGTTTCGCCGAGCGGCACGAACATCGGATCATAGCCAAAGCCTGCGACGCCGCGCGGCGGCCAGATCAATGTGCCGTCGATGCGCCCTTCGAACCATTCGAGATGCCCATCGGGCCAGCCGAGCGCGAGCGTCGACACGAACGTCGCGGCGCGGCTGACATCGGGGCCGAGCGCCGCCAGCTTTTCCTGCACCTTGGTCATCGCGAGCATCCAGTCGCGGCTGCCGTCGGCGGTTTCGGCCCAGTTGGCGGTGTAGACGCCGGGGTCGCCACCGAGCGCCTCGACGCACAAGCCGCTGTCATCGGCGAGCGCGGGCAGCCCCGACAGGTCGGCGGCGTAGCGCGCTTTCAGCTCGGCGTTCGCGACAAAGGTGGTGCCGGTTTCCTCGGGCTCGGGCAGATCGAGTTCAGCCGCCGAGATTGTCTGCATGCCATAGGTGCTGAGCAGCGCAGTGATCTCGCGCACCTTGCCCGCATTATGCGTCGCGATCACCAGCTTGCCGGGAAGCAGACGGCGAGTCATCGCCGAAGCTTGTCGGGTTTGGGAAGGCCAGAGGCGGCGAGGCGGTCCTTGATGAAAGCAAGCGTCTCCGCCGGGATTGCGTGGTGCGGAATCGGGAGCGACATGGCCCGGTTAATCCCGAGCATCAAGCAACCGGCGGCTTCTCGCCACAGCACGAGTTCGATCCAGCGTATTTTGAAGCTGCCGCTGGCAGAAGCATAACCAATGTCGTCACCGGTTATCGTCACGGTTTTTGTCTCCCGGATCGATGGTTGCTCGCGATATATGGCGCGGGCGCGGCGCGGCACAATCCACAGCGTGGAAACGATCGCAACCAAAGCACCGGCTCCAACGCCCCAAGCAATGGGATCCCACAAAAACGGTCCATGGGTCATGAGCGCAATGCCTGTGGCCAGCGCAAGCATTATTCCCGCCATCCATAACATCGTTCGTACGTACGTTTTGGTACATGCCGCCTGATTAACCCGTACATATTCTGCCTCGGTCAGCCTGAAGGAGAAGGGCGACGGCGCGTCGGTCATTTAACCGGCTACCGCACGCGCCTGGGCCGCGAAAATGTCGGTGCAGCCGATGCGCGCGAGGCGGAGCAGGCGGAGCAGGCCTTCCTCGTCATAGGTCGCGCCTTCAGCGGTCGCCTGCGCCTCGGCGATGTTGCCATTTTCGAGCAGCACGAAATTGGCGTCGGCGTCGGCGGTCGAATCCTCGTCATAATCGAGGTCGAGCACCGGTGTTCCCTGCCAGATGCCGCAGCTGATCGCCGCCACCTTCTGGGTGAGCGGATCGGCGGTGAGCTTGCCGTCCTTGAGCAGGCCGTCGATCGCGAGCCGGAGCGCCACCCACGCGCCCGAGATCGAGGCGGTGCGCGTGCCGCCATCGGCCTGGATCACATCGCAATCGAGCGTGATCTGGCGCTCGCCGAGCAGCTTGAGGTCAGTGACGGCGCGCAAAGATCGCCCGATGAGGCGTTGGATTTCCTGCGTGCGGCCCGATTGCTTGCCCTTGGCCGCCTCGCGATTGCCGCGGGTGTGGGTGGCGCGCGGGAGCATGCCATATTCGGCGGTCACCCAGCCTTCGCCCTTGCCGCGCAGGAACGGCGGCACGCGCTCTTCGACCGAAGCCGTGACCAGCACCTTGGTGTCGCCAAAGCCGATCAGCACCGATCCTTCGGCATGTTTGGTGAAGCGCGGTTCGATGCTGATCATACGCATTTGATCGGGGGCGCGGCCGGAAGGGCGCATAGCGAAGACTCCTGTGATTGGTTGGCGTTGCCTTAGAGGATCGGGGGCGGTGTGCAACGCTTGTCGCTGGCCAACGCAGGCCCTAACTCTGGGCCATGAAGCCACCGATCCTCGAACTCAACGACCGCGCGCGCGACGTGTTTCGGATCGTGGTCGAAAGCTATCTCGACTCGGGTGCGCCGATCGGGTCGCGGACGATTTCGAAACTGTCGGGGCTTAACCTTTCGCCCGCGTCGATCCGCAATGTGATGCAGGATCTCGAGGAACTCGGCCTGCTCGCCGCCCCGCATACCAGCGCCGGGCGGATGCCGACCGACACCGGCCTGCGGCTGTTCGTCGACGGCATGATGCACGCGCTCGAACCCTCGGTCGAGGAGCGCGCCGCGATCGAAGCGCGCGCGGCGCAGGCCGGGCCGGTCGAGGAAGCGATCGCTGCGACGACGGCGACGCTGTCGGGCCTGTCGGCCTGCGCGGGCCTCGTTTTCGTGCCCAAGCGCGAAGTCGTGGTGCGCCAGCTCGCCTTCGTGCCGCTGTCGGCGCAGCAGGCACTGGCGGTGCTGGTGGCGGAAGATGGATCGGTCGAGAACCGCGTCGTCGATCTGCCACCCGGCACCAGTGCGTCGGCGCTGACCGAAGCCGCCAATTACGTCAGCGCGATGCTGAGCGGGCTGACGCTCGCCGAAGCGCGCGCCCGGCTGGACCGCGAGATTGCCGCCGAACGCGCTGCGCTCGACGGCGCGGCGCGCGCGCTGATCGAAGCGGGGCTGGCGGTGTGGAGCGAAGATGGCGATCGCCGTCCGGTGCTGATCGTGCGCGGGCAGGGGCGGCTGATTGATGCCGCCGCCGCCGCCAATCTCGACCGCGTGCGCGACTTGCTCGACGACCTTGAAGGCAAGCAGGAGATCGCCCATCTGCTCGACCGCGCGCGCGACGGCGATGCGACCCGGATCTTCATCGGCGCGGAGAATAATCTCTTCGCGCTGTCGGGATCGTCGGTGATCGCGCGACCGTTTCACGGGCTCGACGGGCGCGTCGTGGGGGTGGTCGGCGTGATCGGGCCGACTCGGTTGAACTATGCGCGCATTGTGCCAATGGTGGATTTTACCGCTGCCACGCTCGCGCGCTTGATGCAGTAACACAGGACTGAAGACGATGATTGACGACGATAATCTGGCCACCGCCGAAACGGCTGGCAGTCCCTTTGCCGAGCAGGACGGTGCTGATAGCGGGGCAGATGCCGTGCGCATCGTCGCGCTGGAGGCCGAACTCGCTGAAGCCAAGGCGTCGGTGCTCTATGCCGCTGCCGAAGCGCAGAATGTCCGCCGCCGCGCCGAAAAAGAAGCCGTCGACGCGCGCGCCTATGCCGTCACCAGCTTTGCGCGCGATCTGCTGTCGGTCGCCGACAATCTCGAACGCGGGCTGGCGGCGATCCCGGCTGAACTGCGCGCCGACGACAAGATGAAGGGCCTCGTCGCCGGCCTCGAAGCCACCGGTCGCGAGCTCGAAGCCGTGTTCCAGCGCCACGGCATCGCCAAGGTGAAGGCAATGGGCGAGAAGCTCGACCCCAATTGGCACCAGGCAATGATGGAAATCCCGAGCGACGCCGAACCCGGCACGATCGTGCAGGAAATGCAGGCGGGATACGCGCTGAAGGACCGGCTGCTGCGCCCGGCACTGGTGGGCGTGGCGAAGGCGGGGTGAGGACGATGCCGCATCATGACGCACCGCGCAAAAGTGACGCAGCACGATTCGGTACTCATCTGCCGTGGGCCACGGCAACGATCACGCAAGCGGTTTTCTTGCGGCGACTTGCCCCGGGTATGCGCGTGATCCTCTCCGTCGCCGCCGGCAGGTTCCCGGGCAAGCGCGGCGCGGGTCAGGCTGAAGGCGAACCCAGCCCGGTCGAACCAAATCGTCCGCTCAATCTTTCCGGCGGTGCGGCGGCGGCACTGGAATTCGACGCTTAGTCGCGGCTAATGGCCGGTATGAACCCCAACCTCACCGAACCGCGCGCGTCGTACGTCACCCATCTCGAATGCTCGATGACCGGCGAGCGCTATGAGGCCGACCAACTGCATGGCCTGAGCAAGGTCGGCCGGCCGCTGCTCGTGCGCTACGATCTCGCCGCGATCCGTGCGCAACTGCCGCGCGGGCTGGTCGAGGCGCGGCCGACTGACTTGTGGCGCTGGCGCGAGTTGCTGCCGGTGCGCGACGCCGCCAATATCGTCAGCCTGGGTGAGATCGAGACGCCGCTGGTGCCGATCCCCGGCTCGGGCGGCGCGCGCGTTGTCGTCAAGGACGAGGGGCGGCTGCCGACGGGCTCGTTCAAGGCGCGCGGGCTGGTGATGGCGGTCAGCATGGCCAAGGCGCTCGGCGTTAAAAAAATCGCGATGCCGACCAATGGCAATGCCGGCGCGGCGCTCGCGGCCTATGCGACGCGTTGCGGCATTGAGGCAGTCGTGCTCTGTCCCGACGACACGCCCGAGATCAACGTGCGCGAGATCGCGCTGCAGGGCGCGCGCGTCTACCGCGTCAACGGGCTGATCGACGATTGCGGCGCGATCGTGGGGAAGGGCGCGGCGGCGGGGCTGTGGTTCGACTTTTCGACGCTGAAGGAGCCCTACCGGATCGAGGGCAAGAAGACGATGGGGCTCGAGCTTGCCGCGCAATATGGCTGGCAACTGCCCGATGCGATCTTCTACCCCACCGGCGGCGGCACCGGGCTGATCGGCATGTGGAAAGCGTTCGACGAGCTCGAAGCGCTCGGCTGGATCGGCCCGAAGCGGCCCAAGATGTTCGCGGTGCAGGCGAGTGGCTGCGCGCCGATCGTCAAGGCGTTCGACGACGGCGTCGAGCATGCCGATCGTTGGGAAGGCGCACACACGATCGCGAGCGGCATCCGCGTGCCGCGCGCCGTCGGCGATTTCCTGATTTTGCGCGCGGTGCGGGAATCCGGCGGCATCGCGATGGCGGTCGATGATACGGTGATCGAAGCGGCGGTGGTCGATTGCGCGGCGAAGGATGGCTTGCTGCTCTGCCCCGAGGGTGGCGCCACGCTCGCGGCCTATCATGCGGCGCGCGAGCGGGGGTTGGTGGGCGCGGACGACAAGGTCGTGCTGTTCAACTGCGCGACGGGGTTGAAGTACCCGATGCCGGACCAGTCGAAGACGCTCGATCAGCATGGCGAGATCGATCTGGCGGGGCTGTAGCCGATTTGCGTGAGATTATCGAACCCCTCCCCTGAAGGGGAGGGGCTTTGCGACGGACCTACCCCAAAACCTCCGCCACCAGATCCTTGCGGCTCAACTTCCCGATCATCGTCTTGGGCATCGTCAGCCGCACCACGACTTCGTCGACCCGCTCGTGCTTGCCGAGCTGCGGGTTGAGCCATGCGCACAGTGCCGCGCCAGTCTCGGTCGCGCCGTCGTTCAGCGTCACATAAGCGCGCGGATGTTCGCCGCGATAGGTGTCGGGGATGCCGATCACCAGCGCCTCTTTGACTGACGGATGGGAGTACAGCACCGCTTCGATCTGGCTCGGAAACACTTTGAAGCCGCCGACCGCGATCATGTCCTTCAGCCGGTCGACGATCTTGACGAAGCCGTCGGCGTCGATCGTGCCGACATCGCCGGTGCGCAGCCAGCGTGTGCCCGTCGCATCGGTGACGAACACTTCGGCGTCGGCTTCGGGGCGTTGCCAATAGCCCTTCATGATCTGCGGTCCCGCGACGATGATCTCGCCGGGTTCGCCCTCGGGCGCGGGCTTTGACGGGTCTTCCTTGTCGACCAGCGCAATCCGCGTGCCCGGGATCGGCTGGCCGATCGTGCCGGGTTTGCCCTCGGCCTCATAGGGATTGGCCGAGACCACGCCCGAACTTTCGGACAGGCCATAGCCTTCGATCAGCGTCGAGCCGGTGACGCGCTCGAAGCGAGTCTTGAGTTCGGGCGGCAACGGCGCGCCGCCCGAAATGCAGACGCGCAAATGGCTGAAATCGGTCTTGCCGATCGCCGGATTGTCGAGCAGCGCCTGATACATCGTCGGTACGCCGGGTACCGCGGTCACTTTCGACCGGCTGATCGCGGCGAGCGCTTGCGCCGCATTGAAGCGCGGCAGCATGACGATGCAGCCGCCGCTCAACACGGTGCGGTTGAGCACGCAGGTATTGGCGAACACATGAAACAGCGGCAGTGCGCCGAGGATGCGGTCAGGCAACCCCGGCTCCGGGTCGATCGCATTGACCTGGCGCGCATTGGCCGAGAGGTTATGGTGCGTGAGCATCGCGCCCTTGGGCGTACCGGTGGTGCCGCCGGTGTACTGGATCAGCGCCACGTCCTGCTCGGGGTCGATCGTCGCGTTGGCGTGGCGACCGTCATTGGCGATCAGCTTCGAAAAAGCGATGATCCGCGCGTCATCGGGCTTGGGGGCAATGTCCTTGCGGCTGAACCAGCGGTAGAGCAGCGACTTGGCTGAGGGCAGGGCACCCGCGACCGATCCGACCACCAGCCGCTCAAGCGCGCTGTCGTTCAGCACCTTGATCGCGGTCGGTAGCAGCGCGGTTGCCGAAATAGTGAAGAGCAGCCGCGTCCCCGAATCGGCGACTTGATGCGCGAGTTCGGCGGGCGTGTAGAGCGGTGAGAAATTCACCACCGTCGCGCCGAGTTTCAAAATGCCATAATAAGCCGCGAGATAATGCGGGACATTGGGCAGGAACAGCCCGATCCGGTCACCCGGCCGATAGCCAAGCGCGGCCAGCCCCGCCGCGACGCGGTTGGCGCCGTCGAGCGTTTCGGCATAGCTATAGTGGCGACCGAGAAAATCGATCAGCGGGGCGGTGCCGTGCGCGGTCGCGGCACGATCGAAAAACTCGACCATCGAGAGCGGCGGCAGCGGCACGTCCCAGCTACCGGGGTGGCGATAGGCGGCGCGCCAAGCGGCTTCGGGATCACTCATTCACAATCGTGTAAGCAAGCCCGCTAAGGCGTGCAAGGCGGCTTAGCTGAAGCGCTTGCCGGTCCAGGTGATCAACAGCGTGAATGCCATCACGCCGAGATCGATGGCGGCCGTGACCTGACGCGGCGCCGGATCGCCGACCTGATGCGTGATCACGCGGATATCCGCCGACGGATGGCGGACGGCGGTGGCGGCCAGCAGCAGCAGCGCGATTACAGCAATGGCAGTCCGGCGCATGTGCGACCCCACTTGATTACGGACTTAACTATAGCCGATTGGGGTACGCCCCACAAGCCAACCCCTAGCGGCTCAGGCCGCGCGGGGTACGCCACCGCGCACGCGGTCGCGGCCATCGGCTTTGGCGACGTAAAGCGCGCGGTCGGCGCCGCGATACAGCGTCTTCCAGTCGCTTTCGGTGGCGAGCGGGCCGGTGAAGGTGCCAATGCTCGCGGTGATGGCCATGTCAAACGGCATCCGCTCGACCCGCAGCCGTGCGAGCAGATCGTCAGGGTCGACCGCGCGCTTGGCGTCCATCACGACCGCAAATTCTTCACCGCCAATCCGCGCCACCAGCGCGCCGTCGGGCGCGGCGGCGCGCAGCCCGCGCGCGAACACGCGCAGCACTTCGTCGCCGCCGTCGTGCCCGATGGTCTCGTTGACCGCCTTGAAATGATCGAGATCGATGACGAACAGGGTCTGGTCACCCTCGCGCCCGATCGCCCCGTGCAGGAACGCGCGGCGGTTGAGCAGCCCCGTCAGCGGATCGGCATCGGCGAGCGCGCGCGCGGCGAGTTCCTGAATCCGCGCCTCGTCACGTTCGCGGCTCAGAAGGCGGATGCGATAGGTGATGCCGACCGACGACAGCAGTGCCTCGGCGGCCATCGACAGCATCGTCGATTGGTCGACCCAGAAACTCCAGCCGATCAGCCCGAAATTATTGGCGACGCGCAGCGCGGCAAAGGCAACCGGCGCGCCCCAGGCAAGCGCGAACACCCAGAGATAATTGCTGCGCAACCGCCACGCGCGCCACAGGATGACGCCGACAAAGCCGATCAACGCCAAAAAGGCGATCGCGAACGCCTTGTCGAGCAGCAGCATTTGCCACGGCGCCAGTGCTGCATAGCCAAAGGACGCGGCCAACACCGCCAACGACACAAGCGTCGCCGACCGGCCAACCGCGCCGGCAAACACCCGTTCTTCGAAAAAGCTCCGCGCGAAGCTGAGCGCGGCGGCGGCGGACAAGCCCAGCCCGATATAGTTGAGCCTCAACCGGTCATTATTGTCGATGCCGGGAAAGGCCCAGGCAATCGCCCCCGACGAGGTGAAGGTGAAGCCGAGCAGGATCAGCACCATCAGCACATATTTCAGCTGAAAAAGATGCCGCATCGCCGTCCAGAGCGCGAGGTGGTGGATGATCAGCGCGAGGCACATGCCGGCAAAGGCGGCATAGATCGCCGCAAGGTAAAGGTTCGACCAGCCGCTTTCGCGGATTGTCGCCAGCCTTGGACCGTTGACGATGCCCCGCAAATTCGCGGAGCCTTCAATCTTCCAGGCAACACGCACCAGCGGCGCGGCGCGCTCGGGCAGGCGGTCCAGAAAGATTGCGCCGAGTTGCAGGTCGCGGCTCGCCGCGCGCCCGTCGCTGGTCCGCGCGACAATCTCGCCGTCGGCATAGAGCGCATAAACCGTGCGGCGGGCTTGCCAGACACTGCCCGATCGGAGAGCAACGTCACCCGTGCGGTTGACCCGCGACGACAGCACCCAGAAATCACCGCTGCCGAAATTGCGTTGCGGCGCGGTGCAATCGACCGCGACGCGCCCGGCGAACAAATCGGCCGCGCGCTGCCCCGGCTGGGCGCGGGCAATGCAGATCGACACCGGATCGCCAATCATCCCGACATCGGCGCGCGCCGTCGCGGGCTGGCTCAAAAGGACCAACCCCAGAGCAATCAGCGTCCAACGCGCCCAAAAGCCGAGTGGCGACATTCCGCCTGAATAGCCGCCAGATGGCGAAGATTGGGTAAACGCAGCGCCCCCCGGCGAGGGCGCTGCCGGTCACCCAGCCAATTATCGCAATATCTTAGCCGGACGGTCGCCGCTATTCGGCCTCGACCGCCTCCGCCTTACCCTTCTTCTTCGGCTTTTTCGGCGCGGCGGGGATGATTTCGAACGCCAGCGCGTCGTCCTTCAGCTTCACGGTCACTTCGCCGCCGTGGACGAGCTTGCCGAACAGCAGTTCCTCGGCGAGCGGCTGTTTGACCTTTTCCTGGATCAGCCGCCCCATCGGTCGTGCGCCATAGAGCTTGTCATAGCCCTTGGTGGTCAGCCACGCCTTGGCATCCTCGTCGAGCTTGATGTGGACGCCGCGATCGGCGAGCTGCAATTCGAGCTGGAGAATGAACTTCTCCACCACCCGCGCGACCACATCGGTCGGCAGATAGCCGAACGGCACAATCGCATCGAGCCGGTTGCGGAATTCGGGCGTGAACATCTTTTGCACCGCCTGCTCGTCTTCGCCCTCGCGCGTCAGGTTGCCGAAGCCGACGGTCTCGCGCGCCATGTCGCTCGCGCCCGCGTTGGTCGTCATGATCAGGATAACGTTGCGGAAATCGACGCTCTTGCCGTGCTGGTCGGTCAGGCGGCCATTGTCCATCACCTGCAGCAAGATGTTGAACAGATCGGGGTGTGCCTTTTCGATTTCGTCGAGCAGCAGCACCGAATGCGGTTGCTGGTCGACGGCATCGGTGAGCAACCCGCCCTGGTCAAAGCCAACATAGCCGGGGGGCGCACCGATCAAGCGGCTGACCGAATGCCGCTCCATATATTCGCTCATGTCGAAGCGCTGGAGCGGGATGCCCATGATCGACGCGAGCTGGCGCGCGACTTCGGTCTTGCCGACGCCGGTGGGGCCGGTGAACAGATAATTGCCGATCGGCTTGTCGGGATCGCGCAGGCCCGCACGACTGAGCTTGATCGCCGAGGCGAGCTTTTCGATCGCCGAATTCTGGCCGAACACCACGCGCTTGAGGTCGTTTTCGAGCGTGGCGAGCGCCTTGGTATCGTCCTTCGACACCGATTTCGGCGGAATGCGCGCCATTGTCGCGATCACCGCTTCGATTTCCTTGGCAGTGATCGTGCGCTTGCGGCGGCTCGGCGGCACCAGCATCTGCATCGCGCCGACTTCGTCGATCACATCGATTGCCTTGTCGGGCAGCTTGCGATCATTGATGTAACGCGCGCTGAGCTCGACCGCCGATTTGATCGCGTCGGGGGTGTATTTGACATTGTGATGGTCTTCGAACGCGGTGCGCAGCCCGGCGAGGATCTTGATCGTATCCTCGATCGTCGGTTCGTTGACGTCGATTTTCTGGAACCGCCGCAACAGCGCGCGGTCCTTTTCGAAATGGTTGCGGAATTCCTTGTAGGTGGTCGAGCCGATGCATCGGATCGTGCCGCCTGACAAAGCTGGCTTGAGCAGGTTCGACGCATCCATCGCGCCGCCGCTGGTGGCACCGGCGCCAATGACGGTGTGGATTTCGTCGATGAACAGGATCGCATCGGGCAGCTTTTCGAGCTCGTTGACGACCGCCTTCAGCCGTTCCTCGAAATCGCCACGATAGCGCGTGCCCGCGAGCAGCGCGCCCATGTCGAGCGAATAGATAACGGCGGGCTTGAGCACATCGGGCACATCACCCTCGATGATCTTGCGCGCGAGGCCTTCGGCAATCGCGGTTTTGCCGACGCCGGGGTCACCGACATAAAGCGGGTTGTTCTTCGACCGCCGGCACAGAATCTGCACCGTGCGGTCGACTTCGGCCGTGCGCCCGATCAGCGGATCGACCTTGCCGCGCTTGGCCTTTTCGTTGAGGTCGACCGTGAATTGCTTGAGCGCGCTTTCGCTCTTGCCCTTTTCGGCCTGTTTGGCGGGCTTTTCCTCTTCGGCGCCTTTGGGGGTTGAGGCTTCAGGCGGGGTGCCGCCCTTGCCGACGCCGTGGCTGATGAAGCTCACCGCATCGAGGCGGCTCATATCCTGCTGCTGGAGGAAATAAACGGCATAGCTCTCGCGCTCGCTGAACAGCGCGACGAGCACATTGGCGCCGGTCACTTCGTCGCGGCCCGACGACTGGACGTGGAGGATCGCGCGCTGGACGACACGCTGGAACCCGCTGGTCGGCGAGGGGTCGGTCGCCTGCGCGACTTTCAGCGCTTCGAGTTCGGTGTCGAGATAATGGGCGACGGTGCGCTTCAACTCGCCGAGGTCGACGCCGCACGCGGTCATCACTTTCGAGGCATGCTCATCGTCGATCAGCGCGAGCAGCAGATGCTCGAGCGTCGCATATTCATGGCGCCGGGTGGACGCGGCTTCGAGGGCCTTGTGCAGCGTGGTCTCGAGAGCGGAGGCGAAGGACGGCATCAGATTACTCCTTGGGACCACGACCGATGCGTGGGCCAGTCATTCCTATGTCGGAAGGCTGTGGCCCGGCATCAAGCACTTGAAATCGAGTTTCCGCCGCGCGGGCTCCAGACGGCCCGGCGCTCACCGCTTGAACAGCTGGTCGGCGACCGCGCGGTGGCTGACCGCGCGCGCCATATGCGTGCGCGTTCGGGCGATCTCCGCCTCCAGCGCGGCAATGCGGCCTTCGAGTTCGCGCACCGACAAGGGATCGAGGTCCTGCTTGCCCAGCAGCCCCACCGGATCGCCAGCCCGAGGCGGCGGTGCGATGTCGTCGGTATCCATTAACGCATATGGTCACGCGCGGGCAGAGTCGTGTCAATGGGGCGCTGCTTAATTTGGGCGTGAATTGAGCACCGGCATGCGCGGCTTGCCGCACGGGTCACCGCAGAATTTCTGCTGACTTATGCGCACGCACCCGGCTAAGAAGCGGGTTGGGGGACCAGATGACGGCAATACCCGAGATGATGACCGCAATCGATCCGGTGACGCCGTGCGCTGCCGAGGCACTGGTGCTGGTCGAGCGCCCGGTGCCCCAGCCGGGCGCGGGCGAGGTGCTGATCAAGATCGCCGCTGCCGGGGTCAATCGCCCCGATGTGCTTCAGCGCAAGGGGCAATATCCGATGCCGCCGGGCGCGCCGTCGATCCTGGGGCTGGAAGTCGCTGGCACGATCGTGGCGCTGGGTGAGGGCGTCGAGGCCGATTTGCTTGGCCAGCCGGTCTGCGCGCTGCTCGGCGGCGGCGGCTATGCCGAGTTTGTCGCAGCACCGATCGGCCAGTGCCTGCCGGTGCCCGAGGCGCTGACGATGGTCGAAGCGGCGGCGATCCCCGAAACGCTGTTCACCGTGTGGACCAATTTGTTCGAGCGCGCCTATGCCGTCGAGGGCGATACCGTGCTCGTCCACGGCGGCACCAGCGGCATTGGCACGATGGCGATTGCGCTCGGGGCGCTGTTTGGTCTGACCGTCATCGTCACGGCTGGGTCGGACGATAAATGCGCCGCCGCGCTCAAGCTCGGCGCGGCGCATGCGATCAACTACCGGACCGAGGATTTTGTCGCGCGGGTGCGCGAGATCACCGGCGGGCAGGGGTGTCAGGCGGTGCTCGACATGGTCGGCGGCGATTATGTGCCGCGCAACCTCCAGTGCCTCGCCGATGATGGTCGCCATGTGTCGATCGCGGTGCAGGCCGGGCTGATGGCGACGATCCCGATCTTTGAGGTGATGCGGCGGCGACTGACCTTGACCGGATCGACGCTGCGCCCGCGCGACGTGTCGTTCAAGACGATGGTCGCCGACGAACTCGCGCGGATGGTGTGGCCGCTCGTCGCCGAGGGCAGACTGAAGCCGGTGATCGACATGACCTTCCCGCTCGCCGAAGCGGGCGCGGCGCATGCGCGGATGGAAGGCGGCGATCATATCGGCAAGATCGTGCTGACGTTGGACTAAACCCCGCGCGCGCCGCCGAAAATCGGCAGCGGCCATCCGATTTCGCTAGATGCGGGTCGCAACGCCCTGTAATAATCTCTGTGTCAGGAGAACTACCGTGTTTGCCTTGCTGGGCGCGCCACAGAGCGTTGCCTTTGTCTCCGCACTCGTTCTGATGGTCTTGATCGGACTGGTGCAGTTGGTTGGCTTTGGCGGCGACTTTGGCGCCGATGCCCATGGCGATTCCGATGTTCATGTCGATGGCGGTACTGATCTGCTGGGGTGGTTGGGCTTCGGCCGGGTGCCGCTGATGGCGCTGCTGGTGTTGTTCCTTGGGATCTTTGGCACCACGGGGCTGATCGTCGAGCAAATTAGTCATGACTTTTTCGGGGCGTTGTTGTCGCCGCTGTTCGCGGTGCCGGGGGCATTGGCAACGAGTCTGCCGCTCACCGGGCTTGGCGCGCGGCTGCTCGCACGCGTGCTGCCGCGTGACGAGACGACGGCCGTGTCGCTCGATTCGCTCGTCGGCGAATATGCCCGGATCGTCACGGGCCGTGCCGCGGCAGGCTCGCCAGCGCGCGCACGGGTGGAAGATGTCCACGGCCAAGCCCATTTTGTGATGGTCGAGCCCAATATGCCCGACCAGATTTTCGAGGAGGGCGAAGCGATCCTTCTCGTGCGACGCGAGGACAATCTGTTCCGCGCCATTTCCCGCGGTGATCATCGCTTGCCGCATATCGGAGTGTAAAATTCGATGAACGACCTCGTTCCGCAGGGCGGCTGGGTGCTGCCATATGTCGTTTTTCCAGGGATCGGCCTGGTTGCCCTGCTGATCATCGGTCTGATGCTCGCGCGGCTGTACAAGCGCGCGTCAAAGGAAGTTGGTTTCGTGCGCACCGGGTTCGGCGGTGAAAAGGTCGTCATCAACGGCGGCGCGCTGGTGTTGCCGGTGTTTCATGAAACGATGCCGGTCAACCTCAACACCGTGCGGCTGGCCGTCGAGCGCAAGAACACCGATGCGCTGATCACCTTCGACCGGCTGCGAATTGATGTGAAGGCTGAATTCTACGTCCGGGTGAAGCCCGACGCGCAGTCGATCGCGACCGCTGCCCAGACGCTCGGCATGCGGACCATGCATCCCGATTCGCTCAAGGAGCTGGTCGAAGGCAAGTTCGTCGATGCGCTGCGTTCGGTCGCCGCCGGCATGACGATGGCGCAACTGCACGAACAGCGCAGCGAATTCGTGCAGAAGGTGCAGCAGGCCTCCTCAGTCGATCTCGCGATGAACGGGCTGGAGCTGGAGAGCGTGTCGCTTACCGGGCTCGACCAGACCTCGATCGAGCATTTCAATGCCAACAACGCCTTCGACGCAGAAGGTCTGACGAAGCTGACCGAGCAGATCGAACTGCGCAAGAAAGCGCGCAACGATATTGAGCAGGACACGCGCGTGCAAATTGAGACCAAGAATCTGGAAGCCTCGCGCCAGAGCTTCCTGATCGGTCGCGACACCGAATTCGCGCGGCTCGAGCAGGAGCGTGAGATTGAGATGAAGCGCGCGGCGCAGGCGTCCGAAGTCGCGCGCGAGCAATCGCTCCGCCAGCAGGAGTCCGAGCAAGCCCGGATCGAAGCCAAGAAGCAGATCGACAGCCAGCAGATCGAGGCCGATCGCGCCGTGAAGGAAGCGCAGATCGCGCAGGCTCAGGCGCTCGAGCTCGCGCGGCAGGAACAGCAGATCGCGGTCCAGAACAAGAGCCGCGAGGAAAGTCAGGCGCGGGCCGAAGCCGATGGCGCGCGTGCCAAGGCAGTGGCGGCCGAAGAGCAAGTCGGCACCGCGCGCGAAACCGAGATCGCCGAACGTCAGAAGCGGATCGAACTGATCGATGCTGCGCGCGAAGCCGAACGTGCCGCAATCGGGATCAAGGTCCAGGCAGAGGCCGAAATGCAGGCTGCCGCCAACCGGGCGGAGGCGATGCGACTGGCCGCCGAGGGCGATGCCGAAGCCGTCAAGCTGAAGGCGGAGGCCGACCGCGTTCGCTTCGAGGTCGAGGCGGCGGGGCAGCGCGCTGTCAACGAAGCCGCCAATATCCTGTCGTCGGAAACCATGTCGCTCCAGGCCAAGCTCGCGCTGCTCAAAATCCTGCCTGAGGTGATCCGCGAGGCGGCCAAACCGATGGAAGCGATCGACAGCATCAAGATCGTCCAGGTCGAGGGACTCAACGGGCAGGGCAATGGCGGCGGCCACGATGGCGGGGACCAAAATCTCGCCAATTCAGCGGTGTCGGCGGCGCTACGCTACCGCGCCCAAGCGCCGTTGATCGACGGGCTGATGAAGGAATTGGGGCTCGACGGCGCGTCGCTCGATTCACTGACGAAGCCAGCGTCGACGCCGCAGGCCGCGCTGCCCACGGCGGCGCCCAAGGCGGAGGACGGCGAATGACCGTGGACCAAATCCTCGACGACGATGCGGCGTCGGGAGGCTGCAAGACGATCCGCCGCACCGCCATGCAGGCGCGGATGGCAGGCGGCGATCATGTCGGTAAGGTGGTCCTGACGCTGGGCGACTAGCGGCTGCGCGGGGGAGGTAACCTTGGAAGACGAAGACCATCCGATCGTCCGTCGCGACCGAATGATCCGCAGCCTGCTGATCTTTGGTCTTGTGTTGGCGCTGGCGATTACTGCTTTTGTTTCGAACCGGCGGTTTTTGCCGACCAACCGGCCCTATGTTGCCGCCGTTGCGCCAATTTCCGAACGCGGTGAACTCGCCAATTTCGGCGACTTTATCGATACCTATGCGGTGATCATGCCCAAGGCTGAGGATC
Source organism: uncultured Stakelama sp. (assembly GCA_964449575.1). Taxonomy (GTDB): domain Bacteria; phylum Pseudomonadota; class Alphaproteobacteria; order Sphingomonadales; family Sphingomonadaceae; genus Sphingomonas. The sequence continues at coordinate 229,345 of CAYUYZ010000001.1, forward strand.
TTTCGCTGCTCGATCGGGTGATGGGCAAGACGCAGGAAGACCGCTATCGCGCCGCGCCGGATCGGCGACCACAATTGGGCTATTCCTACCGCGAGGTCACGGCCTTTGGCCTGCCGCTGATCGCCTATCCCGAATTCGGCTATGTCGCGTTTCGCGATCATCCGACAATATTTGCCGCCGTACCGCTCAACGCCGATGGCTTGGCGTTGCTCAACCGCAAGGCTGGCAAGCCGCTTGAGGCGGGCTTTATCTTTCCCTTCTGGCGGACCTGTTGGGGCCTGCTTTTCATCGCTTGGGCGGGCGGCATTTTTTGGTTTCATGTCATTGCCGAACGGCGTCGCCGCCGCGTATTGGGCCTGGTCTGATGGAGCCGCCAATGTCGATGATCCTCCACGAATATGCCCCGTCGGGGAATTGCTACAAAATCCGGCTGACCGCCGCGCATCTGGGCACTCCGATCGAGCGGCGGGCCTATGACATTATGGCGGGGGAAACGCGTACGCCGGAATTCCTGCGCGACGTGAATGCGAACGGCCGCATCCCGGTGCTTCAGATCGGCGACCAATTTCTGCCCGAAAGCAATGCCGCCTGCGTCTATCTCGCGCATGGATCGGCGCTGATCCCGGCTGACCGGTTCGACCATGCCGATATGATGCGCTGGATGTTCTGGGAGCAGTATAATCACGAGCCCAATATCGCGACGCTGCGCTTCTGGCTGGCGTTTGTCGGCGCGGAAAATCTGAGTGAGGCGCAAAAGGGCCAGTTGATGGCCAAGCAGGTCGCGGGGATGGCCGCCCTCAAGCTGATGGACGACCAGCTCGCGCGTACGTCCTTCCTCGTCGGCGATAGTCTGACGCTCGCCGATATCGCGCTCTATGCTTACACCCATGTTGCCGAGGAAGGCGGCGCCTTCTCGCTCGCGCCCTATGGTAACGTGCAGGCGTGGCTGGCGCGCGTCGCGGCGCTGCCGGGGCATGTCGCGATCTAGCGAGACTCGGCGCTGCTATTCGGCGGCGTCGGCGACCATGACACCCGCCAGCCGGATGAGTGTCGCGCGGTCACTCGGCGGCAGTGCAGCAAGCATCGCGCGGCAGTTGTCGCGCTGAATCTGCAATAGTCGATCCGCCAGCGCTTCGCCCTCGGCACTCAAGGAGACCAGCACGCTGCGCCGGTCGGTCTCGCTCGGGATGCGGCGGATCAGCCCGCGCCGCGCAAGCCGGTCGAGCGCGGAGGAGATGGTGGAATCAGGCGCCCCGAACTCGGCTGCCAGCACCCGAACGGGTCGCCCTTCGCCCGGCTGGAGGTGCGTGAGCAGGCCAATGTCGTTGTGGTGAAGGTCGGCATAGACGCTGTCCGCCAGCAGGCCGGGTTCGAGTTTGAACCGCCGCAACAGCCCGATCACGCCGGAAAGCAAGGCGTCGACTTGCGTTTCTTCGACGGGGGGCTGCGACGCGACCATGGCATCGCCTAACCCGCCACGCCGCGATCCTGCAAGTGGTGCATTGACATATGCACCGATCATCGGATACTCCGACGATCGTAATATCCGATGATCGTCGATTAGGAGCGCGCAATGAAGGCGAGATTGATGCCGTGGCTGACAATGCTCGGTGTGCCGGGCCCTGCTGTGGCGGCAGCATGTGTACCGCCGGCTGGATATTCGAAAGCGCCGCCGCCGGCGCCACTGCCGGTGGAACGCCTGGTATCGCGCGTGGAGACGATCCGGATTAAGGCACCGCTGGCTGTCGTGCTGGCGTCGATTGCCGAAACCAAGCTCGAAGACGCCATCCCGCGGCAAAAAAACTTGCCGTCGGTGACGGGCACCAAGCTGCTGACGCCCGGCGCATTCGACTTTCCCGGTGCGCGCCGCATCGTCTGCTTGTCGGATGGGTCGACATTGATGGAAGAGCTGCTGGAAAACCGGGCCAGCGCGACCGAGGCGCGCTTCCGCTACATCGTGTGGAACTATACGTCGGCAACCGCGCGCCCGATCAGCTACGGCGTCGGCGATTTTGTCCGCACCCAGCTGCCGACGGGCGAAACGCACGTCCGCTGGACCTATGCCTTCAAGATGAACCGAACGCGCTTGCCCGGGATGCTGGGCTTTGTCGGCGATCAGCTGTTCCGTTGGTGGTTTCTCGACGCTGACTATGCACAGATGATGCGCGCCACGCTTGCGGCGGACAAACAGCGCGCCGAAAAGCGTGCATCGCGCGGCGGGCCGTAGCGTGCGCGCAGCGATCGGTTCAACTGCAGCATATCGGGGCACCGATTGAGCGTGCCCTGCGTTGACTCAACGATTCAAACTGTAACACAAACTCGGCATAGCGGTACGATCAACCCGGTTCGGCGTGCAGGGAAATCGCATGAAGGTCGCACAACTCGTTGATGCAGGGCTTGGAGAACTGGCGGATTTCGCGCAATCCAATCCCTCAATTCCCGAACGTCAGCTCTCCGCACGGCGCAAGTATCGGACGATCTGGATTTCCGACATCCACCTCGGCACGCGCGGCTGCAATGCCGAAATGCTGATCGACTTCCTCGATCATGTCGACAGCGAGACGATGTATCTGGTCGGCGACATCATCGATGGCTGGCGGCTGAAGAAGAAATTCTACTGGCCCGCCGCGCACAACGACATCGTCTGGCGGCTGCTGAAGCGCGCCAAGCGCGGCACGCGGATGATCTATATCCCCGGCAATCACGACGAGATTTTTCGCCAGTTTTCCGGCCTCGATTTCGGCGGGGTCGCGATCCGGCGCAAGGCGATCCACGAAACCGCTGACGGGCGCCGGTTGCTGGTGCTGCACGGCGACGAATTCGACGCGATCACGCTCGCGCACAAGTGGCTCGCACATGTCGGCGATTTCGCTTATAACACGCTCATGGCCGCCAATGTCTGGGTCAACGGCGTTCGCCGCGCGTTCAACATGCCATATTGGTCGCTGTCGAAGCATGCCAAGGCGCGTGTGAAGAATGCGGTGGAATTCATCTCCAATTATGAGGAGGTGGTGGCGCAGGCAGCGGGTGCGCGCGGAGTCGATGGGGTCGTCTGCGGCCATATCCACACCGCCGAACAGCGCATGATTGGCGGCATTGAATATTATAACGACGGCGATTGGGTGGAAGGCTGCACCGCGCTGGTCGAACATTTTGATGGCCGGATGGAGATTTTGCACTGGGCCGACGAAATGGCGGTACGCGCGCTCGCCGAGCGCGAGCACGCCGCGCCCCTCTCCGATATGCCCGCACTGGCGGCATAGTGCGGATCGCGATCGTCACCGACGCTTGGAGCCCCCAGGTGAACGGCGTCGTCCGAACGCTGCAATCGGTGCGCGCTGAGCTCGAGCGGCAGGGGCATGAAGTGCTCGTGATTTCGCCCGAGCGCTTCTATTCGATGCCGTGCCCGACTTATCCCGAAATCCGCCTCGCCTTCGCGCGCACGGCGGCGGTGGGCAAGATGCTCGCCGACTTCCGCCCCAATGCGATCCATCTCGCGACCGAAGGGCCGGTGTGTCTGGCTGCACGGCGCTGGTGTCTTGCGCGGCGCTTTCCGTTCACCACCGCTTACCACACGCAGTTCCCCGATTATGTGTCGGCGCGGATCGGCATCGATCCGGGCTGGATCTGGCGCTACATCACCTGGTTCCATTGGCCCGCGCAGGCGGTGCTCGCCTCCACCCCGTCGATTGCCGAGACGTTGCGCCAGCACGGCCTGACCAAGATCAAGCATTGGGGGCGCGGCGTCGACCTGTCGACCTTCGGCCCCGATGTGACGCCCGATCCGGCGATCCGCGCGCTGGCCGATAGCTGCGGCGGACCGATCCAGCTTTATGTCGGTCGCGTCGCGATCGAGAAGAATATCGAGGCCTTCCTCGAAAGCGACCACCCCGGCACCAAGGTGATCGTCGGCGATGGCCCCGCGCGCGCGACGCTGGAGGCCAAATATCCGGAAGCGCATTTCCTGGGGCCGAAGTTTGGCGCCGATCTCGCCGCTGCCTATGCCGCCGCCGATGTGTTCGTCTTCCCGAGCAAGACCGACACGTTCGGGTTGGTGATGATCGAGGCGCTCGCGTCGGGCGTGCCGGTCGCGGCCTTCCCGGTGACGGGGCCGGTCGATGTGCTGAAGCCCGGTGTCGGGGTGATGGATGAGGATTTGACCGCAGCCATCGCCGCCGCGCTCAAGCTCGATCGGCAGGCCTGCGCCGATTACGGCAAGACCTTCACCTGGGAAGCGAGCGCACGGCAATTCCTCGAAGCGCTGGCCCCGGTCGGGCTTGAGAGCGAACGGCAGGCGGCTTGAGGATTTTCCGCCGGGTTGTTGCCTGGCTGTTGCTCGCGGCGGGGCTGATCACCGCTTTCATATACTGGCAAGCGACCGCCGATCCGGTGGTGCGGCGGCTGACGATCACCGTGCCCGACTGGCCCGCGACCGCACCGCCGATGCGGCTGGTGCTGATGAGCGACCTGCATGTCGCGGGTCCCGAAACACCCCCGGCCCGGCTGGCGCGCGTCGTCGAACAGGTCAATGCACTGCACCCCGATCTGGTGCTGATTGCGGGCGATTTCGTGACGGAGAAGCGAACGGCTGCCACGCTTTACGGCGCTGACGCGGCGATTGCGCCACTGGCGGCGCTACGGCCACAGATCGGGACTTTGGCGGTGCTGGGCAATCACGACCATTGGCTCGACAGCCGCGCGGTGCATGCCGCGCTGGCCAAGGCGCGGATCACCGTGCTCGACAATCGCGCCGTGCGTGTCGGCCCGCTGGCGCTTGGCGGGGTCGATGATGACTCGACGCACCGCGCCGATGTCGTGGGCACAGTAGCAGCGCTCGGCCAGCGCGGCGGCTACGCGATTCTGCTCAGCCACAGCCCCGATATCTTCCCCGCCGTGCCGGACAGCGTGCCGCTGGTGCTCGCGGGGCACACGCATTGTGGCCAGATCGTGCTGCTGCTCTACGGCCCGCTCGCGACCGCATCGCGCCACGGGACGCGCTTCTTCTGCGGGGTGATGCGCGAAGGCGGCAAGCAACTGGTCGTCACAGCAGGCATCGGCACGAGCATCCTGCCCTTCCGCCTCGGCGCGCCGGCGGATTTGTGGGTGATTGAGTTGCGTGGGAATTAGCTGCGATGACGTCAGCCTGACACACTGCTAAACCCCGTTGGTGTCGAGCGACGTCGAGACATCGTGCGCATGGCTGGTGGCCTGTTTCTCGACTGCGCTCGAAACGAACGGGGCATAGAGGTAAGCTGACTCTAGCCTTCCTCGGGAATCGCTTCGATAGCCACAATCTCGATCGCTTCGGACCTTTCGCCAAGATCGAGGACTTCGCCGATTTCGGCGCCGATCACCGCGCGGGCGAGCGGGGCAGAGAAGGCGAGGCGCCCCGACGCTGGCTCGGCCTCGTCATCGCCAACGATGTCGATCACCCGGCGCGCGCCGTCGAGGTCGAGCGTGACGCGGCAGCCGAACGCGACTGCATCGCCGCTTGGTACTGGCGCTAGCTCAGCCGTGGCCGCGCGCGTTTGCCAGTAGCGTTGGGTCCGCTTCAGTTCGGCGAGCTTCACCGGGTCGGCTTCGTCGCGGACCTGAGCATTGACGGCATCGAGCGCGGCGAGGGTCAGCGCCAGCCCGCGCGCCGTCACCAGATTGGGCCCCGGCGGCAGCGGCAGCTCGAACCGTGGCTCCATATGTTCTTCGTCGCTTTCGCGGCGGAAGGCGACGCTCATCGGGCAATCCTGTTCATGCTCGACAGATGGGGGACAATGCGCGGCGAGACCAGCCCCAAGCCCGTGCGTTTCGGCCCCTTTCACTCGCGCCTTGCCCCCGCGCGCCATCCGCAGTAAGCCTTCGGGGTGATAGGCCATCCCGCAAGGGGTGGCCCTTATTGTTTTCAGGAGATTTCCCCGCATGGCCCAGCCGCTCATGCCCCATGCCACCGCTTCGTGGCTGGTCGACAATACCGCGCTCAGTTTTGAGCAGATCGCCGAATTCTGCGGGCTGCACATCCTTGAAGTGCAGGCGATCGCCGATGATACCGCCGCGACCAAGCTGACGGGCCGCGATCCGGTGCGCGCGCATGAGCTGACGCAGGACGAGATTGAAAAGGGTCAGGCCGACCCGAACTACACGCTCAAAATGTCGAAGGGGCCCGATCAGGTCCGTCGCACCAAGGGGCCGCGCTACACGCCGGTGTCGAAGCGGCAGGACAAGCCCGACGGCATTGCCTGGATCATCCGCAATCACCCCGAAATTTCGGACGGCGCGATCGGCAATCTGATCGGCACCACGCGCACGACGATCGCGGCGATCCGCGACCGCAGCCATTGGAACATCGCCAACATCACCCCGAAGGACCCGGTGACGCTTGGCCTGTGCTCGCAGCGCGAACTCGACGCGATCGTTGCCAAGGCTGCGAAGGCGGCGGGGATCGAAGCCCCCGTCGACAACAAGCTCGAAGGCGACCGCGCCGCGCTGATCCAGTCGCTGCGCAACGAGCGCGATCAGGCCGCGCGCGATGCCGAAGGTGGCGATGCCGCGCTGTTGCCGGGTGGCTTGCACGATCCCTTCAAGCGCGCCTAAACGCGCCGCGTGAAGATCAGCGCCGACGCTGCGCTCGTCCCCGATGCGAGCTTCGTGCCCACCAGCCACCGCGGGCTGACCTATCCGTTCGGCCATGTCGGTCCCGAGCCGCAGCAGACGATGCAAGTCGCCGAAGGGCTGCACTGGGTTCGGCTGGTCGTGCCGGGGCCGCTGCGGCATATCAATTGCTGGCTGATCGACGACGAAGACGCGACGGGACCGGGTGCCGCGCTGGTCGACACCGGCATGAATCTGGAGCCGACGCGCGACGACTGGAAGGCGATGTTCCGGGGTGGCGTGCTGGATGGCGTGCGGCTGACGCGCGTGATCGGCACGCATATGCACCCCGATCATATCGGCCTCGCCGGATGGATGTGCGACCACCACGGCTGCCCGCTCGAAATGACGCGCGGCGAATGGCTGACGGCGCGGATGCTGGCGGCCGACGCGCGCGATGCCGTGCCGCACGAGATGATCAGCTTCTGGCGCGGCGCAGGCTGGGACGATGAAGCGATCGAGCGCGGCGTCGCGCGCGGCTGGTCGGGCTTTCGCCGGATCATCACGCCGCTGCCGCTCGGCTATCGGCGGCTGGTCGATGGGCAAGTGCTGATGATCGGCGGGCGGCGCTGGCAGATTGTGACCGGCAATGGCCACAGCCCCGAGCACGCCTGTCTGCTCGATGCCGAGCGGGGCATCCTGATTTCGGGTGACCAGGTGTTGCCGCGGATCAGCTCCAACATCTCGCTCGGCGTGACCGAGCCCGAGGGCGATCCGCTCGGCGACTGGCTCGATTCGCTCGCCAAGCTCAAGCAATTGCCTGCCGATCTGATGGTGTTGCCGTCGCACGGCGATGTCTTCACCGGGCTGCACGTGCGGCTCGACGCGCTCGACCGTGAGCATCGCGACCGGCTCGACGAATTGGAAGTCTTCATCGGCGAAGCGCCGCGCCGATCGGTCGATTGCTTCGGGCGGCTGTTCCGCCGCGCGATTGGCCCCGAGCTGCTCGGCATGGCGACGGGCGAATCGCTCGCGCACCTGCGCCGCCTCGAAGTCGAGGGCCGCGCGGTGAAGGACGTCATCGACGGCGTCTGGTGGTATCGCAAAGCGGCTTGACTCTCGATCATTGATGTTCTCTCTTCGTTCGTATGAGCAGGGGAGAGTCGTGATGGCGAGCGAGCTGATTTTCTATACCAATCCGATGTCGCGCGGACGGATCGCGCGCTGGATGCTGGAAGAGACTGGCGCCGAGTATGAAACCGTCGTGCTCGATTACGCATCGAGCATGAAGGCCGACGGCTATCGGGCGATCAATCCGATGGGGAAAGTCCCGGCGATCGTCCACCACGGCCATGTCGTCACCGAATGCCCGGCGATCTGCGCCTATCTCGCCGATGCCTTTCCCGACGCGGGGCTCGCACCGCCGGTTGACCAGCGCGCGGCCTATTACCGCTGGCTGTTCTTCGCGGCGGGGCCGGTCGAACAGGCAGTGACGATGAAGTCGCTCGGCGTGGACTTTCCGCCCGAACGCGGTCGGATGGTCGGATTCGGCAGCTATGCCGAGCTTGTTGACGTCCTCGAAAGCGCGGTGTCGGCAACGCCTTATATCGCTGGTGAAAGCTTTACAGCGGCCGATGTCTATGTCGGCGCGCAGATCAGCTGGAGCACCCAATTCGGCACCTTGCCCAAGCGCGACGGCTTTACGGCCTATCTCGACCGAATCCTTGCGCGTCCGGCCTATGCCCGTGCCAATGCCAAGGACGATGCGCTGATCGCGGCGGCTGCAGCACCAGTCGAGGCTTAGCTGCACCGCGCGAAAAGCCGCGCGCCGAATAGCTTAGGGTATCAGGCAAATTTGGTGCTATATTGACCTAGCATCAGACGGTCGGCGCGCCTGACGCAGAGCCTGCAACGCGTCGCTACCGGGAATGACTCGTCCTCCGCGAGGCTCCGGCTCCCGAAGGCTTCGGCCGTGGAATTTTTTACGCCCCTTCCTCCGCAGGCAGCGAGCAGCCTTGGCATGGCGCTTGTCTTTTCGTCCGCCACACCGCTGCTGCTGATCGACGCCGATCTGGCCGTTGTTGCCGCGAGCGGCTCCTTTTGCAGCGCTTTCGGCCTCGATCCCGATCAAGTCGTCGGCAAGGCGATGTCAGCGCTCGGCGATGGCGAATGGGCGGCGCCGCAACTGCGATCGCTGCTGCGCGCGACCGCGGCGGGACAGGCCGCGATCACCGCCTATGAATTTGATCTGGTCCGCCTTGGCAAGCCGACCCGATCGCTCATCGTCAATGCGCACATGCTCGATTACATCGAGTCGCAGGGCGTGCTGATCGTGCTGGCGGTCACCGACGTCACCGACGCGCGCCGGATCGAAAAGCAGAAGGACGATGTCGTCCGCGAAAAGCAGGTGCTGATGCTCGAATTGCAGCACCGCGTCGCCAACAGCTTGCAGATCATCGCCAGCGTGCTGCTACAAAGCGCGCGCAAGGTCCAGTCGGACGAGGCGCGTAGCCATTTGAACGATGCGCACCACCGGGTGATGTCGATTGCCACGCTCCAGCGCCAGCTCGCCTCCGCCAAATCGGGCGATGTCGTGCTGAAAACCTATTTCGCCGATCTGTGCGACAGCATCGGCGCGTCGATGATTTATGACCATAATCTGCTGACGCTGACGCCGATCGTCGACGACACCGTCACGTCATCGGAAGTGTCGGTCAGCCTCGGCTTGATCGTCACCGAACTCGTGATCAATGCGTTGAAGCACGCGTTTCCCGATCGCGCAGCACCGGGCAAGATCACGGTCGAATATTGGTCGCGCCCAACGGGCTGGCGGCTGAGCGTCGAGGATAATGGCGTCGGCATGCCGGGCGACGAGGCAACGCGGCAGCCGGGGCTGGGCACGGGCATTGTCGAGGCGCTGTCGCGTCAGCTCGAAGCGACAGTCACAATCAGCGATACGCATCCGGGCACCCGCGTGGCGATCATCCACCACCACTGATCGCGGTCGGGCACTTTTCCGTGCCGCCGTTCGTTGCTTCATGACGAACCCATGAAAGCCGATTCGTGACCGATTTGAGGCCGAAAATGCTGCTATATGTCGAAGATGACTTCCTTATTCAGGGCGGCGTGGTCGCGGCGCTTTGCGCGGCCGGCTATCAAGTGCTGGTTGCTGACGATGCCCAGCAGGCGCGCCGCCAAATTGCTGCGTACGGGCCCGAACTCGGGGCGCTGGTGACCGACGTCAATTTGGGCGACGGGCCCGACGGCTGGCAAGTCGCGCGCGAAGCCCGCGCCCAATATGCGACACTGCCGATCGTCTATGTCAGCGCGGCGAGCGAGCATCACTGGGCGACGATGGGCGTGCCCGGCAGCGTGATGATCGCCAAACCCTTTGCCACAGCGGAAGTGGTAGGGGCGATATCGTCCTTGCTCGCCGCGGGTGCGACCCACGATTGAACGAAGGTTAGCGACTACGGCTTGAGCGCCGCGCGGGTAATGCGGCGATCACCGACGCCCGCCATGCGCTGCTCTCGCTCGCCCAGCGCGCAATTTCGTCGAGTGTGCGCGCGCAGCCGGTGCAAAGGCCCGTCGCATCGATGTCGCAGATATTGATGCACGGGCTGGCGATGGCGCGGTCGGACACGGTCACGCGCATGCGAATCTAGCCGAGCGTCGACCGGAGGAAATCGGGGAAGGGGCCTTCCCATTTGTCCTCGCCCACCGGATCGCTGCTGTGTGTGATCGGCTCGGCGGTTGGATAGCCGCGCGCGGGCGCGCGGGGCGGCGCCGGTCGTGGCGCGGGCGCGGCTTCGACCGTCACATCCTCGGGAGCATCGACCGGTTCGGCGCGCTTGGCACCGCCGCGACGGCTGCGCTTGGGGCGTGGGGCGTCATCGTCCGCGGGCTCGACCGCCGCTTCGACTTCCTTCTTCGGCTTGGCGCGCGAGCGGGTCGGCGGTGCGTCGACCGCTGCCGCTTCGGGCGCGCCAATCCGCTCGATCACCTGGCCGGTCAGCTTTTCGATATTGGCGATATTCTCGGCATCGTCGGGGGTGATCAGCGTGAAGGCGATGCCGGTCGCGCCCGCGCGGCCGGTGCGGCCGATGCGGTGGACATAATCATCGGGGTGCCACGGCGCGTCATAGTTGAAGACATGGCTGACGCCCTTGATGTCGAGCCCGCGCGCAGCGACGTCGGAGGCGACGAGGATGTTGATGTCGCCATTTTTGAAGCGATCGAGTTCGGCGATGCGCTCGGATTGCTCCATGTCGCCGTGAATCTCGCCCGATCGCATGCCCTCGCGCTTCAGGATCTTGTTGAGATCGCGCACCGTCGTCTTGCGGTTGCAGAAAATGATCGCGGTGCGGACATCGTCACCCAGCAGGCCGATCAGCCGGTCCCGCTTTTTCGCGGCGCTGACCGGGACCAGATATTGCTTGATGTTGATGTTGGTGGTCGCGGGCCGCGCGACTTCGATGGTCTTGGGGTTATCGAGAAACTTGTCGGCGAGCTTCTTGATCGGCGGTGGCATCGTCGCCGAGAAGAGCAGGGTCTGGCGCGCCTTGGGCAGCTTGGTGCAGATTTCCTCGATATCGGGAATGAATCCCATGTCGAGCATGCGATCGGCTTCGTCGATCACCAGCAGCGAACAGCCGTTGAGCATGATCTTGCCGCGTCCGAACAGGTCCATCAGCCGCCCCGGCGTCGCGATCAGCACGTCGACGCCCTTTTCGAGCGCGGCAAGCTGATCGCCCATCGACACGCCACCGATCAGCAGCGCCATCGAAAGCTTGTGGTACTTGCCGTATTTCTCGAAATTCTCCGCCACCTGCGCGGCGAGTTCGCGCGTCGGCTCAAGGATCAGCGAGCGCGGCATGCGGGCGCGGCTGCGGCCGTGCGCAAGGATATCGATCATCGGCAGCACGAAGCTCGCGGTCTTGCCGGTGCCGGTTTGCGCCACGCCGATGATGTCGCGCATCATCAGGACCGAGGGGATGGCGCTCGCCTGAATGGGCGTGGGTTCGGTATAGCCCGATTCAGTGACCGCGCGCAGAAGTTCGTCGGAAAGGCCGAGATCGGCAAATGTCATAATGTGTCCGGAAATGCCCGGCCACTGCCGGGGAAACGTCGCGAAGCGCTTGCGGATTCCACCGCGCTTGTCAAGGTTGCGGCTTGGTCTAGGGCTTGGCGATCAGCCGCCGAAAGGCGCGGATTTCGCACGCTGCGCCCGATCGCGAGCGCACGGCGTCGCGCTTGGCGCAAACCTGCCCATCGGCCGCGCGCGTGATGTAGAAGCCGGAGTAGAAATCGATCGCAGGGCATTTGTCACCCAGCAGCGCGCGCAAGCGGCGACCGTCGCTGAAATAGAGATCGACGGTGCCATTGTTGGTGAAGGCGGCGCCGGCGATTCCATCGAGCGCGGTGCAGCGATTCGCGCGCTTTTCGCGCCACACGATCGGCTTGACCGGCGCGAGGCGCGGCACGCGGATCACGACGCGCTGGCGGATCGTCAGCTGGGTCAGCACCGGGCCTTCGCCGGGCTCGGGCGGGCTGAGCAATGTCATCGCCAAAAGAGTGAATGCGGGAATCATGATCGCTTATCGGCATAGTAGGGCTGGTTGAACAGTCGATGAATTGGGCGATGAATTGGGCGATGAATTGGGCGATGAATTGGCGTGCGCGATGTCGCGTGGTAGCGCGTGCGTCATGGCCGACCCACAAGTCTCCCTGATCGACTCGGTGCGCGCGCGCTTTGGCGCCAAGGCAGTGATCGACGATCCGCACGATATTGCACCGTGGCTCAGCGACTGGCGCGGTCGCTACCACGGCGCCGCGCGGGCGATTCTCGCGCCGGGGTCGACGGCCGAGGCGGCGGCGATCGTCGGCATGGCGCATGCGGCGGGGGTGGCGCTGGTGCCGCAGGGCGGGAATACCTCGATGGTCGGCGGGGCGACGCCGCCCGAGGATGGCTCGGCGCTGATTCTCTCGACCCGGCGGCTGAACCGGATTCGCTCGGTCGATGCCGATGCCAATCTGGCGGTGGCCGAGGCGGGGGTGATTCTCGCGAATTTGCACAGCGCCGCGCTTGAGGTCGGGCGCCGCTTTCCGCTGACGCTCGGCGCGCGCGGGTCGGCGACGATCGGTGGGCTCGTCTCGACCAATGCGGGCGGCACGCAAGTGCTGCGCTTCGGGACGATGCGGTCGCTGGTGGCGGGCATCGAGGCGGTGTTGCCCGATGGCGCGCTGTACGAAGGGCTCGCGGCGCTGAAGAAAGACAATCGCGGTTACGACCTGAAGGAGCTGCTGATCGGCGCCGAAGGGACGCTCGGCGTCGTGACGGCGGCGACCCTGCGGCTGGTCCCGGCGGCGATCGATCGCGCGACGGGGTGGCTGGCGGTCGAGTCGCCGGGGGACGCGCTCAAGATCCTGCGCGCGATGGAAGCGCAATCGGGGGCGGCGATCGAGAGCTTCGAATTGGTGCCCAAGCTCGCGCTCGATCTGGTGCTCAAACATATTCCCGGCACGCGTTCGCCGCTGGTCGGCGAGCATGCCTGGCATGTGCTGATCGATTATGTGTCGCAAAGCCAGGGCATCGAAGGCCAGTCAGCGCTGGAAGCGTTGATGGCCAGGGTGTTGTCGGCAGAGCTGGCGCAGGACGGCGTCGTCGCGGCGAGCGAAGCCCAGGCCGAGGCCTTTTGGCGCTTGCGCGATTCGATTTCGGAGGCCGAACGCGCCGAAGGGCCGACGATGGCGCATGACATTTCGGTGCCGGTCGATGCGATGCCTGATTTCATGCTGCGCGCCGCTGCCCAGGTCGAAGCGGCATTCCCCGGCGTGCATGCAAGCGCCTTTGGCCATCTCGGCGACGGTAATGTCCATTTCCACGTCAATGCGCCGCGCGGTGTCGATGCCAAACGCTGGCGCGCCGAGGTCGGCGAAGCTGCCAGCCACATGGTCTATGACCTCGTCGTGGCGGCCGGGGGATCGATCTCGGCCGAGCATGGGATTGGCCAGATGAAGCTCGACGAGCTCGAACGCCTGTCGAGTCCGGCGCGGCTGGCGATGCTGCGCGCGATCAAGGGCGCGCTCGATCCGAAGGCGCTGATGAACCCCGGCAAGCTCGTCACGCTTGCGCCCGCGCGCGCCGCGCCATAAGGCCTGCGACTCGTAGGGCCCGGGGGGACTTGGCCTTTCGTTCTGATGGAGATTTTTCGATGGCCAGCGCGCCCAAAACGCTTCCGCTTTTCTACAACGGCCTTGAGCCGCTTTCGAGCCAGCTTCACGCCGACTTCCGCGCCAAGCCGCAGGACAAGGCACCGTTCCTGGTCAACCAGCATGCGATCCCGATCACGGTCGATGAATTCGCGCTCGCCCAGCGCTTCATGCCGATCGTCTTTTCGAGCGGCGACGAGCCGATCCCGCTCGCGCTGATGGGCCTGAACGAAGGCGTCAACGTCTTCGTCGACAATGAAGGCGCGCTGCTCGACAACACGCTCTACGTGCCGGCCTATATCCGCCGCTATCCCTATATGCTCGCGCGGCTGACGCCCGATGCGCAGGAATTGTCGCTGTGCTTCGACCCGACCTATGATGCGATCGGCAAGCTCGACGATGGCGAAGCGCTGTTTGCCGATGGCCAGCCGACCGAATTCACCAAGAATGTCCTCCAGTTCAACGAAATGTTCGAACAGGCCGGCGCGCGCACCCAGTCGTTCATGAACGAGCTGAAGGAAAGCGGCTTGCTGATGGACGGCGAAGTGACGATCCAGCCGCAGGGCGCCGATAAGCCGTTCATCTATCGCGGCTTCCAGATGGTCGACGAAAACAAGCTGACCGATCTGCGCGGCGACACTTTGCGCAAAATGTCGCAGTCGGGCATGCTGCCGCTGCTTTATGCCCACCTCTTCTCGCTCGCGCTGATGCGTGAGATTTTCGAGCGGCAGGTGACGCAGGGCAAGATGCCGGTGCCTGAACTGATCGCGAACTGAGAGTGACGGAGGGCGTAATCGGATGATTACGCGCCTGCGAACGCGCATGGGTTGAACCGTCAAATCACCTATCCTATATGGGTGATGCGCGGCTCGTGTCCCCCCCTTTCGCGACGCCGCGCGGCGGAGCTTCGGCTCTGCCCTCCCTGAACCTTGGCCACCTCGTGCGACAGCACGAGGTGGTTTTTTTATCAGGTCGCGCCGCTATTCGGCCGCGATCGGCAGTTGCGTGGCGCGCGCTTCATCGGCGAGCGCGGCGAGCATGCGCCGCAGCAGCCGCGCGCTCGCGGCAAGCCCCGGCCCCGGCTGGTCGAACGCGGCATCAAGGTACAGCCGCCGGTCGACTTCGATCTGGATCGCGTGAATCTCGCTTGCCGGCGCTGCATGCACGTCGAGGATATGGCCGCCGGCATAGGGCGTGTTGAGCGCATGGGCGATTCCGGCCGCATCGGCTTCGGCTTCGATCCGGCTGACGAAGCGCGCGGCGGCGCTGCGCCCGAAGCGGTCGCCAAATATGATTTGCGCGGCATCCCCGGGCGCGCCGAGTGGTGGCATCGAATGGAGATCGACCAGCACCGCGACGCCGAACCGCGCCCGCGCCGCCGCCAGCGCCTGAGCAAGCGCGGCGTGATAGGGGCGGTGGTCGTGCGCGATTCGCGCCTCGACATCATGCGCGCGCAGCCGCCCGCGCCAGATTTCGTCGACCGTCCCGACACGGCGCGGCACGAGGCCCAATCCGCTGCGGAGCTTCAGCGAGGGCGCTGGCTGGCGCCGCGGATCGGCGCCGTCGTCGAGCAGCGGATCGCGCTCCTGCTCGCTGCGGTTGAGGTCGATCCACGCGCGCGGGCGCCGCTGGATCAGCATTGTCTCATCACGATGGGCCGCCAGTGCCAGCGAATCGATGTGCCGGTCCTCCAGCGCAATCAGATCGGCGATCGGCACGCGGATCGCCGCCGCCATTGACGCGGGATAATCGCGCCCGCCGTGCGGCACCGACACGACGATGGGGCTGGCCGGAAGTGCCGGTCCGTGTCGATCGAAGGTGGAATTTTGGATGACCATCGCCCCGTTGGCTTAGGCGCACGACAGGGCGCTCGCAATCGCCGCGCCGTGCTGGAAAATCTTAAAGGCTTCGCGCATAATATGGCCTGCGAAGGGAAGCGAACCGGCGATGATACGAATCCTGCTTGCGGAAGACGATCGGGTAATGCGCGAATATCTGACGCGCGCGCTCGAACGCTCGGGCTATGCCGTCAGTGCGGTCGATCGCGGGACGGCCGCGATTCCGCTGCTGGAAACCGAACCGTTCGACCTGTTGCTGACCGATATTGTGATGCCCGAAATGGACGGCATCGAGCTTGCGCAAAAGGCGGGCGAGATGTGCCCCGATCTGCGCGTGATGTTCATTACCGGCTTTGCCGCCGTCACGCTGAAGGCGGGCAAGGCCATGCCGCAGGCGCGCGTGCTGTCGAAGCCGTTCCATTTGCGCGACCTAGTGCTGGAGGTCGACCGGCTGTTCGAGGTGGAAAGCATCACCGGGCGGCATTGAGGGTTGCAAGCATGAAGGGTGCCGGTTATGGCGCCCTTCCCGTGGGCGTGTAGCTCAGTGGTAGAGCACTGTGTTGACATCGCAGGGGTCGCAAGTTCAATCCTTGCCACGCCCACCACCGAAAACCCCGCAATCTCAGCAGATTGCGGGGTTTTTGTTTGTCCGGCGGCGGTGATTTAGCGGATCGGGTCCGGTGCGACTCCGGTGTGTTGCTAAAACGGACCCGGAACAAATCATGTCCCCGATGCAGAACCCGAGCTGGATTCAAATGGCGCCGCTGCGGCGTGCGCAATCGGCGTCGGCGCGTGGGCTGAACCCGCATGCTCATGCTGCGTAAGAGGCTGTAAACCCGCCGCTGCTGCATGCATAAGCCGGGTTGGATACGATAGATATGGATCGCTGATTTTCGGGCTTGGGCTTACCGCGAAATGAAGTCGCCCGTTTCTCTGGACCGGTAGCAAATCCGCGCTAGGATCGGGGCGATGGGGGACGAATCACAATCCACGCCGGTGCTTGAGCCGCTCGCTTATCATCGCCTGATCGTCGAGCATCTTCGCGAGAACGAGCCCGAGATCTGGGCCTGGGGCAGTTCATACCAGACGCGCGAGGAACAGGTGCAGGAGATGCGCTCCTATTTCTTGCGCGAGACATACCGCATCGACGCCGTCGCCCATCCCGAAGTGCATGAGGACATTGCGACGGTTCTCGCCAGGTTCGAAATCGATGCGCCCGCCACGCTCTATCAGGCAGCTGATGGCACCATGAACGCCGCACTCTGCTTCGTGCCGGGCGAGATCCACCTGCTGTTTCACGGACCCGTGCTCGAAAAGCTCTCGCGCGACGAGCGGATCGCCCTGCTTGGCCATGAGCTGGCGCATTACCGGCTTTGGTCGATCGAGGGCGGCGATTATTATACGGCGGCCACGATCCTCGACCATGCGCTCGCCTATCCCGGCGCGTCGCCCAGCCATATCGAGACTGCTCGGCTCTATCGGCTGCATACCGAGCTGTATGCCGATCGCGGCGGGGCGGTGGCCGCGGGCGCGCCCGGCCCGGCGATCGGTATTCTGGTAAAGACGATGACGGGCCTGATGTCGGTCGATCCGGAGGCCTACCTGCGCCAGGCGGCAGAAGCCGATGCCGGGGCCAAGGCATCGCAGGGCACGACTCATCCCGAAATCTTCCTGCGCGCGCAGGCGCTGGACAAATGGTGGCGCGGCGATACCGCGATCGATGCCTGGATCGAGAACCGAATTCGTGGCCCATTGTCGGTCACCGCGCTCGATCTGCCGCGCCAGCACGATGCGACGGCGATCACCCGTCGCTTCCTCTCCCGGCTTGCCGCCGATCCTGCGGCCGATGCCGAAGCCATCGGCAATCTGATCCGCCGATTCTTTCCCGACTGGCGACCGGGAGAAGAGCCGCTCGGCGGGTCGGAGCTCGCCGGCGACCGGATCGATGGCGAGTTCCGCGACTATCTCGTTTCGCTCAGCCTCGACGTCGCGACGGCCGAACCGGACAGCCGCGACGCGATGCTGATCGCGGGCGCGCGGCTTTCGGCGAGCTATGAGGGGGCGGAGGCGTTCAGGGCAGCGCTGAAGCACGACCTGAAATTCACAAAGGCCGCGATCGACCGGATCTTCGCACAGGTGAAAAAGGCAAGCGCATGAGCGAAGCGCTTCCCGCGACGCTGGCCCAGCGCGTGGCCGAGGGCGGCGCGCTGCCGACCCAGGACCTGCTACACGCGATGCTGCCGCTGATGCGCGCCGTGGCAGCGCTGCATGCGATCGAGCGCGTCGCCGATCTGGGCGGCGAAGCCGTGATCGATCCCGGCAACGGAGTGCTCCAGCTGGCGCATCCCGATGGACGCCAGCCGAGCTACAACGAGGCCCGCCTGCGCCAGGTGCAGCCCCTTGCCGGTTCGGCGCTTCGTATCGTCGGCGAGTATCGCGTCGCCACCGACATGGATGCCGGGACGAGGGTCGAGGATTTGCGCGCGCAGGGCGACGACGATGCGGTCGAGGCCAAACCTGCCTATCTTACCGGCTATCGCGCCTGGGAACGGGGGATCGGCCATCATGACGCGCTGGCCGACATCTTCGTCCTAGGCCTTATCCTCGCCAGCCTTGCCTGCGGGCTCGACCTGAACGACGAGGAGGATGTGACGCGCTTTTCGGGCGCGCAGAACAATCTTTTCCGGCTCGACGGGTCGCTGCACCCGGTGATCGCGGCGCTCATCACCGAGATGACCGCGCTCAACCGCCACGAGCGCGCCACCGACCTCGATGTGCTCGCGCAGCGACTGGAGGGGTATCGCGACCAGCCCGGCGGGCTCGACATCGAGCGCGCACTGGCCCGGGCGACGGGGGCAAAGGACCGCCGCGCCGCGGTGCTCACCCACTTGCGCGATCGACTGTTTGATCTGTCGCGCCGCAATCGGCTGATCCATTTCCGCCCCACCCAGGCGAGCGTGAACCTGACGGTGGCGAGCGTGCCGGTGGTGATACGGCTCGAATCGATCCGCGCCGACCAGCTCTGCACCTGGGACGGCAAATTCGCCGCCGAAGTCCTTGGCGGTGGCCAGGTTCCGCTGGCCAAATGGCTGCGCTTCGAGGACCAGCCCTATCTTCCCTCGGCATTCGACCGGATCATCCAGGAGACCCGGCGCGACAGTGCCGAATATGGCTTCAGCCACCTGCGGCTGGTTGCCGCGTTTCTGCACTGGCACAATCTGAAAGACGCGCCGAACGAGCGGATCCAGTCTCCGCTGCTGTGGCTGCCGGTCGAGGTCACGAAAAAAAAGGGGGTGCGCGACCAGTATCTGCTGCGCTGCCCCGGCACCGAGGCGGAATTCAACCCCGCGCTGCGCCACTATCTGCGCCAGCTCTACGATATCCAGCTTCCCGAACGAGTCGATCTCGCCACGACGTCGATTGCACAAATCCATGCCGATATTGCCGCGCAGATCCACCGCAGCGAGCCCGGCGTCACCTTGTCGATTGCCGACAAGCCGCCGATCGAGCTGATCCACCAGAAGGCGGTGCAGCGGTTGAAGCTGTTCCAGCGGCGCAAGCAGCGGACGGCGCGGGCTGGTGGGATCGTACGGCCAGACTTCAGCTATGAACGCGACGACTATCGTCCGCTCGGCCTTGCCCTGTTCGAGAAATATGTGCGGCCCACGCCCTTGCCCCAACGGCTTGCGGTGGGCGGCCGCATGCCCGCGCGACCGGACCGGATGGTGCCGGGCGGCGATGCGGAGGCGATGACCTATGCGCTGGCGGGTGGCGAAGGGCATCGCTACCAATGGGAGATCGACCTCACCCAGGTCACGCTGGCAAACTTCAACTATAAGAAGATGTCGCTGGTGCGCGACTATAACCAGTTGATCGACGAAGCGGTGCCCCCGCCGGCGTTCGACCGGATATTCTCGATCGAACCGCGTGAGCTCGACGCGCAAGCGCCCCCCGCACTGCCGCTCGCGCAGCTATATTCGGTGGTGCCCGCCGATGCGACGCAGGACGCCGCGGTCGCGATGGCGCGGTCGGGCCGCAGCTTCATCATCCAGGGGCCGCCGGGAACCGGGAAATCGCAGACGATCACCAACCTGATCGCCGACTATGCGGCGCGCGGGAAGCGCGTGCTGTTCGTCTGCGAAAAGCGCGCCGCGCTCGACGTGGTGTTCAATCGCCTCAAATCCGCCGGACTCGACCGGCTTTCGTGCCTGATCCACGATTCACAGGAGGACAAAAAGGCCTTCGTGATGGACCTGAAGGACAGCTATGAACGCTGGACCAAACAGGATGACGGGCTCGACGCGATCGAGGTGACGCGCCAGCGCACGCTTGATGCACTGGCGCGCCAGCTGGGCCGGATCGCCGCGTTCGAGGCGGCGACCAGCCGCGTGCCCGAGGCGACCGGCGCCAGCATCCGCGCGATCGTCCGCCGCCGCGCCGCCCTTCCAGAGACCGAGGCGCTGGGGCCGAGCGAGCGTGAGCGGCTGCCGCTGCTTGCCGAATGGGACGCCAACCGCATGTTGGCCGAACGCATCCACCGCACGATGGCGGAGAGTTTCGGGCTTGCCAGTCTCGCGGAGCATCCTTTTGCCCACCTCGCCCCCGCCATAGTGGCGAGCGATCGCGCCTATGCCGAGGTCGAAGCGGCGATCGGCGAGGCGGAGCAGCTGATCAACGCGCTCGACGCAGCGTTGGAGGACGAGGCGATCCTGCTGTCGCCCGACACGCGGATTGCCGATGCGCTTCTGCTGGTGCGCGCGGCGCGGCAGGCGGTCGACACCAATCTTGCCGGCAATCTGGCGCTGCTCGATGCCGGATCGGCGCTATCGAGCGATTTCGCCAACGGACGCGCTGCGTTGGAGCGCGCCCGTGGCGAAGCCGACACCGCTGCCGAGGCGGCGGCGAACTGGCGCGATCCGTTGACGCCCGAAGACACCCAGGCCGCGCTCGATCAGGCGCGGCGGCAGGAACCGGGATTTTTCAAGTTCCTGAGCGGCACATGGCGACGCCTGAAGCGCACAGTGCGCGAACGCTATGACTTCACGGCACATGCGGTCGAGCCGAGCATCACGGCGGTGCTCGAGCGGCTGGCGGTGCGGCATGCGGCGGCGGCGGCCGATGCCGAAGCGCGGCGGGCGCTGGCCGCGCGCTTTGCGACCGCCGATGCCGACGCGCTCGCCGCCGCACGCGACGACTGGGCCGGGGCGACCGCGCCGATGCTGCGCACGCTGATCAGCCATGCCCGCTCCTCCCCCGATCCCGCCACGCTGATCGCTCGCGAGGCGGATCTTGCGCCGCAGGTCGAGGCGCTGGCCGCGCTTTGCGCGCGCTTTGTCACAGCGGCGGACGACATGCCGATCGGCGCGCTGACCGAAACGTTGCGCGACATGCGCGAGGGGCTGGAGGAGCTGCCCGATCTGCTCCCGCTTCTGGCTGCCGCCGATGCCGCGGGACCGCGCATGGCGTTTGCGATGCGCAGCTTGCCGCATGCCCCGCCGGTGATCGAGGCGCAGGTGCTGGAGGAAGCCTTTGCCCGCACGGTGCGCGACGAGCCCGCTCTGCAACGATTCGACGCCGCCGATCTGGGTTCGAGCGCCCGCCGCGCCGCCAAAGCGCGGACGCTGCTGCAGGCCGATAACAGCGCGGCGATACTGGCCACCAACCATCGGCGGTTCCGCGACCATGTACGGCGCTCGATGCTGTCGGTGACGCAACTCGATGGCGCCGGCCGCGAATTCAAGCGCCTCTATTCAACCGGGCGCCGCGAACTGGAGCATGAGTTCGGCAAGACGATGCGCTTCCGCTCGATCCGCGACCTGTCGGACGCCGAAACCGGGCCGGTGGTGATCGACCTCAAGCCGATCTGGCTGATGAGCCCGCTCTCGGTGTCCGACACGCTGCCGCTTCATCCCGAACTGTTCGACGTGGTCATCTTTGACGAGGCCAGCCAGATCCCGACCGAAGATGCGGTGCCTGCGCTGTCGCGCGCGCCGCAGGTGATCGTGGTGGGCGACGAGATGCAGCTGCCGCCGACCAGCTTTTTCGCAACGGCGCGCGACGAGGACGAGACACAAGTCACCGCGGAGGAAGACGGGCAGACGATCGCGATCATCCTGGATGCCGACAGCCTGCTCAACCAGGCCGCGCGCAGCCTGCCCGCGACGCTGCTCGCCTGGCATTATCGCAGCCGGTCCGAAGCGCTGATCAGCTTTTCCAATGCCGCTTTCTATGAGGGCCGCCTCATCACGATCCCCGATCTTTCGATCGCGGACGGATCATCGGCTCCGGAGCCGCTGCGTTCGGACGATCCCGCCGCCGCGCGCATCGCGGTCGACCGGCTGCTGGCGCGTGCGATCAGCTTCCATCCTGTTGCCGATGGCCTGTACGAAAAGCGGATCAATGATCCCGAAGCCCGGCTGATCGCCGCCATGGTCCGCGACCTGCTGTTTCGGGAAACCGGGCTCAGCATCGGCATCGTCGCCTTTTCCGAAGCCCAGCAAACCGAGATCGAAGACGAGCTCGATTCGCTGGCCGCCGAGGATATGGCGTTCGCGGCGCGGCTCGAAGCCGAATATGTCCGCGAAGACGATGGGCAGATCAACGGCCTGTTCATCAAGAATCTTGAAAATGTGCAGGGCGACGAGCGCGACGTGATCCTGCTCAGCATCTGCTATGCGCCCGATGCCAATGGGCGGATGGCGATGAATTTCGGCCCGATCAACCAGCGCGGCGGGGAGAAGCGGCTCAACGTGATTTTCAGCCGCGCGCGCCATCATATGGCCGTGCTGTCGACCATCCGTGCCGAGGCGATCACCAACACCCATAATGATGGGGCACGCGCCCTGCGCACTTTCCTGTCGTTCGCCGAGGCGCAGTCGCGCGGCGATGCGGCGCATGGCCAGGCGGTGCTCGCCACGCTCAACCCGGAGGCGCAGCGTGTGTTTGCCCGCACGGTGCCCGCCGATGCGCTGCGCGATGTCATTGCCCATGCACTGGTGGCGCGCGGCCACCAGGTCCGTTTCGATGTCGGCAGTGCCAGCTTCCGCTGCGATCTGGCCATCCTTGCGCCTAGTGGGGACGTTTACGCGCTCGGCATCCTGCTGGACAGCCAGGTCGCCGGCTCGATCGCCGACCGCTATGTCTTCCAGCCCGCGATCCTGCGCGCCTTTGGCTGGAAGGTGATCGACATTCCTTCGCATAGCTGGTTGCGCGATCCAGGCGCGGTGATCGTGCAGATTGAGGCGGCGCTGCGCCGCGATCCGGCCGATGCGGACGATGATCCGTTCGAAGGTGCGACGATCCCCGCCCCGGTCGTCGGCGTGCCCAAAACCCGAGCGAAGGAGCCGGCGCAGGACGCCGTGGACAAGCCGCAGCCGGCCGGACCGGAGTTCAGCGAATTCCGCTTCGAGCAGGGAGCTTCCTCCAAATTCTGGAAGATTGCCGTTTCCGGTTTGGAAGTTACCGTCGTGTTCGGCCGGATCGGCACGAAGGGAAGCACCGTGCTGAAAAGCTTCGACACGCCCGAACGCGCCAAGCGTGAAGCCGTCAAGCTGATCGCCGAGAAGGTCCGCAAGGGGTATGTCGAGGTCTAGTGGAGTAGACCCCAAATACTAGGTGACGTTGCAAAAATCGGCGCCCACGCAATGCA
Source organism: uncultured Stakelama sp. (assembly GCA_964449575.1). Classification (GTDB taxonomy): domain Bacteria; phylum Pseudomonadota; class Alphaproteobacteria; order Sphingomonadales; family Sphingomonadaceae; genus Sphingomonas. The sequence goes on from CAYUYZ010000001.1 coordinate 252,625, forward strand.
GTTACGCTGTGCATCGGATCAGCGTTCTTCGTTCGAAGCCAGAAAAGGCAACGCAGCCGAAAAGCCATTTCTTATGTCGAGGGGACTTAAGTATCGGAAGGGACAGCGTCCGCTTTCTGGCACCTGCTGCCCAAAAGCCGATCGGCGGAAGTCGGCCCAGTAGCTGCCACCGTCGCGCTCGACGCGTTGAAAGGCTGGAAGTGGGCCGCTTGCGGACTCGCAGGTCTTCTGCGGCGACGACGGCAAGGCGGTCATGGTTTCGCAACGAGCATTATCATTGAAATTTGCCTCTCAGCTCAGAACCCCACTCGTCCAGATCGCTCTGGTTTCATCAAGCTTTCGTGCCGAAGCCGATCGACAATCTCATACGTATCACGCGCCGGGGCATGGCGTAGCTGACGCGCGACCACGGCAAAGTCGCCGGGGGTCAGGTTGGTCAGCTCGGTCAGACTCTGCGGCGCTGTGCAGTGGAAGAAGCGCGCAAAGGCACTCGCCGTCCGTTCAGCCCCAAGCGGCCGCAGATCGAGCTTGAACACGAACCGCCGCAGCGTCGCCGGATCGAGCGAGCCGGGATGGTTGGTTGCCGCGACCACCGGATAGGGATGGCGATCGAGCCAGGTGAGGAGTTCGTTCACCTGCCCCACTTCCCAACTATTGTGGGCGCGCGTCCGGTCGAACAGCAGTGAATCCGCTTCGTCGAACAACAGCACACCCTCCCGCCGTCTTGCTTCGGCGAACGCTTCGGCAATCTGCGCCTCGGTTTCCCCGACCCATTTGGAAAGCAGATCGGAGGCGCGCTTCACGACCAGGGGCCGATCGAGCGCGCGGGCAAGGTGATGCGCGAGGGCGGTCTTGCCGGTCCCGGGCGGCCCGGTCAGTAGCAGCGACACGTCGGGGGTATCGCTATCGCGCATCGCGGCGAACAGCGGCGCCAGCGGACGATCGGTCTCAAACAGGTCGAGATCGAGCGCCTCCGGCCCCTCCAGCGGCAACTCGCCACCGCGCAACGCCGTCACCAGGGCAGCCGCCACGCGCACCCCGCCATCCGCCTCCTCGGCCAGCCTTGCAGCGCGCGCCGCCACACGCAGCACCGACGCCGTTTCGGGGGCGCGATCGATCAGCGCGGCGAATCCGTCGCCCACCGCCACGCCTTCGTCGCGCGCGATCCGATCGAGCATGCGCAGCGCGACCCGGCGCGGCGGCGCGGACAGCCTCAGCACGAAGCTCATCCGCCGCAGGATCGCATCGTCGATGTTGCCAACGGCATTGGTAGTCCAGATCACCGGAACCGGGTTCGCCTCCAGCATGCGGTTGACGAACAGCTTGCTGCCCACTCGGCGCGCGAACCAGTCGCCCGACGAGCGCTCGCTTTCGCCGATCACGTCCTCCATCTCGTCGAACAGCAACGCTGCGCCGCCGCGCGGGCCGAGCAGCCGCTGGGCGAGCCCGAGCGCACGGACGCGGTCGCGCCGCGACGGCTCGTCGTCATCGACGTCGACCTCGGCGACAGCGTGCAGCGTGACACCGGCTGCTGCCGCCAAGGTGCACGCAAATTCGGTCTTGCCCGTGCCCGGCGGCCCGTGGATCAGAATGTTGATCCCGCCCGCCCGCGCACCAATCGCGCCACGCAGCAGCCGAACCAGGAAGTCCGCGTCGGCGACGTGCGCGAAATCGTCTAACGACAGCGGCGCGGCTTGGCGTGGGCCGACCAATGCGTCGATCATGCCGTTATCAGTTGCGGGCGCGCGGTCGAGCAACCGCTCGAGCGGCCATTGGACCGACACGTCGACAATGCCTTGCCAGTCGGCCGTCAAGCCGACCAGGCCCAGGCGCAACACGGGACTCTGCCGCACCGCGCGTTCGGCGTCGTGCGGCGGTGCGCCGGCGAGCGTTCCCAGCAACGTCGGCAAGTCGTGCCCGTGTCGCGTGGCGATCTCGACGAGCGTCGCCACCCGGGGCAGCCGGTCGCACGCGACCATCAGCGTCAGCAGCGCGTGGTCTATCGGCGCGAGCCCGAGCAGTTGCGCGAGATCGGCTGCCAGGATCAGCGCGTGCGGACGCGCCGCATCCTCCGGCTTCGCCTGCTCGATCGCCGCGAGCAACGCGTCCCAGTCGAGTTCGGCGTCGACGGCCACATCGGCGCGCAGCCAGTCGCGGTGCGGCTGCGCCCATTCGGTGATCGCCTTGGCGATCGATGATGCCGCGGGCATGCCACGACCGATCCGGAGCACGATGCTCCGGACGATGAAATGTTCGTCCATGATGTCCCACTGGCCTCGGGCGGACGCGGCACATCGCGCCGTCAGGCTTCTTTCGATTGTCAGATCGTTGTCGAAGCGCGGCCGCGGGTCACCCCGCCCAGCCGCAGCGCCGTGGGACGCTTACGAGAAGGGCTGGAAACCGACGGGCACGACGCCCCGAATGGCGGTAATTACCAGCAAAGCATTTCTCCGATGCGGCACAATCGCCGTAACGCGGTTGTTCCTTTACCTGAAAAGCACGACCGCCACAACTATCGGATGGTCACGAGGTTGGATTCCCCCTGCCGCACCTCGAACACACACCGGCGACCAGTAAATCGCTCGATGACATTTGCCGCGGTCAGGCTGTGCTGGCTGAGCTTCACGGTGGTGAAACAGCCGCCGCCGCCAAGCGCAAACGGCAGCAGTAACTGATCCGCGAGATACGGCCCGGCAAACGCATCTGACGCAAGGAAACCCGCCATCCGCTGCGCCGCCGTCTTCGCCAGCGATTCCGCCGATACGCCGAGCTTGCCGAAGCCGGTGACGATCTCGGTGGCACGCTCGAACACCGCCTCCAGCAGAAGGGCGTTGCCCGGCCCCTGCTCCTCGGGAAGCTCACGCACGGAAAAGGCAGCCTCGGGCCAGTCGGGCAGCAACTGGCGCGCCGTCTTGATCTCGCGGTTGGCAATGTCGAACGGCAGCCCGGCGAACAGCGCCGTCGCCGAGACCGACTGCAGGGCCCCACGATCGATACACGCGATCGGTGACAGCGCGCTCGGCACGATATCGACCTCGATCCGCCCGCCGCCACGCGGGAAGAAACCGTGCCGCGTCAGCCGAGCAGACACCTGCGGCCCCATGCGGTTGACGACCGGCAGGAACGCGCGCTCGATGAAGTCGAACGGCGGGGCCATCATATTGTGCGTGCCGCCCTCCAGCACGAGGCGCGACGGCCCGCCTGCGAGCAGCAACGGCATCAGCACTGTCTGGAGTACCAGGCTGGTGCTGCCCGCCGTGCCGACCGCGAAGCGATACTCACCCGGTGTGACTCGGCCCGGCGTGAAGGCAATCTCCGATGAGCCGACCGATGCGCCCTCGCACACCGCCCCGCCGATCGTAAGCGCGGCTTCGACGGCGGTCAGATGTTGCCGCATCAAACCCGGCTTATCGCGGCCACCGCGAATATTGCTGATGCGGAACGGCTGACCCGTAACCAGCGACAGCGCGAGCGCATTGCGCACGACTTGCCCGCCGCCTTCACCTTCCGCTCCGTCGATGATGATCATGAGTTTACCAGTTCAAGAAAAAGTTGGTCCGCCCGATCGACAAAGCGATCGCGCAACTTACGTGCGGGAAGCTCGCCCGCCCGATCGAGCTCGCTGCGGATCAGCGCGTCGATCTCGGGCAGCCTCGCTCCGTTCGCGCGCTCGTTAGTGCGCGCCTTGGCCTCGACCAGCGCATCGATCTGCTCGACCAGCCTGGTCGGCAGATCGCTGGCAGCGACCAGCGCCTGGAGATTCATCGGTGGGCGCGATGCCGGGTTCAGCCGGATCGCTCGGATGGCCAGCGCGGGTCGCAGCGCATAAAAATACTTCTTCACGGGCACCGACTCCCCGCCATCGAGCCACCGATCCGCGTTCAGTTTGCCCGAGCGTCCATAATGGTGGGCGATGGCGCGCGGGTTCAGTAGATCGTCCGCGAACTCCCTCAGCCGGGGAATAAAGGGATCATCAGGCCGATAGCGAATCGGCGATTCAATCCATTCGCTCACGACCGCGTTCGACTTGAGCAGCAGGCCAAATGCCTTACGCACGTCCCAGCCGTTCAGATCGATCTCGTCGACGATCGCGTGTTCGATAACGTCGCGCCCCGGCACCAGCGACAGATACCAGTCGCGCGGCCGCACATAAATGAAGCGGACGTCAAAATCGCTGTCGGGCGATGGAAAGCCCCACGCCCGCGAGCCCGACTCGATCGCCATCAACAGGCGCACGCCTTCGGTCGCCTCGACGGCATCGAGCCGCGCTTCGATCTCGCGCCGGATGTCGGGCGCAATGGGGTCGTGAACCGGGGTAGTCATCGGAAATTCCAGAAAGGGTGGCGGTGCACGCCAAGGGCGCTAGCCCTTGACGCACACCACCTGCTTCAGCGTGTGGACGATCTCGACCAGGTCCGCCTGCGCGGCCATGACGGCTTCGATCGGCTTGTAAGCCTTGGGCGTCTCGTCAATCACGCCCTCGTCCTTGCGGCATTCGACGCCCGCCGTGTCGGCGATGTGCTCGTCGAGCGTCACCAGCTTCTTCGCCGCCGTCCGGCTCATCACGCGTCCGGCACCATGCGAACAACTGTCGAACGATTCGGGGTTACCCAGCCCGCGCACGATGAAGCTCTTCGCCCCCATCGAACCCGGGATGATGCCCATCACGCCCTTCGCCGCCCGCACCGCGCCTTTGCGCGTCACCAGCACATTCTCACCAAAGTGGTTCTCGCGCTGGACGTAGTTGTGGTGGCAGTTGACCGCCTCCATCTCCGCGTCGAACGGTTTGGCAATCTGACCCCGCAAAGCGCGGATGACGTTGGTCATCATCGTGCGCCGGTTGAGTGCCGCGAAATCCTGCGCCCAGCCGACCGCCTCGACATAGTCATCGAAATGATCGGTCCCTTCCGGAAAGTATGCCAGATCCTCGTCGGGCAGATTGATGAACCATTTGCGCATGTCCTGCTTGGCCAGTTCGATGAAGAACGTGCCGATCGCATTGCCCACGCCACGGCTCCCCGAGTGCAGCATGATCCACACCCGCTGCTCGGTATCGAGGCACAGCTCGATAAAGTGGTTGCCGGTGCCGAGCGTGCCGAGATGCACGAGGTTGTTGGTCTTGCCGAGCTTCGGATATTTCGCGACGATCCGGCCGAAGCGCTCCGCAAGCGTCGCCCAGGCCTCGACGATCGCCGGCTGCGGGTCACCCCAGGAGCCGGGATCGCGCTTGCCCTGCTTCACATCACGACCATGCGGCACGGCGCGTTCGATCGCCGAGCGGATGCCCTCCAGATTGTCCGGAAGATCGCTCGCCACCAGTGAGGTCCGCGCCGCCATCATGCCGCAGCCGATGTCGACACCGACCGCCGCCGGGATGATCGCACCCTTGGTCGGGATCACCGACCCCACGGTCGCGCCAATGCCGATATGCACATCCGGCATCACCGCGACATGCTTGAACACGAACGGCATCTGCGCCGCACGCGTGAGCTGCGCCCGCGCGCCGTCTTCTACGGCCACGCCCCGCGTCCACATCTTGATCGGTACGCCGCCGTCGACGTGCTGGTAATCGTACAGTGTCTCGGTCATCGCGACCTCCTTTGTAAATCATGGTGCAGGCGACGAGGTTTGGCGAGACATCTCCGGATTACTCCGGGGCGGATTTGAACCGCGAGGCCCTGCGGCCGTTACCATGTAGTCCCGCCGGCATTCGCCAACTGTGTGCTTGGTTCCGGCGACGAGAAAAATGCGAAAGACAGCCCCCTAAGGGACATCGTGACAGGATGTAGTCCAACGCGGCATTCGCCGGAGTATGCGGTCATGGCGACCAGGGTTTTGACGGACGGTCCCGCTCTGCCAACTGAGCTACGGGCCCATGGAAGGCCCGGCGGGACTCGAACCCGCGACCTGGCGATTAGAAGTCGATGTAGTCCGTCAGGCATTCGCCATGGTTTCTAAAATTGGGTCGTGGCGACGAGGAACGGTGAGACGGCGGTCCTTAAGCTACGTTCCAGCGGCGGGATTCGAACCCGCATCTCCCGTCCGGCCTTGCGACTTTCCGGGCGCTTTACTCTTCGGACCTGTCATGTGGAGATGTAGTCCCACCTGCATTCGCCACGACCCTGTTTTCTTCATACCTCCGTTTGCTTGATGATCTCGACCCAGTCCCGCGTCTCGCCAATGGCAAAGCGCGCAATCGTGTCGAAGACGGCGTCGGAGAAACCTCCGACATTCAGGATGTCCGCGCGGGCCTGCGCCTGCGTGGTGCCGTACGGCTGGATGTCGACGCAGACGAGCTTGGCCCCGGGGTTCCGGTTCTTCAGCCTGTCCCACTCGCGCATCGTCGCCGTTGCCCCCCGACTCAGATTGGGCCGGGTGGCATCCACCCAGGACTCGTTGTCGGAAACGATCACCACCAGATCGACCTTCGCTCGTTCGGCATTCAGCATCGCCAGCGGCGCCGAGACATTCGTCCCGCCACCCCCGACCGCCGCCAGCTTCGCCGCATTCACGGCGACGCGGGCCTTGGCATCGAGCTTCAGCTTCACGACCTCCTGCTCGAACGGCAGCACGCGAGCATCCCGATTGGTCCGCAGCATTGCCGCTGCGACCAACGCCGCGACATCGATGCAGCTTACCTTCGACGAGGCCCCCTTGCGGTAGCCCGTCGCCGGCGACTTCATCGACCCCGACACGTCGGGGCAAACGACCACGCGACCCGGTACCTTCGGTACGCGCACGAGCGATTGCTCGAGCGCGTCCTCCAGCGCCGCCTGCACCTTAAGCGGCACGCCCTCGCCGACCTGCCCCGATGCCACCATCAACTGATAGGGCATCGGCCGGACCTTCGCGAGCGCCTGTCGGTCGGCAAGTCGAGCCGCAACCGCCTCGGTGACCCCCGCCACGCCGAACGCGCCATTGCGCGCCAGCGTGTTGAGATTCATCCGAAGCGCCTGCCACCCGATCCGCGTCGCCAGCTCGGCCCAATTCTCCGCCGTCAGCGGAAACGTGGTGAGCCATTCGAACGGAACCGGCGGCAGCGGCAGCGTAGCGTCCGCCTTCCATGCCTCGAACGCGGCGATCTCGGCAGGCAGAGCGGCAACGTCATAAGGACGCCCGATCAGCCAGCCATAGAAAGCCTTGCGCGTGGCATCAGCCGGCTTGGGGTGAACCATCCGGACGATGTCGGCGAGGCTCGGATCCTTGCCCGTTGCCGCCGCCATCAGCTGCGGCATCGACGCCTGCTCCAGCCAGCGCTGGACCAGCCGCTTGGGCCGCGTGCCCAGCGACGTCCGCCCGACCTGCCCCGAACGCATGATCTGCACGAAGGTGCGCAGCATCCGTCCATTGTCGATTACCCGCCCGAACACCGGCACCGCCAGATCGGGATCGGCGACCGTGAGGTACGCCGCCAGCAACGCCGGCATGTCCTTCATCGCCCCCGACTGCCGAGCATAGATCGCGGCCTGCGCCACGAAGTATGGATCGACCACCTTGGCCGCTTCCAGCACATCGGCAAGCTGCGTCTCGGCAGCGCCGTAGAAAGTGTCCGCCAGCGTTCCCGTCGCGGCAAGCTGCGCGAGCTTCGCCTCGGGCCCATAGGCATAGGCAGCCGCACCTTCGCGGTTCACCGTGTCGGTGCGGGGCAAAAGCTTCGCCACCGCGCTTGCAAAAAGTCCCTTGTCGGCCATCGTCCAACTCCTTCATCTGGTCAGGGCGGCAGGATTTGAACCTGCGACTCCCGGCTCCCAAGGCCGGTGCTCTGCGCAGACTGAGCTACGCCCTGTGAAAATCTTTTGGGGCGGCCGGCGCGTTCCAGCCGCCCCTTGTCTTGCTTCCGCTACCGAGAAGGCCGAAATATCGCCTCGCTCGATGCTGACTACATCGCAGATCGCGTGCCAACTCAGTCCGGCCCTCCCAAAAAATTTGCAACATACTGGTATACATAGCTATTTTATCACGGTATCGCACGGCACATGATTGCGCTCGACATGAACTTCGATGGATTGCTATCATGACAGCTAATCATTTATCCCACAGGATAAGGCATGAAGCCGCTCACCGTCATCGGGTTCCTCGGGTCGACGCTCGATGCGAGCAAATTTGGCCCATCGCGCTGGAGCAAATGGCGTCCTTCGGTCTCGCTGACGATGCACGAAGACCTGCGCGTCGATCGCTTCCTGCTGATGCATGGATCGCTGCATACTCGGCTCGCGGAATATGTGGCGGCAGACATCATGTCGGTGTCGCCCGAAACGACCGTCGAGCTGCGCCTGCTCGACTTCAGGGACCCCTGGGACTTCGAGGAAGTGTATGGGAAACTGCTCGATTTCGCCCGCGCGGAACCGTTCGATCCCGAGGTCGAGGACTATCTGGTCCACATCACCACAGGCACCCATGTCGCCCAGATTTGCCTGTTCCTGCTGACCGAGGCTAATTACCTGCCCGGCCGCCTGCTCCAGACCCAGCCCGCCAAACGCGCCGAGGATGGCGGCGCATCCGGGCGTTGGAACATCATCGACCTCGATCTGTCGCGCTATGACAGCATCGCCACGCGCTTTGCCATCGCGAGCGCCGAAAGCACCTCGTTCCTCAAATCCGGCATCGACACCCGCAATGCCGCCTTCAACCGAATGATCGACGAGATCGAGCAGGTCGCGCTCCGATCAAAGGCGCCCGTCCTGCTGATGGGACCGACCGGCGCGGGCAAGAGCTTGCTCGCGCGGCGCATCTACGAGCTCAAGAAGCTCAAGCACCAGGTCGCAGGTCCGTTCGTCGAGGTGAATTGCGCGACGCTAAAGGGCGACGGCGCGATGTCGGCGCTGTTCGGCCACCGCAAGGGTGCCTTTACCGGTGCCGTCGCCGACCGGCTGGGTCTGTTGCGCGCCGCCGACAAGGGGATGCTGTTCCTAGACGAAATCGGCGAGCTCGGCCTTGACGAACAGGCGATGATCCTGCGCGCGATCGAGGACAAGCGCTTCCTGCCGGTCGGATCGGACAAGGAGGCCGCTTCGGAATTCCAGCTGATCGCCGGCACCAATCGCGATCTGGGCGAGGCCGTCGCGGCGGGCGGGTTTCGCGACGATCTCTACGCCCGCCTGAACCTATGGACCTTTCAGTTGCCCGGCCTCGCCGACCGGCGCGAGGATATCGAGCCCAACCTCGACTACGAGCTCGACCGCTTCGCCGAACGCGAGGGCGACCGGGCGAGTTTCAACAAAGAGGCTCGCCAGCGCTATCTGGCGTTTGCGACTGCGCCCGATGCGCGCTGGCCCGGCAACTTCCGCGATCTGGCCGCCAGCGTCACGCGCATGGCAACCCTCTCTCCCAAGGGCCGCATCGACTTGGACTGCGTCGATGCCGAGATCGTCAGATTGAAGCGGTTGTGGGCAGGGCAAACAGACCAAGCGGTGGATGCCCTTGTCGATTTCCTGGACGCCGCGACGCTCGCCGAAATCGACCCGTTCGACCGCGTCCAGCTGGCCGAAACGATCCGCATATGCCGCAACAGTCGCTCGCTCTCCGAAGCCGGTCGGCTGCTCTTTGCTGCCTCGCGAAAAAGACGCAGCACCGCCAACGACGCCGACCGGCTCAAAAAATACCTCGCTCGGTTCGGCCTGGACTGGGTGTCGGTTTCTCGAGATTAGGTAACGGCTCGATTTTGACGACCGACCGGTTTCGGGGTGCTTCGGTTGCGCAAATCTACGGCTGGAATTGGGGCGCTAAGCTGCCGTGTGTGCCACCATGAACGAAGGTCTGGTTTCGGGAAGGGGCTGAGACCGCCTGAGCGTCCATGATTGGGTCATGCAGCCAGAAGCGCCGGTCGCAATTTTCGATGGGCGGCTGTTTCGGTCACCGACACCCACCGCGTCATGGCCACGAGGCCGCATTTAACGTCGCGTTCCACGAATGAACAATCTCGACCTGACGACGCAATTGCGCCATCCTCGCCAAGATATTGTGTAGGGGGCAAAAATGGTGCTGTGGATCGGGATCATCGGTGCTCTGGCCGGGTGGCTGCTGAGCCAGTTCGCGTCTTACGGCTTCGTGATCGGAGGGTTGATCGGATTGGCGCTCGGCCAGGCGCTGCGCACAGCGATCCGCAAGGAGATCGCGGCGGCGACCGACCCGCTTCAGGCACAGATTGATCTGTTGCTCGCGGGCAGATCGGCCGTGCAAGCGCCGGTGGAAGTCGATTTGCCGCCGATGAACCCGCGCGACGTAGCGCGGCCACCGGCGGCGGTGCGGACGCCGCCATCCGCCGCGCTCGATCCGGTTGGCGAGCCTGGCCCCCAAATAGTCCACGATGCACCGGACGATGAGGTCGAACCGCCGCGCTCACCGGCACCGAATGCGCTGGAACATCTCTTGGCTGCCGCCCGAAACTGGCTATTTGGCGGTAACACTATCGTCCGTGTCGGGCTCGTCGTCCTGTTCATCGGCCTCTCGTTCCTTGCGCGATACGCTGCGGCAGCGGGATTGTTGCCGATTGAGGTCCGGCTCAGCTTTGTCGCGGCTGTCGGTATTGCGCTGCTTGGAATCGGGTATCGCACGCGCGGCCAACGCCCCGAATTTGCCCTGGCGCTGCAGGGCGGCGGTGTGGCGACGATCTACCTGACATTGTTCGCGGCGGCGCGCCTATACGACACGGTACCGCTGACCGCTGCCTTTGTGCTGATGATCCTGGTGTGTGCGCTTGGCTGCGCTCTGGCGCTGCTGCAGCGCTCGCAGCCCTTGGCGTTGACGTCGTTCATCGGGGGCTTCGCCGTTCCGTTGTTGCTGAGCAGCGGCGGCAGCAATGTCGCCATCGTCTTTGCCTATTATACTGTGTTGAACCTCGCGATTTTGTTCATCGCAGAGCGGCGGACATGGCGCGGGCTGAACCTGATTGGCTTCTTTGCGACCTTCGGTTTTGCGACATTGTGGCAAGCGAACGGCTACACACCGGCCGATTTCGTGCCGACGCAGATCAATTTGATCCTATCGGTGCTGATCTATGTCGCCACCGCGATCCTGTACGCGCGTGCGATGCCGGGGCGGATTGGCGGCCTGGTTGATACGACCTTGCTGTTCGGTCCGGCGATCGCCGGGTTCGCGTTGCAGGTCGCGCTGGTCCGCGACCTGCCGTTCGGCAGCGCCTTTGCCGCGCTCGGCTTTGCGGCCCTGTACCTCGGCATCGCCGCAACCGCGATGCGCTACGGCGGCGAGCGATTGCGCGTGGCGAATGAGACCATGCTGGCGATCGGCATCGGGTTCGTGACGCTCGCCATACCGCTCGCACTCGACGCGCGCTGGACCTCGGCGGCCTGGGCACTGGAAGGCGCAGGTGCGTTCTGGGTGGGCATGCGGCAGGCGCGCTGGATGCCGCGGCTGTTTGGCCTGTTGCTGCAGGCAATCGCATCCTTGCTGTATCTCGGGGGTATCGGGCCAAATATTGCGGCTTTGCCCTTCGCCAATCCGGGCTTTGTCGGCGCGATGATCGTCGCCCTTGCCGCGTTCGCCACTGCGTGGTGGTTGCGTGGAGAAGCGCCGGCGGCGGTGTCGCCGCTGGGCCGAGCCTATCGGCGGTTCGAACGGGTCATTGCAGAGCCAACTTTCCTGACAGGCTTTTTCTTTTGGTGGCTTGCATTCGTCGTGGAGGTCGGCCGTTCGCTGCCCGTGCTGGAAGTGTCGCAAGCGCCGGTCCCGGTATTCGCCATCGGGACGCGGATATTGCTTGCCATGCTCGCCTATATCGTCAGCGCGTGGGGTTGGCAGGCGATCGGTCGGCGGACCGGCTGGGCGGTGGCCCGCTGGCCGAGCCATGCGAGCTTGGTCGCCTTGGTCTTCGGCTTCCTTCTCGCGCTCGGGGTGGACGTTCATGTGCTGTCCTTGCCGGCCCCGGCGGTCTGGATCCCTGCGATCGGGCTGGTCGTGTACATGACCTATCGAAACGACCGGGATGTTCGTCAGCCTTGGCAAGAAGTCGCCCTGCGCGCCGCGCATGTCGGCGGCGTGTGGTTGGGAACGGCGATGCTCGCCGATTGTTTGTGGTTCGGCATCGACCGGCTGCAGCTCTGGCAGACGGCCTGGGCGGAGGCGACCTTCCTCGCCAGCCTGGTCACCGTTTTGGTGTTGCTGACGGTCTGGGCGGGACGTGCGATCGGCCAGGGCGTGCGCTGGCCGCTTGATCACCATGCAACGGATTACGCTTGGTATGCGGCCGTGCCACTGGCGGGGCTGGCCTATGGCGGTGCCGTGTTGGTGGCGCTGTTCTCGTCGGGCAATGCCTATCCATTGCCCTACGTCCCGCTGATCAACCCGGTCGATCTTACCCTCGCCTTGACGCTTGGCGCGCTGACATTGTGGCATCGCACCGTCACAACGGCCAGTCCGTCGCCGCCCGGTACGGCGGTGCTGCACGGTCCTGCACCCCTTGCGACCTTGGCGCTGCTCGCCTTCGTCATCGTCAACACCATCTGGCTGCGGGTTGCGCACCAGCTCGTCGGCGTGGCGTGGAGCGCTGACGCCCTGTTTGCCAACCGCCTCGTGCAGACGGGCCTGGCGATACTTTGGACGCTGATCGCGCTCGTCTTGATGGTCACCGCGCATCGCCGCGGGCAGCGGACAAGATGGCTGGTCGGCGCCGCCTTGCTCGCGCTGACCGTCGCCAAGCTGGTGCTGGTCGATGTCAACGCGGTAGGCGGCGGGGCGCAGATCGTGGCCTTCATCGCCGTCGGCGTGCTGATGCTCGTAGTGGGCTATCTGGCACCCCTGCCACCGCGATCATCGGATGCGGGAGGCGATGCATGAGGGCCTTTCTGGGCGCGCTGGCAATGTTCGCGCTGACGGGTGCGGGGCCGACAGCCTCGTCGGACATCCCTGCAGCGTACCGCCTACGGCTTGCGGTGACCCCGGCACCTGGCGCTCCCGTGCAGCGCATTGCCGTGCCGGCGGCAGTCTTGGCAGCGTCCCAAACGCGCAATCTCGCCGACCTGCGCGTGTTCGATGCGCGTGGCCGTCCGATGCCGATTGCGCGCGCGCCGGTTGCGCCGCCGCCGCTGCGGCGCGATACGCTGCCGGCGTTGCCGATCCTTGGTCCGGCGGACGCCCTGCGCGTGACCGGCATGTCGCTTCGGCTCGATGATCAGGGCCAGGCGCGGGTGGCGCAAATCGACGGTGCGGTCGACGCTGCGGCGGAGAAAGCGATCGTCTTGGGCGTGCTCTTCGATGCGCGCGCGATCGCTGGCGTTGCCAAACGGCTTGCGCTCGACGCTGACGTGCCCGCGTCGCAGCCCGTGACCCTTACCGTAGAGGCCGGACGGAACCTCAAGGACTGGCGACCGATCGGCGAGCAAGTGCTGTATCGTCAGGCGGACGTCGCGCCAGCAGCGGCGTCGATCGCGCTGGGGGATACCGATCTGCGCCGCGATTATCTGCGCGTGACGTGGAGGAGCGGCACCAGGCTGCTCTCGCCAGTCAACGTCCGCAGCGCGGTGTTGGAAGTGCGGCCGCGTGGCAATGCCGATGCGGTGACGATCGATGCGAACTTGCCCCCGATCGCAAACATCAGGACGATCGACATCAAGGTGCCGTTCGCCACGCCGCTTGCCGCCATCCGCATCGTGCCGACGGGTCTCGACAAGCTCGTCCCTGTCCGCATTCTCGGTCGCGACACCAATGAGCAGCCCTGGACATTGCTCGGCAGCGGCGTGGCGCGCACCGAGGATGCCCCGCCGGTCGCGCTGTCGGGCGGCGCATTCAATACCCTGCGGATCGAGGCTGATGAGCGCACCCCCGGCTTCACTGCGCCGCCATTGATCCGCTTCGGCTTCGCGCCACAAGCAGTAGCGGTGCTTTTCGTCGGTGAGGCGCCTTATACGCTATCAGTCGGAAATGCGCGGAGCAGCGATGTCTATCTGCCGCTCGACAGTCTGACCGGCCAATCCGGAAATGCGCTGCTTACAGCTACCGTTGCCGCAGAACCGATGAAGTTGTCGCTGGCGCTTGCCGACAGCGGCGCTGCAAACAAGCAACAATTGTTGCTTTGGATAATCCTATTCGGTGCCACCATATTGCTCGCCGGGATGGCCTGGCGACTTTGGCGATCGAATAGTGCGACGACTTGATGAGCTTGGGCTAAGTAGCGCTTCAGATTGAGCTTTAGGAAGAGCCGACTGTCCGCTACCCACCACCTATCGCCATTCCACTGCCGCCTGCGCGTGCGAAGTGCCCAAAAGCCGACCGGCAGCTTTCAGGCGGAAAAGCGGTCGGGCCGCAAGCGCCCCACTAGCGGACATTGGTGGCGTGCGGCATAATCGCGCCGTGAAACTCCCACGGCTCCTTATCGTCGCGATCCTTGAAGGAATACTGTCGGCATGCTCGCCGTCCACGCCATCAACGGAGTGCAAAGGCATGTCTCATCCGCAAGCAGTTCAGTTGGCGCGAGAACAGAAGCATGGAATGCTGAGCCGTTCTGTTCGCTCTGAGCAGGAAAACTTCGCGTCGGATACTGCTACAATCGCCAAGGATCCTACTGGCTACGTGGCGAAGGTCAGCTTTACAGGCAAAGATGGCCAAGAGCTTGTCGGGCTAGTCGATGAAGACTGCTACGTCGGGTGGACAAAGCATTGACCGCTTCCCACCCAGCTGCGGACCTTCAGCGAAACGTGGCCGCGTTCCTGAATGAAAGGCAAGTTTCAGGAATGCCGATAAGTGCGTCGAATGGCCGCAACTGGATCGTGCCCGCCGAAGCACAAGTAGAGGCGTCGCTCGCCGAGAGCACGAACTTGGCGGCCACTTACGCTCAATAGTGGACGGTTGTTCGGGCTCGAGGTGTGAGGCCGCTAGCGGCCATCGATGCCGCGGCGTAGTGTAGTTGCCGGGCGATGGAAGCGATGGCACTTACCGAAGTCCTGCGGAAGAATAGTGACGATCTGGCGCTGGTGATCGGCAATGGCATCCACCGTTATGGTCCGCAACGAGTGAACTCCTGGGACAACCTGCTGCTCAATCTCGCGCATCGACATGATGTGGAGCTCAAGAAGATGCCGGTTGGAGCATCGGCGACAGAGATTTTCGACGTTATCGAGCTGCATGCGCGTGGACGGAGTGGGGAGCTCGCAAAGGAGTTCTGCGATTTGATGAGCGACTGGCGACCGCTCGAGCATCACCGAGCGATCATGAACTGGTCCGTCCGGCACGCGGCGCCAGTCCTCACTACGAACTTTGATCAGGTCCTCAGCGAAGCCGCAGGCGCCGAGCTGATGCGCACAAAGGTCGAGGGCTTCACCGACTGGTATCCGTGGGATAGCCGATACGCGCTTGAGCTATTCGAGGACCCCTGCGAGGGGTTCGGCATCTGGCACATCAATGGGATGGCCAACTATGCGCGCAGTGTCCGCCTCGGGTTGACCCACTACATGGGTTCGGTCCAGCGCACGCGCGGATGGCTCCACCGCGGCGAAGGGCGGCTCTTCGAGGCGAAGGACCGCGAACGATGGGCGGGACGGCGCACTTGGGTGCACCTGGTGTTCAACAAGCCGCTTCTGTTTTTTGGCCTCGGACTCAGGGAGAACGAGGTCTTCTTACGGTGGCTCCTCATCGAAAGAGCGCGCTATTTCGCCAAGTTCCCGGATCGGCGGAAACCGGCCTGGTACGTTTACACCGACAATCCTGACGACGTCACGCAGAACGGACGGCACTTCTTCCTGAAGAACATCGGTATCCATTGCGTCGAGGCGCGGAGCTACGACGCGATCTACGCCAACCGCGCATGGCAGGCATGACCCTGGCTGGCTTCGACTGCGGTCAAAGGTCAGCGCGTTGAGGCGTCCGCTCGTCGTCTATCTCGACACCCAGGACCTGTCGCGCTTCGGCGACGTCCTTCGCGGCAAGGCAGACGCGCAGCACGAAAAGCTCTTCGCCGATCTCGAGGCTCTTAAGCTGGCCGGCGATGTGGTGTTCCCGGTGACAATGCCGCTCATGAGCGAGCTGCTGCAGTATGATGCGGCCCACCGCGAGACCACGCTCAGGAAGGCGGAAGCCGTTGAACGGCTCTGCGGCGCCCACGCGATGCCCGCCACGACGAGGCTTGCCGCGATGGAAGTGGCGCGCAGCGCCTATCAGTCCGGTTTTGTTACCAGCGCTCCGCATATCGAGATACCGTCGGATGACCGACTGTGGTTCCCATCTTTGACGGACACGCTGCACGATCTTCGGGACAGCATGCACGCCGCGGCGCGGCAGTCGCTGGCGACAAGCCTTCCGGACCCATCAATGCGCCTGCGCGCCGAGCAGATACTCGAGATCGTCGACTGGGGTGTCGAGGTAGTGGCCCTGGCGCCGAAGATCGCGGAGGAGGTCGGACTCCCGACCGGCGCGGTGCTGGCCTCGGTGGTGCCTTTCCTGCGTGGCGAGATATCATCGGCGGAGGCAAGTCGACGCATGCTATCCGGGATTTCCGAGCCGTCCGTGTTCGTAGAAATGTATTTCGAGCGCTCCGGGCCGATGGGGGAGCTGCCCATCTGGATAAGCGCCGCCAGCACAACCGTTTCTCGCTACCTGACCGCTGTCCGGGACCACATTGGCCGATTGCGGGTCGCGAAGGACAAGAAGCAAGTTAGACTGCTCGTGTCCCGCCTTACGCCGAGCTTCCGAGCGATCAGCTTCGAACTCGCAAAGTTGTCCGGCGACGAGTTCGGCCTTAGCGACGGAATCATCGACACGATCGCGGCGGACGCGGATGCGGCGTCGGCAATCCCTTCGGCAGAGATCGCGGCGGCCGCGCTCAAGGCCTACACTCTACAGATCGTGGGCGTCACGACGGGCGGCTCGAAGATCGAGGGCAGCGTCGGGGGCGACGTCCTTCACGCCTTCTACATTCCGTATGTCGACCTCTGGAGAGGTGATCGACGAATCAGCGCCGTGCTCCGGCAAGCGCTTCCTCGATACAAGGACCAGATCTCCGGCCCGCTGACTGAGTTGCCGAAGGCGATCGAAGCGAAGTTGGTCTCCGGCTCAGCTGACTGAAGCGTTATCCCGCGGTCGAGATAACCATGCGAAAAGACGATCACCTGACCTGCGTGACGCGGATTACCTCACCGACAAGACCAATGCCGCGCAGCGGCTTCGTGCTCTGGCGCCGCAGCGCCGCTTACGGGATCCAGAGTTGGGTGAAAGTTGGGTGAATCAGGCTGATGTTCTTGACATGTTCATGCTTTTAATGTAGCATTCACGCTTGGAAAACGACGGTTTTCGGTGCCGTTTGATCGTAGGCACTGTGTTGACATCGCAGGGGTCGCAAGTTCAATCCTTGCCACGCCCACCATTAAAAGCCCGCCGGATCGCCCGATCCGGCGGGCTTTTTCGTCCCCGCCGAGCGCAATTTCAAGGGCGCGGCGCCGTGCTCGCGACGTCCGCTCAGCCGAACGTCGCGGCCGTGTGCACCAAGCGTTCGCCGATCTCGCCGCGCGACGCGGTCACGCCGAGCTGCTTGGCAATCACCGGCCAGTCGGCCAGCGCATCACGCACTCTGTCGATGATCCCGGCGATCGTCCGATCCGACAGGCCGTGGCGTCGTCCCAGCGTTACGACCTGCGTCCGGGTCGGCGTGCGGCCTTCGCCCTCGACCGCGAGATAATGCTCACCACCGGGGCCGTTCGAGAAGGTCAGGTCGTAAGCGGGCGCAAGGCGCCATTCGCCGTCGGCATCCATCAGGTAGCTGTGCTGCCGCGTATGATCGTCGCGATTGTGCGCCAGGATGTTGAACACCATCCGGCGGAACGCCTGCTCGACGTCGCCGGCATGGCGGGTGATTGCCGTCGTCGCGCGCAACAGGCCATCATAATCGATGCTCGGCACGTCGGGCAGCGCCTCCAGCGCGCCTGCCAGCGACACCATGTGCAGGCGGCGGCCGGGTGCTGGGCGATCAAACCGGCGGGTTGCGAAATAGCCGAAGCCGTCGCCGGCGGGCAGCAGCCGCGACGGCGCCATGTCGATCCCGGCGGCGCGAGCCATTCGAGCATAGGCTTCTTCGACGGGGCCAATGTCGACCGGATCGACCGTGGCGCGGAACTTGACGATCCACTCGTCATGGCCATCGGCAGCGGCGTTCTGGCAAAGCGTGCCGTCGGTAGCGATGCCGATGCTCACCTTGGGCCGCGCGCCGCCGGATGCGCCGCCCAGCCGGGCCAGCGTGTCAATGAGGTCGGTGTCCTCGCCCAGCAGCAGAATTTGCGATTGCTTGGCCAGCGCGTCGAGATCGATCGCGCCCGTGTCGTCCGCCGGTGTCGTCGCGGGCTGATAGACCAGCGCGCCCCGCCCGCCATTGCCAACGAGCGCGAGCCGGTCGACGGCGGAGAGTGTTTCGAGCCGGACACCCAGCTTCGCCAGCCGCCGCTTCATCAGCAACCGCCCCCAGGCGTCCGGCAGGCTGTCGGCGAGGAAGCCGTGCAGCCCGTCAAAGTCCCGGCCGCGCGCCGCTTGCAGGCCCGCTTCCGGTGGGTAGAGCAAGGGATCGATCCGCAATTGGGTCGCGATCACCGGGGCTGACCATTCCAGCTGCGCCAAGCCGCCTGCCACCGCGAGCCGGCCAATGGGCGCGGATGGCGCGCCTTCTTCCAACAGCAGGCTGATCTCGAGGGGGGTGCCGGGCGCGAGTTTCACGACGAAGCCTTCGATGACGGTGCGCGCAGGCGCCGCTTCGGCGCTGCGACCTGCGTCGCCCGCTGCTGTTGCAGCAGGGCGTCCATCGACGTGGCGGCAGGCTCGGGAAACAGCGCGGCGAGGTCGCGCTCGCACCGCAGGGCGATCGCCGCACGGACCAGATCTTCGATCGACGCCTTGCCTTCGCTCTCCAGTCGACGCCAAGTACGATAAGCGACGCCGGCCCGGGCGGCGGCGTCAGCCTGGGTGAAGCCCATCGCAAGCCGCCGGGCCTTGATACGCTGGCCCAGCGCAAAGGCCAATTCGAGCGGCGTTTCTATCATTGGCCTTATGTGGACAATAAACGCGCTTCTGTCAATTATATTGTCCAATTAAGGACGTTATATGATGAATGATGGCATCGGTCGCTGTCGCCAAACCCGGCGCTGACCGAGGGGCGAGGCGCGGCCCCGGCGCTTGCATCCGCTGCGAAAGCGCGGAAAAGGAAGGGCAGGCTAGGCTGCGCAGGAAAAATCATGGAAACGATCGTCGACCGGCTCGAAGCGAAACGCGCAGGCGCCCGCGCGGGTGGCGGGCAGAAGCGGATCGACGCGCAGCACGCCAAGGGCAAGCTGACCGCGCGCGAGCGGCTTGATGTGCTGCTCGATGCCGGATCGTTCGAGGAACTCGACATGTATGTCGAGCACAACTGCGTCGATTTCGGCATGGCCGACCAGATCATTCCCGGCGACGGCGTGGTGACGGGCAGCGGCACGATCAACGGGAGGTTGGTGTTCGTGTTTTCGCAGGATTTTACCGTGTTCGGCGGATCACTGTCGGAGCGGCACGCGCAGAAAATCTGCAAGATCATGGACATGGCGATGAAGGTCGGCGCGCCGGTGATCGGCCTCAACGATTCGGGCGGCGCGCGGATTCAGGAAGGCGTGGCGTCGCTCGGCGGCTATGCCGAAGTGTTCCAGCGCAATGTGCTGGCGTCGGGCGTGGTGCCGCAGCTATCGCTGATCATGGGGCCGTGCGCGGGCGGGGCGGTCTACTCGCCGGCGATGACCGACTTCATCTTCATGGTGAAGGATTCGAGCTACATGTTCGT
>CAYUYZ010000002.1:0-182983 GCA_964449575.1 uncultured Stakelama sp.
CGAACAGCGCTTCCTTGCCGCCCTTGTACTGCTCCACCTTGTCGGCATTGGCGGACAGCACCTTGGCGATCTCGCCCTCGATCGCGCCGGTGTCGCTCGTCTGCTTGAGGCCCTCGCGATCGACGATCGCCGCGGCGCCGTCGCCGCTTTCAAGCATCTTCTCGAACACCTGCTTGGCGATCGTGCCCGAAATCGTGCCGTCGGCGACAAGGGCGAGCAGCTCGCCCGCCTGCGCCGGGGTGACCGGGCAATCGCCGAAGCTCTTGCCCAGCCGATTGAGCGCGCCGAACAGCTCGCTGGTCACCCAGTTCGCGGCCGCGACAGGCTTCGCGCCGGTTTCGAGCAGCGCATCGAACCACAGCGCGCTCTCCACCTCGGCGGTCAGCACGTCGGCATTGTACGCCGAGATCCCCGCGCTCAGATAGCGCGCGCGCTTGGCGTCGGGCAGTTCGGGCAAGGACTCGCGGCATTCCGCCAGAAACGCATCGTCGAGTTCGAGCGGCAACAGGTCGGGATCGGGGAAGTAGCGATAATCATGCGCGTCTTCCTTCGACCGCATCGAGCGCGTCTCGTTGCGGTCAGGATCGTAGAGCCGCGTTTCCTGCACGATCCGCCCGCCGCTTTCGAGCACCTCAATCTGGCGCTTGGCCTCCTGCTCGACGACCGCCATCACGAAGCGCACCGAGTTGACGTTCTTGGTCTCGGTGCGCGTACCCAGCGGATCGCCCGGCTTGCGTACTGAGACATTGACGTCGGCGCGCATCGATCCCTGATCCATATTGCCGTCGCACGAGCCGACATAGCGCAGAATCGATCGCAGCTTCGACAGATACGCCCCTGCTTCAGCGGGCGAAGCCATATCCGGCTTCGACACGATTTCCATCAGCGCGACGCCCGAGCGGTTAAGATCGACATAGGAACGCGTCGGGTGCTGATCGTGCATCAGCTTGCCCGCATCCTGCTCGACATGGATGCGCTCGACGCCGATCCGCTTGGTCGCGGCATCGGGGTTCTTGTCGTCGAGGCTGATCATGATCGCCCCCTCACCAACGATCGGATGATAGAGCTGGCTGATCTGATAGCCCTGCGGCAGATCGGCGTAGAAGTAATTCTTGCGATCGAACCGCGACCATTTGTTGATCTGCGCCTCAATCGCCATCCCGGTGCGCACCGCCTGGCGGATGCACTCGCGGTTTGGCACCGGGAGCATGCCGGGCATCGCAGCGTCGACCAGCGACACCTGCGTGTTCGGCTCGGCCCCAAAGGCGGTTGCTGCGCCCGAGAACAGCTTGGCGTTGGAGGTGACCTGCGCATGGACTTCGAGGCCGACAACGACCTCCCAGTCACCGGTTTCGCCATGGATTAGATACGGGGAACCACTCATCTTAAAACCTTTAATAGCGCACGGTGCAAAGCGGGGAACGACGGAAAGCGCCGCTCATCCGCATTGCGTGACAGCTTTGGATTCGAGGCAGTCGAAACAGAGGAAGACGTAGATCATACCGCAATCGCCGATGTTGAAGTCGTCGTTCAGCGAATCCAGCTGCCCATAGAAGGACATGTCCGCGCCGCATGTGCACTGGGGCGTACGT
This sequence comes from uncultured Stakelama sp., assembly GCA_964449575.1. Classification (GTDB taxonomy): domain Bacteria; phylum Pseudomonadota; class Alphaproteobacteria; order Sphingomonadales; family Sphingomonadaceae; genus Sphingomonas. Next base: position 1,593 of record CAYUYZ010000002.1, read on the forward strand.
TCGGATTGCATGAAGTCCGGCGCGCCGCCGATCTTGCTGCGATATCCGATGTCCGCGTCCGCCCATTTGAACGGCCTTGCTCCGTAGGGCGGCGCTTCACGGGACAATCTGACTTCCGGCAACACCAGCGTCATAGTCTCTCCCTTCCCTACCACCACGCCCCAGGTCGCGCGACAAACCCAGCCCGTTCCTCTAACGCCAGACACGCATTCAGCACGCCCTGCTCGTCCAGCGCGCGGCCGATGATCTGCAACCCCAACGGCAGCCCGGCCTTGTCGAGCCCGCCCGGCACACTCATCGCGGGCAGACCCGCCAGCGATGACGGCACGGTGAAGACGTCGTTCAGATACATCGCGATCGGATCGGCGCTTTTCTCACCCAGTGCGAAGGCGGCACTCGGCGCGGTGGGAGTCAGGAGGTAATCGCAAACCTCGAACGCGCGGTCAAAATCGCGCGCGATCAGCGTGCGCACCTTCGAAGCCTGTGTGAAGTAGGCGTCATAAAACCCTGCCGACAAGACATAAGTGCCGATCATGATCCGGCGCTTCACTTCGTCGCCGAAGCCCGCCGCGCGGGTGGCCGCGTACATGTCCTGCAAGTTCGCACCCTCGGGCAAGTCACGCAGGCCGTAACGCACGCCGTCGTAACGCGCGAGGTTGGACGAGGCTTCGGCGGGCGCGATGATGTAGTAAGCGGGCAGCGCATATTTGGTATGCGGCAGCGATACCTCGACGATCTCGGCGCCCGCGTCCTTCAGCCAGTCGATCCCCTGCTGCCAGAGCGCGTCGATTTCGGCGGGCATGTTGTCGACGCGGTATTCCTTCGGGATGCCAATCCGCTTGCCGGCCATGCTGCTGTTCAGCCCGGCTTCCCACTGCGGCACCGGCAGGTCGAGCGAGGTCGCGTCCTTCGCATCGAAGCCCGCCATCGCTTCGAGCAGGATCGCGCAATCGCGGACATCGCGCGCCATCGGTCCGGCCTGATCGAGCGATGAGGCGAACGCCACCACGCCCCAGCGCGAGCAGCGGCCATAGGTGGGCTTGATCCCCGAAATGCCGACGAAGGCTGCGGGCTGACGGATCGAACCGCCGGTGTCGGTGCCGGTAGCACCGGGGCAGAGCCGTGCCGATACCGCCGCCGAAGACCCGCCCGACGAACCGCCGGGCGCGAGCGGCGCGTTGCCGCCGTCGCTGCGCCGCCACGGCGAAATGACATTGCCGAATGCGGATGTCTCGTTCGACGATCCCATCGCGAACTGGTCCATGTTCAGCTTGCCGAGCATCCCCGCGCCCGCCGCGAACAAATTCGCCGACACGGTCGACTCATATTGCGGGGTGAAGCCTTCAAGGATCAGGCTGGCGGCCGTCGTCGGCACACCCTTGGTGCAGAACAAGTCCTTCATCCCGATCGGCACACCTGCCAGCGGCTTGAGCGCCTCGCCAGCAGCGCGCGCGGCATCGGCGGCAGTGGCCGCGGCGATAGCATGATCGGGGGTTTCGACCAGAAAGGCATTCAGCGCCTTGGCCTTGCTGACTTTGGCAATGAACGCATCGGCGACTTCGCGCGCCGAGAAGCTGCCGGTGCGCACGCCGTCGCGCAAAGCGGCGACGCCCATATCGGTGATGTCGCTCATTATTCGATCACCTTCGGCACGGTGAAGAACCCGTGCTCGGCTTGCGGCGCGTTGGCGAGCACCGCATCGCGGACATTGCCACCGGTCAGCGGATCGGCGTTCACCACGTCATCGCGCAGCCGCAGCGTGTTGGCGATCACCGCCGTCATCGGCTCAACGCCGGTGCAATCGACCTCGCCGAGCTGCTCGATCCAGCCCATGATATTGTCGAGCTCGGGCGCGATCCGCGCGGCTTCGTCCTCGGTGATCGCGATCCGGGCGAGACTCGCGATTTTTCTTACGGTGGGAATATCTACTGCCATGCCGATGCGGCTAGCATCGCGCGCGCGCCTTGCGCAACCTATTCGAACGGGTTGCCGACGGGCTTCCCATCGATATAGACTTGGCGGCGCGGCACAGGTCGGATTTCGAAGCCGCGCTTGGTGAGCGTGTCCTTCATCGCTGCGCGGTCGTCGTCGGTCGCTGTATCCACCTTGATCGGGAAATAATCGTCGGCCCTCCACACGCCCTTGGCGTCGCGCCGCGTGACCTGCACATTCGGGCGACACCGATCACACCCGGTGGTGACGAGCACTGCCGATGTACCGCCCGGTTCGTACCACAACACGCCAGTGGTCGTGTCGTGTGCGCCCGCGTGGAAGGACAACAGCAAGCCATCGGGCAACGGCACCGCGCGCGGCTGGATCCGAATACGTTTCGCGAGCGCCTCGGCGCCGTCCCCGATCGTTTCGATGCTCGCGACATCCCAGCGGGAGTTGACCTTTGCCGCATCGGTCGCGCGCGTTGCAATCTTGAAGTTCTTGCTTTGCGTGAGCTTTGTCAGCGCCGCTCGGCCCGGCGCGCCGAAATCGAAGGCCAGTGCGGCCCAATCGAATTTCTCCGGCTTGATCTTCCCCGCCGTCAGCCGCGCGACCTGATCATTGGTCGAGATCGCGTTGAAGCTTAGGATCGGCGTCGCGAGGAACAGCGCCACTGCCGCCACGCCGAACGCCAGCAGCGTGTTCGACGATCGCACCAGCGGCGCCCATGCCGTCCGCCCGCGCACGAGCGACACGAGATAGGCAAGACCATAGGCGCTCGCGATGACGACGAAGGTCAGCCCCCACAGACGCTGTGGCGTGAAGCCATGCTGGTCGATCCGCAGCCCCGTCGCGACCGCCGCAATCGCCACCAGCGGCAGCATCGCCAGCCCTAGAGCCATCGCGCCATAGCGCAGCACGGGATTGCGTGCCTCATCATCAGTACCATTGCCGATCACCGCATTGGCGAGCAGCAGCGCACCGATCACGCAGCTCAGCAGAATCGGCGTGGCCGACCGCGTGGCTTCCCACAGCGGGGCGAGGCCGGTGAACGGCAAGGACAGCAGGAACAGCAGCAAGCCAATGCCGAGCACCGGCGCGAGCACACCCAGCACCGCCGTCACCACGCGCTGCAACAGCCGCACGATCTTGTCGCGTTCGCGGAGCAACCCGATCGCGCCACCAAAGGCCGCGCCGAACAGCAGTGCCGCGAACCAATGCTTTTCCAGCAGCTTTTCGACCGCGTCGATCTTGATCAGTTTGAACAGCAGCGCGAGCAGCCAGCTCATCAGGAAGACAATGCCGACGAACACATTGGCCGCGACGCCGATCACCGCGTCGGTCCAGGCATGGCCGTGGAGCGCCGGATAGGCAAAGCGCCAGCCACCCGCGTCGCGTGCGGTCTGGAACAGTGGGATCATCACGCCCAGCCCGAGGAACAGGCTGGTGCCGCGCCACGGCCAGAAATCGCTGCCACCGGGCGACCCATGCCAATAATAGACCGCCCCCGCGACCCCGCCCAGCGCCAGCGCAAAGCCGATCGCCCAAGCCAGCCGGACTCGCTCCACCACCAGCGCGAACGCCGTCACTGCGGTGGCGATTGCCAGCGCCAGCGCGACTCGCTCGACAGGGACAATCGCCGTCCGCAGATCGACCAGCTGCTGGATCAACAACGCCCCCAGCCCGCATATGGCGGCGAGTATGATCGGCCGCAGCGGCCAGTGTCCGCCATCGATATCGGACGCCCGATCGAGCGCGCCAACTGCTTGATCCACCGCTTGTTCGGCCATGTCGGTCCTGCCCCGTCGTGAGCCCTCAGCCTAGCAAGCGCCGCGATTGCAAGCGAGGCAATGTTGCGGCAGGGGAACTTCGCGGCAGGCCGCCAGTTTTTGCTGCACCGCACCATTTTTCGGAGTATCCCGGTTGGCGCGCAAATTCCTCTATCTGGTGGCCTTCCTCATCGTCATGGCACTCGCAGGTCTTCTCGCTTTCAGAATTTTCGGCACGCAGATGATGCGTGCCGCGTTCGTGCCGTCGGCGGCATTCCAAGCGCTGCCTGCCGTGCCGCCCGCCGATTATGCCGACGCGCGCATGTGGATCGCGCGCCCTGACAAGCCCGGCAATCCCGCTCTCTGGACACCGCCGGGCTATACTCCCGCCGCCGATCCCCGCGCGGCGCTGTTCTTCATCCACCCGACCTCGTACCTCGACCGCAGCCGCTGGAATGCCCCGCTCGACGACGCGACCGCCAATGATCGCGCGGCACTCTTTCTGCGTGGGCAGGCGAGCGCGTTCAACGAAAGTGCGGCGATCTGGGCGCCGCGCTATCGTCAGGCGACATTCGGTGCGTTCCTGACCAACGAAGCCACAGCGCAGCAGGCGCTCGATCTCGCTTATCGCGATGTCGACGCGGCGTTCGATGCCTTCTTGCGCGACATCGGCCCCAATCGCCCGATCATCCTCGCCGGGCACAGCCAGGGCGCGCTCCACCTTGCGCGGCTGCTGCACGATCGCGTCGCGGGCACGCCACTCGCGAAGCGCATCGTCGCGGCCTATGTCGTTGGCTGGCCAGTGTCGCGCAGCGCCGATCTGCCCGCGCTCGGCCTGCCCGAATGCACCCGCGCCGACCAGACCGGTTGTCTGCTCTCATGGCAGAGCTTCGCCGAACCCGCTGATCCGGCGATGATCCTCGACACCTTTGATGCGTCGACCGGCTTTGCCGGGGTGGCGCGCAGCGGCACCGCGCTGGTCTGCACCAACCCGATCACCGGCACCCCTGATGCCGATGCACCCGCGAGCGCCAACCTCGGCACGCTTTTTCCCTCGGCTGACTTGAAGACCGCAACAATTGGCGCGGGCCGCATTCCGGCGCGCTGCACAGGCCGCGGGTTCCTGATGATCGGATCGCCGCCGAGCGAATTCGGGCGCTATGTCCTGCCCGGCAACAATTATCATGTGTTCGACTACAGCCTGTTCTGGGCCAATGTCCGCGCCGATGTCGCGCGGCGACTGGCGGCGTTCAAAGCGCTGTGATCACCACCGACCGCACCGAATTCCGCGCGGCGCTGCCGCAGGGCGGGCGGCTGATCGGCCTCGACGTTGGTACCAAAACGATCGGCACCGCGCTGTGCGATGCGGGCTGGACCTTTGCCTCGCCCGCGCTGCTGATCCGGCGGACCAAATTCACGGCCGACAAGGCCGCGCTCGCCGCACTGATCACCGAGCAGCAGGTCGCGGGCATCGTCATCGGCCTCCCGCTCAACCTGACCGACGGCAGCGAAAGCCCGCGCTCGCAATCGAGCCGGGCCTTTGCGCGCAACATGGCCGATCTGGCCCTGCCGATCTTCCTTCAGGACGAGCGCTGGTCGACGCAAGCTGTCGAGCGCCAGATGATCGCCGAGGACGTCAGCCGCGCCAAACGCGCCGAACGCGTTGACAAGCTGGCGGCGAGCTACATCCTGCAGAGTGCAATTGATGCGTTGATGGCGGGGTGACGTTGGCTTGAATTGATCCCCTGCCCGTTCGTATCGAGCGAAGTCGAGACACCTTGCGCACCGCTTGTGGCCTGTTTCTCGACTTCGCTCGAAACAAACGGTGGTCTCAGGTGGAAGGCTTGTCCAGCCCCAACGCCTTGCGCGCGACCTTTTCCAGCGCCGGATCGACCGGGGGTGGATCCATCGACACATGCGCTTCGAGCCGGTCGGCGATCGCCGTCAGCGCCGCGATCCGCGCCGACTTCTTGTCGTTGCCGTCGATCACCGTCCATGGCGCCCAGCGCGTGTCGGTGCGCTTGAACATATCGTGCATCGCGTCGAGATAGTCGGCCCGGCGCGACCGATTGCGATAATCGTCCGGCCCGGTTTTCCAGCGTTTCCACGGGTCCTGCAGTCGATCCTCTAGCCTTTTGTCCTGCTCGGCCTGCGTGATGTGGAGGAACAGCTTGACGATCGTCGTCCCCGAATCGGCCTGTTGCGCTTCGAATTCGTTGATCTCGTCGTAACCGCGCTTCCAGTCGGTCTCGCTGGCGAAACCCTCAACGCGTTCGACGAGCACGCGCCCGTACCAGCTGCGATCGAACACCGCGATGTCGCCGCTCATCGGCAGCCGCGTCCAGAAGCGCCACAGGAAATGGCGACCCTTTTCCTCGGCCGTCGGCGCACCGATCGGGTGGACCTCGTAATAGCGCGGGTCCCAGCGCGAGGTCAGCCGCTGGATCGCACCGCCCTTGCCGGCCGCGTCCCAGCCTTCGAACATCACGATTGCGCGGCGTCCGTGGCAGATATGCGCGACCTGAATCCGCGCGAGCCGCTCTTGCAGCGCGGCGAGATCGTCATCGAAATTGCCCGAATAGTTCCGCCCGGCTTCGTAATCGCTCAGCTTGATCATGGTGCGATCACAACCGGTACATGGACTTCCCAGTTCCCGCGCGGGCGCAGCACCAACCGGTAATAGGCGGCCGAGAGCAGGATCTGCGCGCCGGTCATCAGCAAGCCCGTGCGCCCCTCGCCCGGATCGAGCCAGTTGAGCCACACGATATAGCCCAGCGCCGCCAGCGTCACGAGTGGCGCAAGCGGATAGAGCGGCATACGGAACGGCGCGTTCGCCGTCTGGCCGCTGCGGCGTCCGGCGATCACCGCGAGCGCGATCCCGGCGTAAATCGCGATCAGCCCGGTGCCGCTCAGCACCAGCAATTGCTCAAGCGGCACGAAACAGCACGCGGCCCCTGCCGCCCCCACGATCAGCGTCGACATCCATGGCGAGCCGAAACGCGGGTGGATTGCAGTCAGCAATTGATCGATCGGGCGCCCCCAGCACCGATCACGCGCGGTCCCATAGAAGAAGCGCGCGCAGGCGAGGATGCAGGCAATCACCGCATTGACGATCGCCACCGCCACACCAATCGCCAGCCAATCCGCTGCCGCTGCGCCGCCGTAAAGCCGCACGACAAGCCCGAACGGATCATCATGGTTGAACAGCGCGACCAGATCGGGCGCGGCGACCAGCGCGGCAAGGATCGGCAATCCCTCGATCGCGACCGTGGCGACCATTGCCCAGAAGATCGCGCGGGCGATCTTGCGCGGGGCTTCGTGCATTTCCTCGCCGAAATAAACGGCGGCGCCGTAGCCGTTGAGCGCGAAAATGGCGATCGATGCGGCAACGCCGATCGACCCGGCGGTCGCGGGGATCAGATGTGCGCCGTCACTGGCGAGCATCACCGGCGCGGCGAGAAAACTCCCCATCCCGCGCACGGCATGACCGAAGCCGAACCAGATCACCAGCGCTGCTGCGATCACCTCGACCAGCAGAAAAGCGCCAGTCACCAGTGCATTGACGCGGATTTGCAGCAGCGACACCAACGTCGCCCCGACAACCACCGCCAGCGCGAGCGGGATTTGCGGCAGCCCCGGCCAGATCGCGGCGAGGACCGCACTCAGGCCAAGCCCCGCAACCGGCGGAAACAGCAGATTGTTGAACACGTTGACGCCGAGCATCACAAAGCCCGCCATCGGCCCCAATGTCCGCGCGACCATCACATATTCGCCGCCCGCCACCGGCCAGTTCGAGGCGAGTTCGGCATAGACATAGGCCGTCGCGATGCAGACGATTGTCGCGAGCAGCATCGCCCAAACGGCGCCCGTCCCCGCGACACTGAACATCCCCGGCACGATCACGAACAGCGACGACACCGGCGTCGCCACTGAGAGCGTCAGGAACAGCACGCCGAGCACGCCGAGGCTGCGGACGAGGCCCGATGGCGTCTCCGGTTCCAGCCCCCTCTCCAGCATGCGCGCCCTTTCGTTGCTCCAGCGTCAGGCGCCGGGTTTGGCCACCTCTAACGGGCGGAGGTTAAGTTCGCGCAACTGCTTGGGTGTCGCGAAATTGGGCGCGCCCATCATCAGGTCTTCGGCGCGCTGGTTCATCGGGAAGACCACGACTTCGCGGATGTTGGGTTCGCCCGCGATCAGCATCACGATCCGGTCGACGCCCGGCGCCGAGCCACCGTGCGGCGGCGCGCCGCATTTGAAGGCGTTGATCATGCCCGCAAAATTACTGTCGACATCGGCCTGGCTATAGCCCGCGATCTCGAACGCCTTGTACATGATGTCGGGCCGGTGGTTCCGGATCGCGCCCGACGACAGCTCCACGCCATTGCAGACGATGTCATATTGATAAGCGAGGATGTCGAGCGGATCCTTGGTCTCCAGCGCTTCCATCTCGCCCTGCGGCATCGAGAAGGGGTTGTGGCTGAAGTCGATCTTTTTGTTGTCCTCGTCATATTCGAACATCGGGAAATCGACGATCCAGCAGAATTCGAAGCGGTTGGCGTCGATCAGCCCAAGCTGCTCGCCCACGCGGGTGCGTGCAAGGCCAGCAAGCTTGGCTGCCTGCGCCACGGGTCCCGCCGCGAAGAAGATGCCGTCATTGGGACCAAGACCGAGCGCCTCGGCGATCGCCTTCATCCCGTCCTGCCCGTGATTGTTGGCGATCGGGCCGCCGAACACGCCGTCCTTCTGCGTCGCATAGCCCAGGCCGGGAAAGCCTTCGCCCTGCGCCCAGGCGTTCATGTCGTCGAAGAACTTGCGGCTCTTTTCCGCCGTACCCGGCGCCGGGATTGCGCGGACGACATCGCCGCCATCGACCATCGACGCGAACCGGCCGAAGCCGCTGCCGCGGAACAGCTCGGTCACATCGGTGATGATCAGCGGGTTGCGCAGATCGGGCTTGTCGTTGCCGTATTTCATCATCGATTCGCGGTAGGGAATGCGCTTGAACGGCAACGCGGAGACGGTCCGCCCCTTCCCCTGCCAGTCGGCGAATTCCTCGAAAACGCCGTGCAGCACCGGCTCGATCGCCGCGAACACATCGTCTTGGGTCACGAAGCTCATCTCGAAATCGAGCTGGTAGAATTCACCTGGGCTACGATCGGCGCGCGCATCCTCGTCGCGAAAGCACGGCGCGATCTGGAAATAGCGGTCGAAGCCGGCCACCATCAGCAGCTGCTTGAACATCTGCGGCGCCTGCGGCAGCGCGTAGAATTTGCCCGGATGCACGCGGCTGGGCACCAGATAGTCGCGCGCGCCTTCGGGGCTGCTCGCGGTCAATATCGGCGTCTGAAATTCGGTGAAGCCCTGCCCGATCATCCGCTGGCGCAGCGACGCAATTACGTGGCTGCGCAGCATGATGTTGGCGTGCAGCCGCTCGCGCCGCAGATCGAGGAAGCGGTAGCGCAGGCGAATGTCCTCAGGGTATTCGGCCTCGCCCGCGACCGGCATCGGCAATTCCTGCGCCGCCGATTGCACCACCGCTTCGGTCGCGCGGATTTCGATCGCGCCGGTTGGCAGGTTGTTGTTGACGACGTCAGGCGCGCGCGCGGTCACCTTGCCGGTGATTGTCACCACGCTTTCGGGGCGCAGCTTCTCGATCACGGTAAAGGCGGGGCCGTCGACTTCGGTGACGATCTGGGTGATGCCATAATGGTCGCGCAGATCGACGAAGACGAGATCGCCGTGGTCGCGCTTCTTGTGGACCCAGCCCGAAACCCGGACTTCCTGCCCGACATTGTCGGCGCGCAGCTCGGCGCAAGTGTGCGTGCGGTAAATATGCATGGCGGCCTAACAAGCGTTCGCCCCGCGCTTGTCAAGCATGCGCTGCGCAGTTTGACGCCCGCCAAGGCTAGATGACGTCATGAAGCGATGCTACCCAGCGTCATGCACATTCATGATCTGATCACGGACTCCGCCAGCCTCGCCAATTTATGCCACCGGTTGTCCGACGCGGCGTTCATCACCGTCGACACCGAATTCATGCGCGAAAACAGCTATTGGCCCGAGCTGTGCCTGATCCAGATCGCCGACGAACATGAAGCCGCCGCCATCGATCCGATGGCCGAAGGCATCGATTTGAAGCCGCTGCTCGACCTGCTGACCGACAATGACGACGTGCTCAAGGTCTTTCACGCCGGCGGGCAGGACATTGAAATCGTCTATAATCTGACCGGCAAGACCCCCTATCCGCTGTTCGACACGCAGATTGCCGCCATGGCGCTCGGGCAAGGCGAGCAGATCGGGTACCAGAACCTCGTCGAGACCTATCTCGGCATTGCGGTCGACAAAGGCGCGCGCTTCACCGACTGGAGCCGCCGCCCGCTCGACAAGCGCCAGATCGAATATGCGATCGGCGACGTGACGCATCTGTCGGTGATTTTCCCGAAAATGCTCGATCGGCTGCGCAAGACCGGGCGCGGCGCGTGGCTCGACCAGGAAATGGAGCGGATCGCCGATCCCGCAAACTATCGCAACGACCCCGAAGAATCATGGCGCCGGGTGCGCATCGCCGGGCGCAAGCCCGAAGTGCTCGGGCGGCTGAAGGCGCTGGCGCGCTGGCGCGAGATTGAGGCGCAGGGCAAGGATTTGCCGCGCGGGCGCATCGTCAAGGACGAGACGCTCGCCGATCTGGCGGGCAGCCCGCCCAAGAAACAGGCCGATCTCGCACGCGTGCGCGGCCTTTCGGCGGCCTGGGCGCAGAACGACATCGGCGCGCGGCTGATGGCGGCGCTTGAGGGCGCCAAGCCGATGAGCGCCGACGACATGCCGCCGCGCGACGACCGCAAGCCCGGCATGGGCAAGGAAGGCGCGCTGGTCGCCGATCTGCTCAAGCTGCTGCTCAAAATCCGCGCGCGCGATATTGATGTCGCGGCGAAGCTGCTGGCGCGCACCGAAGAGTTGGAGGCTTTGGCGGCGGGGCAGCGCGAGGGGCTCGCGATGCTCGAGAGCTGGCGCTACGACCAGTTCGGCAAGGACGCGCTCGCGCTGGTCGAGGGGCGGCTGGCGTTCGCGGTCAAGAACGGTCGGCTGAAGATGACGCGGGCGGAGGAGGAGTAAGCCCGCAGAAGCACCGCAAAGCCATCCAATCCGTCGGACTGAATGGCTTCGCCACGCTCACAATTGTGGTCGCATCACCTCAGAAAGCGTATCCCAGACCAAGCGAAACCCGCGCATCGTCATCGCCCCGCCCCCAGCGGCCACGGCCCGAAACATAGCCCGACAGCGGCCCCTGCCGCATCGCGATGCGGAACTCGGCGAAGGCGCTGTCGCGCTCGGTCTTCGCAAGGTTCAGCACCGTGCCGCCCATCGCATGCTGCGCGCTTGTCAGGCGGACGGCGGCGGTCTGGTCGCCACTCTCGCGCTCGATGCTATAGCCGCCGCGCAGTGCGGGTCGGATCGCGCCCAATTGCACGCCGACTTCGCCACCAAAACTGCCTGTGACTTGGCTGAACCGGCGGTTCGGATAGGTGACGTTGGATACCGAAGCGCCCCGTTCGGAATAGCCGTCCAGACGCATATTCGCATAATCGACTGCCGCGAACGGTGTCACACTGAACGCGCCGAGCGGGAAGCGCCAGCCGATTTCGCCGCTGGCCGCCCAGCCATCGCCCCGGCTTCGTCCGATCGCCTGCTGGTCATAGACCGAATAGCGTCCGATCTCGCTGAAGCGGGCGTCGCCCAGCCACGCGCCCGAGGCTTGCGCATAGAGGCCGAATGGCGTGTCGACCGCCGCATAGCCGCCGATCGTCCATGCCTCCGCCTTGATCGGCGCGCCGAACGCCAGCGCGCCGCCCAGGTTCCGATAGCCGCCCGTCACGCCGATGCGGATCGCCTTACCGATCGGAACGTCGAGGCCCACTGTCACGGATGTCGTGTTCACATTCAGGCCTGTGAGCGGGCTCGCCCCCGCACCGATCCTGTTCCAGTCGGTATCGAGCCACAATTGCGCACGGCGGCCACCCGGTGCCGCGTCCCAGCCGCGCTGGCTGTTGAGGAAGCGCATCGCCGGCAGCGATGTGCTTTTGCCGAGGCCCGTCAAGGCCATGCGCGTGCCATAGAGCACATCGGGCGTCAGCAGGTTCAACGCCTGAAGCGCCTGCGGATCGACATAGGTCGGCAGGGTGAGGCGATAGACGAGCATCACATTGTCGTTGCTGCCGGTGCCATCGAGCGCGCCCAGCGATGCCGGCGCGCCGTTGAAGCTGGCATTGGTTGCCTGAAAGTCATTGTCGTTGCCGACGAACAGGAAAAAGTCCTGCGGTGCACCTTCTTCAAGCACCGGCGCCAGAGCCAGCGCCTCGATCTTTTCACCGAGCGAGATTGGACTGCTCGTCGGCAGTCGCGTCAGGCTAAGCCCGACGCGCGCCAGTTGGGTCGGGTTGAGCAGATTGACGAGCTCAACTTGCTGAACCGGCACGATCGTCGACAGCAGATTGCCATTGGTCGCAATCGGGGCAGTCGTCGTTTCGTAGATGGAGCCCGCCAGATTCGTCGCGCCGGTGGTGTCCACCAGCAGCACGCTTTTGAAGAGCGGCGTTGTACTGGTGCTCGCACCTGCAGCCACGCCCCGCCCGATACCGTCGCGCGCAAGCACGAGGAATTGATTGTCGTTCAACGCCAGCACTTCGGATTGAGCCGCCGTGCGATCGGGCGCGCCGCCCGAGCCGTTATTGTTGAAGATCGGCAGCTGGAGTACATAATGGCCGATCGGATTGGTCGGCGTGGCATTCCTGCTGATGTCATAGATCAGGATGCGGGTATTATTGCGCGTCTGCTGCGCCGCGCCATTGGTGTCCTGCACGGTTGCCGATTGCAGGATCGTCACCAGCTTCTTGTTGTCGGGAGTCAGCGCGAGCGCCTCGAGGCCCTGATTGTTGCGTCGGCCAACAACACCGGGTGTCACGCTGTTGAAGTCAATCACCCCGGCAGCATTTCGCGGCAGCAGCGCGTTGACCGTCTGGATGACGCCAATTTGCCGACCGGTGGCATCGAAATAATAGATGCCTGCCGCATATTCGTCCGAAATGTAGAAGGTGCCGTCGGGGCGAAAGGCGATCGCTTCGGGATCGAGACTGATGAGGCCCGCAGCAGTGCCCGCGGTCGCCAGCGGATAGACCACACCGCCGCGTGTGATGGTGCTGGCGCCCGGATCGCGGCCCGTAAACTCGTTGCCGAGCGCGTCGCGCAAGGTGAAGCCGCCTGTCGGCGTGATGACGAGCTGGCTTTGCGAGCTCGGCAGGAGCGGCAGCGCACCCGTCCCTGTGAGCGGCGAGAAGCGGATCGATTCGGTATGAACACGGTCGCGGTAATCGATCCCGCCATCGAAGGGGCCACGATCGGGCAGCGTGTAGATGCTGCTGCTATAGCTGCCATCGGCGTTGCGCCGCCAGGTCTTCAGATTGATCGCCATACCCGAGAAGCTGCCGAGCGTTTCGCCGCGAAAGTCGCGAGTATTCGCATCAAGGCGGCCAGCGCCGACGATCCCCCTGTTCGTGAATGTCGTGCCGCCGATCGTCACGGTCGTGGGGCCGTCAGCATTGGTGATGTTTGGCGTCGGAATCGGCCGCGATTGCGCGGCAACCGACGTCGCCGAAAAAATGCCAAGCGTAATCGCAGCGAACGAAGCGCTCGCACGAAGACCAGTGATTTTCATGTCGTTCCCCCGTGTCGCGATCGTCGCGATGAAACGGCCCTAGGGAATTGCCCTTACAGTTTAAGATCGTTGGGGTGATGGTTTGGCGACATCGGCATGACGGTCACGCGATCAACATTGGGAAATCCGATACCTCACCCCCGCACCGCAACCCCGCGCCCCAGCAATCCCGCCAGCGCCTTGTGCCGCCGCTCGACCGCTTCGCTGTATAGCGCGCGGTCGGCGCCGGGGAGTGTCAGCACGATCGCCGCGCCGTCGTCTTCGATGCGGCTGCGCTGGAGCGGCCCGGCCAGCCCGCCCGACAGCCGCTGTCCCAGCCGCATCGCCAGGCCCCAGCCCATTGCGCGGCGCGTTTCTGCCGTGCCGGTCAGCGCCGGGATTGGCGGCGGTGAGGTCAGCCCGCCGCCGAGCGAGCTGAACAGCGCCTGCGCGACTTGCGCACGCCCCGGTGCGTCGATCGCCACCCAATTGCCGTGCAGCGCAATTTCGACGCCGCGTTCAGCCCGGAACTCCGGGTTCGCGCGCCAGCCGACATCGGCGAGCAGGCAGGCGGCGTGGCGCAACCGCGCGAGCCGGGGCTCCTCGCCCGCGAACAGCGGCGCGATCCAGCTATCGAGAATGTCGCCATGCTCGGCAAAGCGCCCAAGCCGCCGCCCCTCGTCGCGTGCCGCCACGATCAGCGGGTCGAGCGCGCGCTCGGCAGGATCGAGCCCGGCGTAGAGCAACCCCTCACGCAAGCCAAAGGCCGAGACAATGGTCGTGCGCGCGTCGAGATGGCGTAGCAAAACGCTCAGCAGCGCGCCCGCGTCACGCAACGTCGGGATGCGCGCCGTCGACAGATTGGGAATCGCGCGCAGCTTGCCCTTGGCGACATGGCTCAGCGTCCGCCCCAGCCGCGCCACCGCCATCGGCGTCATTTCATATTGGTGGATGATCGGCAGCGGATAGCCGATCTGGTGCATATCGAGCCGCGCCAGCGTCCGCCACGATCCACCAACGAGGTAGAGCGGCAGCCCTGCCCCCGCCCCTTCCCAACCTGCGGCGGCGATCAGCTTGCTGATCGCGCGATCAAACTTGCGCGGCCCCTCGGCCTTCAGCGCCGCCAGCCGCAACACGCCGAGCGGGAAGGAAGCGCGCTCCCCGATCGCGCCATCCTTCACCCGCACCAGCTCAAGACTGCCGCCGCCGAGATCGCCGACAATGCCATCGGCATCAGGAATGGCGGAGAGGACGCCCAGCCCCGCCCCCAAAGCTTCCTGCTCGCCGGAGAGCAACTCGACCGTCAACCCGAGCGCGCGGGCATCGTCGAGCAGATCATGACCATTCACCGCATCGCGCACGGCGGCGGTCGCAACAGTGCGCAGCTCGGTAACGTCCATTTCACGCGCGACAGCCGCAAAGCGCGCAAGGGCCAGCCGCGCCACCTTCAGCGCGCCGGGCTCAATCGCGCCGGTGGTGCCAAGCCCACGCCCCAGCCCGGCCATCACCTTTTCATTGAACAGGATCGCCGGCAGCCGCGCTGGCCCCTGATAAACGACCAGCCGGATCGAATTCGACCCGATGTCGATAATGCCGGTGCGCGGATCGCCGCCGAGCGCTTCGGCGCGGTTCTTGCGGAAGAAGAGCGTGGCCACCGGGCGTTAAGTGCTCGCCCGCGCGGAACGGCGCCGCAGTGACAATTTGGGCACCGCATCACTCGTCGCCAGCGCCGCCCCGCGCCCCGACAGCGACGGATTGGTCATGAAATAGCGGTGCAGATTGAACGGCCGATCGCCCGGATCGGTGCGGACATAGGCGCCGTCGGCTTGCAAATCCCAGCTTTGTTCATTGTCGATCAGGTTGGCGACCATCACTTGGTCGAGCACCTGATCATGCACGGTCGGGTTCAGAATCGGCAGCATATATTCGACCCGCCGATCAAAATTGCGCGGCATCCAGTCGGCCGACGAAATGAAAACCTTGGCGCCATCATTGGGTAACGCACGACCATTGCCGAACGCCCAGATGCGGCTGTGCTCCAGGAAGCGCCCGATCACCGATTTGACGCGGATATGCTCGCTCATGTCGGGCACGCCCGGCTTCAGGCAGCAAATGCCGCGAATGACGAGGTCGATCTGGACCCCGGCGTTGCTCGCTTCATAGAGTTTTTCGATGATCGCCGGATCGACGAGCGAATTCATCTTCGCCCACATCGCCGCCGGTTTGCCCGCGCGAGCAAAGCCGATCTCGGCCTCGATCAGGTCAACCAGCCGCGCGCGCAAATTGCGCGGGCTCATGCTGAGCAATTCCATGTTGGTCGGCTCGACATAGCCGGTGACGTAGTTGAACATCTGCGACGCATCGCGCCCGATCCGCGGATCGGCGGTGAAGAAGCTCAAATCGGTATAGATGCGCGCGGTGATCGGGTGGTAATTGCCCGTGCCGAAGTGGCAGTAAGTGCGATACTCACCAACCTCGCGCCGCACCACGAGCGAAATCTTGGCGTGCGTCTTCCAATCGATAAAGCCGTAGACGACCTGCACGCCCGCGCGCTCAAGCGCCGACGCCCAGAGCAAATTCTGCTCTTCGTCAAAACGCGCCTTCAACTCGACCACCGCCGTCACCGACTTGCCTGCTTCGGCCGCCGCAATCAGCGCGTTGATGACGGCGGGCTGCTTGCCCGCGCGGTAGAGCGTCTGCTTGATCGCCACGACATCAGGGTCGCTCGCAGCCTGCCGCAGAAAGGCGAGAACGACGTCGAAGCTTTCATAGGGATGATGGACGATAATGTCCTTCGCGCGGATCGCCGCGAAGCAATCGCCGCCATATTCGCGGATGCGTTCGGGGAAGCGCGGCGAATAGGGCGGGAATTTCAGGTCGGGGCGATCCTCATCGACGATCGCCTCCAGCGCGCCGACGCCCAGAAACGCGCCGCTTTCGGTGCAGAACGCATCGCTGCCACCGAGTTCGTCGCGCAGCACGCTGCCCAGCACTTCGGGCATCCCCGATTCGAGTTCAAGCCGGATCACCCGGCCGCGCCGCCGCCGCTTGATCGCGTTGGTGAAGTGGCGGACGAGGTCCTCGGCTTCTTCCTCAATCTCGATATCGCTGTCGCGCAGCACGCGGAATTCGGCCGCGCCCAATTTGCGATAGCCGGGAAAAACGAGGTCTGAGAAGCGCTTGACCAGCGATTCGACCGCGACATAGCGCGCATTTTCACCGGGCAACCGGACGAAGCGCGGCATGGGTGCCGGCAGCATCACGAGTTCGCGCATAGGCTGCCCGTCCGACTCGCGCACCATATCGAACATCACCGCCAGCCCCTTGTTAGGCATGAACGGAAACGGATGCGCAGGATCGAGCGCTTGTGGCGTCAGAATCGGGAAAATCTGTTCGCGGAACTGGGTTTCGAGCCAGGCGAGCTCGTCGGCAGTGAGCGATTCGTCGATCGTGCGCGAACTGAGCACGGTAATGCCGGTTTCGGCGAGCAAGGTGCGCAGCTCACGCCACACCGTCCGCTGGCTTTCGACGAGCGCATCGGCTTCGGCCACGATCACCGCGAGCTGCTGGCTCGAATTGAGCCCGTCGACCGAAAAGCGATCGACATCCTGCATCTGCTGCCCCTTCAGGCCGGCAACACGCACCATGAAGAATTCGTCGAGATTCGAGCCCGAAATCGACAGAAAGCGTAAGCGTTCGAGCAACGGATGCGCGGGATTGCGCGCCTCTTCGAGCACACGGCGATTGAACGCCAGCCAGCTCAGCTCGCGGTTAAAGAACCGGTCGCCGCCGCTGCCGGCTTCGAACTGCTCGTCGTCATCGTTCATGTCCGCAAGCGGCGTCGGGCGGCTCATGCGTTGGTCTCACCTGATTCGCGGGTTCGAGCCGTTAGCAGCCCGGCGGGGGTCATAGCGTTTCGCGCGAGCGTAATCGACAGGCGTTTGCGATTGGCAAGCGCTGCCTCATCGAGCACGTCAACGATGCGCTCGATCGCGACATGGCTGCGTTCGATCCGCGCGACCAGCCACTGGATCAGATCGGCGCGCGCGTCGAGCTGGTGGCGCAGGAAAGCGCGTTCGAACAGCGCCACCATCAGCGCATCGTCTGGCGGATCAATCCGCGCGACCGGCGTCGCGGCAAGGCGCGAGCGCAGATCGGGCAGCTTGACGCGCCAGTCAGGCGGCGGCGCTTCGGCGACGATCAGCAATGGCTGGCGATCGGCCTGCGCGGCGTTCCAGGCGTGGAAGATCGCCGCCTCGCTCGCGCGTTCGGCATCGTCGATGATCGTCCCGCCGCTTTGCTGCGCGAACAGCCGCGCCAGCGTGCTGCGGCCTGATTTGCGCGGGCCGACCAGCAAGGTCGCCATGACGGGCCACGCGCCCCAGCGCCGCAAATGCTGCGCGGCATGGGCGTTGGAGGCACTGATCAGGAAGTCGTCGTCGGTCGGGTCTGCGGGCCAGGCCAGGGGGAGCGGCAGCTGCGTCATCCGGCGGTGGCATTGTCCGCAGGGACGTCGGGCGGCGGCAGGCTTGGGGCGCGGCGCTGCATGCGAAGCGCGCCGCCGCCCGAAATGACCGCCCAGCCGCGCGCCTCGATCGCCGACCGCAGTGTCGCCGCATCGCCTTCATAGGTCACGCGCAGCACTGAAATACCGCCAAGTGCGAGACTGTCGATCGACACGCTGCGGATACCCGGAATGCCCCGGAGCGTCGCCTGCGACGAATCGAAGGCGCCTGCCGTCGGCGTCTCTACCTGCACGGTGATGCCGATGGCGGGCACCTCACTGGTGCCGATCACATCTTCGGGGAGCAGCGACTCATCGGGGAGCGTCGTCTCATCGACCGCCGTCGGTGCCCGGGCGAGCAGACCCGGATCGATCCGGAGGATGCCGCTCGACAGCGCAGCTTGATACGCCGCGTCGATGCGTTTGACGCCCGCATCCATCAGCGCGGGCAGCGCATCGGCATTGCTCACACGCAATGAAAAGCTGGTCAGCACCCGGTTGTCGGGGCCAAAACGCGCCTGAAACCGGCCGATAATCGGGCCGCCCGGCCATTGCCGCTCGAGGTGGACGATCGGGACGAGCACGTCGGACGCGCCATATTGCGCGAGCGTCGATCGCCACTGGACGCGCCCCGGCCGGTTGATCTGCCCCGCGTTCAGCAGCAGCGCGTCGGGGCCATTGCCGGCCGGGCGCACATAATCGACCGTGCTGTTGCCTGCGTTGAAGCGCCCCCAGGCATCGAGCCATGCGCTCTTGCGCTCGAACGCCAGCGGCGCGCCGCCGGTCCATTCGATCGGCAGCAGCAGGAAGGGCGGCGACCGCGTGAACGATGCACTGACACCGAGGATCGACGCGGCGCGCGACCGATCGAATCGAATGCCCAATTTGGCGATGTAGCGCGTCGGGCCGATCTGCTCGCTTTCGACGACGATGCCCGACACGAGCTGATCGAGCACCGAATCGGGTAAGCCCGCGCCGCCAACGCCCATCCGCCGCGACAGCATCACCCAGCCCTTGCGTTGGGCGAGCCGCCAGCCCGCGGTCCGGGCGGCATCGGAACTCTTGGCGCTGACATCAACTTCGACGCCGCTCACTTCAAAGCTCGGCCCGGCGCCCTCTTGCGCGGCGACGTCGCTGCCGATCAGCGGGACGATCGCAAGCATCGCAACGGCCACGCGAAAGGATTTTGACAGCGTCATAGCGCGCCCTTTTGGCGAAGCAGGCGTGGAAATCCAAGCGCGATATCGCTAGGCGCTGTTGACAATGACCGACGATCGCTCCGCGCCGCCCGCCGACACCCCGGCCTATACCTATGCCGATGCCGGCGTTTCGATCGCGGCGGGCAATGCGCTGGTGCGCGCCATCGGTCCGCTGGCACGGGCAACACGCCGCGCCGGAGCCGATGCCGAACTCGGCGGCTTCGGCGGCTTTTTCGACCTGAAGGCCGCCGGGTTCGTCGATCCATTGTTGGTTGCGGCGAATGACGGCGTCGGCACCAAATTGAAGCTCGCGATCGAGCATGACCGCCACGACGGCGTTGGTATCGATCTGGTCGCGATGTGTGCCAATGACCTGATCGTTCAGGGCGCCGAGCCTTTGTTTTTTCTCGATTACTACGCCAGCGCCAAGCTCGTGCCCGGTGTCGCCGAGCGCGTCGTCGCATCGATTGCGCAGGGGTGCCTGCAAGCCGGGTGCGCTCTGATCGGTGGCGAGACGGCGGAAATGCCGGGCATGTATGCGCCGGGCGACTATGATCTCGCGGGCTTTTGCGTCGGCGCGGTCGAGCGCGATCAGGTGATCGCCGGCGCCAAGGTGCGCGCGGGCGATGTCATCCTGGGCCTCGCCTCATCGGGCGTCCATTCGAACGGTTTCTCGCTGGTACGGCGCTTGGCGGCGGATCGCGGGTGGAGACTCGACCGTCCAGCGCTGTTCGATATCGACACGCTGCTGATCGATGCGCTGATGGCGCCCACGCGCATCTATGTGAAGTCGCTGCTGCCGCTGGTGAAGGCAGGCAAGATCGCCGCGATGGCGCATATCACCGGTGGCGGGCTGCTCGAAAATATCCCGCGCTGCCTGCCCAAGGACATGCAGGCGCTGATCGGTGCAAACGCTTGGGAACAGCCAAGGCTGATGGCATTCCTGCAAGCGCAAGGGAATATCGAGCCCGGCGAAATGGCGCGGACCTTCAACTGCGGCATCGGCATGGCCGTGGTCGTGGCCCAGGAAGATCTTGATGAAGTCACCGCACACCTCGAAGGCGCGGGCGAAACGGTGCATTCGATCGGGCTGGTGGTGAGCGGCCCACGCGGTTGCGTAGTGTCCGGGTCAGCCGAAACCTGGGGTGCCCGCGCGCCATGGTCAGCGCGCTTCGATGCCTGATCGCGTGCCAATCGCCGTGCTGCTGTCGGGGCGCGGATCGAACATGATGGCGCTGGTTGAGGCGTCGAGCGCCGCCGATGCGCGCTTCAAGGTCGTCCTCGTCGCGTCCGACCAGCCGGACGCGCCCGGCTTGGCCTGGGCTGGCGATCAAGGCATTGCCTGCTGGAGCCTGTCGCCCAAGGGCATCGGCAAGGCCGCACACGAAGCTGCGCTCGATGCTGCCCTGCGCGAAGCCGACGTGGCGTTCATCGCGCTTGCAGGTTTTATGCGTATTCTCTCGGCCGATTTCGTCGCACGCTGGGAGGGCCGCATCCTGAACATCCACCCTTCGCTGCTGCCCAAATACAAGGGCCTCGACACGCATGCGCGCGCGATCGATGCGGGCGACAAGATCGCGGGCTGCTCGGTCCATGTCGTGACCGAAGAGCTGGACGCCGGCGAAGTGCTTGGCCGCGCGGTCGTGCCAATTCTGGCAGGCGACACCAGCGATATGCTGGCGAAGCGCGTGCTGGCGGCCGAGCATCGCCTTTATCCAAGGCTGTTGGCAGACTATGTCGCGCGATGAGCTTTGATCCCGATCTCGCCCTCGCCCGCGCGCGCAGCATCTGCCTCGCGTTGCCGGAGACCGACGAGCGACTGTCGCACGGGTCACCGGGCTTCTTCATCACCAAGGGCAAGTTCTTCGCCTATGTGTGGAACAACCACCACGGCGACGGCATCATGGCGTGCCATGTGAAGACCAGCGGGCGCGAAGAACAAGCGATTCTCGTCGAGATGGACCCCGATTTCTACTTCGTGCCGCCTTATCTCGGCCCAAGCGGCTGGATCGGGATGCGGCTCGACCGCGACGACACCGACTGGGACCGCGTCGCAGACCGCATCGCGATCAGCTGGCAACTCATCGCGCCCAAGCGCTTGCTGGAGGCCTACCACGCATGACCGAAACCCCGGCCGAAAAGGCCGAAGCCGCCGCGATCCGCCGCCGCTGGATCACGCTCGGCGAAATCGTCGCGGTTGCGGGACTCATCATCTCGGCGCTCGCCTTGTATCTGAGCTATGCTGATCGCCGCGCCGATGAGGCCGAGCGGCAGCGCGAAAAGGCCAGCGAAGCCAAGGCGCGCACGGCTGTGCTGCTGACCGCCACCGAAGTCGACGGTGGCCGCCGCCTGGCGCTCAAGGACCCCGCGCATCCGGTACAGACGATCACCGTCAGCTTCCCGACCGCGCTTGGCGTCGGCACCCAGACGAGCAGCGTCACACCCGAAATCGACCTGCGCTGGTTCGCCGCCAAGCTGCTCGACGCGACCGCCAAGGGGCCCGACACCGCCACCGGTCGCCTGCCGGTGCTGATCGATGCCGATTATTGGGACGGCGACGCGCAGATCCACGACCGGGCGATCTACGACATTGTCTGGGAAAGCCACGGACGCCTGATCGAAGGCCGCGCGCTGCGGCTTAAGGGGCTGATGTTGCACCAGCGTAAAGGCGTAACCCAGGCGGCGATCGACGCGCGCTGGGCCACGGTCATCCCGCTCTAAGGTCAAGCTATCTCGCGCGCTGGCGTTTGACGCCCATCGATGTCAGACTTGGCCTTATGCGGGAGATCGGCGGGGAGCGGGGCATGCGCGTCAACACTATCGTACGATTGGTCGGTCTGGCGCTGGCCGCAGTGTCGCTGGTGCCATCAGCCAATGCCCAGAGTGCGCCGCCTGTCGCGCCTGCCGCTGCATCACCTGTCGCACCGACTGCTGCACCGCCCGCCGCCGTGCAAGGCAAGTTTCTGCACCTGAGCGACATCCACTTCAATCCACTCGCCGATCCCAGCCTGTTCGCGCAACTGAACGCCGCGCCAGTCGGTCAATGGGAGGCGATTCTCCAGACGTCGGGCGTGACGGCGATTCCGACAGGGAGTTGGGAGGATAGCAATTACCCGCTGCTCAAATCGATGCTTGCCGCGACCCGGCAATCAGGGCCCTTTGATTACATCGTCTATACCGGCGACTATCTGTCGCATGGCTTTATGCGCCAGCTGCGCGGCTTCACGCGCGATAAGGCGACGCAAAAGGACTTCGCGGTCAAGACGGTCGATTTCGTCAACCTGATGATCGCGAACGCCTTTCCATCATTGCCGCTGGTCGCGACGCTGGGGAACAATGATTCGGCGTGCGACGACTATAATCTTGCCCCGGGTGCCGACATTCTCGCGGGCGTGGGCAATGATCTGCCGGTCGTGCACCAGCAACCGAGCGCTGAAAGCGATTTCGACGCGGGCGGCTATTATCTGGTGCCGCACCCGGCCGTCGCCAATCTCGACTTCATTGTGCTGAGCATTTTTTGGTCAAAGAAATACGTCAATGCCTGCGCGCCCGGTGCGCCCGATCCCGGAGCGGCCCAATTGCAATGGTTCACGAACGCGCTTGCGGCCGAGCAAAAAGCGGGACGGCGCGCGATTGTGCTGATGCACATTCCGCCGGGCGTCGATGGCTTTTCCGCATCCTCGAACCGGGCCGGTCCGCCGCCACCGCTGTGGCTGCCATCGGGCGGTTTTCTCGATGATTTTCAGCGCCTGACCGCACAATATAAGGGCGTGCTGATCGGCGGCTATGCGGGCCATACGCATATGGATGAATTTCGCGTGCTGGCGGATAGCGCGCCCTATCTGGCGATCAAAATGGCGCCGTCGGTCAGCCCCTATAATGGCAACCGACCGGCCTTTACTGTGGTCGGCTATGATCCCGCGACCGGCAGCGCACTCGACTATACGGTGGCGACGCTCGTGAATTATGGCAGCACCGGCCCCGGCACACCGGCGATCTGGTCAAACGAGTATAGCTTCGCCGCCACCTATGGCCTGGCGAAGTTCGACGCGGCGAACGCAGCGGCACTCGCCGCCAAAACCCGGAGCGACCCCGCGACGCGCTCGCTGTTCGGACAACATTATGCAGCGGGCAACGCATCGCGCGCCGAGCGGTCCAATAGCTGGTATTATTTCAGCTGCGCGCTCGATCAGCTCGCCGCCAAACCCTATCAGGCGTGCATCAACGCCACCAGGCGCGGACCCGGCAAGCCGCGCCCGGCGCGGGCACAATAACCGCCAGCGTCGGCGCGAAGCGTCAGCCGACGATTTCTTCGGGCTTGAAGAAATAGGCGATTTCGATCGCCGCATTCTCGTCGCTGTCCGAACCATGGACCGAATTCGCTTCGATCGATTCGGCGAGTTCCTTGCGGATCGTCCCCGCCTCGGCATTGGCCGGGTTGGTCGCGCCCATGATGTCGCGGTTGCGCTGGACGGCGTTTTCGCCTTCGAGCACCTGCACGACGACCGGACCCGAGATCATGAAGCTGACGAGGTCACCGAAAAACGGGCGCTCGCGGTGAACGGCGTAAAAGCCCTCGGCCTGCTCGCGGGTCAGGTGAACGCGCTTCGACGCGACGACGCGCAGACCCGCTTCTTCCAGCATCTTGGTGACGGCACCGGTCAGGTTGCGACGCGTGGCATCGGGCTTGATGATCGAAAAAGTGCGTGTCGCGGCCATGACTGGAGCGGTCCTTCGTGTTTGGAGCTAGGGGGTAGTCTGGCGCGCCTTTAGCCGGGGCAGCGCGCGGGGGCAAGCCGCTAGGCAGCCTGCTCCCAACCGCGCGCGCCCTGTTTCCAGTAGCGCCGCTGGACGCCGTCGTGCCCGGCCAGCCCCTTCCACGCCGCGCGCGCGGCGTCGATGCAGCTTTCGTCGAACAAATGAAACGCGCGGTCGAAGCTGAGCGCGGCATCGCGCCACGCCGCATCAGCGATCAGGATGTTGCGCGCCGCGTTCCCCGCGACCGGCTCGGGCGCGATCAACACCGGCTGGACAGTATCGTCGCCGGTCCCCGCCTGTGCGTGTGGCAGAAAACTGTCGGCAGTATAGTCCCACAGCAGCCGGTCGAGCGCCGCGCGCTGGGGCGCATCGCCGCTGACCACCAGCAACCGACCGCCGCCAGCGACCACCCGCTCGGCGAGCCGCGGGAGGACTTGCTCGAGCGGCTGCCGGGTCAGGTGATAGAAGTCAACTTGCATCGCGGTGGCATCAGCCCTCGAAGTTATCCGCCACAAACCGGTCGAGCACGCGCACGCCATAGCCGGTCGCACCCTTGTCAAAGGTCGCACCGGGCTTGTCGGCCCACACCATCCCGGCGATGTCGAGATGCGCCCAGCGCACGCCCTTGTCGACGAAGCGCTGGATGAACTGTGCGGCGGTGATCGATCCTGCCCCGCGCGGACCGACATTCTTCATGTCGGCGATCGGGCTGTCGATCAGCTTGTTGTAATTGTCCGACAGCGGGAAGCGCCACAGCAGGTCGCCCGACGCCTTGCCTGCCGCGAGCAACTGATCGGCCAAGCTGTCGTCATTCGCAAACAGCCCGCCATGCTCGTTGCCAAGCGCAATGATCATCGCGCCGGTCAAGGTCGCGAGATCGACGATTGTCTTGGGCCGATGCGTGCGTTGGACCCAGGTGATCGCATCGCACAGCACCAGCCGCCCTTCGGCATCGGTGTTGAGGATTTCGATCGTCTGCCCCGACATCGACGTCACGATATCGCCGGGGCGCTGCGCGTTGCCGTCGGGCATGTTCTCGACGAGGCCGCACACGCCGATGACATTCGCCTTGGCCCCCCGCAGCGCGAGCGCCTTCATCGCGCCGACCACGGCACCCGCGCCGCCCATGTCCCACTTCATGTCTTCCATGCCGGGGCCAGGCTTCAGCGAAATGCCGCCGGTGTCGAAGGTCACGCCCTTGCCGACCAGCGCGAGATCGGGATCGCCCGGGCCCTTGCCGCTCCACTTGAGGACGAGCAACTGGCCCTCGCGCACCGATCCCTGGCTGACGCCGAGCAGCGATCCCATGCCGAGCTCGGTCATTTCCGCCTCGCCCAGCACCGAAATTTCGAGGCCGAGCCCTTCAAGGTCGGCGGTCACGCGCTCGACGAAGGCGACCGGGTACATCACATTTGGCGGCTCGGCGACGAGCGTGCGCGTGAGCGCCAGCCCCTTGGTGACGGCATCCTGCGCATGCCACGCCGCGTCGCTGCCCTCCGGCGCGCCGGTGATCGTGATGTGCGCGAGCGTCGGCTTCTGCTTTTCGGGCAAGCGCGTGCGATAGGTGTCGATCCGCCAGCCGCGCGCGACCGCCGCACCGGCAAAGCGCGCCACCGCCTTTGCCGACGGCGCCGCAACCGATGCCGCAAAATCGACCGTGACGGCGGTCGCGCCCGAGGTCAGCAATTTCGCGGTTAGCGCGCCGCCCGCGCGCTCATAGTCAGGCTCAGCCCCAGCCCCGACACCCAGCAGCAGCAGTTGGCGCACCCCAGTGCCCGTTGCCACAAAGGCCTCGACGATCGCACCGGGCTCGCCATCGAAGCGCGCTGCGCGGGCCGCCGCCAATGCCAGCGCCTGCGCGCCCGCATCAAGGTCACCAAACGCCACCCGTTCGATTCCGTCTTTTTCGACGGGAATCGCAACGACGGCGGCATCGGCCGCCCGGGTGACGGAAAATTCAATCTGCATCATTTACCTCAACGCGTGTTTGATAAGGGAGTCGGGGGTGGCGTGAAAGTTTCTTGGGCCAGCCTGCTTGCTCTGTCAAAGCGCGCGGCGTTGCGGCAGCGCCAAACCGGTGCGATAGGGCAGTCGGGCGGGCGCAGTGGCGACCGGAAAGGGATTCGTGCCGACGTGAGGCAGCGTATTGTTCTGAATTCCTGTGCGCTGGCGTTCGCGATCGGCTTTACCGCACCCGCGTGGGCGCAGGACTTGCAGGATCGCACGACACCGCCGCCGCCGCCGCTGACCCCAGCCGAACAGCCCGCGCCGACCAAGGACGAAGATCAGGTCCAGTTCAGCGCCAATGAACTCAGCTATGACACCGACGCCGACGTGGTCACAGCGAACGGCGACGTGCGCATGTACCGCGAAGGCGACCGGCTGCGCGCCGACAAGGTCAGCTGGAACCGCAAAACGGGGAGGGTCATCGCCTCCGGCAACATCGTCGTCACCAATCCAGGCGGCGATCAAGCTTACGGCGATGCGATCGAACTGACCGATTCGCTGAAGGACGGCGTTGTCGAAAACATGCTCGTTGTGCTTGATCGCGGCGGGCGGCTCGCCGCGCAGCACGGCAGCCGCGACAAGGACGGCATCGTCACCCTCACCAACGCTGCCTACACGCCGTGCGCGGTCACCAATGCCGCCAATTGCCCGAAGGAGCCGTCGTGGAAAATCACGGCGGTCAGTGTGGTCTATAATCCCGCCAAGCAGCGCATCTATTATAAGGGTGCGCGGATCAGCATCTTCGGTTTCGCCACATTGCCGCTGCCTGCGCTGTCGAACCCGGTCGGCGACGATACGCATAGCGGTTTGCTCAACCCCGACATCCGCTACACCCGCGTGAACGGGTTCGAATATGCGCAGCCCTATTATCTGTCGATCGCGCCCAACCGTGGGATCAAGATCACGCCGCGCATCTTTTCAAACGTGTTGCCGCTCCTGTCGGTCGATTACAACGCGCTCACCACGCGCGGCGCTTATCGGCTGTCGGTCTACGGCACAGTCAGCGACCGGACCGATACCGGCATCATCAATCCGGTGACGTCGCAGAATGTGTTTCGCGGCTATATCGAGGGCAGCGCGCGGTTCCAGCTGACCCGCAATTGGAGCGTCAGCACGTCATTCCGCGTCGCGACCGACCGCACTTTCCTGCGCCGCTATGATATTTCGCGCGACGACATTCTGCGCAGCACCGCGCGGATCGAACGGATTGATCAGGACAGCTATTTCGCGATCAGCGGTTGGGCGGTGCAGACTCTGCGCGTCGGCGACCGTCAGGGGCTCCAGCCGGTCGCGCTGCCCGAACTCGACTATCGCCGCCGCTTTCGCAATTTGCTCGGCGGGCAGCTCGACCTCCAGGTCAACACGCTCGCGATCGGTCGGTGGGAGGGTCAGGATACGCAACGCGCCTTCACCAGCGCGACCTGGAACCTGCGCCGCATCACTGCTTGGGGCCAGGAAGTGACGCTGACCGGCTATCTGCGGGGCGACCTCTATAACTCCGCCGACCAGCTTGCGACGACCGTGGCAAGCTATCGCGGCAATCCCGGCATTCAGACGCGCGGCATCGCCGCCGTCGCCCTCGACGTCAAATGGCCATTCGTCGGGCGTTTTCTGGGAGGCACCCAGCGCCTGACGCCGCGCGTCCAGATCGTCGCGTCGCCCAAGATCGCCAATCTGATCGTGCCCAATGAGGATTCGCGCGCGGTCGATCTTGAGGATTCAAACCTGTTCGCGCTCAACCGTTTCCCCGGCTACGACCGGTTCGACGGCTCGACCCGTGTCACTTATGGCCTCGAATGGGCGATCGACCTGCCCGACCTCAGCATCACCAGCAACGTCGGACAAAGCTATCGCTTCAGCAGCGATCCGACCTTCATTCCGCAAGGCACGGGCTTTGCCGACAAGGTGTCCGACGTCGTCGGGCGCACCGAAGTCCGCTACCGCGATCTGGTTTCGCTCACCTACCGCTATCGGCTCGACAAGGACGGGTTGGCGATCCGCCGCAATGAGCTTGACGCGACGATCGGCACACGCGGCACCTATCTGCTGCTCGGCTATCTCCGGCTGAACCGCCAGATCGACCCCACGCTGGAGGATTTGCGCGACCGTGAAGAAGTGCGCGCGGGCGCGCGCGTGCAGTTCGCGCGCTTCTGGTCGCTGTTTGGCTCGACCGTGATCGACTTGACGACCAAACGCGCCAATCCGCTGTCGACGACTGACGGTTTTGCACCGGTGCGCCACCGCATTGGCGTGGGCTATGAAGACGATTGCCTCAGGCTCGGCCTGACCTGGGTGCGCAATTATCAGGACACCGGCGACGCGCGGCGCGGCGACAATTTCCTCGTGACTCTGGCGTTCAAGAACCTCGGACGTTAAGCAGGCGGTCAACAGGGATCCGCCAAAGGGGTGCGCAGGATCATTTGCACAGATGAGAGTTGGACCACGTCGATGAAATCATTCGTTAAATCGCGCCCGATGCGCGTCGCGCTGCTGGTCGCGGCCGGGGCCGGCCTCGCGACTGCCGCGCTCGCACAGACCGTGCAGGACCAGTCGGTGCCCGACACCGGGCTGAATATTCCCAAAAATCTTCAGATTTTCGGCAAGCGCGACCCCAATGTCCGCAAAGCGACCGCGATCGTCAACGATACGGTGATCACCGGCACCGATGTCGACCACCGGGTGAATCTCATCCTCGCGGCCAACACGCTGAAGCTCAATGAGCAAGAGCTCGCCACGCTGCGGCTGCAAGTGCTTAGCTCGCTGATCGACGAAACGCTTCAGCTACAAGAAGCCAAGGCCGGCGACATCAAGGTTGCGGCCGAAGAGATCGACCAGCGGATCGTGCTGATCGCCAAGAATTTCAGCAAGAGCGTCCCCGAATTCCGCACCTTCCTGCGCGCGTCAGGATCGTCGGAACGCAGCCTGCGCCGTCAGGTCGAGGCCGAACTCGCGTGGAACCGCTATCTGCGCCGCAAGATCGGCAATCTGATTAACGTCGGCGATGCCGAAGTAACTGCCATTCTAAAGCGGCTTGAAGCGCAAAAGGGCCAGACCGAATTCCACGTCAAGGAAATCTACCTGCGCGCCAACCCCGAGCAGCAGTCGGCGGTTTTTGCCGAAACCCGCGCGCTGATGGACGAAATCCAGAAGGGCAAGCGCGGCTTCGAGGAAATCGCACAAACGCGTTCCGACGCAACGACGCGCGCGGTCGGCGGCGATCTCGGCTGGGTCAAGGCCGACCAGCTGCCCGAATCGCTCGCGCAGGCATCGGTCGAAATGAACGTCAACCAGCTCGCCGGACCGATTGAAACCCCCGGCGGCTTTTCGATCCTGTATCTGGTCGACAAGCGCAAGGTGCTGACGGCGGACGCGCGCGACGCCGTGCTCAGCTTGCGCCAGGTCAGCATCGCTTTCCCCAAGGGCATCACCGAAGCTGAGGCGTCACAGCGCGTCTCCACCTTCGCGAGCGCGATCAAGACGATCCGCGGCTGCGGCGAAGTGCAGAAAGTTGCCGCCACATTGCAAGCCGAAGTCGTCGATAATGACGCGGTCAAGATCCGCGACTTGCCAGCCCAGCTGCAGGACATGATTTCGGGCCTCAGCGTGGGCGAAGCGACCCCGCCGTTCGGCTCGCCGACCGACGGCGTACGCACGCTGGTCGTCTGCGGGCGCACCGATGCCCAAGCCGGCAATTTGCCGAGCATGGAGGCAGTGCGGAACCAGATGGAGCAACACGCCGTCAACCTGCGTGCCGATCACAAGCTGCGCGATCTGCGTCGCGACGCCATCATCGAATATCGCTGAGCATCGGCTGCTGGCGGGCAGCGCATCGGGGAGGCCTAGGATGATCGCACCGATCGCTGTGTCGATGGGCGACCCCGCCGGGATCGGTCCGGAGATTATCGCGAAGGCGTGGGACGCGCGGCTCGCCGAAAAGCTGCCGCCGTTCTTCGCCGTTGGTGATCCACGCGCAATCGAAAGCGTCTGGCAGGGGCCGGTCGAACGGATCGGTGACCCCAATGAAGCCGCCGCGCTGTTCGACCGCGCGCTGCCCGTGCTCTACATCCAGGACGCGGGCGAGATCACGCCCGGCGTGCCCGATACCGACGGCGCGCGCTGTTCGCTGAGCGCGCTTGAGCTTGCCGTGGGCCTCGCGCGGTCGGGCACGGCCGGGGCGCTCGTCACCGGGCCGGTGTCCAAGGCACAGCTTTACGGCATTGGCTTTATCGATCCGGGCCAGACCGAATTCGTCGCCGAGCGCTGCGGCATTGCACGCGAAAATGCGGTGATGATGCTCGCGGGGCCGACACTGCGGGTGGTGCCGATGACGACGCACATCCCGCTGTCGGCGGTGCCCGCCGCGCTGACGATCGATCTGGTGGTGGCCCGCGGTCGCGCGACCGCGCGCGGGCTGACCCGCAATTTCGGGATCGAGGCACCGCGCCTCGCCTTTGCCGGGCTCAACCCGCACGCGGGCGAGAGCGGTTCGATCGGGCGCGAGGAAATCGATGTGCTGATGCCCGCGATCGAATTGCTGCGCGAGGAAGGCATCGATTGCACCGGGCCGATCCCCGCCGACGCGATGTTCCATGACTCCGCCCGCGCGCGCTACGATGTGGCGATGTGCTGCTATCATGACCAGGCGCTGATCCCGCTCAAGCTGCTTCATTTCGATGACGGGGTGAACGTGACGCTCGGGCTGCCGATCGTGCGCACCTCGCCCGATCACGGCACGGCATTCGATATCGCCGGCAAAGGGCTCGCGCGACCCGGCGCGATGATCGCCGCAATCCGGCTCGCGGCGGAGTCGGTCGCGCGACGGCTGGCGAACCCGATGTGACCAGCCTGCCGCCGCTGCGCGAGGTGATCGCGCGGCACGGACTGACCGCCAGCAAGGCGCTCGGCCAGAATTTCCTGCTCGACGGCCAGCTATT
Source organism: uncultured Stakelama sp. (assembly GCA_964449575.1). Taxonomy (GTDB): domain Bacteria; phylum Pseudomonadota; class Alphaproteobacteria; order Sphingomonadales; family Sphingomonadaceae; genus Sphingomonas. The sequence goes on from CAYUYZ010000002.1 coordinate 32,384, forward strand.
GTCGCGCATCGCGCGCATTCCCGGCGATCTCGACGGCGCCGAGGTGTTCGAGGTTGGCCCCGGCCCCGGCGGCCTGACGCGCGCACTGCTCCAAGCGGGGGCACGCGTAACGGCGGTTGAACGCGACCACCGCTGCCTGCCCGCACTCGCCGAACTGGCTGAGTATTTCCCCGGCCAGCTCAAGGTGATCGAAGCCGATGCGCTCGCACTCGACGCGCGGTCGCTGTTCGCGGGCGCGCCGCACATCGTCGCCAACCTGCCCTATAACATCGGCACTCCCTTGCTGGTCGGCTGGCTGTCGGCGCCCTGGCGGCCGTGGTGGCAGAGCCTGACGTTAATGTTCCAGCGCGAAGTCGCCGACCGCATCGTCGCTGCGGTCGACAGCGAACATTATGGGCGGCTGTCGGTGCTGTCGCAGTGGCGCACGACCGCCAAAATCGCGATGCCGGTCCACCGGTCAGCCTTCACCCCGCCGCCCAAGATAATGTCGGCGGTGGTGCATCTGACCCCGCTCGACAGCCCCGACGGCGTCAAGCTGGCGACACTTGAACGGCTGACGGGTGCGGCCTTTGGTCAGCGCCGCAAGATGCTGCGGCAGAGTCTGAAGGGCGTGGCTGGTGCTGCCGACGCAATGGAAGCGCTCGGGATCGAGCCGACGCGCCGTGCCGAAACCGTGAGCGTCGCCGAATTCGTCGCGCTCGCACGGGTGCTTGGCTGATTATTCCTTGGTCGACTTGGCGTTTTGCGACGCGACCACGGGCACGCCGCGCGCGATCAACGCGGCGAGCTGGGTCGCCTCGGGGCAGCCCTTGGTGCACAACCGCTTGATCTTCGCCAGATTCTGCCGCGCGCGCTCGATCGCGCCCTTGGTCACCAGTGCCTCGCCCTGCCCCTTCAGCGCGGCGATGTCGTTCGGATCCAGCTCAAGCGCCTCGCGGTAATAGCGGATCGCCTTGCCCGACAGCCCGCGCGCCTGCGACACATCGCCCAGCGCCACGAACGCGGCGCGGTTGCGCGGATCGACCGCAAGCGCGGTTTCGAGCGTATCGGTCGCGCCGTCGAGATTGCCCGCTGCGGCTGCCGCCTTGGCGCTCACCACGAGTTGCATCGATCGCGGATCGATCTGGTCGTCGGGGCGCTGGCCGTGCAGCGACGTCGATACCGTGACCAAAACCAGGGCCGCAGCGGCGGCAAGCGACGAATAACGCATGAACATCTCCAACGGGCGAGGCACTGAGGCTAGCATGGCGCCACCAGTCTCGCGACAAAAAATCCATCCGTCGAGTCATGTCGTGGCGTCAGCCGCATGCCGGGTCCGTGCGCGCGACCGGCGGGCAGCGTCAGTGGCTCAGCCCGCCAGCCCGGATGGGCGTCGAGGAAGGTCATGACCTGCCCCGCGCCTTCCTCGTCGAGGAGCGAACAGACGATATAGACGAGTGCGCCGCCGGGCTTCACCAGGGCCGCGCCAACGGTCAGCACATGGCGCTGCGTTTCGACCAGCCGCGCAATGCGCTCGGGCGTCAGCCGCCAGCGCGCCTCTGGATTGCGCCGCCACGTGCCCGTGCCCGAGCAAGGCGCGTCGATCAGCACTGTGTCCGCGCCGCTCACCCAATCGGCGAGCGCTTCGATCTCGCGCCCCGGATTGAGCAGCCGCGTTTCGATAATGTCCGCCCCCGCCCGCACCGCGCGCGGCGCCAGCCGCGACAGCCGCGCCCGGTCGGTATCGGTTGCGAGCAACGCGCCTTCGCCGCCCATCGTCGCCGCCAGCGCGAGCGCCTTGCCGCCTGCGCCTGCGCACAGATCGATAATCCGTTGCCCCGGTTGGGCTTGGGCGGCGAGCGTGACGATCTGGCTGCCCGCATCCTGAATCTCGATCGCACCCATTTCATAAGCGGGGTGCCGCTCGACGTTGGTCCCCGACGGCAAGCGCAGCGCATCGGGCAATCCAACGATTGGTTCTGCTCCCTCGATCTCGACCGCCATTCCCGAAGCACGGTTGATCCGCACATCAAGCGGCGCCCGATCGACCAGCGCGGGCAATTCTTCCGCACCAATGCCTGACGCCGCCAGCAGCACGAGCAACCAGTCGGGTGCGACGCCCGCCGGCGCCGCGACCTCGCCCTCGCCAATCGGCGCGGGGCCGTGCGGCGATCCGTCGAAGCATGCGGCAACTTCAGGATCGTCGGCAGCGACCCCCAGCATGGCCGCGCGGCCGCTCGCCGGACGTTCGCCCGCGCGACGGATCGCGGCATAGACCAGCTCGCGCACCGCGCGGCGATCCTTCGCCCCGGCATAGCGGCGCGTCGCAAAATAGCGGGCGATCAGGGTATCGGCAGCGGCGCCGCCTTCGCGGGCGGCATCGATTACGGCGTCGAGCAGGTCGATCGCGGCCTGAACACGGGCAGAGGGGGTCATACGCCGTGCTTAGGCGCAACCAACCCGTCGTGGCAAAATCATTCGCGCCCTCGGCCGCGGCTGATCAACTGCGCTTGCGGCCAAAGGCGGGACGTGCCGCCGGCATTGCAGGGCGCACGGTCGCGTCGGCCGCCGGCGAATCGACCGCGCGCGCCGCTGCCCGGTCGCGATTGGCCATATAGCGCGCCATAATCGCGTCGGCATCGAACGACCTGTCCTCCGCGCTTGCCTCGACGGGATCGACCACCCGCTCCTCGAGGACATAGGGCTCGGGCTCATCGGGCTTGCTGCGTAACCCCTTGAAAAAATGATACAGGCCATAGCCGAAGCAGATCACCGCCGCGATCAGCATCAGTAACGCCGCCACATGGCCGCGCAGCGCGCCGCCATCATCGCCAAGTGTGCGCGCCAGATCGCCGCGCAGTTCGAAGCTGCGCGACACGGACTTCAATATAAAGCCGATGAAGACCGGCAATACGGTCTTGTGGAGCTTGATCTTCGCCATGCTGCAAGCATAGCGACCAACACTGAACGCAGCGTAAAGCGCCAGCATCTTTATGGATGATTACCGCGTCGGGTAATTGGGCGCCTCACGCGTGATCGTCACGTCGTGGACATGGCTTTCCTTCAGCCCCGCGCCGGTAATCCGCACGAACTGCGCGCGCGCTTGCAATTCCTCGATCGTCCGCGCGCCGGTATAGCCCATCGCGGCGCGAACGCCGCCGACGAGCTGGTGGATCACGTCCTTGGCCGGGCCCTTGAACGGCACCTGGCCCTCAATGCCCTCCGGCACCAGCTTCATCTGGTCCTTGATGTCCTGCTGGAAATAGCGATCGGCCGATCCCTTGGCCATCGCGCCGACCGATCCCATGCCGCGATAGGATTTATAGGCACGGCCTTGATAGAGAAAGGTTTCTCCCGGCGCTTCCTCGGTCCCTGCGAGCAGCGAACCGATCATCACCGCAGACGCGCCCGCCGCGAGTGCCTTGGCGACATCGCCCGAGGTGCGAATGCCGCCATCGGCGATCACCGGCACGCCCGACTTGGCGGCTTCCTCGGCGCAGTCCATCACCGCCGTCAGCTGCGGCACGCCGACCCCGGCAACCACGCGCGTCGTGCAGATCGAGCCCGGCCCGATACCGACCTTCACGCCATCCGCCCCCGCATCAACCAGCGCCCGCGTGGCAGCGGCAGTCGCGACATTGCCCGCGACGACCTGCACCGAATTCGACAGCGCCTTCACCCGCTCGACCGCGCGCGCGACATCGCGATTATGGCCGTGCGCCGTGTCGATCACGATCAGATCGACTTCGGCCTCAACCAGCGCTTCGGTGCGGGCAAAGCCCGATTCGCCGACCGTCGTCGCCGCCGCGACGCGCAGCCGCCCCGCGCCATCCTTGGTGGCGTTCGGATAGGTGACGGCCTTTTCAATGTCCTTGACCGTGATCAGGCCGATGCAGCGATAGCCGTCGTCGACGACCAGCAATTTCTCGATCCGCCGCGCGTGGAGCAGTCGACGCGCTTCCTCCTGGCTGACGCCGGGGCGCACCGTCGCCAGATTTTCATGCGTCATCAGCTCGGCGACCGGCTGCTGAGGATTTTCGGCAAAACGCACATCGCGGTTGGTCAGGATGCCGACGAGCTTGCCGCTCGCCTCGACCACGGGAATGCCGCTGATCCGGTGGCGCGCCATCAGCCCCTGCGCCTCGGCAAGCGTGGCGTCGGGGCCGATCGTGATCGGGTTCACGACCATCCCGCTTTCGAACCGCTTTACCTGGCGCACCGCGGCAACCTGTTCCTCGATCGTCAGATTGCGGTGAAGCACGCCGATGCCGCCCAATTGCGCCATCACGATCGCCATATCGGCCTCGGTCACCGTATCCATCGCCGCCGACAGCATCGGGATGTTGAGCGCAATGCCCTTGGTCAGTCGCGTGCGCGGATCGGCCATCGACGGCACGATGTCGCTCTCCGCCGGATACAGCAGCACGTCGTCGAAAGTGAGGCCGAGGCGGATGTCCATGGGGTGCCAGTTCCTGCGTCGCAAAGGATTCGTGGCGGCCCATGTAACCAAGCGGGCGCCACAGCGCTAGGGCCACCGCATTTCGCTGTGGGCTGCGTGGCAATATGCTAAGGCACCGCTGCGCCACATCGGCGCGCTGTTAGGGAAATTGAGCATGGGCGTGATTTTCGGTGTCGTCGTTGGCATTTTGGTGCTGGTGATCATGTTCCTCTTCGCCAGCCTGAAGATGGTTCGGCAAGGCTTTGAATATACGATCGAACATTTCGGCCGCTTCACCACGGTCGCGCGGCCGGGGCTGAATTTCTACCCCGCCTTTTTCTATCAGGTCGGGCGGCGCATCAACATGATGGAGCAGGTGCTCGACGTGCCGCAGCAGGAAATCATCACCAAGGACAATGCGATGGTCGCGGTCGACGGGGTGGTGTTCTTCCAGGTGCTCGATGCCGCCAAGGCCGCCTATGAAGTGTCCGACCTGTTCGTCGCGATCATGCAGCTCGCGACCACCAATTTGCGCACGGTGATGGGGTCGATGGACCTCGACGAGCTGCTGTCGAAGCGCGACGAGATCAACGCGCGGCTGCTGAGCGTGGTCGACCACGCGACCAATCCGTGGGGCGTCAAGATCACCCGCGTCGAGATCAAGGACATCCGCCCGCCGGTCGACATCGTCAACGCAATGGCGCGCCAGATGAAGGCCGAGCGCGAGAAGCGCGCCAACATCCTTGAAGCCGAAGGCACGCGCGCCTCCGAAATTCTGCGCGCCGAGGGGCAGAAGCAAGCCCGCATCCTTGAAGCCGAAGGGCGGAAGGAATCGGCCTTCCGCGACTCCGAAGCGCGCGAACGTGCGGCAGAGGCTGAAGCCAAGGCGACGCAGCTCGTCTCCGACGCGATCGAGCAAGGCAGCGCACAGGCGATCAATTACTTCATCGCCCAGAAATATGTCGAAGCCGTCGGTAAATTCGCGACGTCGCCCAATGCCAAGACGATCCTGTTTCCGGTCGAGGCGACCAATTTGATCGGGACGCTCGGCGGCATTGGCGCGCTCGCCAAGGAAGCGTTCGGCGATCAGCCCGCCGCCGCGCCCAAGCCGCCCGCGCCACCCCGCGTAAAGGGGCCGTTCGACTCAAGCGAGCAGTGACGCGGCGATGAGCTCGAGCGAAATCCTGGGCAGCGCCGGGCTGGTCTGGATCATGCTCGCTGTGGCGCTCGTCATCGGCGAGCTGGCCAGTCCGGGCATTTTCCTGATCTTCCTCGCCGCGGGCGCGCTGGTGACGGGCGTGACGCTGCTCGCGCTGCCCGACGTTCCCTTCCTCGTGCAGCTCGTGTCGTTCACCGCGTGGAGCGCGGTTGCCGTCGCGATCGGGCGGCGTTGGTATACGCAGTTCCCGGTCGCCACGAGCGACGCAATGCTCAATGATCGCTCGGCGCGGCTGGTGGGCGAGGTTGTCACTGTCGTCGCGGCGCTCGACGGCGGCGAGGGCCGGGTGCGGGTCGGCGATGGCGAGTGGCGCGCATCGGGCGGTATGGCGGACGTGGGCGCGCGAATGCGGGTCGTCGCGGTGCGCGACGGCGTGCTGATCGTCGAGCCACTGCCGCCCGGCGTGTGATGCGCCGAACTGTCACGCAACGTTGCTAGCCTATCGGTGGTTTAGCGTTTCGACCTGAAAGAGGAGACACGAGAATGAGCATTTTCGGCGCGATCAAGAATGCAATCTGGGGCAAAAAGGCCGAAGCCGCCCCTGCCCCCGCCCCCACGCCGGCGGCCGCTGCCGCCCCCGCTGCTGTTGAAGCGGCACCGGCCCCGGCCGAAACGCCGATGACGCGCGCCGAAATCGAATCGCTGCTCGGCCAGATCGCGTCGACGACGGGATCGGAGCTTAACTGGCAGACGTCGATCGTCGATCTGATGAAGCTGATCGGCCTCGACCCGTCGCTCGCCAATCGCAAGGAGCTGGCCGAAGAGCTCGGCTATACCGGCGAAAAGGACGGCAGCGCCGAAATGAACATCTGGCTGCACGAGCAGGTGATGTCGCGCCTCGCCGCGCACGGCGGCACCACGCCCGAAGAATTGACGCACTGATATGCGAAGGGCGGGGCCAGCGCGCTGCTGACCCCGCCCCCTTATCGTTTGGCTGACGTTACTTCTTGCCGCCGAACAAGCCGCCGGCCAGCCCGGCCAGATCGTTGAGCGGATTGCCGTCGCCGTCGCGGTCAAGCATGCCGGTGACTTGGCCGAGCATGCCGCCAGCACCGCCCTGCGCACCTGCCCCGCCGGTTGCGCCTGCAAGCATCGAGGCGAAATTGCCGAGCGATCCTTCGCCGCCGATATGGCCGACGATCTGCTGGAGAATGTCGGGCGAAATGCCGGTGCTGGCCGCCGCAGTCGCGACCGTATCACCCGGCTCAGGATGCGCCTTGCCGAGCGCGCCAATCGCCATTTCCGCCATTTCGGGGCTCAGGCCGACCTTCGTCGCCAGATTGGCAACGTCGAAATTGGGGCCGAGTTGTGCGAGCAGTCCGTCGAGCATTCCCATGTTAAATCCCTCCGCTTGAGTGCGCGCTTTTGCTAGCACAGCGTGGGCACGGGCGCGACCACCATGTCCGCCTGCGCAACGATTTCGCAAGCACGTGCCCCTATCATTGGGACCGCAACGCGAGGGACCAACGATGTTCGATTTTGGCCGGATGATCGAAATTGACTCGGATCGCTTTCCCTTGCATCCGCGCGATGCCGAGCTGGTCAACGGCGGGCACGGCTTTGCCCTCGCCGATTTCATCGCTGGCGAGCTCGCCAAGCGCGTTCTGCCAGTGCGCCTGCTCGTGGCTGAGGATTGGGGCTGGTATGGCGAGCTCGACCACGGAGATTTCCGCCTCGCCTATGGCTGCACGAGCTTTGGCGCGCGCGCGTTCCTCATCCAGTTCATTCCGGACACGCCGGTGATCCGAAAACTCTTTCGCAAGATCGACACCCGCGACGCCACACGGGCGCTGGCAAACGCGGTATTCGAGATTCTCAGTGCCGAGGGCGTGGTATCACGCGGTCCGACCTGGGTCGATGAGGTCAGCGCCACGCTCGGCGACGAACCGGTCGTTTAATCGCCCGCGTCTTCCCTCGCCCGCGATTGCCATTGGCCGGGCCAACGAAAAGAGCGCATGGTCCCCCCAGCGCAGGATCCCCTCCTGCCAATGGAGGCCGTCATCGACGCCCAACTCAAAGCCAAGATACTGTCTATCCTGCAAGAAAACCGGACGATGGCGATTGCGACTCTGCGGCCGGATGGTTGGCCCCAAACGACGCGAGTCGGCTTTGCCAGCGAGGGCCTGGTCCTCCATTTTTTGTGTGCGCCGGAAAGCCAAAAGGCTGCCAATCTCGCGCATGACGACCGCGTGTCGCTGACGATTGACGACAATTGCGCGCAGGTGATGAAGCTGACCGGCTTATCGATGGCGGCGCGCGCGACCCATGTCGAGGACCCCGCAGAATCGGCCAAGCTGATGGCCGCGCTGATGACCAAATACCCACAGCAGGAATCGATGCCCGATCCGATGCCGCCGCCCGAATCGGCCTATATCTTCCGCGTTGTGCCGACCGTGATCTCGGTGCTCGATTACACCAAGGGGTTTGGTCACACCGATCTCGTCACCTGCTGACCGGCAGCGGGGCAAGATCGGGCGCCACAAAGCCCCGTCGCGCCGCCACTGAGAACAGCCGTTCGCGGCTGTAGAAGCGCAGCGGCCAGTTGCGCCGGCCGACCGGCGAGACGAGCAGCGTGTTGACCGATTCGGCAAGTCCCTGCGCCTCGGTCGCGATCAGATGCCACCGCACCCCATGCACAAACACGCGCGTAATTGTGTCGTGATAGCCCTGGGTATCGTCGTTCACCCCGCCGACGGTCGCATTATAGCCCGAAATGATCGTCGCGATCCGGGCATCGACATCAATGTCGGGCCGCTCGCGCAACAGATACAGGCACGCAGCGAGATGCGCTTCGTGCGTCCAGTCGGGGCGCGGCAGGCTGCGGTCGAGCAGCCCTTCGCCGATGCGGATCACATCGGCGTCGGACGCAAACAGGCGGGGCAGAGGGTCGGTCATGTCGGGCTTTCCTGCAAAAAGGATGGCCCGGCGCGATCGGGCCTTCAGGCGGGCTGCTTCACCTTGGGCGCCGATTGTCGCACCCCTTCGTCGACCTGGCTTTCGAACTGCGCGAAATTCTCAACGAACTGGTCGACCAGCTTGGCCGCCGTCGCGTCATAGGCGTCCTTGTCGGCCCAGGTTTCGCGCGGATCGAGGATGCCCGAGTCGACGCCCGGCACCGCCACCGGCACCTTGAACCCGAAATTGGGATCGGTGCGGAATTCGGCATCGTTCAGGCTGCCGTCGAGCGCCGCGTTGAGCAGCGCGCGCGTCGCCTTGATCGGCATGCGGCTGCCGACGCCGTATTTGCCGCCGGTCCAGCCGGTATTGACCAGCCAGCACGCGACGCCGCCCTTGGCGATCCGCTCTTTGAGCAAATTGCCATAGACACTGGGGTGGCGCGGCATGAACGGCGCGCCGAAGCAGGTTGAAAAAGTCGCTTCCGGCTCGGTCACGCCAATTTCGGTGCCCGCAACGCGCGCGGTATAGCCCGACAGGAAATGGTACATCGCCTGTTCGGGCGTCAGCTTGGCGATCGGCGGCAATACGCCATAAGCATCCGCCGTCAGCATCACGATATTGTGCGGCACCGGCCCCATGTTCGCGTCGCTGGCATTGGGGATGAAATCGATCGGATAGGCGCCGCGCGTATTCTCGGCGAGGCGCGCATCGTCGAGGTCGAGCGCGCGCGTCTCTGGGTCGATCACGACATTTTCGAGCACCGTGCCGAACCGCTTGGTCACCGCGAAAATCTCGGGCTCGGCTTCGGCCGACAGCCGGATCATCTTGGCGTAGCAGCCGCCTTCGAAGTTGAAGACCGCCGTGTCCGACCACCCATGCTCGTCATCACCAATCAGCGTGCGGCTCGCATCGGCGCTGAGCGTCGTCTTGCCGGTGCCCGACAGGCCGAAGAACACCGCCGTATCGCCGTTCGGGCCGATGTTGGCCGAACAATGCATCGGCATGATGCCCTGCACCGGCAGCAGATAGTTGAGCAAGCCGAACACCGATTTCTTCATTTCGCCGGCATATTTGGTGCCGCCGATCAGGATCAGCTTTTCGGTGAAATTGACTGCGATCACCGTCTCGCTGCGGCAGCCGTGGCGCGCGGGATCGGCGACAAAGCTCGGCAAGTCGATGATCGTATAATCGGGGTCGAAGCCAGCCAGCTCTTCCGCTTTCGGTCGCACCAACATCGTGCGGATGAACAGATTGTGCCACGCCAGTTCGTTGATCACGCGCACGCGTACGCGGTGTTCGGGCTGCGATCCGCCGAACAGGTCCTGGACGAACAAAGTGTCCTTTTCGCCCAAAGCGGCGAAGAAATCAGCCTTCAGCGCGGCGAAATGCGCCGGGTCCATCGGCTTGTTCGATTTGCCCCACCAGATCGTATCTGCGGTCTCAGCATCGCGCACGGTGAACTTGTCCTGCGCCGATCGGCCCGTGCAACGACCCGTTTCGACCACCAAGGGACCGTCGGCGGCAAGAACCCCCTCGCCCCGGCGAATCGCGTGTTCGACCAGCGGCGCGGTGATCAGATTCCAGTGTACCGTCGCCTGCGTGGCGATGCCTTGCGCCTCGAGTCCCTTGATCGGGCTACGCTTCGTCACTGCATTCTCTCCTAAAAACTCTCATGTCGCGCGCTTGCGCATACGTATGCTGTGGCGGCGCATATCCCCGCGCCCGCCGCTGGTCAAATGGCCAAGATGGTTGATGCTGTTGAGCCGCCCCGCGCTTTCGCCTAGGCCTAGCAGCGTGAAACCATGGAATGCCCTACGCGGATGACGGCCACGATCGCTCTCGTCGATGACGATCGCAATATCCTGACGTCGGTATCGATCGCGCTCCAGGCCGAAGGCTTTGTGACGCGGGTCTATTCCGAAGGCGAAACCGCGCTCAAGGCGCTGATCGACAATCCGCCCGATCTGGCGATTTTCGACATCAAGATGCCGCGGATGGACGGGCTCGAACTGCTGCGGCGCCTGCGCGAGAAATCGGCGCTGCCGGTGATTTTCCTCACCAGCAAGGACGATGAGCTCGACGAGGCGCTGGGCCTCGCGATGGGCGCCGATGATTATATTTCGAAGCCTTTTTCACAGCGGCTGCTGATCGCCCGCATCCGCGCGATCCTGCGCCGGGCCGAGCTGTCGCAGCCGCCCGCGCCGGGCGCCGAAGCCGCGCCGCCGACCGAAATCCTGGAGCGCGGGCGCTTGGCGATGGACCCCGCGCGCCACCGCGTGACGTGGGACGGCAAGCCGGTTACGCTCACCGTCACCGAATTCCTGATTCTCGAAACGCTCGCGCAGCGCCCCGGCATCGTCAAGAACCGCAACCAGTTGATGGATGCCGCCTATCAGGACGACATCTACGTCGACGATCGCACCATCGACAGCCACATCAAGCGCGTCCGCCGCAAATTCCGTCAGGTCGATCCCGAATTTGACGCGATCGAGACGCTTTATGGCGCGGGATATCGCTATTCCGAGGAGTGATGTCGATCGCGACCTGACGCTGCGCTGGTCGGGCCGCGTCTCGCTTACGCGGCGGATTCTCGCGGTCAATATCTTCGCGCTGGCGATGCTCGCGGGCGGCTTTTTCTACCTCGATTCGTATCGCAGCCGGATCGTCGACAGCCGTGTGGCGCAGGCAACGCGCGAGGCACGGCTGATCGCAGCAGCATTAGGGGCGGTGCCCGAGGGAGAACGCAAGCCGCTCGCGCTTGAACTTGCGCGGGATACGGGCGGTCGGCTGCGGCTGTTCGATGCGGGCGGCGCGCAGATCGCCGATACCCAGACGATGGGCCTGCGCAACTTCGTGCTGGTTGATCCTGATCGCGACGGCCCCGGCCCCGCCGCCGGTCGCTTTCTCGACGCGGTGATCGACACCGTCGCGGGGGCGCAACGCGCACCGCTCTACCGCGAGCTCAAGCCGGGGTCGCCCTGGCCCGATGTCAGCCAGGCACGGGTGCAGCGCACGGCGGGGGCCAGCGTCTGGCGCGCGCCCGATCGCACCCCCGTGATCACGGCTGCGGCGCCAATTCCGGGCGGCGGGGTCGTCATGACCGCCCATAATGCGCGCGACATCACCGCGACGGTGCGGATCGAGCGTTTTCGCCTGTCGCTGGTGCTGCTCGTCGTTACAATCGTCTCGATCTACCTCTCGCTGTTTCTTGCGCGCACGATTGTCGGCCCGTTGCGACGGCTGGCCCGCGCAGCGGTGCGCGTGCGGCTGGGGCGTGCGCGCGAAGTCGTGGTGCCGCGCCTGCCCGACCGCCGCGACGAAATCGGCAGCCTCGCCCGCGCGATCTCCGACATGAGCCAGGCGCTGCGCGCGCGCATCGACGCGACCGAGGCCTTTGCCGCCGATGTGACGCATGAACTCAAGAACCCGCTCGCATCGCTGCGCTCGGCGGTCGACAGTCTCGGGAGTGTCCGCCAGCCCGCGCTGCAGGACCAGTTGCTCGCGGTGATCCGCGACGACATTCACCGACTCGACCGGCTGATCAGCGATATTTCCGAAGCCTCGCGGCTCGACGCGCAGCTCAGCCGCGCCAAATTCGAGCCCGTCGACATTGCCGCGATGATCGACGCTTTGGCCGCCTCGCGCGCGGCACGCGGCATTGAGCGCGGCATCCGCCTGAAAATCGACCGCCGCGACGACGACCCCTTGCTGGTGACGGGCGAAGGCGCGCGGCTTGAACGCGTATTCGAAAATCTGATCGACAATGCCGTGTCCTTCTCGCCCGACGACGGGCTGATTTCGATCGCGCTCACCCGGACCGACGAGGATGCCGTCATCCGGGTCGAGGATGAAGGCCCCGGTGTGCCGACCGAAGCACGCGAGGCGGTGTTCCGCCGCTTCCATTCGATCCGCCCCGAAAATGAAGCCTTTGGAAAGCATTCGGGGCTCGGGCTGGCCATTGCGCGCACGATCGTCGATGGGCATCAAGGAGCGATTGCCGTCGAATCGCGCGATGATCGCCTCAGTGGCGCGCGGTTCGTGGTAACTTTGCCCTTGGCCGACCCTTTGTGACGCTGGAGAACCGCTTGACCGTCGTTTCCTCCGAGACCTTGCACGTCTCTTGCGTCGCGATCGGCGACCGTGCCGTTCTGATCGAGGGACGATCGGGCGCGGGCAAGTCCGACCTTGCGCTGCGGCTGATCGATCGCGGCGCGCGGCTGGTCAGCGACGATTACACGCTGGTGATCCGCGACCGCGACCGGCTGCTCGCCACCGCGCCCGCGACGATCGCGGGCAAGATCGAAGTGCGCGGGATCGGCATTCTCGCGATGCCCGCTGTAGAGCGCGTGCCGGTCGCGCTGCTGATCGAACTGACCGAGGATGTTGAGCGGATGCCGCCCGATGTCGTCGTCCGCACCATTGCCGGGATCAAAGTGCCCGTGGTGGCGGTCGAGGGCCATTATGCCTCAGCCCCGATCAAGGTCGAACTCGCGCTCAAGGCGCGGGCCGGGCAATGACCCGCGAGCATCCGCGCGACATTTTGCTCGTCACGGGCATGTCGGGCGCAGGCAAGTCGACCGTGCTCAACGCGCTGGAGGACATGGGCTGGGAAGTGCTCGACAATCTGCCCGTGCGGCTGATCGACCGGCTGCTGGCGCCGATGCCCGGCGCGCGCGGCGATGAGGCTGACCGGCCACTCGCAATCGGCATCGGCGCGCAGACGCGTGATTTCGAGCCTGAGCGCATCGTCAAGCTGATCAACCGGCTCCGCAGCGAAGACGGCCATGACATTGGCACGCTGTTCCTTGATTGCGCCGGGTCCGAGCTCGAGCGCCGCTATTCCGAAACCCGCCGCCGCCATCCGCTCGCGCTCGATCGCCCCGCCGCTGACGGCATTGCGCAGGAACGCGGGCTGCTGGCCCCCTTGCGGAGTTGGGCCAACCGGCTGATCGATACCACCAATCTCAGCGCCAACGCGCTCGCCACCCAAATCCGCACGACGTTCGCGCGCGAGGGGCATGGCGAGCCCACGCTATCGGTGATGTCGTTCGGCTTTGCCCGTGGCCTGCCGCGCGATGCCGATCTGGTGCTCGACATGCGCTTCCTGCGCAATCCGCATTGGGATGAGGCTTTGCGCCCCGGCACGGGACTCGATCCCGCCGTCGCGGCCTATGTCGCGCGCGATCCCGCCTATGAGGAGGCGATGGCGGCAATCGACGCGCTGCTGCTGCTCCTCCTCCCGCGCTACCAGGCCGAGGGCAAAAGCTATGTTACGATCGCTTTTGGCTGTACTGGCGGGCGGCACCGATCGGTGCATGTCGCCGAGCGTACTGCTGCACGGTTGCGCGCGGCGGGTTTTTCGCCCACGGTCGCGCACCGCGATCTGGGCGCGGCGCCGCAGGACTCACTCGAGGGCGCGCCGACCGCTGCCGACCGCGAAGTGGCGCGCGAGCCGGGGACGAAATTGAAGTGATTCGGGTAAGATGATCGGGTTGGTACTTGTAACGCACGGCCGCCTCGCCGCCGAATTCGTGACGGCGATGGAGCATGTCGTCGGCGCGCAAGAGCGAATCGCGGCGATCGCGATCGGTCCCGACGATGATATGGAGGGGCGCCGCGCCGACATCGCCGGGGCAATTGCCAATGTCGACGACGGCAGCGGGGTGATCGTCCTCACCGACCTGTTCGGCGGCACCCCGTCCAACCTCGCCATTTCGCTGATGGAGCCGGGCCGGGTCGAGGTAATCGCCGGCATCAACCTGCCGATGCTGATCCGGCTGGAGGGCGCGCGCAAAGCGATGAAGGTCACCGATGCGGTCGCCGCCGCGCGCGACGCGGGCCGCAAATATATCTCGGTCGCCTCGCAAGTATTGGGTGAAGCTGCCGCGTGACCGAAGTTCGCCGCACCGTTCCGATCACCAATGTCCGCGGGCTCCATGCCCGCGCGAGCGCCAAATTCGTCACGCTCGCGTCGAGCTTGCCGTGCGAAGTGATGGTCGAAAAGGAAGGCGCAGCCGTCACCGGCACGTCGATCATGGGGCTGATGATGCTCGGCGCCGCCAAGGGCGATTCGATCACGATCAGCGCCAAGGGCGACGGTGCCGAGGACGCGGTGAGCACCCTCGCCGCACTGGTCGAGGCCAAGTTTGACGAGGAATAACGCGGGAAGGCTGCACTGAAATGCCCCGCGAGATAACCGCTTACTCCAACCCGCTCATCAAGCGCGTCCGGTCGTTGCGCGAAAAGCGCCACCGGCGAGCCGAAGGGCTGTTCCTCGCCGAGGGGCTGCGCATCCTGACCGAAGCGCGCGAGACCGGGCGCTTGCCGCACTATCTGTTCTTCGCGCGCGACAGCGCTGACCACCCGCTCGTCCGCGCGCTGATCGCCGATGTCGAAGCGGCGGGCGGCGAAGCGATCGAAACCACGCCCGACATTCTTTCGAAACTGTCGGGCAAGGATAATCCGCAAGCGGTGGTCGGCGTGTTCGCTGAATTCGCCGCCACGCTCGACAGCATCGACCGCAGCGCCGCGCCGATCTGGCTGGTCGCTGAGCGCCTGCGCGATCCGGGTAATCTCGGCACGATCCTGCGCACCGGCGACGCCGTTGGCGCGGGCGGGCTGATCCTGATCGGCGAGTGCGTCGATCCGTTCAGCGTGGAAGCCGTGCGCGCGAGCATGGGGGCGCTGTTCACCGTGCCGGTGGTGCAGGCCGAATGGGAGCAATTCCTGCCGTGGCTGCGCGCGGGGCCGGGCCAGCTCGTCGGCCTCAGCCTCGATACCGATAGCGATTATCGCGCCGCACGGTATGCCGCGCCCTGCTTCCTGCTGACCGGCAATGAAGCGCAGGGCATGCCCGAAGATTACGCCGCCGCCTGCGATCTGCTGGTCAAAATCCCGATGCGTGGCAAGGCCGACAGCCTCAATGCTGCCGTCGCGACAGCCGTGATGGCCTATGAGGCGCTCGCCCAGCTCGGTTGAGCGGGCGGCACGGTTCAAAAGGCGGGGCGACCGCTTTCCTCAGCGACGAACGCCAGCAGCGCCTTTTCGAGATCGTCGAGCGTGCCATCGGCATCGACCTGCGCCTTGAGCCAAGCGGCTTCACCAGGCGCAATCGCGCGGTCGGCGGCGACGGCGGCGTCATGGTCGGGCATGGCGGGTTTGGAGCCGAACAGGTCGAGGAAGGCGCCGTTCGCGACCGACTGGCCCATGCGACCAAGGAAGCCGCCGACGCTCGCGCGCGTGTCGTTCATGAACGCGTCGAGCTCACCCGCACGGTCGCGGCTCAGCGATTGATAATCGCTGTACGCCATCAGGTGGTTGCCTACCGCCTGGACAAACAACGTCTTCCATTCGGGCGCATTGGCCGCGCCCATTGTCGCCGCCTTCAACCGGAACAGCAGCTCGGCCTCGCCTTGGCTGATGCAGCCGGGGCCGTCGCCGGCAGCGGCAAACAGCATCCGCCGCAGCAGCGCGACTTCGGTCGCGTTGATCGATCCGGGGTCGAGCGCACCCGAGCGCGTCGGCCCTGCCCCGCTGGTCACCACGTCCTCGATCTGGCGCAGGGCATAGGCCTTCAGCGCGTCCGGGACATTGACTGCAACTTCGAGGATTTTGACCAGCGTTTCGAGTTCGGCGCGCGATTCAACCCGCCCATCGGCGTCGATCCGCGCCATCAGCCACGCCGCCTTGGCGTCGTCGACATAGCCTGTCGGCGCCTGCTGCTGCACGACATAGGCGGTGATCGCCTCGACGAAAAACGCGACCCATTCAGGCGGCGGCGCAGCAATCGCATCGTTGAGCGCGAAAATCGCATCGGCTTCGACAGCGTCGATCGAGCCGTCGGGCCAAGCCACGCGGCGGATCGCGAGCACATCATCGGCAGTCATCACCGCGCGCGCCTTCAGCGCATCGGCAAGGTCGATCATCGGCAAGGTCATGCGGCAGATTCCCGGTTGGTCGCTCGGGCTTAGCCGCAAGGCGTTGATTTGCTCCTAACGCGCGGGCGGGGTGACTGGCGCGGGCGCGGGATACCAATGGTTGAGCGCCGGGGCAAAAGCGTCGGGCAGCACGCGGAACCGGTCGCGCAGCGCTTCGATCAACACCGGTTCGTCGCGCACCGCAGCGAAGAAGGCAGCTTCACGCGTCCGCCGAACGCGCGCCGGTTGCAGCTTTTCGAATGCGGCGGCGCCGACCGGCCGACGCGCGATATCGCTCGCGAGCACACGCGCCGCAAGCCGACGATCATCAACGCAGAGCGCATAGCGGACCGCAATCGCCGCTGTCGACTTCACCACGAACTGATAGTCAGTGGGATTGGCGTCGGCGAGCATTTGCGCGGTTTCGGTATCGGCCTCGGCAATCCGGCCCAGTCCGCGAAGCGCGCAAGCGCGGATCCAGCTGAATTCGCGGCCCGAACCCGGCACGTGGTCGCCGGCACCGCGATGATCTTCGCTCTGCCTGAATGCAGCCAGTGCCGCGTCGATCGTGTTCAGTGCCTCGGCGTAGCGACCCGATTCGGCGAGCAGCGCGGCGCGGTTCACTTTCAGATTGACCGAAAAATACTGCTCATTGCCCATCGCCGCTGCCGCTTCGTCGAGCGCAGCCAGTGCATGGTCGACATCATCGGCTTCGCGATAAATGCCCGACAGGTGCGTCGCCAATGCCACCCATGCGAAGCGGTCCCGATCGCTCCTCCCCGGCGCGGCTGGGCGATTTGCCTTCAGTAGCGCAATGGCTTCGTCGCGCCTGCCAGCAGAATTCAATCGCGTTGCCAGCCGCAGCAGCGCGCGCGTCTTTGGTCGGACAGCTGATTCAGCGGTGCTCAGGGGATCGATCGGTCGTGCATCGGCGAAGGCGCGGCGCGCCGCCTCGATATGGGCGTCGCGCAGCCGTTCGGCCCCGGTACCCGCCCAGTCGATCAGCGCAGGCCACAACGGCGTCATGCGGCGATCGGCCAACAGGGCAAGCAATTGCTCGACGGCATCGATCGTCACGAAACGCTCGACCCGCCCGTTGCGAAGCCGGATGGCGGCGCGGTCCTGAACGACGACCAGGTCCGCTATGGTGTCGGGTATCTCGGGGAAAGGCGCGCTGGCGAGAACGCGAAATGGCGATGGCTGCGCCGCCACATTCGGCGGAGTCGCGCTGCGCTTGTCGCTCGTCTGCGCGAACAGCCCGACCGGCCATAATATCGCCGCCACCGCTGTCAGCCGCACGAAGTTGACAATCAGTCGCCGCATCCCGTTTGCTCCCACCGCCGGTTACTCGACCATGTTCGGATCAAACAACAACGGCGTATCGCCGACGCGCGCCAGCGCTTCGACATGCGCGACCTCTTCGATTTCGCGCGCGCCCGTCTCAATGTCGAGGTCGCGGAACTTTTTGCCCGTCACCACCAGCCGTCCGTTGAACGAATTGGCAAAGGCATTGAAATTGCCAACCGCGCTGTTCAGCCCCCTGCCGACCTTGTTCATATCCTCGGCGACCTTGGCGAGGCGCTCATAAAGCTCCTTGCCCAGCCGCCCGATTTCGGCGGCCTGTCGCGCGAGATTTTCCTGCCGCCAGACGGCCGCAATCGTGCGCGCAATCGCGACCAAATTGGTTGGTGTCGCGATCAGCACTTTCTTGGCAAAGGCATCGTCCCACAGCTTGGGATCCTGTTCGAGTGCTGCCGAGACGAAATGCTCGCCCGGTACGAACATCACCACGAAATCGACGGCTTCCTTGAACTGCGCTTCATAGGATTTGTTGCCGAGCGCCATCGCATGCGCGCGCATCGATGCGGCATGCGCGGCGAGCCCCTTGATCCGCTCACCCTCATCCTCGGCTTCGAACGCGTCCTGATAGGCATTGAGCGACACTTTCGCATCGACCACCAGCAGCCGCCCGCCGGGAATGCGGATGATGACATCGGGCCGCAACCGCCCGTCCTCGCCGCTCACACTGACTTCGGTCTGGAAATCGGCATGTTCGGAGAGGCCGCACGTCTCGAGCACATTGCGCAACTGCTGCTCGCCCCAGCGCCCGCGCGCCTTGGGGGCATTGCGCAGCGCATTGACCAGCTTGGCGGCTTCGCTGCTCACGCGCTCCTGCCCAACGCGCAGCCCCTGGAGTTCGCCCTTCAGCTGGTCGAACGCGCTCGCCCGCTCGGTCTCGACCTTTTTGACCGTCTCTTCGTACAGCGACAGCCGCTCGCTCACCGGCGCGAGCATCGATCGCAAATTCTGCCCCGCGACTTCCTCGGACTGGCGGAACCGCTCGTCGGCGCGCTGGAGGAACAATGTCTGCGCTTCGTTGAGCAATTTGCCCGAAATTTCGGCGAACTGCGCGCCCATCGCTTCCTTGGCCTCGCGCAATTCGGTCAGCCGTGCCTCGAACGCCGCGCTTTCGGCGGTGAGTGTCGCAATCTGCGTCAGCGCCGCCTCACGCTCGCCGCGCACGCGCTCGAGCGTGGTCGCCAGCGCATCGGTCGCCTTGGCGCGCTCGCTCGCCGCCGCCAGATCGGTGATCGCGCGGCGGAAATCCTCAACCGCCTTGTCGCGCTCGGCGCGCGCCGACGCCGCTTCGCCACGCCCCACGACCCAGCCGACCGCCAGCCCGCCGACGAGCGCGGCAACAATCAGCAAGATGGCAAGCATATCCAAACGTTTAAGGCTCCGATCGAGTAGAACGAAGCGCGAACTTAACCGAGCTTTTCCGACATTACAACCCGTTCGCCGCAGCGACTTCGCCAGCGCTCAGGCGAAAATCTGCGCCAGTTCGTCGATCGACGTGCCTTCGCGGATGCGGCGCAACTCGATGTAGCTGACGGCGGCGATGGTCGTCGTAAACACCGACGACAGCGTCCCGCTGATACCGGCTGAAATCGCGGGCGCGAGATAGGCTGGACCGATCGACGCTCCGAGCAGCGACAACATGCCAAGCGGAATCTGCAGCACCCACAGCACGACAAAAACCACTAGAAACATTGCGAACAGCCGCCAACGACTGCCCTTCGTCAAGGCGCGGCTGCGCGACAGGCTGCCGAACACGCCTTCGCGTTCCTGCACCAATACCGGCACTGCCACCGCCCAGCCCAGCGCCAGATAAATCCCGGGGACAATCAGCAGCATCAGCCCGACGCCAATGGCCAGGCTTGAGACAATTCCCATCGCGATCAGGGGGAGCAAAACCGAGAGCGCGGTGGCAAAGCACTCGCCCCATTGCGGACGACGATCGCTGAGGTCCTCGATCGCGGCGCGGCAGAGCATGGCGTTTAACAGCCCGCCGAAGACGATGGCAAACAGTATGAAAAGCCCGAAGAAGGTAAAGTAAGTCGTGAGCGCACCCGCATCGGGGACGACTCCGGGCTGCCCTAAAGACAGGGTCTGAAGCTGAAAATATTGCAACCCCATCTGCGGAATGCCGTTGACAAGGAAAGCGAGCCCGAAAAACAACGGCGCGTTGCGGCCAATAACTCCGAAAGTCAGGCTGATCACCCGACCGATTTCGAAATTTTCCTGAAACGACGGTGATACGGTCGCCATGGTCATTGCCCCCGAAAAGACCTGCGTGAATCTTTGGCCGTCAATCTGCCCGTCGAAAGTCAGCAAGTCCAGTCCGTTATCTCCTTGCCAAGCGGGGTTGCATTCTACAGTGTCGCCTTACGCGGGAGGGTTTGTGACGGCGGCGCAATCAGCGGTTCATCCGGGGGCAAATCAGGCTGCGATCGCGCCCGACGTCGCGGCTGCGCATGCAAAGCTGATGGCCGACCGCAGCATCCAGTTCGACCTCACCGCCTATAAACCGCCCAAGCCACCGGCTTGGCTGCGGCCGCTGCTCGAGTTCCTCGATAGCATCAGCCCCTATCTGGTCTATGTCTTCTGGGGTGCGGTCATTCTGGGCGCGCTGTTCATCGCGTTTCTGATCTTCAAGGAAGCGACCGGCATGGCGTGGCGCTGGCCGTGGCAGCGCGACGTGATCGACGAAGACCCCGAAGCCGCGCTTGCCCCCGATGAGGCAAAAGCGCGCGTCCTGCTCGCCGAAGCCGAAGCGCTGGCGGCAAGCGGCGATTATGATGGCGCGGTCCATCTGATCCTGCGCCGCAGCGTCGAGGACATCGGCGATCGCCTGCCCGATTTCGTCCGCCCCTCGCTCACCGCGCGCGACATCGCCGCTTCGCCCAGCCTGCCCGATCGCGCGCGATCGGCCTTTGCGACGATTGCGGTTGTCGTCGAAGCCGCGCTGTTCGCGCGCACCCCGGTCGGGGTCGAGGGGTGGCAACGCGCGCGCGACGCCTATGCCGATTTCGCGCTGCGCGGTACCTGGAACCGCCAGCAAGCCCCCGCGTGAACGGCACCGACGCCTTTAACCCCCGCACGATGTTGTGGGCGGCCTTTGCCAGCATGATGGCAGCGGCAGCGTTTTTCCTGCTGTCGACCTATGCCCCCGATTTCCGCCTTGCCGGCGCAGGCGACGCGACGCCGCTGTCGAAAAGCGGCGTCGGCTATGCGGGGCTGGCGAAACTGCTGACGCTTACCGGCAAGCCGCCGGAGATGGCCCGCAGCGTCGATGATCTGCTCGACGAGCGGCTGCTGATCGTCCCGCTGCGCCCCGACACCCCTGCCAAAGCGCTCGAAACACTGGTCGCGCACCGTGCGTCCAAACCCACCTTGTTCGTGCTGCCCAAGTGGTTCGTCGTTCCACGCCCCGATCATATCGGCTGGGACCAGCGGATCGGACATCTCGATCGTGCCGCAATCGACAAAGTGCTGCGCCAGGTCGGCGATGCCCATATCGACTGGAAGACGGACCAAGCCGCCCCCGTTCCCATTGAAGACCTGCAAGTACCTGCTCCCGAAGAGATGCAATGGCTCACCGATCCCGCACCCTTCATTGCTGACGCGGCCGGCCACGCGATCGTGACCCAGATCGACACCAAGCCGCATTGGGTTCTGACCGATCCCGATTTCCTCAACAATCAGGGCCTCGCCGACCCCACCCGCGCCGCCGCTGCCTTGCGGCTGATCCAGCGGTTGCAGGGCAATGACGATGCGGTGATGTTCGATCTCACCTTGCTGCGCGCGGGCAATGGCATGAGCTTGCAAAAGCTGCTGGTCGAGCCCCCATTCCTCGCGCTGACGCTCGCGCTGATTGCCGCTGCCGGTCTTGCGGTCGCGCATGGGCTGGTACGCTTCGGCCCCGCCCGCGCCGAGGCCCGCGCCATCGCCTTTGGCAAATATGCGCTGGCGGACACCACTGCGCGGCTGTTTCGGCGCGCGGGGCGGCTGGGGTCGCTCGGCGGGCGCTACGCGGCGCTGATGCGCACCCGCGCGGGCAAGCTGCTCGGCGCGCCGGTGGGACTCGCGGGCGATGCGCTCGACGCCTGGCTCGATGCCCGCGACAACACCGCAGGCGCGCGCTTCAGCGAGCTTGCCGCCGCCACCGGCGCCACAACCGACGAAGCTGGAGTGCACGCCCGCACGCGCGCGCTCAACGACTGGATTCAAAGGAGGAAGCGTGACAGTTGATGACGTCAAGGCCCTGGGCCAGGCCATTCGTGGCGAAGTCGCCAAGGCAATCACCGGGCAAAGCGACACGCTCGACCTGATGCTGACCGCGCTGTTCGCGGGCGGCCACATCTTGTTGGAGGGACCTCCCGGAACCGCCAAGACGCTCACCGCCCGCGCCTTTGCCGCCGCGATCGGGGTCGATTATGGGCGGATCCAGTTCACCCCCGACCTGATGCCCGGCGATGTCGTCGGCGGCACCATCTTCAATTTCCGCACGGGCGAATTCAGCCTCACCAAAGGCCCGGTGTTCTGCGATCTGCTGCTCGCCGACGAAATCAACCGCACCCCGCCCAAGACGCAGGCCGCGCTGCTCGAGGCAATGCAGGAACGCTCGGTCACGTTCGACGGGACGACGCATCAGCTCAGCCCCAATTTCATGGTCGTCGCGACGCAGAATCCGATAGAGCATCAGGGCGTCTATCCCCTGCCCGAAGCGCAGCTCGACCGCTTCTTGTTCAAGCACCGCGTCGGCTATCCCGATCTGGCGCAGGAACGCGCGATCATCGCCCAGCACGGCGCCGCCGGGGCCGATCCCTTCGCGCGCTACCCCATCACCGCGCAGACCGACGCGGCGACGTTGGCTGCCGCCCGGGCGGTGGTCGATTCGGTCCGACTGGTCGACGAAGTCGTCGATTATGTCGCGACGCTCATCCGCGCGACACGGACCAACACCCAGCTCGAAGTCGGCGCGTCACCCCGCGCTGGCGCGATGCTCGCCCGCGCCGCCCGCGCGCGCGCCGCGCTCGAAGGGCGCGACTATGTCATCCCCGATGACGTCAAGCTGCTCGCGATACCGGCGCTACGCCACCGTGTCCTGCTTTCGCCCGCCGCGCAGATCGACGGGCGCCAGGTCGAGCAAATCGTGACCGACATGGTCGACGCGACGGAGGCGCCGCGTTGATCTACCCCAGCGGTCGCGCGGTCTGGCTGGCGGTGGCAGGGATTCTGCCAGCGTTTGTGATTGCGTTGCTGCTGCCGCCGCTGTGGTATCTCGGCCTCGCCTGGACGTGCGCGGTGCTGGGCTTCACGCTGATCGACGCCGTCGCGGCGCCGGCGCGCAGCACCGTATCGGCGGAGATAAGCTCGAGCGGGCGCGTATCGATTGGCGGCACGATCGATATCCATGTGACGCTCCACCAGCCGCAGACGGCGGCGCGACGGGTCGAGCTGCGGATCGGCCATGACGACCGGATCATCCCGCTATCGGCCGATAGCGCGACGATTACGCTGCCCGATACCAGCGTCACGCTGTCGTTTCGCGCAGAGCGTCGCGGCATCGCGGCCGTCGACAAGCTTTGGCTGCGCTGGCGTGGCCCATTCGGCCTCGCATGGCAGCAGAAGGCGATCGAGGTTAGCCACGGCATCGCGGTACTGCCCGATGTCGAAAGCGTGCGCGAGCAGGCCATCGCGCTGCTTCAGAGCGATGCGCTCACCGGCGATCTCGCGCGCAAACGCGGCGGGCGCGGGCGCGAATTCGATTCGCTCAAAGACTATCAGCCCGGGATGGAACGCCGCTTCATCGACTGGAAGCGCAGCGCCCGCCACGGCCAATTGCTCGCCAAGGATTTCGAGGTCGAGCAGAACAACAATATCGTCCTCGCCATCGATAGCGGGCGGCTGATGTGTGAGCCACTCGACGGGATGCCGCGCATCGACCGCGCGGTGACCGCCGCGATGCTGATGGCCTTTGTCGCGCTACGGGGCGGCGACCTCGTCAGCCTGTTCAGCTTCGATTCGCGACCGCGCGTCAGCACCGGCGCCAGTCGCGGCGCCGATCGCTTCCAGATGCTCCAGCAGCTGGCGGCCGAAATCGACTATTCGACCGAGGAAACCAATTTCACGCTCGCGCTGACAACGTTGGCGGGCAAGCTCACGCGGCGGTCGCTGATCGTCGTGTTCACCGATTTCGTCGATCCGGTCAGCGCCGAACTGATGCTGCGCGTGACCAGCCGCCTGACCGAGCGGCATGTCGTGCTGTTCATGCTGATGCGCGACGAAGAGCTGGAGGGGCTGGCCGATGCCGTTCCCGAAACGCTCGACGATGTCGCGCGCGCGGTAACGGCGGGCGCGATGCTGCGCGACCGCGACCTCGTCATCGGAAAGCTGAAGTTGCTCGGCGCCGATGTGATCGAGGCCGATCACAAATCGATCGGCGCGGCCCTGATCGCGCGCTATCTGGCGATCAAGCGGATGGATAGGCTCTGATCATGGCAACTGCTCCCGACCGTCAGAGCGTGTCGAGCTTTCGCGCCGAGCGCGAAGCCGGGTGGCTCGAATTCCAGGCGCTGCTCGACCGGGTCGAGCGCCGGTCGCCGCGCGCGCTGACCGAAGACGAGTTGCTGCTGCTGCCGACCCTGTACCGATCGACCTTGTCGTCGCTGTCGGTGGCGCGCGCGATTTCGCTCGACGCCGGGCTGATCGCCTATCTCGAAGCGCTCGCGTTGCGCGGCTATCTGTTCATCTATGGCGTGAAAGAGGGCATCGGCAAGCGCATCACCCGCTTCTTCCTCACCGATTGGCCGCGTGCGGTGCAGGATCTGTGGCGCGAGACTTGGGCGTCGTTCGCGCTGCTGGCGATTGGCGCAGTCGCGGGCTATCGCCTCGTCGCCGCCAACCCCGCCTGGTTCGACGCGATCATTCCCGCCGGGCTTGCGGGCGGGCGTGGGCCCAACGCCAGCGCTGCCGCGCTGCGCGCGATGCTCTACGACGGCGGCGGCGACCAGTTCCTCACGGGCTTTGCGGTGTTGCTGTTCACGCATAACGCCCAAATCTCATTGCTGGCCTTTGCGCTCGGCTTCGCGCTCGCGGTGCCGACTGCCTTGCTGATCCTGATGAACGGCTGCCTGCTCGGCGCCTTCTTTCAGGTCTATGTCGCCAAGGGGCTGGGCTTCGAACTCGGTGGCTGGCTGTCGATCCACGGCACGACCGAGCTGTTCGCGATCACGATTGCGGGCGCTGCCGGAATCCGCATCGGCACCCGCGTAGCCTTCCCGGGCACGCAGACGAGGCTAGCCGCAGCCGCGCGCGCGGGCCGCATATCGGCAACCGCGATGCTCGGGGTGGTGGTGATGCTGTTCGTCGCGGGCCTGCTCGAAGGTATCGGCCGCCAGCGGATCACCAGCGATGCGATCCGCTATGGCATTGGGGCGACGATGCTGCTGCTGTGGCTGGGCTATTTCTACCTGCTGCCCCGGATGACTCATGGCCCGCGCTAAGCGTCGCATCCGCGACATGCGCCGGTCGCTGGTGACGCCCGAAGGCGTCGATCTCGGCATCGTGTTCGCCGAAGCATCGCCGCGCGCCGCCGCCTTTGTCATCGACGCGGTCATCATGCTGGTGACGATGATTGTGGTCACGATCGTGCTCGCGATCGGCATCTTTCAATATGGCGGAAGCGCCGGCGAGCCGATTGCGATCGCCTGGCTGTTGTTCTTTTTCCTGCTGCGTAATTTCTATTTCATCCTGTTCGAAGGCGGTCGCCGCGCCGCGACGCCGGGCAAGCGGCTCAACAAATTGCGCGTTATCAGTCGCGACGGCAGCGGCCTGTCGATCGACCAGATCATCGCGCGCAATTTGATGCGCGAGATCGAAGTGTTCCTGCCGCTCACGCTGTTGGCGACGCGCGCAGCCAATGGCACCGCCGATACGCTGATGACGCTGTTCGGGCTGGGCTGGGCGCTCCTGTTCACCTTCTTCCCGTTGTTCAATCGGGATCGGTTGCGGATCGGCGATCTGCTCGCGGGCACTGCCGTCATCCACGCGCCGCGCCGCCAGTTGCTCGACGATCTGGCGGCGGTCGCGCCACCGCAAGTCGCGGCATTCCGCTTCTCCGATGAACAGTTCGACGCCTATGGCATCAGCGAACTTCAGCGGCTCGAACAAGTCTTGCGCGAATCGAACGACGACGCATGCTGGACCGTCGCCCGCGCCATTGAGAACCGGATCGGCTGGACCGGCAATTTGCACGACCCCCGCGCCTTCCTATGGGCCTATTACGAAGGGCTGCGCGCGCACCTTGAGCGCGAAGTGCTGTTCGGCGTGCGGCGGGCAGACAAGAACGCGGGCTAAGCGACGCCCGCGTCCCTGCCGAATTTTCAGGCTGTCCACACCTTATCAAGCGCGGTGCAGAACGCCTTCATGTCAGCCGCCGACCCCACCGTGACGCGCGACACCGTCGGCCAGATCGGCCACGACCGGCCAATCTCGACGCTCTGCGTGCGGAACGCGGCCTGCACTTCCTTGGCGGGCTTGGTCTTCCAGTCGATCATCACCATGTTCGCGTTGGTGGGTACCACCTTCAGCCCGCGCGCTTTCAGATGATCGAGCGTCAGCCCGCGCGCGGTTTCCATCTCCGCCTTGCGCGCCGCAATCAGCGGC
Organism: uncultured Stakelama sp.; assembly: GCA_964449575.1. Lineage (GTDB taxonomy): Bacteria > Pseudomonadota > Alphaproteobacteria > Sphingomonadales > Sphingomonadaceae > Sphingomonas. The sequence goes on from CAYUYZ010000002.1 coordinate 58,845, forward strand.
TTGGCGGTGAGACTGGCGGTGGCGCACGCCAGCGACGGCAGCGGCAGCGCGCCCGACTGCATGCCGCCGTCATAGCGCATCATCTTGGCGATGTTGGCGGGGTTGGTCATCACAAAGCCCATCCGCATCCCCGCCATCCCGAAAATCTTCGAGAAGGTCCGCAGTACCACCACGTCCTTGTATTTGGCCGCGAAAGACGACGCGACCGGCGCACCGGCAAAGTGGGTATAGGCTTCGTCGATCAGCACGATCGATCCTTCGGGCTTGTTCTTGATCAGCCATTCGATGTCGGCGAGCGGGGTGATCGTGCCCGTCGGGTTGTTCGGCGTGCAGATGTAATAGAGTCCGGCATTCGGATCGGCAGCGAGCATCGCCTTGACGTCATGGCGGAAATCGGGCGTCAGCGGCACGCGCTTGACCGGCGCGCCAAGCCATTCGGCGGTGCGCCCCGCGAGCTCGAATGTCGGGTCAGCGGTCACCAGCCCGCGCGTCGGCGAACAGAAGCTGATCACCGCGCGCGACAGCGGGTCGCTCGATCCCGGCCAGGGCGCGACATGATCGAACGGCACGCCTTCGACCGCCATCACTGCCTTGATGAAATCGCTGCGCTCATCATGTGGCGAATAGCGGTTGCTGTGCGCGATCATTTTCGACGCGGCGAGTTGGCCGGGCGTCAGCGGCCCGGTCCAGCATTCATTGGCACCGATCCGTGTCTTGGCGCTCGGCGCCGGATCGGGCACGCCGCCGGATGCCCAGGCCGGCGCCCCGCGCATCGCCGCCAGGCTCCCGACCCCGAACACTGCCGCCAACCGGGCAAGGTCACGGCGCTGATAGCCGCGCGTCAGCAGATCGTCCTTCGCTTCCTCGGGCAAGATCGTCGGGGTCGCTTCCAAAACACGGTCGGTCATCGCAATTGCTCCATGATTTTGGCTCAGGCTTTTCGCCCGGTGCCGATTTGCCGTCACATCTTCAGGGAATTTCTGAACATCACAATCGAAATGAAAATCAGATACAGGCCGAATGCACGCCGCAGCGGCGCGGCGGGCATGCTGTGCGCCACCGCCACGCCAAGCGGCGCGGTCAGGATCGACATTGAGGTAATCACGGCGGTCGCGGGTAGATTGACATAACCCAGCGATCCCCAGGGCAGCCCCGGCTCGCCAAAACCGATCAGCACGAAGCCGATCGCACTCGGGATCGCGATCAGCACGCCAATGCCCGACGCGGTTGCAATGGCCCGGTGGATCGAGCGACCGCACAAGGTCATCACCATGATCGCAATGGTGCCGCCGCCGATCCCCAGCAGCGACGAAAATGTCCCCAGCCCGCCTGCAATGGCGACGCGCGGCCCGATGGCCGGCATGTCGTCGCTTAGCTTGTGATCAGCGAAACGCGGCAACAGGAACAAAAGCGACATCAGCCCGACGCCGACCGCGAAAATCATCGTCAGCACATGGCCGTCGATCCGGCCGGCCAGCACAACGCCCACGGCGTCGCCCAGCACCAGCCACGGCGCCCAGCTCCACAGGATCGGAAACTCAACCGCGTCGCGCTTGGCATGCGACCGGAGCGAGCGAAGCGAGGTGATGATGATCGTCGCCGCCGACGTGCCGATCGCGACATGCGCCAGCTGCGCCGGGTCGCCCCCGAACAAGGGCAGCACGATCAACAGCGCGGGCACGACGATGAACCCGCCGCCGATGCCGAAAATGCCCGCCGCGAAACCCGCGACCAGCCCAGCAACAATCAGCGCGGCGAAGGGTATCGCCCCATGCAACAACAATTCACTCAACCGAGACCCCCTTTGGTGTGCGGGTCTCTCCTGCGGTGGCACAATATCACGCCACGTGGTCGCGGCGCCCTTGTTGCGGCAAAGACTGCCCGGTACGGTTTCGAAATGCAACGGGCAATGTCAGCGGTGCAAAGTGCATGCGTGGGACCGCCGACGGTCGGGCGAGGGCTACACCCGAACCGAACCCAGAGTTACGAGGTAGAGAAGGCTCCGTCGGCAGCGGCGCGCGTGCCGACTTGCGCCTGACCGCCGTCAATCCGATCAATGCGCGGCGGGATCCAGGCATTTCGCGGGGCATTTGCGTTCGTGTGTCTCGGTTTGTTCGGCAGCGTCTTGGTCATCTTCCTAGTCCTATACGGCCGCGAAACCGCGGTCCGGCGCGCGGGCTGACGTTGCTCTAAAGCACGAAATCGGCGCCGAGGGGCGCGGTCGCTGGGGTCATGGTTAGGCTTAGCGTGAAGTCGGCAAGGCCGTCGCCATTTACATCGCCCTCGACGATGAAGATGCCGCCGCCCGCGCCGGTATAGCGCAACTGGCCCGCAGACGCGCCGCCGCCGCTGAAGGCGGCGCTGCCGATAAAGCTGAAGGCGTCGTCCGCACCACCAGTGATTGCATCGATCCGCGACAGGTCGATTTTGTCCCCCGCGCTGAAATCGAGGATGCGGTCGCGCGTCGCATCGGTGCTGCCGGTCGACTCGCTGAGATTGTCGTAGCGGAATATGTCGGCACCGGCATTGCCGCGCAACGCATCGCCGCCACCTCCGCCGAAGATCGTATCGGCACCGGCACCGCCGATCAGCGTATCGTTGCCCTGTCCGCCAAAGAAGGTCAGATTACCGTTGCTTTCAGCCGATCCGTTGATCGTCATCCCGGTCGTGACGTTCAGACCCCACACCGACTTGGTCGCGCCGTCGGTGGCGATCCAGGCGTCGGTAAGGGTAATGGCGAAGGTGTTGGGCGACCCGTTGGGGCCCGGCAACAGGATCAACGTCTCGACATCGGCATTTGCGCCGATTGAAACCGAATAGTCGCCATCGAGCGCGAGTTGGTCGTTCGTGCCGCCACCCCCAGCAACGCTATCGCCCGCGCCCCATTTGCCGGGACCGAAGTAGAAGCCATCGTCCAGTGCGCCGCCCGTGAAAATATCGTTGCCCAGTCCGCCGTACATTCGGAAATTGCCATTGGTCTCGGCCGAGCCGTTAAAGGTGAAGTTTTGCCCCGCCGCGAGACTGCCGCCGAAAATCGACAGCGTCTGCCCCGCTGCAACATTGGCGTCGATGCTGGTGATGTTGTAGCTGAAGCCCGGCAGGACGGCGAGCACCTCGACATTGACAAGGCTCGTCGCGCCAAGCGTCAGCCCGCCGACATAATTGCCCTGCAACCCGACCTGGTCGTTGCTGCCCGTGCCTCCGTCGACGCTGTCGGCGGCCGTAAACGCCGCGCCGAAGAAGAAGCCGTCGTTGCCCGCACCGCCGTTGACGCTGTCGTTGCCGCCGACGGCCAGATCGAGATAATCGTCGCCGCTGCCGGTCGTGAGCCTGTCGTTGCCGCTCCCGCCAGTGATGTTGAAGCGTTCGAAGCCGGTGAACGATGTGATGCGCGACGAGGTTAGCCCCTGCCCTTCGGAAAACGCACCGTCGAAGCCGCCGTTGGGATTGACCGTCAGCGCCGGGTCGTTCGAAACTGCCGCCGTCGCTGCGCCATAGTTGACGATCAGCGTGTCGGTTCCGGCCCCACCCGAAACCGTGTCGCGCCCGTTGAACAGCGTCGCGCTGTCATCGCCGTCGCCCAAGTTCAGCGTCTCGTTGAATTGGCCCGATCGCGTTACGAAGCTGTCGGCGAAGCTGCTGCCGGTGATCGTGCCAAAGGCCTCGAAATTGACAAAGCGCGTGCTCGTGCCGAGATCGATGCTGACCGCGGGGCCACCGGCGAAATTGCCCGAAAGGGTATCCGTCCCCGCGCCGCCATCGGCATCGTCGAGCGGGGTCGCGATCGTGAGGACGTCATTGGCGACCCCCAGCCGGAACACGAAGCGCTCGATACCGGTGTAGAAGACCTGGCGGGTCGCGATTTGGGTCGTACCCTCCGAATAGCCACCATCGAAGCCGCCATTGGGATTGACCGTCGGCCCTGCAAACGCACCGATCGCTCCGGTCGCCGCGCCATAGTCGAGGATCAACGTATCGTTCCCGATCCCGCCGTTGACGACATCTCGGCCATTGGAAACGGTGATCTGGTCGTTGCCCGCGCCGGCGCTGATCGTGTCGATTTGCGCGACGCCGGTGGTGACAAAGACATCGTCTAAGCCGCTCCCGGTGATCGTCGCGAAGAATTCGAAGTTGGAATAGGTCCCATAGGCCCCGGTGTTGACGGCGCTATTGAGATTGATCGTTGCACCCGTCGCAAGCCCCGAGAGATCCGCGCTGATCGCGTCGACGTCCGCGCCGCCATCGGCGATGTCGACGCCGCTGCCGACGTTGACGCGGTCGTTGCCCGCGCCAGTGCGCACTTCGTCGTTGCCGCTCGCGACGGTGATATCGTCGGCGGCCGATCCGGTCGTGACAATGAAGCGCTCGATTCCGGTGAAGGCGACGAGCTGGCCCGAAATCTGCGGGCTGTTCGCGGCAATGCCACCGTCGAAGCCGCCATTAGCGTTGGCGGTTGGCCCGTCGAAAGTGCCGACGCCGATCGTTGCGCTGCCATAATTGATGACGAGCACGTCGTTGCCCGCGCCGCCGTTCACCGTGTCGCGACCGTTGGTGACGGTGATACTGTCGTTTCCGCCGAGCGCATTGATCGTATTGTTGCCGGTCGTGTCGGCCAGCAGGTCATCGCCTTCGGTTGGCGTCGTCGACGGCGTGGTAAAGCTGTATTGCCGCGTGTAAATATCTTGGCCGGTGTTGGTGCTCGGCCCGTCCCAGGTGAAAACGACATTGCCGTTGGAAAGCGTGACCGCGCCGTCGCTGAAATAATTGGCACCGAAGGCCGAGTTGAAGCTCATCTCAAACGCAGGCCCGACGGGCAAATCGTTCGCCGCCATCTGGCGCGCGAGCACATTGTTCTGCGCGGCGGCGCCGTCGTCTTCCGTCCAGCTCACGACATAGCCGCCGTTGGCCGTCGCCGTCACCGTCGTGCGGCCATAGGCACCGCTCGCCTTGCTATCGATGACGATCTCGCCGCCGATCGCATTTCCGCTCGCGTCATAATGGCGCGCAACGATGCGACCGCCACCATTGCTCGGGACCGGATCGGTCCAGGTGACCACGAATCCGCCGTCGCTGAGGCGGGCGACGTCATTGCCAAATTGGTTGTTCGTCGTTTGCGTATTGGCCGTGAACTGGCTGCCGACCGCAGCGCCGCCGGACGTAAAGCGCTGGCCGACGATTTCGAAATTGGTGCCGCTGTTTGCCGCCCGCTGCCAGGTCACGACGAAGCCACCGCCGGGCAGCGACGTGATCGCCGACAGGCCATGCTGATCGGTGGCAGAAACGGGCGCGATCGCGAAATCATTGGCCAACGGGAGCCCGTTCGCACCGAAGACGCGTCCGCGCACTTCCTGGCGCACGTCGGATGCTTGCGTGTCCCAAGTGAAGAGCAAATTGCCGCCGTCGAGCGCAACGATATGGGGGTTGTACTGCTCGTTCGGGCTGGTGGTGTTGACCGCGAAAAGGCCGCCAACTGGGGCATTGGCGCTGTCATATCGCCGTCCAAAAATCTCAGCCTGATTAAAGCCACCGGCCTGGAAGGCGATGACGAATCCGTCATTGGCGGTGCCCGCGACACTCACCCACAGGGCCGACCCGCCCTGCGTCGAGTCAAGCTGGAGCTCGCTGCCAACCTTGGCACCGACGGCGTCGAAACGCTGGGCGAAGATGCGGCCCGCCGACGAGTCTTCCCAGACGATGACATAGCCGCCACCTGACAATGCAGCCACCGCCGGAGAGAATTGGGCGCCGGCAACGGTGGTATTGACCTTGATCGCGTCGGTGACGGGCGACTCGGCCAATGCCGGCCCCCCTTGAAAATTCGGCTTGCGGTCGAAAGCGCCGAATTCAATCCCGCTCTCATCGGTCGATTTCCGGATGGTCCTCATCGCCAGTCCCCTGTCTCTCCACGACCGCTGCCATCGCGATCTCGTCAAAAGGCAAAGGCGAAAGCGGCGGACAAAAGGGGCCACGTCGGCGCAAGAAAGAATCTTTTTGCGCGTCTTCGGCGAAACGCTGGCCCCATTTCGCGCTTTGCTGCGCCTTTGTTAAGACGGTCGAGAACGGAGGGGGAAAAGCAGCGCGTGACGAAGTCCGTTCCTGACCACGAGGCCGAGCGTCGCGCCCTCGAGACGCTCGAACGGCTGCTCGACCTGTCCGAAGACACGCGGCGGGCCGAACTTGCGCGCCTCGACGCCGAGGACGCGGTCCTCGCTGCCGCCGTCCGTCGTCTCCTCGCGCATGACGACAGCGTTACCAACTGGATGCCGACCGATGCACCGGGGCTATGGGCCGCCGAAAATGATCGCGTCCCCGAACGCATCGGGCCATTCGCGATCAGGGGTGTGCTCGGGCGCGGCGGAATGGGCGTTGTCCTGCGCGGCGAACGCGACGACGGCCTGTTCGACCAGAGGGTGGCCATCAAGCTCGTGCGCGGCGCGCTGGCCTCGCTCCACCAGCGCGAACGCTTCATCCTCGAGCGGCAGATCCTCGCGCGGCTCGACGATTCGGCAATCGCCCGCATTCTCGACGGCGGCGTGTGGGAGGACTCGCCATTTTTCATTATGGAGTATGTCGATGGCATCGGGCTGGCCGAATACGCCGCCGCCAACGGCCTCGATCTCGCGGCGCGGCTGAACATCTTCCTTCAGGTTTGCCGCGCGGTCCAATATGCGCATCGCCAGCTGATCGTTCACGCCGATCTGAAGCCATCGAACATCATGGTAACGTCCGCCGGACAGGTGAAGCTCCTCGACTTCGGCATTGCGCGGATCATCGGCGACGATGGCGTTGCGATAGGGCCCAGTTCCTCGGGCAAAAGCGGCACCGGCTCGATCACACTCACCCGCGCCTATGCCGCGCCGGAGCGCCGCGCGGGTGCGCGCCCGACGATTGAGGGCGACGTGTTCAGCCTTGGCGCGATTCTCTATGAGCTGCTCGCCGGGCAGATCGCCACACCCGACCAAGCGACCGGAACCTGGCCCCGCGCCAGCCGTACCGAAGGCCTGGCGCCGTTGCGCGCCACTGCGCTCGAAGGCGATCTTGACGCGATCCTTGCCTGCGCGCTCGCGCCCGATCCCGCTGATCGCTATCCCGATGTCGCGGCGTTCGTCGCCGACATCGACGCCTGGCAAAACCACTATCCGGTCGCGGCGCGCCCGCTGGGTGCGATCGAGCGGGCACGCCGTTTCGTCCGGCGGCACCAGCGTGGCGTCACCCTTTCTGCCATTGTCGGGATCGCGCTTCTCGCCAGCACGGTCTTCGCAACGGCACAGGCGATCCGTGCCGAGCGCGCGCGCGACATTGCCGCGCGCCGCTTTGCCGATATCCGAGGCCTCGATCGCAGCCTCAACGAAGGCTATGACGCGCTCGCGCGCTTGCCCGGTACCGTCCCGCAGCGCGCCCGTCTCGCCGAAAATGCCGCCGCGATTCTCGCCCGCCTCCAGCTCACGGGGGATGCGCCAGCCGATATCCGGGTCGATGCTGCACGCAATTGGCGTCGCCTCGCCGAAATCCTAGCCTATCCCGCGACGTCGAACCTCGGCGACCCCGAACGCGGCCTCGCGGCGCTGGCGCGGAGCGAAGCGTTGCTTGCTGCGGTCGTCGCGGATCGTCCGCGCGACGCCGAGGCACTGACCGAGCTTGGCTGGGCTCGGACGGACCGTTGGACGCTATCGCCCGACACGAAGGACAGCCTTCGTCTGATCGATCAGGCGCAAGCTGACTTTGATCGCGCGCTCGCGATCAAGCCCGACGCGACGCTGGCACGGCTGGGACAGTTCGCGCTCGCGCGTGCGCGCGCCTATCAGCGCATCTGGGCAGACAATGCGCCCGGCAAGGCCATCGCGCCGCTGAACGCCGCGCTGGCCGGACTTCGCGCCACCCGATGGCCTGCCGCGTTCGCGCCAAGGGTCGCCGCGCTGGAAATCGCTCTGCTCAACCAGCTCGGCGACGCGACCTATTATGCCGGCGACGTTGCCGGTGCGCTTGCCCCCTACGCGCAGGCCGATGCGGTTGCCGATCGCGAGATCGCGCTGCGCGGCGAAACGCCCACGCTCGTCATCGTCAAGACGTTCGCCGACTATAATCTGAGCGGCACGCTCGGCGAATTGCCCCGGCGCAGCGCCGAGGCCCTGAGGCGCGCGCGGGCGGGAAGCGACCGGATTGAAGCACTCCTTGCCTCAGGGCCCGACGCCTCGGCCGAAAAGCTGTTGCTGATGACCTATGGTCAGGAAGCTGTTGTGCTCGAGACGATGGGCAAGTTCGCCGAAGCGCGCGCGGTCGCGGCCAAGGGCAATGCGATCCGCGAGCGACGCCTTGCCCGACAGCCTGCGCATCATCAGGCGATCCGGGACATGGCGATCGGGTTGTTGCAGTCGGGTCATCTTGAGGATCTGGCGGGCCAGACGGCTGCGGCCTGCGCAACGGCGACGCGCGCCATCGCCTTGTTCGACCGGCTGACGTCGATGAAGGCGCTGAGCGACTTCGACGCGACCAACGAGATGCCGAAAGCCATCGCCCTGCGCGCAAAATCCTGCCGCTAGTCCGCCTCCTGTGCCATCGCGTCGGCGAGCCATAGCCGCGCCGCTTGCCACCGGCGCTTCACCGTTCGTTCGGATTGCTCGCTCACGGCGGCGATCTCCTCGACGGTGAGCCCGACGAAGAAGCGGAGTTCGACGATCCGCGCCAGTTCGGGGGACAAGGCTTCGAGCCGGTCGAGTGCGGCGTCGAGCCGCTCGACATCGAGCGGCGGCCCGGCATCCTCGACCATCAACGCAAGCTCGGGCATCTGGCGCTTGGCCGCGCGGCGCTTGCGGATCGCGTCAATCATCGCCTGCCGCAACAGCCGCGAGCAGGTTGCGAACATGTGTTGCCGGTCGCGCCAGTTCATCCGGTCGAGGTTCATGACACGCATAACCGCTTCATTGACGAGTTCGGTCGGTTGCAACGTCAGATAGGCAACTTCGCGCTTCAGCAGCCGCGCAGACGCACGTCGCAATTCGTCATAAACGGCGGCAATCAGCGCGTCGCGATCCGAATCGAGCGCTTCGTTGCTCCCCATTCCTGCAGTGTTGGCACAACATTATGGCAGTCGCACATGTTTTGAGGCTGACCCGCGCTTTTGGTTTCGGACCCGCGGTCAGATCATGAATCGGGCGTGCTTTCCTCACGGTCGCCATCGGGCGCAAAGCGCGTTCGGCGGTGCTGTCAGCCCAATCGCAACGCGTCTTCGATTGGCGGCGCGATCGATTTGAGTGCGAGGGGCGACGCTGGCCATTGTCGTCGCGCTCTTCAGGCTGATTGGGGTGGGTCCGAAGACCGATCAAGGCTCAGTCGGGTATGCTTGCGAGGCAGCAGCCGACGGGGATCGGCAATTTCTGGGTCGATGTGACGCGAGGAATGGTCAAACCTCACCTTCTGTCGAAAGCCGTCCTTGCGATCATGACCGCATGACCGCCTGCAGGATTTCACCTGATCCCGCTGAATGGCCGGGATTCCGGCGCAAAGCTGCCCACCCGGGTTGATCTCAAGGCTGCCGCATTGCGTGGCTGAGTTGAAACGGTTCGACGATAGCCAGCGCGCCGACCCAGAAGTTGCGCGAAAACAATCCTGCCAGATCGGCCAACACCCTGATTTGCGAAGCGCGGGACTGGCACCCGGTCGCTGCCCAGTGAAATCAGTTCATTATGGCAGCGGCATTTGGCGGAGAGGGTGGGATTCGAACCCACGGTACCCGTAAAGGCACAACGGTTTTCGAGACCGTCCCAATCGACCACTCTGGCACCTCTCCGCAGAGGAAAACGTCGCATTATCCCGCAGGAACCGCGCCGTCCGTGTCGACCGAGCGGGCGCCACTAGCGCAATCATTCCCCAGTGACAAGTCGGTGTGACAAGCCACTGTGGCAAGCGCCTCCTTGTGCAGCGCGCAAAGTCCATTAGATTAGCGTCATGGCCCGTCCGACTCCCGCTCGCCCCGCCGCTTCCACCCCTGCCCTACCCCCGGTCGCTCACGCCAGTTTTGCGATTGGCGACGTGGTGCGGCACCGGCTGTTCGATTTTCGCGGCGTGATTTTCGATGTCGACCCAATCTTCGCCAACAGCGAGGAATGGTATGCGGCAATCCCCGCCGACATCCGCCCGCCCAAGGATCAGCCCTTTTATCACCTGCTCGCCGAAAATGCGGAGAGCAGCTATGTCGCTTATGTCAGCCAGCAAAATCTGGTGCTCGACGACAGTGACGAACCGATTGACCACCCGGCGATTCCGGGCCTGTTCACGGGGCTTGAGCGCGGTCGTTACCGGCTGCGGCGCGAGCATCGCCACTAGAGTGTGATGACTTTACCTTGACCCGTTCGTTTCGAGCGAAGTCGAGAAACAGGCCAAAGGCGGCGCGCAAGCGTTTCTCTACTTCGCTCGAAACAAGCGGACGGGTGGTGATGCAGTCCAAAGTCATCCCGCTACCAACCCTTGCCAGCAGCGCTGAAACGACAAAGGGGGCCGTTTCCGGCCCCCTTCGCGTTTGTCATGGCGCGGGTGATCAGAAATTGACGGTGCCGCGCACATAGAGGAAGCGCCCGTTGAAGCCGAAGGGCGACAGGCTCGAATAAGGCAGGAAGAAGCTGTTCGGCGTAAACCCGGCGACGGTCGGCGTCCGATCGGGATAGACGTCGAACACGTTGTCGACACCGGCCGAGAGCTCGTAATGCTTGAAGATCTTGGCGGTGATCTGGAAATCGGTGATCCATTTCGGGGTGAGCGTGAAATCACCCACCTGCGTCCCGAGCGCGGGGATCGTGACGACGCCATTGGCGACGGTCACGCCGCTTGCGGCCGCTGAGCTCACCTGGCCATAGCGATTGGTGCGGATCACGACACTCAGGTCGTCGAGCGTCCAATCGAGCGCGAGATTGAGCTTGTCACGCGGCTGGCCGTCGGTGAGGCGAAAGCTTTCGGTGCGGCCGAACAGCACCGAATTGGTGAGCGTCGGGATCGACAGCGCCGCGCGGCGCGTGATCTGGGTATCGTTATAGTTGAATCCCGCCGTGAACCGGAACCTGCCCAAGCCGAAATCGGGGAAGCGATAAGTACCGATGATATCGACACCCTGTGTGCGGGTGTTGACGCCGTTGACGAAGAACCGCGCCGAGGTAACGTTGTTGATGCCGTTCGCCTGGAGCTGGGTGACCACAGCCGCCCCGGTAAGGTTTTCGGTCAGCACGATCCGGTTGCGGATCTCGATGTTATAATAGTCCGCCGTCAGGCTGAGCCCCGGAATGAAATCCAGCGCGACGCCGCCAGCAAAGTTGGTCGCCTTTTCGGGCCGCAGCGGCTGCGAGCCGAGCGCACGCGCCACCGGATCGTTCACCGGGAAAGTCCCGACCTCGATCAGCTGGGCAACGCCGTTGATGACGACGTTGTTGGTCGAGGTCGTCGCGAAAAACTGCTGCGCGAGGCTCGGCGCGCGGAAACCGGTCGACACCGAGCCGCGGAACGCGACACCCCTGATCGGTTCGTACCGCGCGGCCACCTTGCCGTTGATCGTGTCGCCAAAATCCGAATAGCTTTCATAGCGACCGGCGACCTGCAGGGTCAGGCGGTCGGTAATCTCGGTATCGAGCTCGACATAGCCCGACCAGTTGGCACGGCTGGCATTGATGCGGTTGTTGGGACGGAAGCCGGGAAAAACCTGCGCACCGCCCGCCCCGTTGAAAGGCGCCGCCGAGAAGGGACCGTTGATGTAGCTCGGGACATCGCCCTGGCGGATCTTGAAATTCTCGCTGCGATATTCGGCGCCGAACGCGATACCTAGCGACTTGACGAAGCTGACGTTGAACTTGCGCGTGAAGTCGAGGTTGGCGACGTGCTGACTCGATGACAGCCCGCCCGCGTCGAACCGGCGCGGGCTGTTGATGCCGCCGAGCGATACGTTGAAGCTGTTTTCGACTGAATAATCGAGCTTGTTCGATCCGTAGACAAGCGACAGATCGATCGTCCAGTCGCCCGGCGTCGCCTTCACGCCGAACGCACCCGACAGATCCTCGACTTGGCTGACGATCAGCGGCAGGAAGCCGTCGGGGTAAAAGGGCACGAACGTGGTTGTCGACGCCGCGAAATCGCGGTTGCGCGCGTCGTTGGCGCGGCGGTTGAAGCCCGCGCCATCGGCGTCGCGTACACCATAGCTGCCGAACGCATAGGCGTTCAGGTCCGGCGCCAATTCATAACCGGCGTTGACGAAGATATTATAGTCAACGACTTTGCCGTCGCCATAGCGGTGGTTGTAGCGATCGATCGTCAGCTCGCGCGGATCGCCTACAGTTGGATATTGGCGGCGAGGATCGGCGCCATCCCGGTTGGTCGGGTCGCGATCACGGAACTGGAGTGACGTCACGAAAAAGCCGCGATCACCGATCGGCAAGCCAAGCCGCGTCGCCAGCGTCAGCGTGTCACCATCATGGACGACCCGGTCCCGGCCGGTGGTGTTGAGCTGGAGGATATCGTTCGTGGTGCCCCCGGCCGTCACCACAATTGGCAGGCCGTTGGCGCCGGTGGCCACGCCGGTCACCTGGCTGACCCCGGCCATACGCGTGTTATAGGAGCCATAGGTCACCGACGCGCTCACGCCTTCCTTGCGCGACAGGCCCAGGTTGATCACGCCGGCAATTGCGTCCGACCCATATTGCGAGGCAGCACCATCGCGGAGGATTTCGATGCGGTCGATCGCGATCGGCGGAATCTGGTTGAGATCGACCGCCGACGATCCGCGACCGACCGATCCGTTCAGGTTAAGCAGCGCCGAACTATGCCGCCGCTTGCCGTTGATCAGCACCAAAGTCTGGTCGGGCGACAACCCGCGCAACGTCGCGGGACGAGTCGAATCGGTACCGTCGGTGAGCGAGGGCTGCGGAAAGTTGAACGACGGCACGAGCTGGTTCAGGATCTTGTTGGTTTCGGTCGCGCCCGACAGCTCGAGCTGCTCGCCACCGATCACATCGATCGGCACGGGGCTTTCGGAAACGCTCCGACGCGCAAAGCGGCTGCCGGTGACGACGACGGTTGGCTCTTCGTCGGCAGCGGCTGCAGGCGGCGGCGCAGGCGCGGTTTGCGCGAATGCGGGCGCCGCGACGAACAGCGCGAGCGTCGACGACGACATCGAAAGCAGCGTGACCAAAGAGCGATTCATAGCCAAATTTTCCCCCTTAGCTGCGGCCAACGCCGAAGCTTGAATTGAAAATTCATAATCAATTGGCTGAATGTAACAATAGTGCGTGCGAGCGCCGTCACACGATTGTCACGGCGCTGTTGCTGCGGCGCAACAGGGTGCGCGTCAGATTTGCTTGGGTTGACAGCGACAGGGCCTTCGCATAACGAGCCGGTCTTTCCGCGCCGGTCCGCCGAGCGTGGGACTATCTATTGGAAAGTGAAGAAGACCATGTTCGCAGTCGTGCGCACGGGCGGCAAGCAATATCGCGTTGCCGCAGGAGACAAGATTGTCGTTGAAAAGCTCGCCGGAGAAGCCGGTGAGACGATCACGCTGGGCGACGTTCTGCTCGCCGGTGAAGGCGCCGATCTGCAGTCGGTCGAAGGGCTGACCGTCTCGGCCGAGATCATCGCGCAGGCGAAGGCCGACAAGATCATCGTCTTCAAGAAGCGCCGTCGGCATAACTATCGCCGTCGCAATGGCCACCGCCAGCAGCACACGATCCTGAAGATCACCGCGATCGGCGCCGCCGCTCCGGAGAAGAAATCGAAGGCCAAGAAGGCCGAAGCCGCCCCCGCCGCGACCGAAGCCGACGCTTCGGCAGCGCAGGCATAACCGGCAACGCGAGGAGCATAGAAAATGGCACATAAGAAAGCAGGCGGTTCGTCGCGTAACGGTCGTGATTCGGCCGGTCGTCGTCTTGGCGTGAAGAAGTTCGGTGGTCAGGAAGTGACTGCGGGCAACATCCTCGTCCGTCAGCGCGGCACCAAATTCTACCCGGGCCGCAATGTCGGCATCGGCAAGGATCACACGCTGTTCGCGCTCACCGACGGTCGCGTTGCGTTCCACGCGGGCAAACTCGGCCGAACCTTCTGCTCGGTAGACGTAGCCGAAATGGCGATTGCCGCCGAATAACATCGGGTAACCAGCCGGGTTGCCCACCAAGGTGATCCGGGGTTCCGCACAGGAACCAAGCCAAACAAGGGAGCCGGGTCACCCAGGCTCCCTTTTTTCTTGCTCCCTCAGCATGCCTGTCGCTTCGCCGTCATGTCCGCATGGCACGGCGCAGCGACCGACGAGGAGAGTATCGATGTTCGCTCGGACACAAAGACTGACGCTCCGCCCCGGCTGGCCCGAGGACGCCCCCGCGCTGACGGCGGCAATCGCGCATGAAGCGGTGGCGTTTCGGCTCGCCCGCCTGCCCTGGCCCTACACGGTCGAGCATGCGACCGACTGGCTTTCCCAAACATCACGCCCGGGCGAGGTCAGCCGCGTCATCCTCGCGCATGACGGCGGCGAGGCGCGGCTGGTCGGCGGCATCGGCATTCACCCCGACGGCGATGCGCATGAAATCGGCTATTGGTTGACGCCCGACGCCTGGGGTCGCGGTTATGCGACCGAGGCTGGGCGCGCGATGCTGGGGATTGCCCGCTACAGCATGGGGCTGAAGCGGCTGACGTCGGGCCATTTCATCGACAATCCCGCGTCCGGGCGCGTGCTGGCCAAGCTCGGCTTCCGCAACACGGGCGTCGTCATGCGGCATTGCCTGGCGCAGGGTGTCGACAAGCCCTGCGCGACGCTCGACCTCGATCTCTCGGAGGACGAGCCGTGTGCCGACCCGGAGCGCATGGCGGCGTGAGGATAGCGGGGCGGTGAGCAGCGGCCCACCGCCGCCGCACTCAAGCCGCCGCCAATTCCCGGTCAGCGCTCGGCAGCACCGCCGCCGCATAATCGCTCTCGAAACGCGCGATCAGCTTGCGGTCGTCGTGGTTCCATGGGTGGAAACCCGGCAGGAAAAAGCTCAGCCACGGCCGCGCGATCAGCCGCAATACGCCGGGGCGGACGAGCAGATAGCGCGCGAGGCCTGCCCGCGCCTTCCAGCCGGTGATGCCGTCCTGCCGCAGCAGTTCGAGCGTCCCCTCGATCCGGTGGCGCCAGAAATTGATGGTAATGACGAGCATCATGATTGTCTTCAGTCGCCAGCGCCTGCCGCGGCTCCAGTCGCGCGTCGCGTGCAGCCAGGTGTCATAGGCCACGCCCTTATGTTCGATCTCCTCGATCGCGTGCCAGCGCCAGAGCGCGGCGCTTTCCGCGTCGGTTTCGGGAAACAGATCGGCGCGCTCGAGGATCATCTGCGCGAGGATCGCGGTGTAATGTTCCAGCGCCATCGTCGCCGCCAGCCGGACGATCGGGGGGCGGGCATTGGCGATCGCCAGAATCTGATCCACCCGCGCCTCCAGCGACGTAACGTCATAGCCGGCATCGACCACACGGCTGTTGAACGCCACATGTTCTCGGCTGTGCATCACTTCCTGCAGCGTGAACGCCCGGATTTCGCGCGCGAGTTGATCGGGCACGCCGTCGCGATGGGCTTTCACGGCCTCGATGAAAAATGCCTCGCCCTTGGGGAAGGTGACCGAAAGCGCGTTGAAGAACGCGCTCGCAAAGGGATCGCCGTTCGCCCACCAGCGCCGCATCGCCGATCCGCGCCCAAAGCGCCGGTCGCGTGGGGTGATTGTCAAGTCGGCGGGCGTGGTTGCATTCACGGTCAAAAGCTCCGAACATCAGTTTGACTGGTACCGGTTGAATAAGGCTTACTTACACTCGTGTCAATAGTGCGACGGCGTCTCTCCCCCGAAGAATCGCGTGACAATGCGCTCGAAGCGGCCCGGGCGCTGCTGATCGAGGCAGGGCCGCAAGCGGTAACGCTGAAGGCGGTCGCCGCGCGGATCGGTCGTACGCATGCCAATGTGCTCCACCATTTCGGTTCAGCCGAAGGGCTGCAACGCGCGCTGATGGCGAACATGGCCGAAACGATCGTCGCGACCATTGGCGAGGCGGTCGGGCGTGCGCATGCGACCGACCATGATCCGCACGAAGTCGTCGACCTGACCTTCGATGCCTTCGGGCGCGAGGGGGCGGGTGCGCTGGCGAGCTGGATGATCCTGTCGGGCAATGAGGATGCGCTTGACCCGATCCTGATCGCGATCCGGCGGCTGGTCGATCAACTTGCACGCGACCATGATTTCGATGCCGCCGCGCTGACGGCCGAAACTTTGGGGCTGGTGCTGACGGCGCTGGGCGACGCATTGCTCGGCGGGCCGATGGCCAAAGCGCTCGGCGTGCCGCGCGCAACAGCTCGCGCACTCGCGCTCCGCCAGCTAACCGCAGCGCAACGGGTGATCGAAAAGGCTGCGTGCCAGGACGCCGAGCGCGAGCAGGCCTAGCCAAATCGGCGGATTTCGCTAGGGTAGCGCATGCATTTTCTCGACCAAGCAAAGATCTTCGTCCGATCGGGCGCGGGCGGCCCCGGCGCCGTCAGCTTCCGGCGCGAAAAATTCATCGAATATGGCGGCCCCGACGGTGGCGAAGGCGGCAAGGGCGGCGACATCATCTTTGAAGCCGTCGCCGGGCTGAACACGCTCATCGACTTTCGCTACACTCAGCATTTTCGCGCGCCGCGCGGCAAGGGCGGATCGGGATCGAACCGCACCGGCGCAGGCGGTCGCGACCTCGTCATCCGCGTGCCCGTCGGCACGCAAGTGCTGAGCGACGACAAGGAACATGTCCTCGCCGATTTCACCGTCCCCGGCGAGCGCCGCGTCTTCTTCAGGGGCGGCGACGGCGGACGCGGCAACGCGAGCTACAAGTCGAGCACCAACCGCGCGCCGCGCCAGCACGGCACCGGCTGGCCGGGCGAGGAAGCGTGGTTGTGGCTGCGGCTCAAGCTGCTCGCCGATGCGGGGCTGGTAGGCTTGCCGAATGCCGGCAAGTCGACGTTCATCAACGCGACGACCAACGCCAAGGCGAAGGTCGGCGATTATCCCTTCACCACCACGCGCCCCCAGCTCGGCGTCGTCAGCCACCGCAACCGCGAATTCGTGATCGCCGATATTCCCGGCCTGATCGAAGGCGCCGCCGATGGCGCAGGGATCGGCGATCGTTTCCTCGGCCATATCGAGCGCTGCCGCGTGCTGCTCCACCTTGTGGATGCAACGGAGGACAAGCCTGTGGAAAACTACCGGATCGTTCGGGCAGAACTCGACGCCTATGGCGCGGGCCTGATCGACAAGCCCGAAGTGATCGCGCTGAACAAGATCGACGCGCTCGACCCCGCCGAGGTGAAGAAGCTCGCCGCCAAGCTGAAGCGCGCATCGAAGGCCGAAGTGATGCTGCTCTCAGGCGCGGCAGGCACCGGGCTCGAAGCGGTGCTCGACCGGCTGGTCGAAGCGATTGGACCTGCTGAAGCAGCCCCTGCGATCAGCGCGGATGACGAGGATGAGCCGGGCGAATGGTCGCCGATCTGATTTGGCGGCGGCGCGGGTGATCTGGTATAGCAGCCCAATGGCGACTCTTCCCGATTATCCCCTGCTTACCGCCGAGGATTTCCTCGACATCGACTTCGGTGATCGCAAGGCCGAACTCGATAATGGTGTGATCCGGATGATGGCCGGAGGATCGGCACGGCATGCCCAGGTTCAAGGCAACATCTTCGTCGCTTTGGCAACGCGGCTGCGCGGCACGGGCTGCACGCCCTACAACTCCGACATGGCGGCGCGAACGCACGACCTGTCGATTCGCTATCCTGACGTGACAGTATATTGCGGTCGCGGCGATCCGAAAAATGACGACCTGAAAGCCTTCGACGATCCGCGCGTGATTTTCGAGGTGCTCTCGGCGGGAACGGCACGCACCGACCTGCGCGTGAAGCTCGACGAGTATAAGGCGCTGACCAGCGTGGATACGGTCGTCTTCGTCGATATCGTGAGCGAGCGGCTGCGGGTCGTCCAGCGTACCGGCCCGAAAGGGTGGAACGACGACACCCAGGACGAGCCCTTCGACCTGCCATTGCCCGCGCTTCAACTGACCATCCCCCACGACGAGATTTTCGCGCGCGATTGAGTGTGGCGCACGGGGGCGCTACCGCGCGCGGGTGGATATGTTCGCCCCTGCCCGCTGCCCGCGCCTGATCGTCAAGATCGGGTCGTCGCTGCTCGTCGGCGGCGATGGGGCATTGCGGCGCGACTGGCTTGCGACGCTCGCTGCCGATATCGCCGATCGGGTGCGCGCGGGGCAGCAGGTCGCGGTGGTCTCGTCGGGCGCAATTGCGCTTGGTGCGCGGCGGCTGGGACTTGCCAAGGGCGGGCGGGCGACACTCGAGGATGCGCAGGCCGCCGCTGCGACGGGCCAGATCGCGCTCGCGCAAGGCTGGGCCGAGGCTTTCGCCGCGCTGGGGCTGACGGCCGCGCAAATGCTGCTGACGCTCGACGATCTTGAGGACCGGCGACGGTATCTGAATGCCGCCGCCACGCTTGGGCGGCTGCTCGCGCTCGGCGTCGTGCCGGTGATCAACGAGAATGATTCGGTCGCGACCGAGGAAATTCGCTTCGGCGACAATGACCGCCTCGCCGCGCGCGTCGCGCAGGCCGCGGGCGCGCAAGGCGTGATCCTGTTCTCGGATGTCGATGGCCTTTATGATCGCAACCCAGCCGATCCGGCGGCGACATTCATCGACCGCGTCGACGCGATTACCCCAGCGATCGAAGCGATGGCGGGTGGCACGAGAGGCGTCGGGACCGGCGGCATGGCGGCCAAGGTCGCCGCCGCACGCATCGCGACATCGGCGGGCGTGTCGCTGGCGATTGCGTTGGGCCACGGCGACCACCCGCTGGCCCGGTTCGCGCAAACCGGACGCGGCACGATCTTCACCGCCGACCGTGCGACACCCGCGCGCAAGGCGTGGCTCGCCGGTGGCCTCACCGCACGCGGCGAAGTGCGGATCGATGCGGGCGCGGTCGCGGCACTGGCGAGCGGCAAGAGCTTGCTGCCCGCAGGCGCAACCCAAATCGCTGGCAGCTTCGCGCGCGGCGATCTGATCGCGATCGCCGGCCCCGACGGTCGCATCGTTGCGCGAGGCCTCAGCGAATATGACGCCGCCGACGCCACGCGGATCGCGGGCAAACGCAGCGACGAACTGGCCGATATTCTGGGTTACGCACCCCGCGCGTGCCTCGTCCACCGCAACCATATGGCACTGCTATGATCCTCGCGATCACCGGCGGCACCGGCTTCGTCGGCAGCACGCTGATCGAGCTGGCGCTGGCGGCGGGGCATGAAGTTCGGGCGCTTGCCCGGCGCGCACAACCACCGCGAGACGGCGTCACCTGGATCGAGGGCGCCCTCGACAAACCCGATGCGCTCGCCACCCTCGCCGCTGGCGCCGATGCGGTGATTCATGTTGCGGGCGTGGTGAATGCCCCCGACCGCGCAGCTTTTGTCGCGGGTAACGTTACGGGCACACAGGCGATGCTCGCGGCCGCACACGCGACCGGCGTTAGCCGCTTCGTCCATGTGTCGTCGCTCGCCGCGCGCGAACCGGACCTGTCAACCTACGGCTGGTCTAAAGCTCAAGCCGAACATGCCGTCGCCGCATCGCCGCTCGATTGGGTGATGGTCCGCCCGCCCGGCGTCTACGGGCCAGGAGATCTCGACATGCTCGACTTGTTCCGCCTCGCACGCTCCGGCCTGGGGATGGCGCCAAAGGGGCGGATATCGCTGATCGACGTCAGCGACCTTGGCCGACTACTCCTTGCGCTGGCGACGCACCCGACACCCCGCATGATCTACGAAGCCGACGATGGTACGCCGGCGGGCTGGAGCCACGCCGATTACGCGCGCGCCATCGGTCGCGCCGTCGGCAAGCGGGTTACGCCCCTCCCCCTGCCCGCAACCGCACTGAAGCTCGCCGCACGCGCCGACATGGCTTTCCGCGGCACCAAGGCCAAGCTCACGCTCGACCGCGCGCGCTATATCGCCCACCCCGACTGGGTGATCGACCCCGCCAAACGCCCACCCGCCGACCTCTGGACCCCGCAAATCCCGACCATGCAAGGCCTTGCCGTGACAGCCGCATGGTATCGCGCCCAAGGCCTGCTATAACCCTGCCAGAATGACGCCGCATTTGCTTGGCAGGGGCAGTCATCACACTCACATCAAGGACGGCACGTTGAGCGAGCGCACCCCGATTTTCGAAACCGTTGCCGGTCTGATCGAACCGTTCAACAAAAAGGGCGTGGCGCTTTCCGACGCGACCAGCTTCCAGCATGATCTGGAGTGGGACAGCCTGACCGTGATGGATTTCGTCGCCAATATCGAAGACGAATTCGACATCATCATCACGATGAACATGCAGGCCGAAATCGAAACCGTCGGCCAATTGGTCGATGCCGTCATCAAGCTGAAGGGCTGACGCCATGAACGAGATCACCGCTATTGTGGAAGCGCCCACCGTACCGCGCGACCTGATGAGCAAGTTCGATCCGATCATCGCCGAACGCCAGGCGCTGCTCGACACCGGCGTCACCGATCCGTTCGCGATCGTGATGGACGAAGTGAAATCGCCGACCGTCGCCGTCATCAAGGGCAAGGAAACGATCCTGCTCGGCACCTATAATTATATGGGGATGACCTTCGACCCTGATGTCATCCAGGCAGGCAAGGTCGCGCTGGACCAGTTCGGCTCGGGCACCAATGGCAGCCGGATGCTCAATGGCACTTTCCGCGATCATATGGAAGTCGAGCAGGCCTTGCGCGACTTCTACGGCATGTCCGGCGCGATCGTGTTTTCGACCGGCTATATGGCTAATCTCGGCATGATCTCGACGCTCGTCGGCAAAGGCGAATATATCATCCTCGACGCCGACAGCCATGCGTCGATCTATGACGGCTGCCAGCAGGGCAATGCCGAAGTCGTCCGCTTCCGCCACAATGACGTTGCCGATCTCGACAAGCGCCTCGGCCGCCTGCCCGCCGACGTCGGCAAGCTTGTCGTGCTCGAAGGCGTTTATTCGATGCTCGGCGATGTCGCCCCACTCAAGGAAATGGTCGCGGTCGCCAAGAAGCATGGCGCGATGGTGCTGAGCGACGAAGCGCATTCGATGGGCTTTTTCGGCGCGCACGGCCGCGGCGTTTACGAGGATCAGGGCTGCGAAGCCGATGTCGATTTCGTCGTCGGCACTTTCTCCAAATCGGTCGGCACCGTCGGCGGTTTCTGCGTGTCGAACCATCCCAAGTTCGAAGCGATCCGGCTTGCCTGCCGCGCCTATATCTTCACCGCCAGCCTGCCGCCGAGCGTGGTCGCCACCGCCGCCACCTCGATCCGCAAGCTGATGCATGCGCACAACAAGCGCGCGCATTTGTGGGAAAATGCGCGTCAGCTCCACGGCGGGCTGACCGCGATGGGCTTCAAGCTCGGCACGCCCAATCCGCAATCGGCGATCATCGCGATCATCCTTGACGATCAGACCCAAGCCGTCGCGATGTGGCAGGCGCTGCTCGACAATGGGCTGTACGTCAACATGGCGCGCCCGCCCGCGACGCCGGCCGGTACCTATCTGCTCCGCTGCTCGCTCTGCGCCGAACACACCACGGAGCAGGTCACGCGGATTCTGGCGCTGTTCGAAGCCGCTGGCCGTGCGGTGGCCGCCATCGCCTGATTCGAACCAAAGGGCGGTCGCGAATTCGATGCTGACGGCGCGCTAAACCGCGCCTATAGCCGGGGGATTAAGCCTTTCCCCCTTCGTACAGGCCATCAGCGTCCCGCATGACTTCGATCGATCGCTACATGGCCCGGCTGATCGCGGTTCCGCTGATCGCCAATCTCGTGATCGCGTCGATGTTGCTGGCGCTCGACCGGATGCGCATCCTGTTCCAGTTCGTCGCGTCCGAAGGCGGGCCGGTGAGTGTCGTGTGGCAATTGCTCGCCAATCTGCTGCCCGAGTATCTGGGGCTTGGTATTCCGATCGGGTTGCTGCTCGGTGTGCTGCTGGCGTTCCGGCGGCTCGCAACATCGTCCGAGCTCGACGTGATGCGCGCGGTCGGGATCAGCTATAATCGGCTGCTGCGCGTGCCCTATATGTTTGCGCTGGGGCTGGCGCTGATCAACCTGGCCATCGTTGGCTATGTCCAGCCCTGGGCACGCTATGGCTATGAACAGTTGCAGTTCGAGCTGCGCACCGGCGCGCTCGGCGCGTCGATTAAGGTCGGCGAGTTCACCACTTTCCCGCGCGGCGCAATCGTGCGGATCGAAGAAAGCCAGGATTCGGGCCGCAACCTGAAGGGCATTTTCATCCATCAGGACAAGCCGAACGGCGGCTGGCTCGCGGTCACCGCCGCGAGCGGGCGCTTCTTCGCCACCGGCAATCCTGACGAGATTATTTTCCGTCTTTCGCAAGGCACGCTGGTCGACGCCGATCCAAGCTTCAAGGCGCCGCGCGTGCTGACCTTCACCTCTCACGACCTGCCGATCCCGCTGCCCAAGCCGGAGAATTTTCGCGGGCGCGGCGGGCGCAATCTCGAACTGACCTTGCCCGAACTTGCGCGGATCGGCGGCGACCGGGCCGCGCCCGATGAATTGCGCGACACCAGCCGCGCGGCGCTCCATTTCCGGCTGGTCGAAGTCGCAACGATTTTCCTGCTGCCGATGCTCGCGGTCGCACTCGGCGTGCCGCCCAAGCGGTCGCCCTCGGCACTCGGCGTGTTCCTGTCGATTGTGATGATCGTCACTTATCACAAGATCAACGAATATGCGCAGTCGCTTGGCTCGCTCGGGATCGTCGATCCGCTGATCGCGCTTTGGGTGCCGTTCGTGCTGTTCGCGGGGCTGGTGATCTGGATGTATTATACGATTGCCTATGTGCCCGGTGGCCAGCCGATCGGCTGGCTTGAACGCGGCGCGTCGAAACTCGGCAAGCTCGTCGCCTCGCGGCTGCCCGGTCATCGCAAGGCGCGCGCGGCATCATGACGCTCGAGCTTTTCCCGTCGCGCACGCTCGCCTTCTACATGGCGCGGATGATGCTCGTGCGCACGTTGGTCGTGCTCGCCGGGCTGGTGCTCATATTGCAGACGCTCGACCTGCTCGGTGAATCGGGCAAGATTCTCGCCTATAAGGGCAATGGCCAGGCCGAAGTGCTGCGCTATGTCAGCCTGCGCACGCCGCAGATTATCGCCAATTTCCTGCCTTTTTCGGTGCTGCTTGGGACGATCCTCGGCCTCAGCCAGTTGAACGCGAACAGCGAAGTCATCGCGATGAAATCATCGGGGCTGTCGGCGCATCAGGTGCTCGCCCCGCTGATCCTGGCGGCGCTGGGCGTGGCGGTCGTCTCGTTCGCGTTCAACGACCGGATCGTCAGCCGCGCGAGCGCGACGCTCGATCAATGGAAGAAGATCGCTTACGCGCCCCTTCCCGTTGATCGCGGCGACCGGATCAATATCTGGGTGCGCGACGGCGATGATCTATTGTCGGTGCGGCAAGTGTCGGGGCGCAGCGATGCCGCCCGGCTGCGCGACATCACGCTCTACGATCGCACCGGCGGGACACTCGGCGCGATCATTCGCGCGAGCCACGGGCAGCGCGACGGCGACGGTTGGCGGATCGCCCCTGCCGTGCGGTTCGACGTCGCGACCGGCCAGGTAACGCACCTTGGCGCGATCACCGTCGGTCACGGTGTGCGACCCGATCAGTTCACGCTCAGCAACGTCAATGCCGATGGCCTGTCGTTCGCAGCGCTCGATCGCGCGATCACCGATCTGCGTGATGCGGGGCGGCCGACCAAAGCGCTC
Organism: uncultured Stakelama sp.; assembly: GCA_964449575.1. Lineage (GTDB taxonomy): Bacteria > Pseudomonadota > Alphaproteobacteria > Sphingomonadales > Sphingomonadaceae > Sphingomonas. The sequence goes on from CAYUYZ010000002.1 coordinate 82,660, forward strand.
GAAGGCGCGCTGTGGCACAAGTTATCCGCGCCCTTGTCGTCGGTGCTGATGCCCCTGCTCGCGGCGGTGGCGGCCTTTGGGCTGGCGCGATCGGGCAAGCTGTTCATCCGCGCGGTGATCGGGATGATGCTCGGCTTTCTCTATTTCATGGCCGATAACTTCGCGCTCGCGCTCGGCAATATCGGTGCCTATCCGCCGTGGCTGGCGGCTTGGGCGCCGTTCCTTTTGTTCCTGCTGATCGGCGAAGTGCTGCTCGTCAGGACCGAGGAATAATTACTTGCCGCGCACCAATGTGCTGCGCGTGATCTTGACCACCAGCCCCGGCAAGCCTTTGTAATTCGCACGATGATAGGGCGAATTCGCGTCGAGCGTCGCCTTCAGCCGCCGATGCGCTTCGCCGAGCGCATGATAGGGCACGCTCGGGATCAAGTGATGCAGCGCGTGATAGCGCAAGCCCACCGGCGCCCACAGGAACGGCAACAGGCTCGGCGGCGGGACATTGACCGAGTCGAGATATTGCGCGGTCACCGTCATCGCCTCGCCGTCATTCTCCCACAGATGCGCCACCAACGTGCGGACCTGATTGACCACCGCGACCGCCGACACCACCGCGAGGAAGATCAGGAAAGCGCGCAGCGGGATCACGCCGGTCGCGACCATCGTCACCAGCGCAATCGCCCACAGGCTGGTTGCGACCTCAAGCCGATGCCACAGTGTCCGCGCTTCGCCTTCGGGCGCACGGCGCTGAAACTGCGGGTTGATCGCCAGCCCCGAATAGCGGGCGACGACCGCGCGGCGCAAAGCGGGGATCACCAGCGACAGCGGCGCGAGCACCGCGAACCGGAAGATCAGCGCAATCGGCGCCAGCAGTGACGCGAGGACAAAAGTCGGCAGCGTCCACGGCTTCATCAGCGCAAGCGGCAGATATTCGGGATCGTCAACCGTGCCATAACGCGTCCGCGCGTGGTGGAGATTGTGGACGCCTTCATACATGAACGACGGCACCAGCATCGGGATGCCGATCAGCAGGTTCCACGCGAGCCGGAAGCCGGGCACGCTGCTGTGCTTCATATGGCTGACTTCATGGGTGAAGCTCTCGGCGCGGTACAGCGCGAGCATCGACAGCACCCCTGCCGGAATCGCCAACCACAGCGGCCCGGCGAAAATCGCGGTGGCCAGCGCGGCATAGCCGATGGTCACCGACAGCAGGAAATCGGTCCAATAGATGCGCGGGTTCGCCGCGTGCAGGTCGCGCGTCAGTTCAGCAGCGGCGCGCAGCATCGCCATGTCGTCGGCAATCCGCCCCGATACCGGGCGGACGGTGGCACGCGATGCGGCTTCGGCAACGGCGGGCTTGAGCGAAAGACTATCCATTCCAGACCCTGTGACGAAAAAAAGTGGCCACACGGTGGCACGCTTGCCACGCCGCCGCCATGCCCGGCTGCTTGACAGTGGCGGACAAACGCCGGACCTGCGTGCGACTTTTGACGAAAGTGATCCTCGTGTCCAACTCTGCTCTCTCGATCCGCCCCGCCGCCACCAAGGCCGACCGCAAGCTGTTCGTCGACATCGCCTTCGTCCTCAACGCCCAAGACCCCAATTGGGTGCCCCCGCTCAAAAGTGAAGCGCTCGGCTTGATCACGCCTGAGAAAAACGGCTGGTTCAGCCATGCCAAGGCGCAACTGTTCATCGCCGAACGCAGCGGCGTGCCGGTCGGCCGGATTTCGGCGCATCTCGACACGCTGGCGCTGGAAATGCCGGCCGGGCGCGGCTTTGGCCCCGGTGTCGGCTTTTGGGGGCTGTTCGACGCAACCGACGAAGCCGTCGCGCACGCGCTGATCGCCAAGGCGGAGGATTGGCTGCGCGAACAAGGCATGGCGCGCGCGCTCGGCCCGGTCAGCATGTCGATCTGGGAAGAGCCCGGCCTGCTGATCAAGGGGCATGATCACGCACCGACGATCATGATGGGCCATCATCCCGCGCGCTATCAGGGCTGGATCGAAAGCGCAGGCTATGCGCCCGAAAAACAGCTGATCACCTATGAGCTCGACATCACCAAGGACTTCCCGCCGATCGTCCAGCGCATTGTGGCTGCGGGCGAGAAGAATGCGCGCATCCGCATCCGCGAGGTCGATCGGACGCAGTTTCAACGCGAGGCCGACATCATCCTCGGCATCCTCAACGATGCCTGGGCCGATAACTGGGGCTTTGTGCCGCTCACCCAGCCCGAGATCGACGATGTCGGCAAGAAGCTGAAGCCGATCGTGTTCAACGACCTGATCCGCATCGCCGAACTCGACGGCGAGCCGGTCGCGTTCATGATCACCCTGCCCGACCTCAACGAAGCCATCGCCCCGCTGAAGGGCAATTTATTCCCCTTCGGCTGGGCCAAACTGCTGCTGTGGTTGCGCAAGCCCAAGGTGCGGACGATGCGCGTCCCGTTGATGGGGGTGGTCAAGCGCTTGCAGGCATCGCGGATGGCGAGCCAACTCGCCTTCATGATGATCGAGTATATCCGCCGCGCGTCGGTGACCAAATATGGCGCGTCACGCGGCGAGATCGGCTGGGTGCTCGACGACAATCAGGGTATGAACGCGATTGCGGAGACGATCGACAGCCACGTCAACCGCATCTACCAAATCTACGCCAAGGCGCTGTGATCGGGATCCCGCGGCGCCTGCCGTCAGGCGCCGCGGTCCCCAAGCCATCACTGGTCGGGATTGTCGACGTCAACGCCTTCGGCCCACCATTCGGCCTTGGTCTGGCAGCGCTGTTTTTCGATGCGCGAGCCCGTGGGGGTGTAGCGCATGCAATAGCGGCGCGTGTCGACCTTGCGATCGGGGGTGGCCGCCGTTGTGTTATTGCCGACCACGCTATCGGCCTGGGCAGCACGACCGGGCTGCGGCGCGGCATTGGCCGGGCCAAATGCCGCGACGAGCAAACCAGCGGCAAGGGCAGCACCGACGCTGCCGGCAAAACGCGTACGCAAGAACATGATATTCTCCTGGATTAATGCGGTCGGGGGCGCCGCACCAGGAGCTTTGCATCAGCCATGCCAAGTTTTATTATTAGTTATTTCAATAGTTTGACCAACTGCGAGTCACCGTATTGTAACGGTAATTCACCAAATTTTGGCGAATAGCCCCAAAAGTTAGAATCGGCGCGACAGTCCGACATAGAGTTCGGCATCGGTGCTCGACCGGTTCAGCCCGATGACGGCGCCGACATCGACTTGCCAATCGCCGGTCGGCATCCAGCCGATCGACGCTGAGGCCAGATGTTGCGTCGTCGCGCCGCCCGGATCGTCATCGCGCAATGCCTGATATTCGACCGTGCCTGACAGCTTGCCGGTAATCGGAAAACCCAGACCGACAATCGCGCTATAGGCCAGATGCCGCCCGCGGCCGCTTTCATTCACTGCCGCATCGATCTCGGGCGTCAGTTGCAGGCTCAGGTCGTGACCCAGATCCCAGCTCATCGGCACCAGCACGCCAGTTCCCCAATCCCCCGCCCCGGCGGGCGATCGGCCGATCGGTGCGCTGGCGAAGGGCTGCACCGCGATCGAAAAGCCGCTGCCGTCAGGATTGTTCAGGTTGGCCTTGAAACCCAAGGTCAGATCCCCGACGCCGTCGGTACGGGTGACGGCGCCGCTCGCGCGGTCGCGCATCCGCTGGCTGCCATAGGGCACCCATTCAGCCTGCAGCTCGATGCGATCGGTCACCCCCATGCGCACCAGCGTATCGCCGATCGTGAAGCCATCGGTGCGGCTGTCGGGCGTATCGTCGCGGGTCCAGTCGACCAGCCCGGTTTCAACCGATACCCGCCCCGGCGCAATCGTGCAGGCTGGAGTCCCGAGCCCCGGCCGCGCCGGGCAATAGTCGCGTTCGTCGGCGAGCGCGGGACTCGCGCCTGCTACTGCTGCCAACGCGAGTGCGCGGCGCCACAACCTAGCCATTCCCCTTCTCCCCCCGATCGTTCAGCGATCGCGCAACACTGCCCAGGTCGGCGCATGGTCGCTGGCTTTTTCGCGCCCGCGATACTCCTTGTCGACACCAGCATCGACCAGCCGGTCGGCGGCCTGCGGGCTGAGCAGCAGATGATCGATGCGAAAGCCAGCATCGCGCTGCCACGCGCCCGCCTGATAGTCCCAGAAGGTCCAAACGCCGCCGCGCGGATGACGGGTGCGCAAGGCATCGGTCCACCCCTGCGCCACCAGCGCGCGGAACCCGGCGCGGCTTTCGGGCTGCATCAGCGCGTCGCTCGCCATTGCGGTGACCGAGAAGGTGTCATCGTCGTTGGGAATGACATTATAGTCGCCCGCGAGCACCGTTGGCCGCTCCTCAGCGAGCAATTCGAGCGCCCGCGCGCGCAGCCGGTCGATCCAGCGCAGCTTGTACTCGAATTTCGGCCCCGGCTGCGGATTGCCATTGGGGAGATAGATGGAGGCAACGACCAGTCCGTCGACCTCGGCCTCGATATAGCGGCTGTGGTCGTCCTCGGGCTCGCCGCCGAGCCCCTTTTGCCGCTCGACCGGAGTGGTGCCGCGCGCAAGAATCGCAACGCCGTTAAAACCCTTTTGCCCGTGCCACACGGCGCCATAGCCCGCCGCTTCGATGTCGCCGATCGGCAGCGTGTCGTCCGAGGATTTGAGTTCCTGCAGGCAGACGATATCGGGCTTTTGCTCGGTCAGATATTCGACCAAACGCGGCAGCCGCGCCTTAATGCCGTTGACGTTGAAGCTGACGATTTTCACGCGCAGGCGCTGATCAGACCGCGAAGCTGGAGCCGCAGCCGCAGCCTGAGGCCGCCTGCGGATTCTCGACCCGAAACGCCGTGCCACCCAGCGTTTCGACGAAATCGACCGCCGCGCCGCGCACTAGATCAAAGCTGACCGAATCGACCACGAGCTTGACGCCAGCGGTCTCAGCCACCGCATCATCGGGCTCAATCACCTCAGCGAGACCGAATTTATACTGGAAGCCCGAGCAGCCACCGCCTTCGACCGACAGCCGGAGCATCGCGGGCTTGCCCTGCCGCTCGGCAATCGCCGCGACGCGCGCGGCAGCGGATGGGGACAGCGACAGATCGGGGTGCAGCGTGGTCATGCGGCCAAGATAGGCGCTCGCCCGCCCGACGGCAACGGCGCTTCGTCGCTGCCTTAGTTGGCCGCGTCGGTTGGCCCCGCCACCACCTGCACCGGCTTCACTTCGCGCGCGGGCGACAGATAATCGGCGGTTTGCAGGAAGGGCATCGGGTTCACGGCCTGGCCATCGATCCGCACCTCATAGTGCAAATGGCTGCCGGTCGAGCGGCCGGTCGATCCCATCAGTGCGATCAGCTGGCCACGCGTCACGCGCATGTTCGGGGTGACCAAAATCTTCGACAAATGGCCATAGCGCGTCGCGATACCGCGCCCGTGGTTGATTTCAACCAGATTGCCATAGCCGCCCGATCGTTCGGCGCGGCCAACGATGCCGTCGGCGGTGGCGTAAATGGGCGTGCCGACCGCGCCGGGGATATCGATACCCGCATGCATGGCGGCGGTGCCCCGGAACGGATCGCTGCGCACGCCGAACAGGCTGCTGAAGGTAACATTGGTGACCGGCTGGGTCGCGGGAATGGCGATCACGGCCTTTTCGAGCGTCTCAAGCTTCTTCCAGGTCATGAACAGCGAGCGGAACTGGGCGTCGGCATTCGCTTCGGGCACGGTCTGGGTCGTGTTGACGGGCTCATAAGGGCCACCAACGCCGCCCTGTGCGATGATCCGCTCGGGCGCGAGGCCCAGGCGGCGGAAATGATCGGCGGTGCGCAGATAGCGCTGCTCGGCGACATAGCGAACGCGGACGGCAAGCGCTGCCTGACGCGCCTCGGCGCGCGTCAGTGGTGCCACAACATCGGCGGCGGCGGCCGTGGTCGCGGCATCGAGCGTCGGCGTGTTGAGCGCGAGGTTGGTGTTACGCGCGCCCGACAGCACGGCGGCGATCAGCGCCTGCCGCTGTTCGATCCGTGCGGCATGAACTTCGGCGGCATGCTTGATGCGATCGACCTTCACCTGCATCGACGCGAGTTCGTGGCGCAGCGCGTCGAGCTTGGCTTCAGGCGATTTGGGCGTGCCAAGCGCGCCGGTCATCTGCACGGCACCCGCGGCGGCATGGACAACGCCGTAAGCCGAAAAGCACAAGGTGATCCCGGCAACACCCGCCAGCGCGGCCTGGGTGCGGCCAGCAATGCTGAATCGGCGCAGGTCGCGCCCATCGTGAAAGATGAAGTCACGGGTCTTAAAGCTTGCCCGGAATTGCGACACGGCATGCGCAATTTGCTTCGAATCAATCGTGACCATTTGTCCCCGACGCTAGGTTGCGATGCCGCCCGACACCCGATTATCGTGCGCGCAGCCCCTCCGGCGCATCGACCACCCTGCTTTGGCCGAACGATGTTGGTTGCGGCAATAGCCGTGTCACAGCTCTGGGATAGGTTGAACGCTCGGCACGGCGAGTCGTTCAATTGGGGTTAAGTTTCCCGAATCGTTCCGCGTGGGCAATCGACATAGTCAATGGTGATTAACCATTTGCCGAGCGCAGGTGATTCGGCACCGCAGGATTTTGCAATTCAACCGAGTGCGCGCACCGCCGCCAGCACCTCGGCGGCATGGCCGGGGACTTTGACCTTGGGCCAGGCGCGCACCAGCGTGCCCGCAGCGTCGAACAAATAGGTCGACCGCTCGATTCCCATATACTTCTTGCCGTACATGCTCTTTTCGACCCAGGCGCCGAACGCTTCCATCACCACGCCATCGGCGTCGGTCGCGAGCGCGACTTTCAGATCATATTTGGCGGTGAATTTCTGGTGCTTGGCCGGGGTGTCCTTCGACACGCCGACCACCTTGGCGCCCACCGCGGCAAAGGCAACGGCCTCGGCACTGAAATCCTGCGCCTCGCGCGTGCAGCCGGGCGTGTCGTCCTTGGGATAGAAATAGAGCACCAGCGGCGCGCCGACGAAGCTCTTCAGCGGCAAATCGCTGCCATCGCTTGCGGTCAGCGTCAGAGCGGGGAGCGTTGCACCTTCAGTCAGGGCCATGTCGGTACCTTTCAATCGCCTGTTGCCAGCTTTCGCGCACTTCCTGCCGCGTCGCATCGATCAGCGCAACCAAACTGGCCCAGTCGCTTGCCCCCATCGCGGCAACGATCAGCGCGCGCGTCGCCTCGCCCGGCACAGCGCCATCGGGCGCGACCAGCCGCGTGATCACCAGCAACCGGGTCAGCAGGTCGTGGGCTGCGCGCAATCCCGGCGCCAGCAAGCCCGCCGCCGCCAGCTTATCAATCGCGCCGCCCAAATTCGGGTCGAAGCCCGTGCGCGCCGCGAGTTGCGTGAGGTGAACCGTGAATTCCAGATCGACCAGCCCGCCCGGCAGCAACTTGACGTCGAGCGGCCCGGCGGGTGGCTTGTGCGCAGCGATATCGGTGCGCATTTTCTCGGCATCGGCGGCGAGATCGCGCTGTGGTCGCGCGCCGCGCAGCACATCGTCGATCACTGCCTGCGCCTCGGCCTGCGCCGCTGCCGAGCCGAACAACGGCCGCGCGCGCGCGAGCGCCATATGCTCCCACGTCCATGCCGCCTCGCGCTGATAGCGGGCAAAGCCCGTCATCGAAACCACCAGCGGGCCTTGCGTCCCCGACGGGCGTAGCCGCGTGTCGATGTCATAGAGCGGCCCTGCAGGTGTCGGCACCGACAGCGCCGCCGTTAGCCGCTGCGCCAGCCGGTTGTAGTAGAGCACGGCGCCGAGCGGTCGCGCGCCATCGGACTCAGCGGCATAATCGCCCGTAAACACGTAAATTAGATCCAAATCGGATGCATGTGTCAGCACCCCGCCCCCGAGCCGCCCGAGCGCGAGGATAACGAGCTCGCTGCCCGGTACTTGGCCGTGCACGCCTGCAAATTCGGCAATCGTCGCCCGGGCGATCACACCGATCGCCGCTTCGGCGACGCGCGCATAGCTCGCCGCGACCGCGAGCGGATCAGCCGCATGCGCGACGATCTGCACGCCAAGCGCGAAGCGATGCTCGCCAACCACCCGGCGTGCCTGATCGAGCACGGCCTGATAATCGGCATCGCGCTCACGCGGCATCATTTGTGCCGCCAACGCAGCGACATCGCCGACCGGATCGAGCGCGCTCGCGTCGAGCAGTGCGTCAAACAACTCGGGCCGCCGCCCCAGCGCATCGGCGAGCGGCGGTGCGTGGCTGAGGATCGCTGTCAACAGCGCCGCAAGCGCTGGCTGAGCCTCGAGCAGGCGGAAAAAATTGATCGCGCTCGATAATTTGGCGAGAATCCGGTCGAGCCGCAGCACCGCCTCGGCAGGATCGGCGGCCTGACCCAGCGCGCGCACCAGCCCCGGCAGCACCGCTTCGAGCGCCGCGCGCGCGGCACCACTGCGCAGCGCCGGATAAGCGCCCGCACGCCATTGCGCGATCCGCTCGATCGCACGGTCGACCGTGTCGCCGGCGAACCCCTCTTCCTGCAGCATCACCGCCAGCGTCGCGGGGTCCTGCGACAGGCCGGGCGCCGCATCGGGTTCGAGTGCGGCGTAAACGCGCTCGGTATGCGCGACGTGCGGCGCCAGCAGCGCGAGCAAGGCCGCACCATCGGGCAAGCCGTGCAGCGCCGCCAGCGACTCAAGCGCGGCGCCAGCCGGTAGCGCATGCGTCTGCCGGTCTTCGACCATCTGCGCGCGGTGCTCGATCGTGCGATAGAGCGTATAGGCAGCACTAAGCGCCACTGCGTCATCGGCATCGATCCAGCCATGCGCGGCCAGTGCCGCCAGCGCATCGCGGGTCGCCGGTACCCGCACCGCCAGATCGCGCCCGCCGTGGATCAGCTGGTGAATCTGCGCGAAAAATTCGACTTCGCGAATGCCGCCGCGCCCGCGCTTCAGATCATAGCCGGGGCCAAGCGCCTGCCCCTGCGCATGATGATCGCGGATCCGCTTCGAAATCGCGCGAATCTCGCCAATCGCGCCGAAATCGAGCGCGCGGCGCCAGACGAATGGCTTGATCGCCGCCAGAAATCGTTCGCCCAGCGCGATGTCACCCGCCGCCGCCCGCGCGCGAATGAAGGCGGCGCGCTCCCACGCGAGCGCCGCCGATTCATAATGCGATATTGCCGCGTCGATCGGCAGCACGATCGGCGTGATTTCGGCCGATGGACGCAGCCGCAGATCGACCCGCAGCACATAACCGTCGGCGTCGCGTGCTTGCAGCAGCTCGATCACCCGGCGCCCGATCCGCACCGCCGCCTCCTCGGGCGCCTCGCGCGGGCGGACCGGCAGGGTGGCGGGATCGAAAATCAGGATCGGGTCGATGTCCGACGAATAGTTGAGCTCATGGCTGCCCTGCTTGCCGAGCGTGATTGCGGCGAACCCGATCGGCGGCGCACCCGGCGTCCGCTCGGCAATCGCCGCGCGGATGGCGGTGTCGAGCGCGTAATCGGCAAAATCGGTCAGTGCCCCCGTCACCGCCGTCAGATCGATCAACCCGGCGAGATCGCCGATCGCGACCGCCAACGCGAGTCGCCGCCGCGCCCGACGCAGCGCCGTCCCCGTTGGCGCATCGCTTTCGGTCGTCCACAGGCTGGCGAAATCGGGCAGCTCGCCGCGCGCAAAGCCTGCCGTCAGATCGGACTCGCGACCGAGCAGTTGCGCAAGGAAAGGCGCGTGCGCGCGCGCGCGCGCCACCGCATTGGTCAGGTCTTTGGCGGCATCAGTGTCGCTCATGCGCGCTGATGTGTGCGGAATCGCAAGGAAATGCAGCACCTATTCTGCGAAAAGGGCAACAAAAGCACGGCCAGGTCGTTATCACTGCCATGTCGAACGAGGACGCCCTTGCCACCGTCAACGCCTGCGAGGATGGCATCGTCGTGCGCGCGCCCCGCGCTGGCGACACAATCGCCTTCGCGCTGTCGGCCGCGTTCGATTCCGATGAAGGCTTGCCCGACGATTGGACGTCGATCCTCGCTGAGCTTGATGGGGCATCGCGCGCCCAGCCGCAGCGCTGATCGCGCGCGCAACCAAGCTCAACGCTGGCGGCTGAGCGCTTCAACGTCGCCCATGATCGAATCGAGCGCCGATAGGCCATCGGGAATGCTGTGCGAGCGCCGCGACGGCAGCGTCCCATTGGTCAGTAGCACCTCAAGCGCGACCCGCCCCCGCGCAACCCGGCTCTTGATCGTCCCCACTGCGACGCCGCAGATTTCCGCCGCTTCTTCGTAAGCAAAGCCGCCCGCGCCAATCAGGATCAGTGCCTCGCGCTGCGGCTGCGGCAGATGCATCAACGCGCGCTGCATGTCGCCGAGTTCGACCTGCTTGTCCTGTCCGGCGGGCGCTGCCAGAATCCGGTCGGCGACCAGATCATCCCACTCGCCGCGAAAGCGCGACCGGCGCATCTGCGACAAATAGAGATTGCGCAGGATGATGAAGGTCCACGCCCGCATGTTGGTGCCCGCCTGAAAGCGCGCGCGCGCGGCCCAAGCCTTCATCAGCGTTTCCTGAACCAGATCATCGGCAAGGTCGCGGCTGCCCGACACCGATCGGCCAAAGGCGCGCAGATGGGGAATGACTTGCGCCAACTGCGCCTTGAATTCGGCATCGGGCAGCGCAACGCGCTCATCGGCGGGGCCGACGGCCACGAAATCGTCCTGTTGATCAGAATCGCTCATGCCGCTCCCATCGCAACATCCGGCGTAAAGCAGCCGTTCAAAGGAAGGGTCGCCCCGCCCATCGTCACCCGCCCCGGTTTCATGCTTAGCGCAGCAGCAGCCAGGCGAAGATGACGACGACGAGCACCAGTGAGATGCCAAGCACATAGCGCGTCACATGCGGCGTTACGCCACCGCGCGCCGCTTCGGTGCTGATATGGGGGGTAGGATCGCGTTCAACCATAGCCCCCCAACGCAGCAAAGCCGTTTTGGGTCCGTCCCGATTTTACGCGCGCGTCAAACCGTTGGCAGCGTCGCCTCGTCGAAGAACAGCGCCTGGCTGATCGCCGCCTTCACCGTCGATCGCTGGAACGGCTTGGTGATCAGGAAGGTCGGCTCGGGCCGCTCGCCGGTCAGCAGCCGTTCGGGGAACGCCGTGATGAACACCACCGGCACCTGAAATTGCGCGAGGATGTCCTTGACCGCGTCAATACCCGAACTGTCGTCGGCAAGCTGGATGTCGGCCAGCACCAGGCCCGGGCGGTCGGCAAGCGCCGACGCCACGGCTTCGTCACGCGTGACAGCCACGCCGGTCACGTCATGCCCCAGGTCGCGCACGATCGTTTCGATATCCATCGCAATGATCGGCTCATCCTCAATGATCAGCACGCGCGCGCGGGTCTGGCTTTCGATTTCGGCGAGCGCTGCGGCCACCAAATTCTCGACCTCATCGACTTCGACCTCGATCAGATAGGCCGCATCTTCGGGCGCGAACCCTTCCATCGCGGTCAGCAGCAAGGCCTGGCGCGACAGCGGCGTCATCCGCGCGAGCCGTGCGCGCGCAATCGCTTCGTGATCGCCGCTCGGCATGCCGCCAATGTCCGGAGCTTCGTCGAAATTGGCCGACGCCCAGATGCCCTGAAACATCCGGTATAGCCCCAGCCGGGGATCGACCTCGCCCGGAAACTGGTCGGGCGCGGCGACAATCGCTTCGAGCGTGGCGCGAACATAGCGGTCACCCTGCGCTTGGCTGCCGGTCAGCGCGCGGCCGTAGCGCCGCAGAAAGGGGAGATGCGGTGCGAGCTGTTGTCCAAGCGACATAATCGTCAATTTCTCCCTGACCGAGCGCGCCTTATGAAAGCGGCGCACCCCCATTGCAATGCGTTTCGCGATGCCCACAAAAAGCGACCCACCGAATCGAATTGTGTTTTTGCATCGGACACGGAACTATCGACGCGCTCTTTGGTTTCATTGCTCTGGCCGAACTTCACGCCAAAGGTGGCGCGCGCCTGTTCGGCGGCATCCCGCCGGGCAATGGTTCCGGTCCATTTTGGGGGACGAGTTCGTTGGAATCTGACAGTGGCCCGCCACAAAAGCCGCCGAAGCGCCGGACGGCAAAGCAGCAATCCGAAGATCATGACATGGGACAATCGCTCCGGTCAGTCTATCAGGCCGCGGTCGAGGAACCTATTCCGCCCGAGCTGCTCGATCTGCTCAGCAAACTCGATTAATGCCGCGCGATGGATGCGCCACCTGATGAAGAGCGTCGGGGGTGGCGGCTGAACCGGTTCCTCGCGGCTCTGCCGACCGGGGCCAAGTTATTCCTGATTTTGAGCGCGGCGTTGCTGCCGCTCGCGCTGATTGCGCTGTTCGCGGCACGCCAGACCACGCGGCTGGCGGACACCGAAACCCGCTCGCAACTGCGTGTCGCCGCAACCGAAAGCGCCCATGCGCTAGGCATTGAACTGATCGGCGACATGACCGCGCTCCGGGTCGCACTCGAAGCGCTCGACACCGACCCCGCCGATGCGCCGAGTTGCGCGCGCGTCCAGGGCGTGTTCGCCGAACAGCTTGCGAGTGGCGCGCGCTTTTCGATCAGTGATCGCCGCGGCCGGGTGCTTTGCGGCACCACACGCCTGCCGCCGATCCCGATCACCGCACCGCCGCCGGGCGGCGCGCTCGCGGTGAGTATCGCTCCGCAGGCGGGGCTTGCGCTTGCGATCACCGCGCCCAGTGGGCGTCTGCGCGCCACCGCGACCTTCCCTGCGACCGCGCTGGCGCAGATCGCCCGACCGACCGGCTTTGTGCCACCCTATGCCGCGCTGATCGTCCATGCGAATATGCGCCTGCCGCTTGAGGCGATGACCGATCTCGGCCCGCTTGATCGCACCGAGACGATCGGCGTCCCGGTCGGCGTCGACGGGTTGCTGTTCGAAATGAGCACACGCAGCGCGCCGATTTCGTCACCGATGATCGTCGCAATGCTGCTGCCGCTGCTGATGTGGGCAGCAGCAGCGGGGATTGGCTGGTTCGTTGTCGACCGGCTGCTGATCCGCCCTTTGCGCGACCTGCGCATTCGCGTCGCCACCTATGTGCCGGGGCAGGAAATCGATTCGGCCGAAGCGCGGCAATCGCCCGCGCAGGAAATCCGCGAGCTCGGCGAGACCTTCCGCGCGATCAGCCGCACGGTCGCGTCGCACGAAGCGGGCCTTGCCGAAGGGCTGGTGCGCCAGACCGCGCTGACGCGCGAAGTCCATCACCGCGTCAAGAATAACCTGCAAGTAATTTCCAGCCTGATCAATTTCCATTCGCGCGGTGCGGCGGGCGCCGAGGCGAGCGCGGCCTATGCGTCGATCCAGCGCCGCGTCGACGCGCTTGCGGTCGTCCACCGCAATCATTTCGCCGAAATCGATCAGGGGCGCGGGCTTAGCCTCCGTTCCGTGATCGGCGATCTCGCGTCGAACATCCGCGCGACCGCGCCCGAAGGTTCGGGGCTGTCGATCGCGCTCGACCTCGATTCCTATCTCGCGACGCAGGATGTCGCGACGGCGGTCGCTTTCCTGCTCACCGAGCTGATTGAGTTGGCGATGCGCGTGCAGAGCGATGCCGCGATCCGGCTGTCGCTCAAGCCGGGCGATGCGCAGGGCAAGGCGGTGGTGCGAATCAGCTCCCCCGCGCTCGTCGATAGCGACCGCCTCCACACCGAGCTGGGCGAAGGCTATGGCCGCGTGGTCGAGGGCCTGTCGCGGCAGCTCAGATCGAAGCTGCACCACGACCCGCTGGTGGGGGCGTTCGAAATCCCGGTCAATATTACCGGCCGGGACTGAGCGCCCGCTTCAACCGCCCGTAAAAAGAGTCGAAAAAATTCTGGCGGGCCGGGAACCCGTCGTGCCGACCGTCGTTTTATACTTCGGATAGCGATACTTGCCCCCCCGCTCTCGCTATCCACAACAATGGGCCCGGACGCGCAATCCCCTCCCCCCGGTGGCGCGTCCGGGTCTTAATTCTTTCCCTTGTCGGGAGGCCGGCGCGCCTAGGCTTCGTCGGTGACCGGCTTGGCACGCCCGCGCCGCTTTTCGGTAAACCAGATGCCGATAATCGCCAGTTCGTAGAGAATGATCAGCGGGATCGCGAGCAATAGCTGCGACCCAATGTCGGGCGGAGTCAGCACCGCCGCAATGCCGACCGCCGCGACAATCGCATAGCGCCGCGCGCCGATCAGTTGCTTGCGAGTAACAATGCCGGCGCGTTCGAGCAGCATCAGCAGCACTGGCAGCAGGAACGAAATCCCGAAGCCGAACATGAACTGCATCACGAAGCCGAGGTAATTGTTGACGTCGGGTAGCGCTTCCTGCGTCACCCCGCCCAGATCGCCCTGAAAGCCCAGCAGGAACTTGAGCGCAATCGGTATCGCGATGAAATAGGCCAGCGACGAACCGAGCGTGAACAGCACCGGCGTCGCGAGCAGGAACGGCAGCAGCGCACGCTTTTCATTGCGGTAAAGCCCGGGCGCCACGAACTGCCACAGCTGCGTCGCGATCACCGGCGATCCGATCATCATCGCCGCGAAGAAAGCGACTTTGAGCTGGACGAAAAAGCCGCCGAACACATCGGTGTTGATGATCGTCTTCTGCCCCGCCGCGACCAGCGGATGCACAAGGATTTCGAGAATTTGCCGCGCGAAGCCAAAGCACAGCGCAAACGCCAGCGCGACCGCGATCAGGCAATAGATCAACCGCCGCCGCAGCTCGACCAGATGATCGAGCAGCGGTGCGCGCGATGCGTCGATTTCGCTCGTGTCTTTGGTAGGCGCGTTCATTTGGGCGGTTCGATCGGCACGCTGGCATCGGGGTGAAGGCCGAGCGCGGCATCGATCTCATCAAGGCTCGGCGGTGGCGGCCCGGTCAGCACCGGTGCGGCCGTCATCACCGGCGGCGCATCGACATCATCGCTGGTTTCAGGCGCAAACGGCACCATGGGTGTGGACGGGGTGAGCGCGGTGTCGCGCATGATGCGCTCATTTTCCTGCGCCCATTTTTCTTCGAGCTCTTTCAGCTCGGCTTCGCGCATCATCGTGTCGAAGCCGCTGCGGACCTGGCGCATCACGCCGCGCCCGCGGCCGACCCAATAGCCGACCACACGCATGGCCTTGGGCAGGTCCTTCGGGCCGATCACCACCAGCGCGACGAATCCCACCAGCAGCAGTTCGGACGGCGCAACATCGAACATCGGGCGGGCTTAGCCGTCCTTGGCAGCAGGCTCGGGCTCGGCCTTGGCGTCGATCCGGCTCGCGGGCTTATTCTCTTCGTCCTCTTCGGACAGGCCCTTTTTGAACTGCTTCACGCCCTTGGCGACATCACCCATCATCGCCGAGAAGCGACCGCCACCCAGCACGAGGATCGCGACGCCACCAAACAGCAGCCAATGCATCAGGCTGAAACCACCCATGATCATTCTCCTAAACGCTCTAACCGCCTATCTAGGCGTCTTCCTCACCATTTGCCACCTCGGCGTGTTCGAAAGCGAGATCGATCGGATCGAGCAGTCCGGCAGCGCGCAGATCGTCGATGCCGGGCAAATCACGGCGGCTGATCAGGCCGAAATGCGCGAGGAATTCGGGCGTCGTCGCATAGAGCAACGGCCGCCCCGGCACTTCGCGCCGCCCCGCCGGGCGCACCCACCCCGCCGCCATCAGCACGTCGAGCGTGCCCTTCGAAATCTGCACCCCGCGGATGGCCTCGATCTCGGCGCGGGTGACCGGCTCGTGATAGGCAATGATCGCCAGTGTCTCGACGCCCGCACGACTCAATTTGCGCGGTTCCTCGCGGTCGCGGCGGAGCAGATGCGCCAGATCGGCGGCAGTCTGGAAATGCCAGCGGTCGCCGCGCTGGACGAGCTCGATCCC
This sequence comes from uncultured Stakelama sp., assembly GCA_964449575.1. Lineage (GTDB taxonomy): Bacteria > Pseudomonadota > Alphaproteobacteria > Sphingomonadales > Sphingomonadaceae > Sphingomonas. The sequence goes on from CAYUYZ010000002.1 coordinate 98,534, forward strand.
GCGCCCGGCATAATGCGCGGCCAATTCGACCAGCGCCGCACGGACATCGCCCTCACCCGCATGCGCACGGATCGCCTCGATCGTCAGCGGAACGTCGGCGGCGAACAAGACCGCTTCGACCGCGCGCACATAGGCATCGACCGGATCGCCGCTCATGCCGGCCGCCGCAGATACAGAGGTGCGAACGGCGCCTGCTGGCGCAGCTCGACCCGGCCCTGCCGCGCGAGTTCGAGCGACGCGAGAAACGACGACGCCAGCGCCGATTTGCGGAACGCGCCGCCTGCCCCTTCGGGCAAAAACTTCTCGATCGTCGCCCAGTCGATCGTCTCGCCAACCAGTCGTGCGACGCGGTCGAGCGCGGCTTCGAGCGTCATCACCGGGCGATTGGCAACGATATGCATCACGGGCCGCGTGCGCGCGGTCACCCGGCCATAGGCTTCGATCAGGTCATAAAGATCAGCCTGCCACGCCGCCGTGCGGATCGTCTTCAGCCCTTCGGGCGCGGCGCGCACGAACACGTCGCGGCCCAGCCGATCGCGCGCGAGCAACCGCGCGCCGGCCTCACGCATCGCGCTCAGCCGTTCGAGCCGCAATTGCAGCCGCAGCGCGAGCTCTTCGGGGCTCGGCTCCTGCTCGGGATCGCGCGGCAGCAGCAGCGCCGATTTGAGATAGGCAAGCCACGCCGCCATCACCAGATAATCGGCCGCGACTTCGAGCTTGAGCGCGCGCGCGCGGTCGATGAAATTGAGATATTGCTCGACCAGTTCGAGGATCGACAATTGCCGCAGATCGACTTTCTGCGTGCGGGCAAGCGCGAGCAGCAGGTCGAGCGGCCCTTCCCAGCCATCAATGTCGAGCGTCAGCGTATCGGGATCGGCGTCCATCGCCCAAGCCTTGCCGGATTTTGCGCGCGAGTGAAAGTCGTTGCGCCGACCGGTCGCGTCTCGGAAAAATCCAGTACCGCAGTGCAATAAAACAAGTTGATTTTTCAGTAACGATGCGGCCCACGATAAATATTGACCAAGTTCGACCGCTGCGATACGCTGCGACATAAGGCAAATTCGTGACGCATTAAGGCATCGACACGCTGCGGCAAGTCGAGCTCATGATGCGCGTGCTCTTGGGGGAGATGTGCCATGAAAACTCGGATCGCTCGCATCTTGGCCAGTGTCGCGATGGCGGCGGGTACCGCTTCGCCAACCGCCGGCACCGCGCAAAGCTCGGTCGCCTATCTGTCGCAGGGCCCCAACTGGACCAACGCGACCCGGACCGCCTTCTACAGCCAGGATCAGGGCTCACAGATGATCCCCTATGCTTGGCTGAGCGCGATCAAAACGCCTGACGGCAAGCCATTCCTGTTCGATCAGCTCCAACGCTACGGCTATTTGCCCAACGCCTTTGCGCCCAGCGGCACCAATCTGCCGATCGGCTTCACGCTCGCGGGGCCTGCGGGCGACCAGATGGCCGGAATGACCTGCGCGGCATGCCACACGCGCAACATCGTCGCGAACAACGTCACTTACCGTGTCGACGGTGGCCCGGCGATCGTCGATTTTCAGGCGCTGCTCGTCGATATGGTCGGCGGCGTCGGCAAAGTGCTCGCCAGCGATGCCGCGTTTGGTGATTTCGCCACCGCCGTGCTCGGCGCAGGCGCGACGCAGGCGCAGCGCGATAATCTGAAGCTGTCGGTCCAGACTTGGTATGATCGCGAAAATGCGATGATCACCAATGCCCTGCCGCGCGCCGATCTCTGGGGTCTGGGGCGGCTCGACGCGGTCAGCATGATCTTCAACCGGCTGGCCGGGCTCGATCTGGGGCCGGCGCCGACCTATCTGATCGCCGACAATATCCGCGCGGCCGATGCGCCGGTGCGCTATCCCTTCATCTGGAACGCGCCCAAGCAGGACAAGACGCAGTGGCCGGGTTTTGCCGACAATGGCAATGATCTGCTCGGCCTCGCGCGCAATCTGGGCGAGGTTTACGGCGTGTTCGGCGTCTATCACCCGGTCAAATCGGGCACGGTGATCAGCAATGTCAATTTCCTGAGAGGCAATTCGGCCAATTTCAAGGGGCTGGGCGCGCTCGAAGGCCTGGTCAAGAAGATCGGCGCGCCGCGCTGGCCGTTCGCGGTCAACGCCCAACTGGCAGCGCAGGGCAAGGCGATTTTCGGCCGCCCGACCGAAAGCGGCGGCTGCGTTGCCTGCCATGCCGAAAAGCCCGGCGTGACGCGCCCGCTTTTTCAAGCGACCTGGGCAACGCCGATCCAGGACGTCGGCACCGACTCGCACCAATATGCGATCCTCGGCCGCGACGCGCAGTCGGGCGTGCTGGAGGGCGGCAAGTTCCGGCTGGTCGGCACACCAATCCCCAAGACGACGACGGCATTCAAGCTGCTCAGCTTCTCGGTGATCGGGTCGATCCTGCAGCAAAAGCTGAGCTTCATCGGGCTGGGCGCCGCGCCACAGAATAATGCCGATACGCAGAACGCGCTCGCGGGCGCCTTCCGCGAGGATGCCGTCAATCCGCCGACGAATACGTTCAAATATGAATCGCGCGTGCTCTACGGCATCTGGGCGACCGCGCCCTATCTCCACAATGGCTCGGTGCCGTCGCTCGCCGATCTGCTCAAGCCTGCGGCCCAGCGTCCGGCGACATTTGCGGTCGGCCAGAACTATGACACCAGCCGCGTCGGCCTCGCCACGCAACAGCCCGGCGCCTATACACGCACCACCACCGGCTGCGACGCGCGCGGATCGGGCAACAGCCGCTGCGGCCATGAATTCGGGACGACGCTGAGCGACGCTGAGAAGACGGCGCTGCTGGAGTATCTGAAGGTTCTGTAGCGGCGTTGTTGGGGCACCGAACCCCGGCCAAGACGTGCCGGTTGGGCAGGTAGAGCTACACCTTCACCCGTTCGTATCGAGCAAAGTCGAGACACCTCGCGCGCCGCTTGTGGCCCGTTTCTCGACTTCGCTCGAAACAAACGGGTCGGTTTAGGTATGTCGGGCCTTAGGCCAGCGCGAGCAGCGCGTCGCGCTTGGCGATCAGTTCGGCAAAGTCGCCCTCACCCGGCTTGATCGTCGCCATGGCGCGGTCGAGTCGTGTGCGGGAGGCGTCGGGCATGTCGCCAATCTTCCCGGCGATATCGACCATCTCGTCCATCCGCGCCCAGCAATCCAGCACCAGATCGCATCCCGCCGCGAGCGCGCCCACCGCTTTCTCACCCGCCGTGCCGCTCAACGCCTTCATGTCGATGTCGTCGGTCATCAACAGCCCGTCAAAGCCGATCCGCGTGCGGATGATGTCGCCAACGATCACCGGCGACAGCGTTGCAGGCCGTTCGGCGTCCCACGCCTCGAACACGATGTGCGACGTCATCCCCATCGGCGCGTCGCTCAGCGCAATGAAGGGCGCGAGATCGACCTCGAGCTCGGCATCCGATGCGGTCACCGTCGGCAAATGATAATGCGTGTCGACCACCGTGCGGCCATGCCCCGGCATATGCTTGACCACGCCGACCACGCCGCCGCGCCGCAAGCCATCGATCACCGCGCGGCCCATTGCCGCCACCCGTTGCGGCTCGCGCCCATAAGCACGCGTGCTGATTGCGTCGGTCGTGTCGGGCTGCGCGACGTCGAGCAACGGCAGGCAATCGACGTTGATCCCGACCTCGGTCAGCATCAGCGCGATCGCCTGCGCATTGGCGCGCGCCGCTTCGATCGCCGACATCGGCGCGATTTCGTAAAGTGCATCGAACGCGGGGCCTGCCGGAAAAGCCGGCCATTCGGGCGGCGCCATCCGCGCGACCCGACCGCCTTCCTGATCGATCAGGATCGGCACATCATCGCGCCCGGTGAGCGCGCGCAGCGAGTCAGTTAGCGCGCGAAGTTGAGTCCGGTTCTCAACATTGCGGCGAAACAGGATGAACCCGCACGGCTGGCTCTCGGCAAAGAAAGCGCGCTCGTCGTCCGTGAGCGAAAGGCCGCTCAGCCCGAAAATTACCGGCTTCATGGGCATCGCGCGTCGATCAGTTCGGCGGGACGAAGCAAGCTTCGCCCGCGACCTTCAGCTTGCCGCACAGCTCCGTCGCCGCGCTCGCGCTGCCGGCATTGACGCGCAGGCGATAGGTGGTGCGGCCATTGACGGCGGCCTGCGCCACCGAATGGCCGAGCGGCGCGACATAAGCGAAACGCTTCGATGCCGCCGCCCAGGCCGCATTGGCGGCGGCAGCGGTCGGGAACGACCCCAATTGCACCAGCGCACTGCTCGACGTGCCCGCCGGAATCGGCTTGCCGCCAGGGGCGGTAACCGGCGCTTCGGGCACTTGCTTCAGATCGATCTTGGCGTTCTTCGGCCCTTTGCCTTCGCTCGTCGCGAAGGAGGTGTCGCCCTCGCCCTCGACCTTGCGGCCACCGGCGTCTTCGGGCTTGACCTTGTAATCGCCTTCCTGCGCGGCGATCAGCTGGCCGTTGCCGTCGGGCTTGGCCCCGCCGCCGCTCAGCGCGACATAGCCGAACACCAGCAGCGCAATCAGCACCAGCCCGCCCATGATCAGCGGCAACATCCGCATGATCGACGGACGCTCCTGATAGTCTTCGTCGGCGGTTTCGAGCCAGGGCAGACGTTCTTCGTCGTGCACGGTGTCGCTGCTGCTTGCCATCAATTCAACTCCTCTACCGCCTCGACGCCCATGATCGCCAGGCCGTTCCGGATCACCTGTCCTAGCGCATTGGCAAGATAAAGTCGCGCGGCGGTAAGCGCAGGGTTGTCCAAGATCAGGAATCGCCGCTCGGGGCGGTCGTTGCCGACATTCCACTGCGCATGGAAGGCCGCGGCCAGATCATAGAGATAGAAAGCCACCCGGTGCGGCTCGCGCGCGGCGGCGGCAGTCTCGATGAGGCGCGGGAATTGCGCCGCGAATTTGACCAGCGCCAGCTCCTCGGCATCGAGCAGCGTCAGATCGGCGCCCTCGGCGGAAATCCCCGCCTCGGCAGCTTTGCGCGCGAGCGAGCGCGTGCGGGCATGCGCGTACTGAACGTAGAACACCGGATTGTCCTTCGACGCTTCGACCACTTTGGCGAAGTCGAAATCCATCTGCGCGTCGGATTTACGCGTCAGCATCGTGAAGCGCACGACATCCTTGCCGACTTCGCGCACCACGTCCGCCAGCGTCACGAAATTGCCCGCGCGCTTCGACATTTTCACCGGCTCGCCGTCGCGCAGCAACCGCACCATCTGGACGAGTTTGATGTCGAAGCGCGTCTTGCCACCCGTCAGTGCCTGCACGGCGGCGGTGATGCGCTTGACCGTTCCGGCATGATCGGCGCCCCAGATGTCGATCAACTGGTCGGCGCTCTGGCTCTTCTGGAAATGATAGGCGAGATCGGCACCGAAATAGGTCCATTCGCCGCTCGACTTGCGGATCGGCCGGTCCTGATCATCGCCAAACTGCGTCGAGCGGAACAGCGGCAGCACCACCGGCTCCCAATCCTCGGGGGTTTCGCCCTTGGGCGCTTCGAGCACGCCGTCATAGATCAGGTCGCGCGCGCGCAGAGTCGCCTCGGCGGCTTCGGGCTTGCCCGCCGCTTGCAGCGCGGCCTCGGACGAGAACAGGTCGTGGTGGATGCCGAGCAGCGCGAGATCGGCCTTGATCAGGTCCATCATCGCCGCAACCGCATGCGTGCGGAACGGCACCAGCCACTCGGCTTCGGGCGCCGCGACATAACGGTCGCCGAACTCGGCGGCCAAGGCCTCGCCCACCGGCACCAGATAGTCGCCGGGATACAGGCCTTCCGGGATCGCAATCGTTTCGCCCAGCGCCTCGCGGTAGCGCAGGTGCACCGAGCGCGCGAGCACATCGACCTGCCCGCCCGCGTCATTGATATAATATTCGCGCACGACCTTGTTGCCCGAAAATTCGAGCAGGCTCGCCAGCGCATCGCCGACCACCGCGCCCCGGCAATGCCCCATATGCATCGGGCCGGTCGGGTTGGCCGAGACATATTCGACGTTGACCGTCACCGGATCGGCGCGCGTCACGCGGCCATAATCGGCGCCTTCGCTGGTGATCGTGCGCAACTCACTCCGCCAGCTATCCTCGCCCAAAGTCAGGTTGATGAAACCCGGCCCGGCAATCGCCACCGACGCGACTTCACCCAGCGTGCCGAGTTCAGCCGCGATCCGCTCGGCGAGCGCGCGCGGCGCCATCCCCGCCGGCTTGGCGAGCACCATCGCGGCATTGGTCGCGAGATCGCCGTGGCTGGTGTCGCGCGGCGGCTCGACCGTCACGCCGCTGCGGGCAAGCGTGGCGACTTCGGGAATCCGGTCGAGAGCAGCATCGAGATGCGCGGTAAAGCGAGTGTAGAGCGTCATGCCCGCGCGCTTAGCCCAAGCCGGGGCGCGGCGCAAAATCATACCGAAACGGTGGCAACTTTGATGGCTTCGCTTTCAGGGTAGTGGTAATCATTGCCGGTACATTTGGGGGATTGACGACATGGCAAATGATCCTGTCGACGAAGCAGCAACACCGGCGCCAAGATGGTGGGACTCGTTCATCATCCCCGGCACGCTGCTTATCGGCCTCGGCATCTTTCTATGGTTCGTTTATAAGTATCTGGAGCTGCTGCCGATCGCGCAGCGCTTTACGATCGAAGGAACGCGGCTTGTCCTCGTGCTGACGCTGATCGTCAGCATGCTCGCCTTTGGCGGACTGATGATCGCGCGGGCGCTGTACGGCAAAGGGGACGCCGAAGACCTCAACTCCCGCTATCGCCTCGCGCGCGAAGTGTTCCTCGTCTTCGCGGGCACGTTCGGCACGGTGACGGGCTTTTACTTCGGCTCTGCGGGCACGAACGCAAGTCCGGTAACCCCGCTCTCCGTCAAATCGTCGTTCGCCGACGGCAAGGTCGTTGTCGCGATTGAAGGCGGCACGGCGCCCTTCATCGGCCTCCTCACCGCTACCGGCCAGGCAGCAGGCACGTCGATCAGTAGCGCTGACCGCGCGATTAGCTTCAGCGTCAGCGACGGCACCTGCCCCGACAAGGCCAAGGTCACCGTTGTCGATGGGCGCGGGCAGCAAAGCGAGACAGTCCTCGCCTGCGACGCGCCGGACGTGGTCGATACCGGCAATGCGGCCATGCTCGACGCCAACGATGCAATGGTGACGAACAGCGCCAACTGATCGGCAGCGATTGCCGGGCTGGACTCGGCGGACAAAGGCGGCAAGCTAGGCCGCACTGCCCGCTGAAAGGATTCCCATGCGCCGGATCGCCGTGTTGCTCGCCACTGCCCTGATCGCGACCTCGCCTGCCCTTGCCGCGCCCAAGGGTCAGGCGGGTAAGGTGTGGCAAGCGGCAGAGGCGTTGCGCGCCGAACAGCTCACGCTGCTCGAACGCCTCGTCAACATCGATTCAGGGACGGGCGACAAGGTCAGCGGGCAAAAGGCGCAGGAGCTGGTCGCCGACCAACTCCGCGCGCTCGGGATGGACGTGACGCTCATCCCGGCGGAGAACGCCGCCTATCCCGACAATCTCGTCGCGACGCGCAAAGGCCGGGGCAGGGGGCGCATCCTGCTGATCGCCCATACCGATACCGTGTTCGATCCAGGCACTGTCGCCAAGCGTCCGTTCCGCACCGACGGCAAGCGCGCCTATGGCCCCGGCGTCGGCGACGAAAAGGGCGGCGTCGTCGAAGGCATCATGGCGATCAAGCTGCTGTCGCAATTGAAGCACGACGATTACGCCTCGATCACTTTCCTTGTCGAAACGTCCGAAGAGCGCGGCTCGCCGGGCACGCGCGGGCTGATTACCAAGCTGGTGGGGACGGCCGATGTCGAACTCAATCTTGAACCCGGCGATGCCCCCGACACGCTGACAGTGTGGCGCAAGGGCAGCAATTCGTTCGACATCACAGTCAAAGGGCGCCCCGCCCATGCCGGCGTCGCGCCGCAACTTGGCCGCAACGCCGCGCTCGAGCTGATCCACCAGATCCAGCTCGCCGATGGCCTGCCCAAGGTCGGCGAAGGCGTGACCGCGAATCTCACGCTGATGAAGGCCGGCAGCCGCTACAACATCATCCCGGAGGATGCGTCGGCGACCTTCAACGTCCGCATCCGTGAAAAAGCGCAGGGCGAGGCGGTCGACGCCGTGTTCCGCAAAAATGCCGCGACGACGATCATCCCCGACACGGTGGTGACGGTGAAGCGCGAGATCAGCTACCCGCCACTGCCCGACAACCCCCAGACGCAAGCGCTCGCGACGCTCGCCGAGCGCATTTATGCCGAACTCGATCGCCGGATCGCGCGCGGCGGCAATGGCGGCGCGTCCGAATCGGCCATGGCCTATGAAGGCGGCGTTGCCGCACTCGACGGGCTTGGCCCGATCGGCGGGGGCTTCCATTCGGAGCAGGAGTATATCGAGCTCGAGTCGCTCACGCCTCGGCTCTACCTGCTCACGCGGTTGATGATCGAAACGGGCAAGAACCCGCCCGCGCGGCGGCAATAGGGGCGGTCGGTCTAGCGATCCTCATCCCCAACCGTTCGTTTCGAGCGCAGTCGAGAAACAGGTACCAAGCGACGTCGCCCGTGGCTTGTTTCTCGACTGCGCTCGAAACAAACGGTGGGGGGGTGATTGGACCAGCGGATTGCCCGCCTACTGCGGCCCCGCATAATCGCTGAACCGCGTAATCTCGGGCTCGAACACCATTTTCACGCTGCCGGTCGCGCCGTGGCGCTGCTTGGCGATGATCAGTTCGGACAGCCCCTGCACCGCGTGGATCCGCTGACTCCATTCGTCATGCTTCTGGCCGACCGAGGGCGCGCTGTCGGCCATTGGCTTGCTCGGCTCCTGCATCGCCAGATAATAATCCTCACGGAACACGAACATCACGATATCGGCGTCCTGCTCGATCGATCCCGATTCGCGCAAATCCGACAGCATCGGCTTCTTGTCCTCGCGGCTTTCGACCGCGCGGCTGAGCTGCGACAGCGCGAGCACCGACACATTCAGGTCCTTGGCCATCGTCTTCAAGCCACGGCTGATTTCGGAGATTTCCTGCACGCGGTTGTCGCTCGCGCGGCTCCCGCTCCCGCTCAGCAGCTGGAGGTAATCGACCACCACCAGCCCGATCTCATTCTTGTGCTTGCGCTGCAACCGCCGCATCCGCGTGTGCAACCCGCTGATCGACAGCCCGGCGGTGTCGTCGATAAACAGCGGCAGGTTCTGCAACTCGATCGATGCCTGCACCAGCCGCTGCATCTCGGCGCTGTTGAGCTTGCCCATCCGCAGCTTTTCCGAACTGATCAGCGATTGTTCGGCCAGAATGCGCGTCGCGAGCTGATCGGCCGACATTTCGAGGCTGAAGAAAGCGACCTTGCTGCCGACCGAGCGATCCGCGGGGATGCCGTCGGCAATGTCGCGCATGAACCGCTGCGCGGCGTTGAACGCAATGTTGGTGGCAAGCGACGTCTTGCCCATGCCCGGCCGTCCGGCGAGGATCATCAAATCCGACTTGTGCATCCCGCCGGTCTTGGTGTTGATCGATTCGAGCCCCGTGGTGATGCCCGACAGGCTGCCCCCGGCGTTGAGCGCGCGCTCGGCCATTTTGACCGCCATCGTCGCGGCCTGGCCAAAGCTCTTGATCGCATTCTCGCTATTGCCCTCGGCGGCGACCTTGAACAGCGCCTCTTCGGCGAGTTCGACTTGCTTGCGCGGATTGACTTCCTCCGACGTGTCGGTCGCGCGGTCCACCATCTCGCGGCCCACCGTCACCAGGGTCCGCAGCATCGCGAGGTCATAGATTTGAGTCGCGAAGTCGCGTGCGCCGATCAGCCCGGCCCCGCTGCCCGTCAGCTGCGCGAGATAAGCAGGGCCACCGAGCGCGCGCATCCCTTCGTCTTCGGTGAACAGCGGGCGCAGCGTCACCGGCGTTGGCCGCATATCGTTGCCGCGCAGCCGCTTGATCGCCGAAAAAATCCGGCCATGGACCGGCTCGTAGAAATGCTCCTCGGTCAGCCGGTCACCGATGTCGTCGGCAATCCGCTCGTCAAGCATCATCGCGCCGAGCAGCGCCGCTTCGGCCTCGACATTCTGCGGCAAGCTTTTGGGAACAGCGACTAGCGGGGTGGGATCGACAGGGTGCGTGGCCATGCCGCCTTTTCGGCGTCCCCGCCGTCGCGATCAACCCGGCGCGGCCAATCTGCGGTGGATAAGTGCGCATGCGCTTGGGCGTTGATTCGGCGGCGCGTTCGCCCGATAGGCTGATGTCATGGCCGATCCCCGGATCATCGACGTCAAGCTCGACGAGCGCACGATATTGTGGCGTAGCGCCGATATCGAGCAGGAGCGGCGCATTGCGATCTTCGATCTGATCGAGGGCAATTATTTCAAGCCGTTACGCGAACATCCCGATGGCTATGCCGGCCCCTACCGGATCGAGCTGAGCGTCGAGGAAGGGCGCCTCGCCATCGCGATCGGGCGCGAGGATTCGACCCCGCTCGAAACCTATATCCTCGGGCTCGGGCGCTTCCGGCGACCGATCAAGGATTATTTCGCGATTTGCGACAGCTATTATCAGGCGATCCGCGCCGCGACGCCGCAGCAGATTGAGACGATCGACATGGCCCGGCGCGGCATCCACAACGAAGCCGCCGAGCTGCTCAAGGAACGGCTCGAAGGCAAGATCGATATCGATTTCGATACGGCGCGGCGGCTGTTCACGCTGATCTGCGTGCTGCATATCAAGGGATGAGGCGATGAGCGAAGCCGCCACCTTAATCGCCGCCGCCCGCGCCGCCGCTGCACATGCCCACGCCCCCTATTCGCGCTTCCACGTCGGCGCCGCACTGTTGCTAAGCGACGGCAGTATCGTGACGGGCGCGAATTTTGAAAACGCGAGCTACGGCCTGTCGCTCTGTGCCGAAACGGTTGCCGTCGCCACTGCAAGTGCGGCGGGGCGGCTGGCGGACATCGTCGCGGTTGGGGTGATCGGCGGGATGATCGGGCCGGAGGGCTTGCAAGGCACCAACCCAGTTACGCCCTGCGGGAGATGCCGCCAGGTGTTAAACGAAGCCGCACAAATCGGCGGGCGAGACCTAGTGATCCACTGCGCCGGAGGGAGTGGCGATCGGGTGGCGACTTTCACGCTGTCCGAACTGCTCCCGCATGCGTTTGGCCCGGCGAGCCTCGACGCGCCTGATTGAACGCTGTTAACCTCGCGTCAACTGCGGTAGGAAAGCCGCGACGCTGGGGGGCAACGCCAATGCCGGTCATCGAGGAAATCAAGAAGTTCTTCGTGCGCAAACGCAGTTGGCGCTGGGTTGCCGCCGCGCTCGTCATGGCGATCATTGGTCAGGTTCTTGAAGGCGTCGCGGTCCTCCCGCTGCTGCGGCAGCTGACGGCATCGATCCGCGACAGTCTGCAAACTGTGCAGCCTTTCGAAATCGCCAGCATCTATGCCGGCGCAACACGCGGGCACGTCGGGTTATGGTTTTGTGCGCCAGTTGGCAGCCTGCCCGATACCCCCGGCTATTGCGGTGGGGCGTTTGGCCTGGCCAATTCGGGAATCGCGTCGCTTCTCGCCCTCCCGCAGGTGATCGCCATCGTGTGGGAGCGCGGTGGTCTGCTTACCGGCGTGACCATGATCGTGACGCTCCTGCTGATCCTCGGCGTGATCATCGCCAGCATCGTCGCGCTCTTCACGCCCGGCAAGCGCGGCGAGGGAGTCGCGGGGTTGCTGATGGGACTTGCCTTGGCCCCGCTGTTCGTCGGCGCCATCTTTTGGGTGATGCTGCAGCTGTTGCTGCTGCTGACCTTTGTTTTCGGTCAGGTGCTTGCGGGTGCGGCATGGCTGATCGCGACTTTCGGCGCGCTTTACCAGTTCGCCATATTCTGCCTTGGGGTGGTCCAGAGCGCCGACTCACTGGAGACCAACGCGAGCCTCTTGTCGCAAAAGCTCCCGACAACACCCCCCAGCCCGCCTGCGCCGCCACCGCCGCCCCGCTGAAGCGCGCTTGCGTTGCGGCCACCTCGTCGCGAAATCCAGTTACCATGGGAGGTCGAACGGTGCAGATCGGATTGATTGGTGGGATCGGCCCTGCCGCGCAGGATTATTACACAAGGCTGCTGATCGCGCTGTTCTCCGACGCGCACACGCAGCTCGACATGACGACGGTCCATGCCGACGCGCCTACCTTGCTGAGCAATCTTGCAGCCGGTAACCGCGCAGATCAGGCGGCCATATTTGCGGGCCTCGCCGAGCGATTGCAGCGCGCCGGGGCAGGCTGTGTGGCGGTGACGTCGATCGCGGGGCATTTCTGTCGTGAGGCGTTCACGCCGCTTTCGCCGCTCCCCGTGATCGACATGATCGGCGCAGTCACAGCGGCGGTGTCGGCGAGGGGTTTCGGCCGCATTGGCATTTTGGGGACTCGGACCGTCATGGAATCACGGCTTTACGGGGGCATTACTTCAGCCGAGGTGATTGCACCGCCGCCGCCGGAACTGGACGAGGTTCATCTGGCCTATGCCGCCATGGCTACGGCCGGAGCAATCACCGCTGCACAGCAGACCACCTTCAACACAGCGGCGCGCCGGTTGATCGAGGCTTACGGGTGCGAGGCGATTCTACTCGGCGGCACCGACCTCGCGCTGGCATTCGACGCAGAGTCGAGCGCTGTCCCCTTGATCGATAGCGCCGCGATTCACGCAGCGGCGATCGCTCGGTATGCATTGGTGGCGACGCGTTGAGGGAATTGATTGTGGCCTGATCACCCAGCACGCCGCCTCCTCCCCGCTTGCACTCCACCCCCGAAGCCGCGAAAGCTGCTGCCCAAGTCAAACGGGGGTTAGCCTATGTCCATCATGTCCGATCGCTGGATCCGCGAGCAGGCGCTCGCCACCGGCATGATCGAGCCGTTCGTCGAGAGCCAGAAGCGCGATGGCTGCATCAGCTATGGGTTGTCGTCCTACGGCTATGACGCGCGGGTGTCGGACGAATTCAAGATTTTCACCAATGTCGATTCCGCGATCGTCGACCCCAAGAATTTCGATTCGAACAGCTTCGTCGACCGCAAGACCGATTGCTGCGTCATCCCGCCCAACAGCTTCGCGCTCGCCCGGACCGTCGAATATTTCCGGGTGCCGCGCGACGTGCTCGTCATTTGCCTCGGCAAGTCGACCTATGCGCGCTGCGGAATCATCGTCAACGTCACCCCGCTCGAGCCGGGCTGGGAGGGGCATGTGACGCTCGAATTTTCGAACACCACCCCGCTCCCGGCGCGCATATACGCCAATGAAGGCGCGTGCCAGTTCCTGTTCCTGCAGGGCAATGAGCCGTGCGAAGTCAGCTATGCCGACCGCGCGGGCAAGTACATGGGCCAGCGCGGGGTGACACTGCCCAAGCTTTGAGCCTGTCGTTTTCGCCACCCGTTGGTTTCGAGCGAAGTCGAGAAACTGCGGCCCCCGCGCACTTGGCCTGTTTCTCGACTTCGCTCGAAACGAGCGGAGGATGTGGCCGCTTCCTTGGCGCCGTGGCGACCTGACTCAAAACGGCGCGTCCTTGGTTGGCGCCATGCCGAAAGCGTCCGGGTCGGCGACGCCCCACGAAAAAGGGCGGCCCCGCAGGACCGCCCTTCAACGTCATCCCAATCGCGATCGATCAGAAATCGTTGCGATATTGCTCGTTGCCGATGAAGCCCAGCTTGCCGACGCCCGACTTTTTGATCACCGCCAGCACACGGTCGACGACTTCGTAGCGCGCCGTCGGATCGGGCTGGAAATGCAGTTCGGGCTCGGGATCGAGCGTCTTGGTCTGATCGAGGAATTGGCGCAGCGTCACGTCATCGACGGGCTGACCGTTCCACGAAACGATCCCGGTCGGATCAATCGAAACCTTATTCTTCACCGGATCGACGACGATCTGATTGCGCGGGTCGTTCTGGGGCAGATCGACCTTTACCGCATGCGTCTGGATCGGAAGAGTGATGATGAACATGATGAGGAGCACCAACAAGACGTCGATCAACGGCGTCGTGTTCATTTCCATCATCGGCTCGCCATCATCGGAGCCGCCGCTCATCGACATAATCTGTAACTCCTAAATATCGTCCAGCGCGTCAGCGTTCGGTGTCGGATGTGCCTGCGGGCGGCTGCGAGATGAAGCCAACCTTGGCAAAGCCAGCCTGCTGCATCGTGTAGATCGTCCCGCCGATGCACTTGTACGGCGTATCGACGTCGCCGCGGATATGCGCTTCGGGCAGTTCGACGCCTGCGGCATTGGGGCCGCCCTGGCGGTTGATTTCGAACTTCAGCTTTTCAACCGCACGATCGAGCAATTGCTTGCTGGTCACCGGGATGCGGTTCCAGAAGACTTCGCAGGTACCGCCGGGGCCGCCCCGCACCACGAGCGAGACGTTTTCGGGCTTGGTCGCCGTCGGGTCATATCGCACGTCGGGCAGCTTGACCTTCACATTCTGAACGACGACCGGAACCGCGATCAGAAAGATGATCAGCATCACCAACATCACGTCGACCAGCGGCGTCGTGTTGATGTCCGACACGGGCTTATCGGCGGTGTTTCCGCCAACACTAATCGCCATTGCAAGCTATCCTATTCTTTGGACTTCGGTCGCGAGACCATCGCACCGGCGGGGCGCCCCGATCCGAAGATCAATGGGCGCCGCGCCAGTGAGCGATCAGGCCGCCGTTGGCTTGGCCGGCGTCGCAGGCTTCGGCGTGGCCGCGCCCTTGGGTGCGACAACCTTCGGACGCACCCTGCCTTCCGACGCAATGTAGCCGAGCACATCGTTGGAGAAGCCCGAGAGGTCCTCAGCGATCGCCTTGTTCCGACGCTGGAGCCAGTTGTACGCAAGCACGGCCGGCACCGCGACGACCAGGCCGAGCGCGGTCATGATCAGCGCTTCACCGACCGGGCCGGCGACCTTGTCGATCGACGGATCGCCCGACAGACCGATCTTGATAAGTGCGCGGTAGATGCCGATCACGGTTCCGAACAGACCGATGAACGGCGCGGTCGCACCAACCGTCGCGAGGAAGGCGAGACCGCCGCTGAGTGCCGAGTTGATCGACGCTTCCGAGCGCGCGAGCGAGCCATGCACCCAGTCATGCGCTTCGACCGGATCGGTCAGCAGCGTGTGCTGTGCCTGCGCGGCAAGGCCGTCGTCGACGATCTGGCGATAGGCTGAATTTTTGTCGAGCTTGGCGGCACCTTCCGCGAGGCTGGCCGAATTCCAGAAGCCTTCACGAATGCGCTTGCCCTGGCTGATCACCTTATTCTGTTCGAACAGCTTGGTGAACAGGATGTAGAGCGAGACGAAGAGGAAGATCACGAGGATGGCAAAGGTCGACTGCGACACGAGGCCGCCTTCGCGCAGTGCGGCCGCAAGACCGTACTTGTCCTCTTTAGCAGCAGCGCCGCCGGCTGCGAGAATGAACGTGAGCATAGCTTTCTTTCCCTAATTTGGTCGATCTTGAATGAGTCGATCTTGGCCAAAAATAAATGCGCCGATGCGGTGGCCTGCCGCCGCATCGGCGCGGTTCGTTATTCGTCTTTCAGTTCCCAGCGGATCGTCATCGGCCAAGTCGATTCGATCGGATTGCCGTCGGTATCCTTCGCCGCGTCAAAGCGCAGGGAGCGGGTGGCAATCCGGCACGTCGTCTCGTCGAGCTGTCCGCTGCCGCTGCTGCCCGTGACCCGGCACGATGATACCCGGCCATTGCCGCCGACGACGAGCGAGATACCAACGCGGCCCTGCACGTTCAGACGCTTGGCTTCGGCCGGATAATAGTCCGGCGTAAAGACGTCACCCGGGTTGGTGCGCAGCTTCGCCTTGGCGCCTAAGGCTGGCCTCGGCGGTGCCGCAGGCGGCGCGGGTGGCGCCGGTGGTGCCGCAATCGGCGTCAAGTTGATGCGCGGCGGCGGCGTCGTCACCGTCTGGATCTGCACCGGTGGCGGATTGGGATTCTGCACGATCGGTGGCGGCGAGACGACCGGCGGCGGTGTCTGCGGCTGATCTGGCGGAGGTGGTGGTGGGGGTTCGTCCGGCGGCGGCGGCGGCGGTGGCGGCGCGACGTCGAACGTGTTCAGCTTTTCGGCAGCCTTCTTGACGTATTGATACGCAAGGCCGGTGACGAAAGCATATCCCAATGCGGCCATGAGGATCGCGACGAGAACCGCCGCGACTATCCTTGTACCGTTATCTTGCCGGTCTGCATAAGCCATTCAGGTACGAAACTCCCGGTTTGCCCTAGCCATTGTGAAATCGGCTTGCCGGCCCTTGCGGCACGCCGATGTCTGGCTGTGAGCCATTATATCCTCAACCAAGGCCCAAGTCTCTATCGCCCACTCCGAAGGGACGCAAACGCTTTGTCGGGCGCAACATTTGTACAATCCCGACGTGGCAGAATTATTTCTGTATAAAAAAGACACGATCCGTTAACGCCATCGGCATGAAGATCGTTCCAAGAATCGCCGCTTTCCGGGCGTTTGCCATGCTCGCGCTGGTCCCTTTTGCGGCCGTCGCCGGACAGGTCCCGCCGCGTACATCGGGCGTTCAGCCTGTTGTGACTCCCCAATATGCCGACATCACCGATCTGGTGCTGCGGTCACCACTGGTGATCGATTCGGTGATCCGAAGTGCGGTAAAGCTCGACGGGCCGCAGGCGATCGGTACCCCGCCGGGCTTCGTGCGCCATTATGTCGAAGCCGATGTTATCGCCTTGATTCGCGGTAAAGAAGCGGTGCCTGCGCGGATCGGCTGGCTGTATGATGTCGCGCCCGATGCGCGCGGGCGGGTGCCGCGCTTGACCAAGCGCCGCGTGCTGGCCTTTGCCCGGCCGATCGCCGGGCGAACGAATCAGGTCCAACTGACCGGCGCCGATTCGCAGCGCGACTGGTCCGCGCCCGCCGAAGCCCTCACGCGACGCATTATCACCGAATCAATCGCCCCCGACGCGCCGCCGCGCATCACCGGTGTCGGCAATGCCTTTCACGTCGCAGGAACGCTACCGGGCGCCGGTGAGACGCAAATCTTCCTGCAAACCGAAACGCGGCGGCCGGTTTCGCTGAGCGTGATCCGTCAGCCGGGCGAAGCGCCGCGCTGGGCGGTCGCGCTCAGCGAAATCGTCGACGAAGCCGCCGCCCCCCCGCCGCGCGACACTTTGCTCTGGTATCGCCTCGCCTGCGGCCTGCCCCGGTCGCTGCCGAGCGCGGCGCTGCAATCGATGGAACCCTCCGATCAGCGCGCAGCGGCCGAGGATTATCGCTTCATCCTGGGCGCGCTGGGGCCATGCACGCGCTAGGCCTTAGACCAACCCCTCGATCGCCCGCGCCTGCGCGCCGGGGAACAGCGCGGGCATGATCCGCGCCGCATCGAGCCCGAAATGCCCCGCAACCGCACCGCCGATGAAGCCGTCGAGCGATGTCGTCGGCTTCAGGTCGCGGCCTTCGTAGAGTGCCGCCGCGCCCAGCCCCGGCCAATCAGCGAGCACGCGCCCGCCCTTTACCGCACCGCCGATCAGCATCGCCGCCGACGCCGTCCCGTGATCGGTGCCGCCGGTGCCATTGACCGCGACGGTGCGCCCGAATTCGGTCGCCACCAGCACCATCGTGTTCGCCCAAAGCGGACCAAGCCCGGTCTGGAGCGCACCGATCATCCCGTCGAGCCCGGTCAATTGCCCGGCCAGCCGCCCGCGTTGCTGCGCATGCGTATCCCAGCCGCCGGTTTCGATCATCGCGATCTTGGCGCCGCCGGGGGCCGCCAGCAGCTTGGCCGCGAGCGCGCCGGTCGCGACCGCATTGCGGCCATTGCCCGCTGCCATGTCGCTAGTCAGCTTGCGCGTGTCGATCGCTTCGCTCCACAGCGCGTGGAGCTGCTTGTCGCCTTCGTACAGCATCGCCACGCGCTGGAGCAGGTCGTCGCTCGCCTGCGGCAAGGCCGACGGCGCGTAGGACGCGACGTCATGCGATCCGCGCAATGCCAGCGGCACCGTCACCGCCACCGCAATCGCTTTGGCTTCGTCAGCAGGCAGCGCGCCGAGCAGCCGGTTGAGCCAGCCGTCCTTGACCTGATAGGCCCCCGCAGCGCCCGTCTCGAGCACATTCTGCCCGTCGAAATGGCTGCGGTCGCGGTAAGGCGAGGCAGTCGCGTGCAGGAACAGCGCCTGTTTCTGGGCATAAAGCCCCGCAACCGTCTTCATCGCCGGGTGCAGCGCGAACATGGAGTCGAGCCGGGGCGCAGCGGTAAATTCGTCCGCCAGTCCGACGCGCGCGGCGGCATAGGCCGGGTCGCCGATTGGCGCGAGCGTGTGCAGCCCGTCGGCAGCACCGCGCTGGATGATGAAGACGAATCGGCGGTCGGTCGCCGCGCGGGCAAAGGCCATGCGTGGGGCAAAGCCAATCGTGGCAGCGGCAGTGGCGCCGGTGACGAGGAAGGAACGGCGGTCGATCATCACATTATCTCCGCATCATTTCGGGGGCGACAAGCAAGAGCGCGAGCGCTTGGGCCGGGCTGTCGGCACCCGCCAGCACCGCTTTGGTCGCTGGGCTCACCGCATCGGGGAAGAGTTTGGGCGCGAGCGCGCGTGCGTCGATCGCCCCTCCTGCCCGCGCGGCCATCCGCTGGGCGATTTCAACGCGGCGCATCACCGCGTCGGGCCCGGCCCAACTGCCGTCGATGTCATCATAGCCTGCGGGTGATCCCGGCCGCCATACCGGCTGGCCAAGCTGGATTTGCATCCCCGTCACTTGCAGCGCGGGGAGCACGCCAACCCCGGTCGCGCGCATCGTCGACAATGCCCATTCCCACGGCGATTTGAACTTGGCGGGCGCCGCGGTCCAGGCTTCGGGCGAGGCAATCAGCGCGCGGTACACCGTCGGCAAATCGCCGCTCGACTTCAGGAAGGCGGCTTCGAGCCGCGCGACCATCGCGGGTGGCGGCGTGTCGCCCGTGAAATGCCGCGCAAGCTTGGTCGCAATGTGCCGCGCGGTCGCCGGATGCACCGCGAGATCGTTGAGCACCGCCTGCGCCTGCGCTTCCCCGCTCTGATCATAGCGCTTGCCCATGATCATACGCGCGCCGGGTTCGTGGATCGGCCCTGCGAACACAAAGTCACCGGGCGCGCCCGCCGTTCCGGCAAAGCGCGAGATCGGCCCGCGATTGAGCCCCGCCACGCTGAACCCCGTCATCGCGCGGGCGAATTCGGTGACATCGGCCTGACTATAGCCGGTGCGCACGCCGAGTGTATGCAACTCCATGATTTCGCGCGCGAGATTTTCGTTGAGGCCGATCTTGCGATTGGGCGCGAACCGGCCGACGCGCTGCGCAACCGGGCTGTTCGGGCCGATCGACGCGGCCTGATCGAGATAGAGCAGCATCGCCGGATGCCGCTCGACCGCGTTCAGCATCGCCGCGAAACTGCCCGTGACATGCGGGCGGATCGCTTCGAACTCGAGCAGCCCGGCCATCCCGACGACCGTCAGCTTGTCGGCGGAGACGGCGAAGTGATTGGCCCAGAAATGCACCATCCGCTCGATAAACGGCGTGTCGCTCGCAATCGCGACATTCGCGCGCGCGCCCACCAGATTGGCGTAATAGTCGCGGCCTTGCCGGCCGATAAACTGCCGCGCTTGCTTGACCGGATCGGGGGCTTCGCCAGCCGGTGCCATTGACGGCGCGGGCGCCATCGCGTCGCGCATCGCGGGCGGAGTCTGCATCGGCGGCGCAGCGGCGGCACCCTGCGCGCGGCGCTGCTGCTGAAGCATCGGGCGAATTTCGTTGAGATATTGCGCCAGCTCCCCCGCAATCGCCGCGCGCGTCGGCGCGGCGGCAATCAGCGGCGGGCGCGGATCGAAGCGCGCGATCTGGCCGACCAGCCAGGCCTTGGGATCACCGGGCAACGGCTGATCGGGCCTCGCCCCGAGGCCGAAGCGATTGAGCGCAATATTGGCAGCCGACATGGGGACAGACTCCGTTCAGTGCGTTCGACGATTGTCGCTTAAATGCTCATATTCTTTCTCAGACCCGTTCGTTTCGAGCGAAGTCGAGAAACGGGTCACTAGCGGTGCGCACGGTGTCTCGACTTCGCTCGACACAAACGGGGTTGGGTACGAGTGAACCTAACGCCAATCCGCTTTAACGCGCGGCTGTCGCAGAAGTTTGTCAGAAACCGTCGGGCAAATCGATTGGCCCCACCGCCGCGCGGTAGCGACCGATTGCATAGCGATCGGTCATCCCGGCGATGAAATCGGCGATATGGCGACTGCGCCAGGGTTCGGCGGCGGGCAGCCGCGCGGTCCACTCGCCCGGCATCAGCGCGGGGTCGGCATCATAAGCGGCGAACAGCCCCGCGACGACGCCGCGCGCAATCTCCGCCGCTTCGATCTGGCGCGGGTGGTGGTACAGCGTCGGGTACATGAAGCGCTTGAGCAGCCGCTCATCCTCGCGCATCGCCGCCGAAAAGCCGATCAACGCCTGACCCGCCACCCGCACATCATCTGCCGTCGCGATCCGCGCGGCGGCGATATTGGCGCGCGAGGTCGCGATCAGATCGCCGACCATCGCGCCGATTTGCGTGCGGATGAGCTCACCGACCAACCGCGCGGGCGGCACATCGGCGAAGCGCGCGCGCACCTCGTCCCACAGCCGCGCGACCAGCGGGACCGCCAGCACCTGATCGAGCGTCAGCAGCCCCGCGCGCAGGCCATCATCGATGTCGTGATTGTCATAGGCGATGTCATCGGCAATCGCCGCGACCTGCGCTTCCAGACTCGGCCAATGCGCGAGATCGAGCGGGAATTGGCGATCGGCCTCGGCCAGCGCCCAGCCGGGTGCGGCGACCGGGCCATTGTGCTTGGCGAGCCCCTCGAGCGTGTCCCAGGTGAGGTTCAGCCCCGCCCAGCGCGGATAGGGATGCTCGATCGCGGTCAACGCGCGCAGCGTGTGGCCATTATGGTCAAACCCGCCCTGCCCGGCGAGCGCGTCGGTCAGCGCCGCCTCACCCGCGTGCCCGAACGGCGGATGGCCAATGTCATGCGCGAGGCACAAGGCCTCGGTCAGATCCTCATTGAGCCCCAGCGCGCGCGCGATCGTCCGCCCGATTTGCGCGACCTCCAGGCTGTGGGTCAGCCGGACGCGGAAATGGTCGCCGTCGGGCGCCATGAACACCTGCGTCTTGTGGCGCAGGCGGCGAAAGCTGATCGAATGGATGATCCGGTCCCGATCGCGCTGGAAATCGTCGCGCGGGCCCCGCGCGGTCTGGTTGGCTTCGGCGTGCAGCCGCCCGCGACTGCGCGCCGGATCGGCGGCGTAAGGGCCGGTCATTGCCCGCCGAGCTTGTCGATCTGCTGCCCGGCGGCGCTGGTGAAAACGAAGCTGCTGACGCCTGCCTTGGTCAGATCATTGACGAAGGCCTGAGCTTCGGCGCTCGATTTGAACGGCCCCGCGAGCACGCGATTGGTGAAGCGCAGCGGCGTCTTCCACCCCTGCTTGCCGCGAAACGCTGCGGGTGCCTTGGCCTTGACGGCGGCCCAGGCGCGCGCGAGATCGCCCTCGCTCGATCCGCCCGCGACCTGCACCCAGATGCGCGACGGCGCCGCCTTGGCGAGCGCTGCCTGCTTCTTGGCTTCGGCCTTTTCAGCGTCGGCTTTCTTCTTTTCCTCGGCCTTTTTCTTTTCCTCGGCCTTGCGCCGCGCTTCGACCTTGGGGTCGACCGGCTTTTCGGGCGGCTTGGTGGCAGCGACCTCGACGGGCTTTTCGGGCTTTTTCGTGGCTGTCGGCGATGGCTTGACCTCGGGCTCAGCCTTGGTCGGCACAGGTTCGGCAACCGGCGCAGGCGCGCGCGGCCGCACCGGCGGCACGTCAAGCTCACGCGCGGGCACGCCGATGTTGGCGATGATCCGTGCGAGGATCGAATCCTCGCGCCCGACCGGCGCGGCGGCGGGTGGCGCCTTCGCTGGAGCGGCATCGACGGGGGCGGCATCGGCGGGCGCCGGATCGGCCTGTTTCGGCGCAGCGTCGCTCGGCGCGGGCGGCACCGCCACCGGATCGGTGAAGCCGGGGCTTGCCACCACAGGCTGGGCATCGTCGCGCACAGGCTCGGGCGGTGCCGTCACCACCACTGGCTTCGGCTCCACCGTTGCAGGCATCGGCGTGGGTGCCGTTTCAGTCTCGGAGGGCGCAGCTTCGGGCTCCTGCTCAGGCTCGGGCGGCGGGGTCGGCTTGGGTGTCGGCTTGGCAACTTCCGGCAGCGGTTTTGGCGGGATCGGCTTTGGTGGCTCGGCTTTGGCCAGCTCGACCTTGGCAGGCGCGGGCTTCGGCGGCTCGACCGCTGGCGGCACCGCCTCAGGCTTGGGCGGCACAGGCTCCGGGCGGCGCACCGGCGGCGGCGTCGCGGCGGCGATCTCGACCGGCTTTTCGCGCGGCGGCTTGGGCTTGCGCTCGCGCCGGTCGGGCTTGGTGGCGGGCGTCGCCGCCGCGACTTGCACCACCGGCTTGGGCCGCACTTCGGGCGGGAGCGGCGGCAGCGACGGCGCAAGCTTGGCGTCGGCCAGCCGCGCCGGGCTGGCGCCCACTTCGCCAAAATGCACCGCCCAGGCGCGATCGAGCGCGCTTAGCCGGGGGAGCCGCTGGAAAAACGGCTGAAGACTGTCGGCCATCCCGTTCGGCAACATCGTCGTCGCAATTTTTTCCGCGCCAGCCAAATCGCCGGTCATCGCCAGCACGAAAGCGCGCACGCGCCACGCCGCGCGGTCGCTCTGGCGCAACAACGGGTCGATCTGCTCAAGCGCGCGCTCGCGGTCGCCCGAAATCGCCAGCGACAGCGCATAGCGGCGGCGGATTTCGCTGTCCTCCGGCGAGCGTTGCAGCGCGAGCCGATAGTCGCGCTGCGCCCGCCCCTGATCGCCGACCAGATCGAACGCCAGCCCGCGATCACTGGCATAATGATCCGACGCATAGCCGTAAGCCTCGGCCTCACCGAATTTGCGCAGCGCTTCGCCCGGGCGCTCCAACACCAGCAGCACGCTGCCGATCCCCGCGCGGTGGCGACCGTTATTGGGATCGACGCGTTCGGCGCGCGCGAAAAACGCCGCCGCCGCCGTCGGATCGCCGAGCTTGAGCGCCAGTTCGCCCGCGCTCAGCAACGCATTGAGATCGGTCGGATTGCTCGCCAACACGCGCACTTCGGCGGCGAGCGCATCGGCATCGGGCGAGGGTGGCGCGACGATTTCGGACTGCGCGCGCGCTGCCGCTGGTGCCAGCAGCGCGGCACCGATCAGCAACCGGGCGACATATCGGGGGGCCATCATTCACCCGCTGCTAAAGGCGATTGTCGTGCCGACGGCAATGCCTCATCGCCCCCGCGAACGCCAAAGCGACGCGCGCCAACGTTCAAGTGGCGCGCGCCTTTTTCCGGATTACTGATTATTCTGGCGGTGCAGGAAGCGCGGGATATCGAGCGGATCGCGATCCCCCGCCGCTTCGTCGCGCGCAGCCGCCCGGGTCGCGCTCGACATACGCTCGAACAAGGTGCCGCCGGTCTTCGGCTTGGCGGCGGGTTCAGGCGCAGGTTCGACTGCGGCTTCGGGTTCTGCCACCACCGGCGTCGACTCGGCGGGCGTTCCCGCCGCCAGCCAGCGGCGGCGCGCAACCGGCTCGGCGGGTGTCGGCTCAGGCGCGACGGTTTCGTCGACGAACACGGGGGCCGGGCCGCTGATCGGCATGGCTTCGGCACTGCCCAGCACCAGCTCGTCTTCAGCGGCCGGTGCCGGATCAACCGTCTCGGCGACTTCGGGTTCTTCGACCGCCGTCGGCGCGACGAACACCGGATCGGCGGCAGGTGCTTCTGCAGCCGGCTCGGCATCGCGGGGACGACGCGGCGCGCCGAAGCTGAAGCTGCGCGGCGCTTCGGGCGCAGCCTGCGGCTTGGCGTCGGCCTCAATGCCGGTGGCGACCACCGACACGCGGATCTTGCCTTCGAGGTTCGAATTAAACGCCGAACCCCAGATGATGTTGGCGTCAGGGTCGACCAGCTCGCGGATGTGATTGGCGGCCTCGTCGACTTCGAGCAGCCGCATATCCTCGCCGCCGGTGATCGAAATGATCACGCCCTTGGCGCCCTGCATGCTGACGCCGTCGAGCAAAGGATTGTTGATTGCTTTTTGCGCCGCCACGATCGCGCGGTCGTCGCCTTCAGCTTCGCCCGTGCCCATCATCGCCTTGCCCATTTCCTGCATCACGCTGCGGACGTCGGCGAAGTCGAGGTTGATCAGGCCGGGCATCACCATCAAGTCGGTGATGCCGCGCACGCCCTGTTGCAGGACCTCATCGGCCATCTCGAACGCTTCCTTGAAGGTCGTGTTCGCATTGGCGATCAGGAAGAGGTTCTGGTTGGGAATGACGATCAGCGTATCGACGTACTTCTGCAATTCCTCGATGCCGGCTTCGGCGCTCTTGGCGCGGCGATTGCCTTCGAACGAGAAGGGCTTGGTGACAACGCCGACGGTCAATATGCCCATGTCGCGCGCGGCCTTGGCAATGACCGGCGCCGCTCCCGTGCCGGTGCCGCCGCCCATACCCGCCGCGATGAAGCACATATGCGCGCCCTCGAGCAGCTTGGTGATCGAGTCGATCGTTTCCTCGGCCGCCGCACGCCCGATTTCGGGCCGCGATCCGGCGCCGAGCCCCTGAGTGATCTTGGTGCCGAGCTGCACGCGTTGCGGCGCGCTCGACTGTTTGAGCGCCTGAGCATCGGTGTTGGCGACGAGGAAATCGACCCCCTGCACACCCGCACGCATCATGTTGCTGATCGCGTTGCCCCCGGCGCCACCCACGCCGACCACCGCAATGCGCGGGGTCAATTCGTCAACTTCGGGTGGAAGAAATTCGATGCTCATCGCCCTGTCTCCACTCTGCCCCCAAACGCACCCGGGACATTTACCAACTGTTCGCACGAAGCTGGGGGCGACTCTAGCGAAAACCGCCCCCACTGTCGCATTTCTTTAATAATTTGTTCGAAAGGTCTGCAAGAGTCGTTGCAGCCAGGCAAAGCCGCTCGGTCGGTAGACGACCTGATGCGGCGACGATAAAGCACGCAAATCCATGGGGTTCGCCGCCGCATAGAAGGCCAGACCCGCCAACGTCGCAAAGGCTGGCCCGGCATGCGCCTCGGGCAGCGCGGTCAGCCCGCGCGGGCGCCCGACCCGCACCGAGCGGCCGAGTGCCGCCTGCGCATAATCGGCAATTCCCTTCAATTCGGCGCCGCCACCGGTCAGCACGACTTGCCGCCCGACCGGGCCGTCAAAGCCCAGATCCTTCAGCGCGCGCTGAATTTCGCCCATCAGATGGTCGAGCCGCTGGCGGATCACCGCGATCAGCTGCGCCTTGGTGATGCGCGCGCCGTCGGTTGCCTCTTCCTCGGCGGAGATCGGCGCGACATCGATCATGTCGTGGTTGTCGCGCGGACTAGCATTGGCCGAGCCGTGGAAACACTTCATCCGCTCGGCCTGCGCGCGCCGCGTGCCGAACGCGCTGGCGATGTCATCGGTGATGTCCGCCGCTCCAATCGGGATCGAGGTCAGCCCGACCAGCATCCCGCCGGCAAACAGCGACACATTGGTGATGCCCGCGCCGAGCTCGACCAGCGCCACCCCCAGCTCGCGCTCCTCGTCCGACAGGCACGCCATGCCGGTCGCGACCGGGGCGGCGATGATCGACTTCACTTCGAGGTGCGCCGATCGCACGCACAGGTCGAGGTTGCGCACCGGCGATCCTTCGGCGGCGACGACATGGACATGGACGCCGAGCCGGTCGGCATGCAGCCCCAGTGGCTTCTTTACCCCCTGCACGCGGTCGAGCGTGTAGAGCGTTGGCTGTGCGTGCAGCACCATCCGCCCCGCCGGATCAATCGACTCCCGCGCGGCTTGCAACAAATCGTCGATATCGCCCTGCTCGACCCGGTGGCCACCGAGCTCGACCTCAACCGAAGCGACATCGGACACCAGCCCGCCCGCCGAAAAGCCGACCCAGACATTTTCAATATTGAGTCCCGCGATCCGCTCGGCCTGTTCGACCGCTTCGCGCACCGCGACTTCGGTCGCGGCCATATCGGCGATATAGCCACGCTTGACGC
This sequence comes from uncultured Stakelama sp., assembly GCA_964449575.1. Classification (GTDB taxonomy): domain Bacteria; phylum Pseudomonadota; class Alphaproteobacteria; order Sphingomonadales; family Sphingomonadaceae; genus Sphingomonas. Next base: position 124,672 of record CAYUYZ010000002.1, read on the forward strand.
CCCGGCTCTCGCGCTGGCCGGTGCCGAGCACGATCAGCTCACCGCCCTCGCCCACTTGCGCGATCATCGCCGAGACTTTGGACGATCCGATGTCGAGCGCGGTGATCAACCCGTCGGGTGCTACCTTTGCCATCATGCTTCCTTGTCGCGGGAGGGTTCGAAATGTTCGGCAGCCGAGGTGTCGGTGATCGAGCGCGGTCCGGCGAGGCCTGGCTTGCGCACCACAAAGCGCGTTGGATCGCGCATGTCGAACCGCACCCAGCCACGCCCGAGCAATTGCCGGTTGCTATCGATGTCAGCAAATTTCACCAGCGCGCGCTGCGGCATTTCCTCGGGCAGCGCGAGCGTTTCACCCGTGGTGAACATCAAGTCCCAGCGGCGATTGCCGACCCAGGTCGCTGCCTTGACCAGCGGGCGCAGCGCCGGCGTCGCATCGAGCAGCGCGCGATAGGCCGCGACCTGTTCATTCGCGCCCTCGCCGATCAGCAGCGGCAGATCGGGCATTTTTTCGGGCGCGACCTGTTCGAGCGTCACGCCTTTCGCGTCGATCAACTCGAGCTGCCCATGGTCCTGCCACACGGCGACTGGCTGGCGTTCGATGATGTGGATGACGAGCTTGTCGGGCAGGCGGCGCGACACCTGCGCATCGGCGACCCAGCCATAGCGCAGCAGCCGCGCGCGCACTTCGTTCAGGTCAACGAGCGGCATCGCGCGTGATTTCTGGTCGAGCACGACGGCGGCAATCGCGGCTTCGCTCAGGCGGCGCGCGCCGGTGGTCTCGATCTGCTTGACCTGAAATCCTGCCGCGCCGACGCCTTCGGCAAGCGCGAGGCCCGCCGCCTGCGGCACGCCGAACAGGGTCGAGAGACCAACCGCACCGGCAAAGATCATGCCCATGATCGTCCAGGTCGCGATCCGCTGGAGCGTGCGTTCGGACACCGGCAGCATCAGCAGCAGCCGGTCGATCGTCGATTGCTTGCGCACGGCCGGCACACGGCGGCCGGGCTGGACGGGGCGGCGCTGCGGCGCGGCACCACGGCGGATGGTCTTGGTCATGCCTGCTCCTGCTGCTGATCGGGTTTCAGGGCTTCGTCGATGATCGCCTGGACAAGCGCTGGATAGCTCATGCCCCGGTGGCGCGCCTGTTCGGGGACGAGGCTCAAGGGCGTCATCCCCGGCTGGGTGTTGACTTCAAGCAGGAACAACCCGCCCACGCCACGACTATCGTCCCAGCGGAAATCGGCGCGGCTCGCGCCCTTGCACCCGAGCAGCCGGTGCGCGTCGAGTGCAATCGCCTCGCACGCCTGGGCAATCTCGTCGGGGATCGGCGCGGGGTAGAGATGCTCGGTCATCCCGTCGGTATATTTGGCGTCGTAATCGTAGAAGCCGCTCTTGGGCCGCAGCTCGGTAACGCCAAGAGCTGTGTTGCCAAGCACCGCCGTCGTCAGCTCGCGGCCACGGATGAACGGCTCGGCAAGCAGCTCGTCGAATTCGCTCCACGGTCCCCGCGCGTCACGCCCGATCGGGTTGCCGTAATTGCCCTCATCGGTGATGATCGCCACGCCAACCGACGAGCCCTCGTTGACGGGTTTGAGCACATAGGGGCGCGGCAGCGGGTCGCGCTCGAACAGCTCCTCGGTCTTGACGATCCGCCCGCCGGGCATCGGGATGCCGTGCGGCACGAGCAGCATCTTGGTGAGTTGCTTGTCGATCGCGATCACCGACGCGACCTGCCCCGAGTGGGTGTAGCAAAGGCCCATCAGGTCGAGCATGCCCTGCACCGACCCGTCCTCGCCGGGGGTGCCGTGGAGCGCGTTGAACACGACGTCCGGGGCGGCTTCGGCGAGGCGTTGCGCAACATCGCGGCCCATGTCGATCCGCGTGACGCGGTGGCCGAGGGATTCCAGTGCCTCAGCCACACCAGCACCCGACGCGAGCGACACTTCGCGCTCAGCGGACCAACCGCCCATCAGGACTGCAACGTGGAGCGCCATCAAATCCTCCCCCGCAAAGCGGGGGAGGGGGACCATGAGCAAAGCGAATGGTGGAGGGGGCCGGGCCGCAAGCGAACCGGCTGTGGCCCCCCTCCACCAATCGCCTGAAGAAGGCGATTGGTCCCCCTCCCCCGCTGCGCGGTGGAGGATTTAAAAGCCACACTCACAGCCCTTCCCCCACGCGCTGAATTTCCCACTCGAGTTCGATCCCACTCGTCGCCTTCACCCGCGCCCTCACTTCTTCGCCCAAAGCCTCGATATCGGCGCTCGTCGCCGCGCCGAGGTTGAGCAGGAAATTGCAGTGTTTTTCGCTCACCTGCGCATCGCCGATGCGCAAGCCCCGGCACCCAGCGGCGTCGATCAGCGCCCACGCCTTATGCCCGTCCGGGTTCTTGAAAGTCGATCCGCCAGTCTTGCTTCGCAACGGCTGCGATTCCTCGCGCGCGGCGGCGATGCGGTCCATTTCGGCCTGGATCGCCGCGGGGTCGCCGGGCGTGCCTGCGAAGGTCGCCTCGACCACGATCGCGCCATCGGGCAGCGTTGAATGGCGATAGCTGTAGCCGAGCGCATCGACCGGCATTGTCTCCACCGTCCCGTCGCGCAGCACGACAACGCACCACACCAGCATGTCCTTGGTTTCGCGCCCGTAAGCACCACCGTTCATCCGCACGAAGCCGCCAACCGTGCCGGGAATGCTGCGCAAAAACTCAAGGCCAGCGATGCCCGCATCACGCGCCGTCGACGACACCAATATGCCGGAAGTGCCACCGCCACAGGTCAAAGTGGCATCGGCCCCGACGCGCGCGAAGCTGAACGCTTTGCCCAGCCGCACCGCAACGCCACGCCACCCGCCATCGCGCACGATCAGATTGGAGCCGAGCCCCAGCGGCATCACCGGGATTGCCGGATCGAGGTCCGCCAGAAAAGCGCTCAAGTCATCAACATCGGCGGGTTCGAACAGCCACTGCGCCGCCCCGCCCGATTTGAACCACACGAGCGGCGCGAGCGGCGCGCTGGCGGTCAGCTTGCCGCGCACGGCGGGCATGGCGAGCACGCTCATGCCACCGCCTCGATCGCATCAGCCAGCCCCGCCGCCCATTTCGTAATGTCGCCCGCCCCCAGGCAAATCACCTGATCGCCCGGCGCCACGATGCCCGCCAGCGCAGCCGCCAGCGCAGCCGCATCAGCAATCACCGCTGCCGAGCGATGCCCGCGCAAGGCAATCCGCTCGACCAGCGCCTCGGCACTCACGCCCTCGACCGGCGCTTCGCCCGCCGCATAAACCGGCGTCACGAACACCATGTCGGCGTCGTTGAAGGCTTGTGCAAAATCATCCATCAGCCCGCCGAGCCGCGAATAGCGATGCGGCTGCATCACCGCGATCACCCGCCCCTCAGCCCCTTCACGCGCTGCCGACAGCACCGCGCGGATCTCGACCGGGTGGTGGGCATAATCGTCGACGATCACCGCGCCCTTCGCTTCGCCCACCCGGGTAAACCGCCGCTTGACCCCACCGAACTTGGCGAAACCCTCGCGGATCGTCGCGTCGTCGATCCCCAGCTCGAGCGCGACGCCAATCGCCGCCAACGCATTCTGGACATTGTGCCGCCCAGGCATCGGCAGCACGATCCCCTCGATCGTCCGCACCGCGCCGTCGCGCGCGCGCACCACTGTGTCGAAGCGATTGCCGCCCGCGATCGGCGTCACCCCGACCCCGCGCACATCGGCCTGCGCCGCAAAGCCATAAGTCACCACCCGCCGGTCGCGCACCCTCGGGATGATGTTCTGCACTTCGGGATGATCGAGGCACAGCAGCGCCGCGCCGTAAAAGGGCACATTCTCGACGAATTCGACGAACGCGTCTTTCACCGCATCGAAAGAGCCATAATGGTCGAGATGTTCGGGATCGATGTTGGTGACGACCGCGATCGTGCCGTCGAGCCGCAGAAAGCTGCCGTCGCTCTCATCGGCCTCGACCACCATCCAGTCGCTCGCGCCGAGCCGCGCGTTCGATCCATAGCTGTTGATGATCCCGCCGTTGATCACCGTCGGATCGATCCCGCCCGCATCGAGCAACGCCGCGACCATCGATGTGGTCGTCGTCTTCCCATGCGTCCCCGCGACCGCGACGGTCGACTTGAGCCGCATCAGCTCGGCGAGCATCTCCGCGCGCCGCACCACCGGCAGCCGCCGCGCATAGGCCGCCTCGACTTCCGGATTGTCGCGGCGGATCGCGGTCGAAGTCACCACCACCGCCGCGTCGCCCAGATTTTCGGCCTTGTGGCCGATGTGAACCGCAATCCCCTTCGCCCGCAGCCCCGCGATCACATAGCCCTCGGCCACGTCGGAGCCCTGCACGCGGTAGCCGAGATTATGCATCACTTCGGCGATCCCCGACATGCCGATGCCGCCGATGCCGACGAAGTGGATCGTGCCGATGTCGGTGGCGACACCCTTCATGCGTACGCCGCCTGATCGCCGAACTTCACCCGCCGCGCGGCGCCAACCAGGTTCGGCGCGTGCGGCGCATCCAGACTCTCGACCAGATCGGCGAGATCGCGCACCGCCTCAGGCCGCCCGCAACTGCGCGCCCGCCCCGCCGCATTTTCGAGCGCGGCCGGATCGAGCCCCAGCTTCTGCATCTGTTTGGCGAGTTCTACGGCCGTAAAATTGCGCTGCTGGATCGTCCGCGCCCCGCCCGCCTGCGTCATTTCGCGCGCATTGGCCGTCTGGTGATCGTCGGTCGCAATCGGCAGCGGCACCAGGATCGCCGGACGCCCGGCGCAGGTTAGCTCGGCCAAGGTCGAGGCACCCGCGCGCGCGATGACGATATGCGCCCACGCCAATTGTTCGGGCATGTCGGGCAGATAGGTGGCGAGATCGGCCGCGATCGACAGATCGGCATATTTCGCCCGCGCCGCATCGATGTCCTCGATCCGCGCCTGATGCGTCACTTGCAGCCGCCGCCGGAAGCTGATCGGCAACAGCGCGAGGCCATCGGGCACCACGTCAGATAGCACGCTCGCGCCCTGACTCCCGCCCGTCACCAGCACCCGGAAAATGCCGTCTTCCTCGAGCAAGGGATAGGGCCGCTCGCGCAGCAACCGCACCGCTTCGCGCACCGGATTGCCGACCAGATGCGTCTTCGCACGGTGCTTGGGCGCGAGTCGCTCGACATCGGGATAGGAGGTCGCAATCGCGCTCACCTTGCCCGCGACCAGCCGGTTGACGCGGCCCAGCACCGCATTCTGTTCATGCACTGCGGTCGGAATGCCGAGCGCAAAGGCGCCGAGCAGCGCGGGCAGCGCAGGATAGCCGCCAAAGCCGATCACCGCGGCGGGGCGCTGCGCCATGAACAGCTTGATCGTCATGCCGCGCCCGGCGAGCATCGCGCTGCCGGCGCGCACCCAGCCGATCGGGCCACCGCTCAGCCGCCCGGCGGGGACAATATGCGTCTCGATCCCGTCGAACAGCCCCGGAAAGCGCACCCCGCGCGCATCGCTCACCAGCGCCACCGAATGGCCGCGCGCGATCAGTTCGGCGGCCAGCGCGGCGGCGGGGACCATATGCCCGCCGGTGCCGCCCGCCGCGAGAACGAAGTGGCGCGCGTTGCTCATTTCTTGCCCCATTCGACGACATAGGGCGACCGCGTCAGGAACGGATTGCGCCGGGTAAACGCCAGCAGCATCCCCATCCCGATCGACAGCGCGATCATCGACGACCCGCCATAGCTGATGAAGGGCAAGGTCATCCCCTTGGACGGCGCGATGCCGGTGTTCACTGCCATGCTGATCAGCGCCTGCAACCCGAATTGTGTCGCGAGCCCCCCGGCCGCGAGCATCCGGAACGCATCGGTTTCGTCGAGCAATTTCACCACCACCCGCGCGACAATCGCGAAGAACAGCAGCGCGATCACGGCGCAGGCAACCAGCCCGAATTCCTCGCCGATGACCGAGAAGATATAGTCGGTCTGCGCCTCGGGCAGCCGGAACTTCATCGTGCCGCCGCCGGGACCCGTGCCGGTCAGCCCGCCCGAGGTGATCGTCGCATGCGCCATGTCGGTCTGGTAATGGTCGATCGGCGCGGCGTCATTGCCCTTGAACAGGAACGCATCGATCCGCACCCGTGCGGTGTCGTAGAAGAGATAGGCCGCGAGCAGCCCGGCCGGGGCGGCGCCCACGAACATCCCCAACGTCTTCAGCGGCACCCCCGCGATCATCAGCAGCGCGAGCCAGATCGCGCAGAACACGATCGTCTGGCCGAAATCGGGCTGGAGCATCAGCAGGCAGGCGGTGATGCCGGTGAAGATGAAGCTGATCGTCACCACCGGCAGATCGGGTTCCTTGTCGCGCAGCGACAGCAGCCAGGCCATTGCGACGATGAAGCAGGGCTTCAGAAATTCCGACGGCTGGAATTCCGAAACGCCAAGGTCGATCCAACGCCGCGCGCCATTATGGACCACGCCGATGAACGGCACGAGCGCGAGACAGGCGAGGAAGATCAACGCGCAGATCAGCGCCATCCGCCGCGCGAGCGCCACCGGCGCCATCGACACCGCGATCATCAGCGGGACGGAGACGCTCACCCACATCAACTGGCGCCAGAAATAATAGAGCGGCGCGATATGCACCTTGTCGCCCGAATAGCGCACTGCCGCCGCTGGTGATGCCGCTGCGACGGCGAGCAGGCCGATTGCGATCAGCAGAAACGCGAGCAGCAGCAGCACACGGTCGATGTCGAAAAACCACATGCCAAGCGGGCTGCGATCGCCACGCCCGCCGCGTGGCCGTACCTTGGCCCATAGCGCGCGGCGCTGGTCGGCCCGGGGATCGGTTCGCGCGTCGGTCATGCCAATGCCTCCACTGCCTGGACGAAGGCGCGGCCGCGCGCTTCGAAATCGCTGAACTGGTCGAACGAGGCGCAGGCAGGCGCCAGCAACACCGTGTCGCCCGGTTGGGCCTGCGCCGCCGCTTCGGCGACCGCAGCGTCGAGCGTACCGCTGATCTGCACCGGCACGCGGCCTTTCAGCAGATCGGCGAACATCGGTCCTGCCTCGCCAATCGCATAAGCGCGCACGACATTGCCAAAATGCGGCGCGCAAGGCTCAAGCGAGTCCGACTTGGCCTGCCCGCCCAGAATCCAGTGGATGCGAGCAAACGAGCCGAGCGCGGGGGCGGCGCTTTCGGCATTGGTCGCCTTGCTGTCGTTGACGAACGCGACGCCATGCTTGACCGCGACGGTCTGCATCCGGTGGTCGAGGCCCACGAAGGTTTCGAGGCCCCGGTCGATATCGGCGTTGGAAACGCCGAGCGCCTCGCAGACATTGATCGCGGCGAGCGCATTGGCGGCGTTATGCGGCCCCTGCAATTGCGGCCAGCGCGACTGGTCCATGCAGAAACCGGGCGCGATCTTGGTCAGCGCTTCGCCCTTCGCGGAAAGGCTGCGCGCGATCTTGGCGGAGGCATCATCGGCGATCGAGATGATCGCCTTGTGCGCCTTGCTTTGCATGGCGAACAGCCGCGCCTTGGCGGCTGCATAGGCCTCGAACCCGTCGTACCGATCAAGATGATCGGGGGTGATGTTGAGCAGCACCGCGACATCGCAGTCGAGGGTAAAGGTCAGGTCGATCTGGTAGCTCGATAGTTCGAGCACGTAGACGCCGCCTTCGGGCAGCGGTTCCTGATCGAGGATCGGCAGCCCGATATTGCCGCCCATCAGGCTCGGGATGCCCGCGGTCTGGAGGATGTGGCAGACGAGCGCGGTGGTGGTCGACTTGCCGTTGGTGCCGGTGATCCCGACAACCTTGTGCGGCGGCAGTTCGGCGCGGGCCTGCGCGAAGAGTTCGATATCGCCGATGATCGGCACACCCGCCGCGCGCGCCTTCCCCGCGACCGGATGCCGGTTGATCGGCACGCCGGGGGAGACGATCAGCCCATCGAAACCGGTCAGGTCGATGGTTTCGGGGTCGGCGAGCACAAATTCCTCCCCCGCTTCAGCGGGGGAGGTGGCGAGCGCAGCGAGACGGAGGGGGCCGGGGCTGGGCGAAACAACAACGGTTGTCCCCCCTCCACCATTCGCTGAACGCTCATGGTCCCCCTCCCCCGGTTCCCGGGGGAGGAATTGGTTTCGCCGTCCCGCATCCCCATCCCAAGCCGTGACACTCGCCCCGCTCGCCACCAGCGCGCGCACCGTTGCCGCGCCCGAGCGCGCCAGCCCCAGCACCGCAAAGCGTTTGCCGCGCCAGAGCTCGCTCGTGATCACCGCAGCTTCAACGTCGCGAGACCGGCGAGCGCAAGCACCAGCGCGATGATCCAGAAGCGGATCACGACGGTCGACTCCGCCCAGCCAAGCTGTTCGAAATGGTGGTGGATCGGCGCCATCTTGAACACGCGGCGCCCGGTGCGCTTGTACCAGAACACCTGGATGATGACCGAGAGCGCCTCGACCACGAACAGCCCGCCGACAATGCCGAGCACAATCTCGTGATGCGCCACAACCGCAATCGCCCCGAGCGCACCGCCGAGCGCCAGGCTCCCGGTATCGCCCATGAACACCGCTGCCGGCGGCGCATTGAACCACAGAAACGCCAGCCCCGCCCCCACGGTCGCGCCGCAGAAGATCGCCAGATCGCCCGCGCGCGGCACATGCGCAATGCCGAGATAGGCCGCGAACTTCGCGTTACCCGCCAGATACACGATCAGCATGAACGCAACCGCGGCGATGATCACCGGCATCGTCGCGAGGCCATCGAGCCCGTCGGTCAGGTTCACCGCATTGCCGAACGCGACAATCGTGAAGGCCGCAAACAAATAATAAAATGGCCCGATGTCAAAACCACGGTCGATGAACGGAAAATGGAGCAGCGTGCCGTTCTGCTGGATGATGATCCAGCTCGCGATGCCCGCGATCAGGAATTCGCCCGCGAGGCGGATGCGCCCCGACACGCCTTCGGTCTTCTGCTTCCTGACCTTGTCGTAATCGTCGAGGAACCCGATCATCCCGAACCCGAGCGTCACGAACAGGCACGCCCAGACATAAGGGTTGCTCATGTCCATCCACAGCAGCAGCGAAATGCCGAGCGAGGTCAGGATCATCAGCCCGCCCATCGTCGGCGTGCCGCGCTTGGCGAGGTGGCTCTGCGGGCCGTCGGTGCGGATTGGCTGGCCCTTGCCCTGCCGCAGTCGCAGCCAGCCGATGAAGCGCGGCCCGATCAGCAACCCGATCAGCAGCGCGGTCGCCACCGCGCCGCCGGTGCGAAAGCTTAAGTAGCGAAACAGGTTAAGCCCGCTCGGGAAACCCAGCTGCTGTGCAATGAAGTAGAACATTAGCCCTTTCCATCCGAAAGGGCCGCGACGACCGCCGACAGCCCGACCGAATTCGATCCCTTGACGAGCACGGCATCGCCGTCCGCAAGCAGGGCGATCAGCGCCGCGCGTGCCGCCGATGCGTCGGGCACATGGACGAATTCAAGCCGCCCCTCAAGCGCGTTTGCGAGGGGACGCATGTCTTCGCCGACGAGAATCGCATGCGCGACCCCAGCGGCCAGAATCGGCTCCGCCAGCCCGGTGTGGAAGGCGGCGCTGTCGGCACCCAGCTCGCCCATCTGCCCCAGCACCGCGATCCGCCGCGCCGCCGGTTCGGCGCCAAGCACCTCAAGCGTTGCGCGCATCGATGTCGGGTTGGCGTTGTAGCTTTCGTCGATCACGAGCGCCTTGCCGCCGTCGCCCGTCGGCACGCTCACCCGCGCGCCACGCCCTGCAAGCCCGCCCATATCGGCCAGCGCCAGCCCCGCAATCGCGACATCGGCGCCAACCGCTTCGACAGCGGCGAGCACCGCCAGCGCATTGCTCACCAAATGCGCGCCCGGCTGGCCGATCGTGAAGCCCAACTCGCGCCCCAGCAGCCGCGCGGTGACAAAAGTGCCGCTGGTGGCGCTGCGCATCGTCTCCAGCGCGCGGACATCGGCGCCTTCGCCGAGCCCAAAGGTGACCACCCGCGCATCAACCGCGAGGGCGGCGGCGATCAGCCGGTCGCGATGGATATTGTCATAGGGAATGATCGCGGTGCCGCCGGGCGCCAGCCCTTCGAAAATCTCGGCCTTGGCGTGGGCGATGCCGGCTTCGTCCTTGAAGAATTCGATATGGACCGAGGCGACCGTCGTGATAATCGCCACATGCGGGCGGACGATCCGGGTGAGGGCTGAGATTTCGCCCGCATGGTTCATCCCCATTTCGAACACGCCGTAACGGCTCGCGGCGGGCATGCGCGCCACACTCAAGGGCACGCCGGTGTGGTTATTGTAGCTCTTGACCGAGCGATGCACCGTCCCCGGCGCGCCGCGATCGAGGCACGCGAACAGCATTTCCTTGGTACCGGTCTTCCCGACCGATCCGGTGACGCCGATCACCGGCCCGTGCATCCGCGCGCGGCTGGCGTGCGCCAGCGCTTCGAGCGCGGCCATCGTGTCGGGCACCAGCACATGCGGGCTGGCCGGGTTTGCGGGCGGCGTCGAAACAATTGCGCCGCCCGCGCCCCGGGAGAAGACTTGGTCGAGGTAGTTGTGGCCGTCAGTGGTCGCGCCCCTCAGCGCGACGAACAAGTCGCCGGGGCCGACTTCACGCGAATCGAACGCGACGCCATCGACCGCGAAATCACCCGACGCCGTGCCCCCCGTCGCCGCCGCGATTTCCGTCGACGTCCAAAGATTAGTCATAGCCCCTCCCCTTCAGGGGAGGGGTTGGGGTGGGGACTGTCCGCCAGCAAGCGCTCTGTGAGACATCCCCCACCCCCATCCCCTCCCCTGAAGGGGAGGGGCTTGAAGAAAGAGTGGCGCGTCATGACGCCGGCCCCAGCGCCAATTCACGCCCGACGGAAACATCATCAAATGGCAGGACGAGATCGCCGACGATCTGGCCCTGCTCATGCCCCTTGCCGGTCAGCAGCACGATGTCTTCGGGTCCGGCCATGCCAATCGCCGCGCCGCTCGCCGCGCGGCGATCGGCGATTTCGGTGGCACCCGGCGCGCCGCGCAGCACGTCGGCGCGGATCGCGGTCGGGTCTTCGCTGCGGGGATTGTCGTCGGTGACGATCACGACATCGGCATGCGCGGCGGCGACTTGCCCCATCGGCTCGCGCTTGCCTGCATCACGGTCGCCGCCTGCGCCGATCAGCACGATGAGCTTGCCCGGCGCATGCGGTTTGAGCGCGGCAATCGCGGCCTCGATCGCGTCGGGGGTATGGGCATAGTCGACATAGACCGGCGCCCCCGCCGCCGTGATGACCGCGCGTTCGAGCCGCCCGCGCACCGGCTGAAGCCGCCCAAGATTGGCGATTGTCGCCGCAACATCGCCCCCGCTCGCGATCACCAGCCCGGCGGCGGTCAGCGCATTCGCCACCTGATAGGCGCCGATCAGCGGCATGCTGACTTTGTGGGTCTTGCCGCCCGCGTCGATCATCAGCACTTGGCCCAACAGGCTCGGCGTGCGCCCGACGAGCTTCAGCGTCTCGCCGCGCTGCCCCACCGTGATCAGCTCCAGCCCACGTTCGCGCGCAATCGCCGCGACGGCTTCTGAGCGCGGATCATCGGCCCAGATCACCGCGCGCGCGCCCGGAGGCGCGACATCGCGGAACAGCCGCATCTTGGCCGCGAAATAATCCTCCATATCGAGATGATAGTCGAGGTGATCGCGGCTGAGATTGGTGAAGGCAACCGCCGCCACGCCCACGCCTTCGGTGCGATATTGCGACAGCCCGTGGCTCGACGCTTCGAATGCCAGATGCGTCACGCCTTCGCGCGCGAGCCCCGCCACATTCGACAGGAAGGTCACAATGTCGGGCGTCGTCAGCCCGGTCGCGACGCGGTCGTCCCCGGTCGTCACGCCCAGCGTGCCGATCGACGCCGCATGAAACCCCGCCATCCGCCACAATTGCCGCGTCATCTCAACGGTGGAGGTTTTTCCGTTGGTCCCAGTCACCGCAACGCATGTCTCAGGGAAGGGCGCGAAGAAACGTGCCGCCCGCGCCGCGAAAGCCGCACGCGGATTGGCATCGGCGATGTGGACCGCGCCGTCCACTTTTGCTTCGGGCCGCGCGATCACCGCAATCGCGCCGCTCGCAATCGCCGCCGCGATAAAGTCCTCGCCGTTGACCCGCATGCCGCGAAACGCGCCGAACACCGTGCCCGGCGCGACCTTGCGGTGATCGATGGCAAAGCCGGTCACGACGGCCTGCTCGTCGCCCCCGGTCAGTGCGCCCAACCTCATTCCGGTGCAGCCTGATCTTCGCCCGGCGCATGCCACAGCAGCGGCAGCAGTTCGGACACATCGACGTCGCGGTTCATGTCGGGCATCACCCCCAGCAGCGATCCGGTGCGCATGATCACGCGCGACACGACCGGCGCGACCGTCCAGGCAGCGGTGGTCTGGCCGCCGCTCTGGGCCGTGGCATGGGGCGAATCGAGCATGGCAACCACCACATAGCGCGGCGCGTCCATCGGGAAAGCGGCGGCGAAGGTGGAGACATTGCGCTTCTTCGAATAGCCGGTCTTCATCGCGATTTCAGCCGTGCCGGTCTTGCCGCCAACGCGGTACCCGGGCGCTTCGCCCTTCTTGCCGGTGCCTTGCAGCACGACAAGGCGCAGCAACTGCCGCATCCGCGCGCTGGTCGCCTCCGAAATCACCCGCCGCCCCTCGGGCGCCTGCCCCGGCGCGATCCGCATCAGCGTGGCGGGGCGCCAGATGCCGCCGTTGACCAGCGCGGCATAGGCACTAGCGAGGTGCAGCGGCGTGACCGCGATGCCATGGCCATAGCCGCTCGTCATCGTCGTCACGCGCGCCCAATAGGCGGGCCAGATCGGCCGCTCGCGCTCGTGCAGCTCAATATCGGGGCGCGTATCAAAGCCCATTTTGCGGAACATCGCCTGCATCCGCTCCGCCCCAAGCTCGTCGGCGATCCGGGCGGTGACGATGTTCGACGAATGCACCAGCGTTTCGGGAATATCGAGATAGCGCTTCTGCGGGTGGTCGTCGCGGATGTGAAAGCGACCGATTTGCAGCGGCGCGCGTGCATCAAACCGGCGCGCCATCGATGTCACCACGCCCGAATCAATCGCCGCCGCCATCGTAATCGGCTTAAAGGCCGACCCGAGCTCATAGTCCGACTGGGTCACATTGTTGCGCAACTGCATCATGCCGGGATCGTCGAGATTTTTCGCGTCGAGCACCTTGGGCACGCTGTTGGCGTCGTAATTGGGGAGCGACACCATCGCGATCACTTCGCCGGTGCGCGCGTCGAGCACGATCCCGGCGGCGCCGCGCGCCTGAAACAGCGCCATGGCCGCGCCGAGCTCGCTTTCCATTGCCGCCTGCACCCGCGCGTCAAGCGACAGCGCAACGGGTTGCGCGCGCAGCAGCGGATCGGTCAGCGGCTTTTCGAGCACGCGTTCGATCCCGCGAATGCCGTGCCCGTCGATATCGAGCGAGCCAAGCGCGTGCGCCGCCATCGACGATTGCGGATAGAGCCGCTCGGGCTCGCGCGAATAGGCCATGGCGGGTTCGCCGAGCGCATTCACCGCCTTGACCAGTTCGGGCATCGCGCGCCGCTGCAGAAACACAAAGGGCGCGCCCGAGGTCAGCGCACGGTAATACCAGCTCTCATCATGCGCGGGCATCAGCGCGGCAAGCTTGCCCGCCAGCTCATGCGGTTCGTTGACGAGCTTGCGCGGATGAATGCCAATCGACCAGGCATCGATCGTGCGCGCGAGCGGCGTGCCATTGCGATCGGTCACATCGCCGCGCAGGGGCACCAAAGCTTCGGCGGCATCACGCGTCGTCGCCGGCTCGGCAAAGGCCGCCAGCCAGGCGAGGCGCACCAGCACCAACATCACCCCCGCCGCGATCAGCAGCAGCAGCATCACCAGCCGCACCGGCGCCACCGCCGCAATCGGGTGGCGCGTGCCGGTCAGTCGGCGCGTCGCCGGGGGGCGCGCAACAAGAACGCTCACCGGGCACCGCCGGATTCGAGCGGGATGTCCTTGATCAGATCAGCGAGGCGGTTTTCACGCAGCGCCTTGCGGTCGAGCAGTGCGACCGCGCGGGGACGGTCGGGCGCGCGTCCGCCGCTGCGCGGTGACACGACCGCCGCGCTGGCCATGATGGCGCGCGCCGGGCTGGTCCGGACGGGTGCGGGGGTAGCAGCCGCCGTCATCGTCGAAGCCGCAGGCGGCGTCGGCTGCACCGGCGCCGTCGTCACCGCGTTGGCCACGGGCAGCGTCGGCAGCACCTGGTCATGCGCGGCGGGCATCACGCGCGGGGCATTGCGGGCCTGGCTCTCGGGCGCGGCATCGGCGTCAAAGCTCACCTGCGCCAACGCGGCATCGTCGGTGACGAACTGGTCCGCCGTCGGCGCGGCGAGCGCCAGCACCTCGCCATTCCAGCGTTCGAGCTGGGCCATATTGGCGCGCGTGCTGAATTCGGTTTCGAGCGAACGGATATCGCGCTGGGCCTGCACAATCGCGCGCTTGACATCGGTGACGCGCTTGCGCTCCGCCGCGACCTGCAACGACACAAGGTAACAGCCGAGCACCACCACCACGCTGCTGATGAACCAGCCGATGCCCCGCAACCGATATGCTGCCGTCATTGTCCTGCTCCCTCTTGCCAAGCAGCGGCCGCCGTCCGCTGCGCCACGCGCAATGTTGCTGACCGCGCCCGCGGGTTGCGGGCGATCTCGCTGTCGCTCGCGCGCACCGCGCGGCCGATTGTCTCGAAACTCGGCGCCGGGCCAGTCGCGGCCTGCGGCAAGTGCCGCGAACCACCCGGCTGCGCGCCCGATCGCGTGCGCAAAAACTGCTTCACGACGCGGTCCTCAAGGCTGTGGAATGTCACCACCGCCAGCCGACCGCCGGGGCGCAGCAGCCGCTCGGCCGCGACCAGCCCCTGCGCCAGTTCGTCGAGTTCGCGGTTGAGGTGGATGCGGATCGCCTGAAAGAGCCGCATTGCCGGATCCTTCTTGTCATGCGGCTTGTGGCCGAGCGCGCGCCGCACGACGGTGGCGAGTTGCAGCGTGCTGTCGATCGGCCGCGCGGCGACGATCGCGCGCGCCACCCGGCGCGAGCGCGGCTCTTCGCCATAATGATAGAGCACGTCGGCGATTGCCTCTTCATCCGCCGTGTTGAGATATTCGGCGGCGGTCTCGCCTTCCTGGCTCATCCGCATGTCGGGCACCGCATCGGCTTGCGCCGCAAAGCCGCGCTCGGCCTGGTCGAGCTGCATGCTCGACACACCAATGTCCATCGTCAGGCCATCGACCGGCGCCAGCCCGCGCGCCTCAATCTCCGCCCCCATCGACGAGAAGACGGCGTGGATCAGCGTCAGCCGCCCGTCGGCCTCGGCGACCAACGCCTGCCCTGCCGCAATCGCATCAGGGTCGCGATCAAAGGCAATGACCTCGGCGCCCGCATCGAGCAGTGCGCGCGTGTACCCGCCCGCGCCAAAGGTCGCGTCGACCTGGCGCGACCCCGGCGCAACGTCGAGCCCTTCGGTCACTTCGGCGAGCAACACGGGGATGTGCGGCGCGTCGGTCACAGCACCACCTTGCGTTCGGCCAGTTCATGCTCGACGAGCGCGCGGACGTTGGGATGCACACCCGGCGAGGCCAGCAAAGTCGCCGGGTCCCAAATCTCGAAATATTTGCCGATGCCGTAGAAGAACGCCCATTTGCCGATCTGCGCGTGCTTGCGCGGGAAACCCGGCATGATGAACCGGCCCGAGGTGTCGAACGGCAGCTCGTCGCTCGCCATGCCACCGCGCAGAATGTCGTCGTTGGGCGCGCCATCGGCGAGCGCATTTTGCCGCGCGCGCTCTTCGAGCTCGGCTTCGCGCTGATCGGCGAAATCCAGATCATAGCCGCAGATGCAGGGCTGGCGCTCATGCGCCTGGAGGACGACCGTGGTGATGGCCTTGCCGTCGCCACCGATCGGGCTGCGCGCCAGCAGGGCAGCGCGCAGCGGCGACGGAATGGCGACACGGCCCTTCTCGTCCACTTGCTGCAGGCCATAGCCCCGATAGCTGCTTCTGCCCGACACGCCCACCCTATCTGAGGCGTGCAATGCTCTCCCGTGCCGAGAATCGACCCCGTGTCGATCTCGACCCCTGAATCACGAACGAGAGCACGCGCCCCTTTGTTAACCAAAAGGTAACAGGGATTTCGCGGGCATTCAATGGGTGGAGTGGGGATTTCGCGGAGAATTTCCTATCCCGGGGGAATTCCGCGGGGAAACGCGCCTCGACTATTTGGCCTGTTCGCCAACTGTTCTATCCCTGAGGTCGCTTTAAGGGCCGCAATCCCGCGCGCGCGCGATTTTGGGGGGCAATTTCCCCGCATCACCCAACCGGCAGACTGAGTCGCGAGGGCGATCATTTGGCCGGCTTGGCCGGGGCGGCGGCGTTTCCCGCAGCGCTTGGCGCAATGCCGAGTTCAGCCAGCGGCTCGCGATCGCTGGTCGGATCGGTGCCGTTGGTCGCCGACAGATTGGCGACGATGTCGGGCTTGGCCCCTCCGGCGACAGCGACCGTCGGCTCATGGCTAGCCCAGCTCGAAATCGCGCTCGCCAGCCCGATCAGCAGAAGGGCGAAGGCAAGGCCGGTCATCCCGACCTTCACGCGCTGGACCGATTGGCTCGCCTCTGCGGACTTTTTGATGATGGCCACGCGCATTTTCTACCCGATTGCGCGCAACTTGCCAAACCCGCCGTCAGGCGGGGCGCAACTGGGCCGGGACCGGCAGGCCTTTGACCGCCAGCCACTCGGCATTGTAGAGCGTCGATAGATAGCGAAAACCGGTGTCGCACAGGATCGTCGCGACCCGCGCGCCCGGCCCCAATTGCTTCGCCAGCAACACCGCCCCGGCAACATTGATCCCCGACGACAAGCCGAGACAAAGCCCCTCTTCGCAGAGAAGCTTTTCAACCCAATACATGCCCTCAGTGTCCGAAACCCGGAACTGGGTGTCGATCGGCGCGCCTTCCAGATTGGCGGTGATCCGCCCCTGCCCGATCCCTTCGGCAACCGACGACCCCTCGCTCTTCAGCTCGCCATGCGCATAGTAATTGTACAGCGCCGCGCCATGCGGATCGGTGAGCGCGATCGTCACCTTGTCATCATGCGATTTCAAGCCCAGCCCTACCCCGGCGATCGTCCCGCCGGTGCCCGCTGCGCAAGTGAAGCCGTCGATCCGTCCCTCCATCTGCGCCCAGATTTCCTCGGCAGTGCCGGTCACATGCGCGCGGCGATTGGCGACATTGTCGAACTGGTTCGCCCAGATCGCATTGGGCGTTTCCTCGGCAATCCGCCTGCTCTGGTGCACAAAATGGCACGGGTTTGAATAGGGTGCGGCGGGGACGAGGACGAGGCTCGCGCCGAGCGCGCGCAGCGTGTCCATCTTCTCGCGGCTTTGCGTCTCGGGCATGACGATGATCGTCTTATAGCCCTTGGCATTGGCGACGAGCGCCAGGCCAATGCCGGTGTTGCCCGCCGTCCCCTCGACAATCGTCCCGCCGGTCTTGATGAGCCCCTGCTGCTCGGCATCCTCGACGATCGACAGCGCCGCGCGGTCCTTCACCGATGCGCCGGGATTGGCGAATTCGCACTTGGCAAAGATTTCGCCCCCACTCTCGTCGCTCGGCCCTTTCAGCCGGACAAGCGGGGTGTTGCCAATCAGGGCGAGCGTGTTGGGAGCGGTGAGCATGGCGACCTAAATGGCGCGGGGAGGCGCGCGGGGCAAGCGAGACAATCTTGGTCGGCAACAGGCGCCCGTTGTCGCCTCTCGGCGTTGATGGTATATACCAAATCAGTGGAGGTAGATGTGGCGACGCAACTCAACATCAAGGACCCCGAAACCGTGGCCTTGGCGCATCGCCTTGCCAAGGCAACCGGCAAGCCGATGACGACTGTGATCCGTGAAGCGCTGGAGCGGGAGGAGCGCGCGCAGGACGAACGGATCGCCCAGAGCCTCGCGGTGGTTAAAGCGATAAGCGACCGCGTTCGCTCCAGCCTGCCGCCTGAATGGCAAGGCAAGAGCTCTCAGGGGATAATCGCAGAACTTTACGATGATCGCGGACTGCCGATTTGATCGTCGATTCATCAGCCGTCATGGCTATCGTCCTTGGCGAAGCCGAGCAGGAATCCTTCAACCGCTTGATCAAACGCGCCGAGCGGTGTCAGCTGTCAGCTGGCACATGGATAGAGCTCGCGGCGGTCACCGCCCGCTATCCCGAGCACATTGGTGCTGCCGTCAATCAAATCATCGCGCATTACGGCATCGCCATCGCCCCGGTCACCGTCGACCAGGCACAGATCGGTAGCGACGCCTATCGCCGCTATGGTCGGGGGTCCGGCCACCCGGCCAACCTAAATTTCGGCGATTGCTTCGCCTATGCACTCGCCCGGGAGTCGGGCGAACCGCTCCTGTTCAAGGGCGACGATTTCAGCCATACCGACATCGTCGCTGCCTGACGCTCAGCCCGCGCCGGGCGCCACCCCCGCCGCCGCCAGATGCGGGCCCAGCCGCCCGCTCAGCCACAGGAAGAACATCCGGTAATCGCTCACCAGCGACCACAAAGGATAGGTGAAGGTCGCGGGCCGATTGCGTTCGACCAGGAAATGCGCGGGCCACGCCATCCCGTACCCCGCGATCGGCACCAGCGCCCACCACCAGCCGCCCCAGGCCACCGCGAGCGCGGCGAAGCCGATCGTCATCGCCGTGCCCGCATAATGGATCGCGCGGGTTTGCGCCTTCGCATGTTCGCGCAGGTAGAAGGGCCAGAAATCGGCGTAGGTCGTGATCGCAATCCCAGCCCGCGATGCGCTCACTTCGGCCGCCCCGCAAAGCCCGCCGCTTGCCGCAGCTCATCGGCATTCATCAGCGCGCCGTCGCTCATCACCCAGAGCGTCCGCCGCATCGCACCGATATCCTTCGAGGCATCGCCATCGACCAGCACCAGATCGGCTTCCTTACCGACCGTCACCGACCCCGTCGCCGTGTCAGCCCCGACCAGCCGCGCGGGCACAATCGTCGCGGTCTGCAGCGCCTCACCCGGCGTGAACCCCGCCTGCACGTAAAGCTCCAACTCGCGCACAATCTCCAGCCCGCCGCCGTCGGTACCCGCAACGATCGGCACACCCGCATCGTGCAGCGCCTTCACCAGCGCCACCAGCTTGGCAAAGCTCGCCCGCCAATCGGCCCGCGTCACCCCCGCCGGGGGCTGGAACCCGCCTGCCCGGAACCCGCGCTCGACGGCGGGCGGCAAGGTGCCGACATAGGGCGCATAGGACGGCGACAAATCGCCATTCTCCGGCACATAAAGGCTCTCAAAGGTCGAAATCGTCGGGTCGACCACCGTCTGCTTCGCCGCCATCAGCTTGATCAGCGATTTCATCGGCTCGGCGTTCAGATCGACGTCCTTGGCGTATTTGCCGGGGCCGTTGAAGCGTTCGATGCCATTGCTGATGTTGACGACGCTGTCGGGCAGCGCCTGCATCATCACGAAGTTAATGTGGGTGATTTCGTCATAACCGCCCGCGATGACATCGGTCGCGCGCAAGGTCGCGGGGATGTGGCCATGGACGTGCAAGCCCAGCTTCTTGGCTTCCTTGATCCCCGCCCACAACCATTCGGGCTTCATCGATGTGTAGAATTTGACCGCGGTAAAGCCATTGTCCTTCGCGCGCCGGACGGCGGCAACGGCTTCCTCCGAGGAGGAAACGCTGATCCCGCCCTGCGCCTGCAGCGGTCCCTTGCCGTCGATCAGCACCGACGAATAGACCGTCGGGAACAGCAATTTGCCCGCCGCGATCTGCTGGTTGCGCAGCACCGTCGGCTGGATGTCGGCGCCCGGATTACGCGCGCTCGTCTCGCCCTGCGACAGCAATTGCAGCCCTTGCAAGTCGCTGCCGACGTGCATGTGCGCGTCCCAGATGCCGGGCGACAATGTCTTGCCCGTGCCGTCGATCACCTTGGCATTGGTCGGGACCTTCACCGTGGCCGCCGCGCCGACCGCTACAATCTTGCCCTTGTCGGCCACCACCGTCTGATCATCGACGAACTTGGCCGACACCGCGTCGAACAGCTTCACATGGGTGAAGGCAACCGGCACCGGCGAGACCGTGCCGAAGCGGGCCTTGAAGGCCGGGTTGCGCGCCGCCAGCGCATCGATCTGCGCCTTCTGCAGCTTGAGCATGTCGCCAGTGTACGCTTCGGGCAGCAGCGCGATCCCGCCGACGAAGCCGAAGAACGTGCCGTCAGCGTTCATCACCACCGGCACCGGCTCGGTCGACACGCCTTCGAGCGTCCAGACGGTTACCGTCTTCGCGGTCGCCCCGCTGCCGACCGCGACATCCACCAGCTTTTCCAGCCGCGCGACGCCGCCCGGCAGCAGCGCGATCTGCCGCCCCGGCGCCTTCATAATGGCTTCGACGGCATAAGCATTGGCAGCGAACGGCCCACCGAAGCTCGAATATTGCGCCTTGCCGTCGTACTTTGCCTCGCCCTTGTCGATCGGCGAGGTCCAGCGCGCCACGCCGTTCGTGATCGCGAAGGTTTCGGCCGAATCACCGCTCGGTGTGTAGCCACGGATCACGATGCGATCGGGCTGACCATTGGCGCCCGAGTGAATGACTTCGTCCTGCTCGAAAATCTGCCCGCGCAGGTTCATGCTTTCGCGCACCGCAAAGCTGCCATCGGCCAGCCGCCAGACCGCCGCACTGCCATGCTCGCCCGCTGCCGAGACGAG
This sequence comes from uncultured Stakelama sp., assembly GCA_964449575.1. Classification (GTDB taxonomy): domain Bacteria; phylum Pseudomonadota; class Alphaproteobacteria; order Sphingomonadales; family Sphingomonadaceae; genus Sphingomonas. Next base: position 145,453 of record CAYUYZ010000002.1, read on the forward strand.
CTTGTATTTCTGCGCATCGGCGGGGGGCACGAGCAATTGCTCCTTGGGCACTTGCGCCGAGGCAGCACCCGCCATCAGGGACGCGGCAACCGCCGCACATGCCAACATCATCACCCGCGTCCGCATCGATTCGCCTCCCGTTGATCGGTGTGCGACAGGGCTATCACACCGGCGCGCGGGTGCAAGCGGGTGCGGCGTTGTCCCGCTCCGCGATCGGACCTAGGCTGCTTCGGCCATGAAGAACGCGCGCTTCCTCACCCGGCTCCGCTTCGCCCTTGCAGGGATTGCGACGGTCTGGCGGCGCGAGCGCAGCTTTCGCACGCAAGCATGGCTCGGCGCGGGGGCGTTGGCAGTGGTGATCCTTCTGCGCCCCGCCCCGATCTGGATCGCCGCGCTGGTGATCAGCGCGGCGCTGGTGCTGACGCTCGAAATGATCAACTCCGCGCTCGAATATCTGCTCGACCATCTCCACCCGGAGCACCACCCAGCGATCGGCGCGGCGAAGGACGCAGCCGCAGGCGCGGTGCTGCTCGCGAGCATCGCGGCGCTGGTGGTGGGCGGGTTGATGGTTTGGGATACGGTGGGGTGGCGATGACGTTTGCGCCGTCGCTCGCGCATGAACTAGCCTGCCAGATATAGCCCATAGCCTATGGACAAAATATAGCCCCCAGACTATAAGGCCTGATGTCTTGGACGGTGCTCTATCACGATGCCTTTGTGCGTGAGTTGGAGTCGCTGCCGGTGGCGGTGCAGGACGAAATCTTTGCGATGGCGGCGTGGCTTGTCGCCCATGGCCCCATGCTGGGCCGTCCGCATGCTGATACGTTGGTGGGCTCGCGCTTCGCCAACATGAAGGAATTGCGGTTCAGGGCGGATGCCGGGGTGTGGCGGGTGGCATTTGCGTTCGATCCCGAACGTAAGGCGATCTTGTTGGTTGCTGGTGACAAGAGCGGTGTCGCTCAGAAGCGTTTTTACCGGGAACTGATCGCAAAGGCCGACAAGCGATTTACCGAGCACCTGATGACATTAAAGGACAAGTGATGCCGCAGACACATGAAGACATGATGGCCAAGCTCCCGGAAGAGCGGCGCGCCCGGATCGAAGCGCGCGCGGTCGAATTGCAGCGCGAAGTCGAGGGGTTGAAGGCACTCCGCCTGCTCGCTGATCGCAGCCAGGAACAGATCGCGCAGGCCCTCGGCATCAAGCAGCCCTCGGTCCTTAAGATCGAACGCCAGACCGACCTCTACCTCTCGACGCTGCGTCGGTTTGTCGAAGCGGCAGGCGGCACGCTTGAGTTGCGAGTGGAATTGCCGGGCCAAGGGGTGATGCACCTGACCGGGGTGGGTGAGATCGCGCCTTGATACTTGTTTGCGATCCAGGCGAACCGACTCTGGCAGGCCGTGACCCGGCCGATAAAACTGCGGGTGCATTTTCATGGGAAAGGCGATTTCTGTAGCGCTGGCCATTGTTTGGATGATGTTCACCGCGATGGGTGCGTTCCTATTGTTGAGCCTTTGGGATAGAAATGTAACCGGCGCTCCAAACTTCGAACAATGCCTTTACTATATTGGATTTCCGCTAGTCTTGACATTCATCATCATATTATACACGATATACAAAAGCACCAATGAATCATTTGCAAATTCAATCAGAATACTCTCCTTTATTGCAATATTTGGCTACATCTTTTTCTATTTTGGTGGGATTTAGCCTCTCGCGCCCGCGCCATGTCAACGGTGTTTCGCCGCGCTTTCCAACACCCGGCAAATCATGTATGTTCCACATATGTTCGCGCACCACTCCACGGACCCCTACCCCCTATGGGAGGTCATGACCTTTGTGACTTTCCGGCATCCCGATACCCGTGGCTGACACCCTCCCCCCGCGCCCGCTGCGGTGGCTCTTCCTCGATCTGAACAGCTATTTCGCGAGCGTCGAGCAACAGCTTGACCCGGCGCTGCGCGGCAAGCCGATCCTCGTCGCCCCGGTCGACAGCGATACCACGGTCGCGATTGCCGCTTCGGTCGAAGCGAAGAAATATGGCATCCGCACCGGCACCCCCGTCTGGGAAGCCAAGCGCCTGTGCCGCGACCTGATCGTCGTGCCCGCGCGCCACGAAAAATATGTCGAATTCCATGAAGCGATCGTCGCCGAAGTCTGGCGGCACATCCCCGTCACCAAAGTCTGTTCGATCGACGAAGTCGCCTGCCGGTTGCTCGACAACGAGAATAGCGTCGAAGCCGCCACCGCGCTCGCGCACCGGATCAAGGCGGGCATCCGCGCGCAGGTCGGCGACTGCCTGACGAGTTCGGTCGGTATCGCCCCCAACCGGCTGCTCGCAAAACTCGCTTCGGACATGATGAAGCCCGACGGGCTGGTGGTGCTCCACGCCGACGAGCTGCCGCATCGCCTGTTCGACATGCCGCTGCGCGATATCGCCGGGATTGGCGCAAAGATGGAGCGGCGGCTCGCGCAGGAAGGCATCAACGATATCCGCCAGCTCTGCGCGCGCCGCCCGCGCGATGCGGGAACGGCGTGGGGCGGCACCAATGGCGACCGGCTCTGGTATCTGCTCCACGGCGTCGACTTGCCCGAAAAGCCTTCGCAGAGCCGCAGCATCGGCCACAGCCACGTCCTGTCGCCCGGCAAGCGCGGAGTCGAGCCGGTGCGCCTCACCGCGCGCCGCCTCGCGCTGAAAGCCGCCAGCCGACTCCGCCGCAAGGATTTGCGCGCGCGGCTGCTGGTGCTCCACGCGCGGTTCGAGGACGACAAGAGCAGTTGGCGCGTCTCGGCCAAGCTCCCCGCGACACAGGACAGTTTCGTGATTTTGGCCGCGCTCGACGCGCTCTTCCCCCAGCTTCACGCTGCGGGCCGCACCCGGCGCGGCAATTTCCAGGTGCGGATGGTCGGCGTGACGCTCGCCGAAATCGAGGCGGTCGCGGGCGAGCAGGAGTCGCTGTTCGGTTTGCTCGACCCCGATGATCCGCTGGCGCGCGAAACGCGCGGGCTCGCGCTCAGCCGGGCAATGGATGTGCTCAACGAAAAATTCGGGCGCCATGCGGTGTCGGTCGGGCCAATGGGCGGCGGGCGGATCGACCGCGTCGGCACCAAAATCGCGTTCGGACGTATTCCCGAACGGTCTGAATTTCACGAATGAAGCGATTGATTCGACGAGGTTTCTATTTCGCGTAAATCGAAGCATTTGCGATGCGTTGGAACGTTACACTTTCATGTCACTGAAATTGCGCGTGATCCTTACGCGCCGACCCTTGACGAACGCGATGGCCTGCGCAAAGCATGAGTGATTATGACAAAGCAAATGCTCCTCGCCGCCGCCGCGCTGCTCGCGCTGCCGCTCGCCGCTTGCGAAAACAAGCCGATCGTCCAGGGCGCCGAAGACCCGCTCAAGGAAGCCGCCGACAAGGCGCCCAAGGTCGAGCTGCCGCCCGCGATCAAGGCCACGGTGACCTTGCGCTGCAAGGACAACAGCCTCGTCTATGTCGATTTCTTCGCGGGCGACAAATTGGCCAATCTGCGCACCGAAAAGGATGGCGCGCCGATCCGCCTCACCGCCGAGAAGGCGGGCGATCCGCTGATCGCCGACGGTTATTCGCTGAAAGGCACGCCGCAATTGGTGACGCTGGCCCAGCCCGGCAAACCCGCGCAGAGCTGCAAGGCCTGAGCCACCAAAACCGCGCACTGCCGAGCGATCGGCGGCGCAAAGCCTTGCGTCGATCGCGCCTATCCTGCACGATAGGGGGCCATTCGATTAATGACGGAGGCAATCCCCACTTTGGCAACCATCGCAATCTACAGCCTGAAGGGCGGCGTCGGCAAAACGACGCTGGCGGTAAACTTGGCCTGGTGCGCCGCCACCCTGTCGGCGCGCCGCACCTTGCTCTGGGACCTCGACCCTCAAGCCGCGAGCACCTACCTGCTCAGCGATCGCAAGGCCAAAGGCCAGGCGCAGGCGGTGTTCACCAAGGACCTCGACCCGACCAAGCTGATCCACAAGACCGCAACGCCCCGGCTCGACCTGATCGGCGCCGACAGTTCGCTGCGTGGATTGGATGTTCTGTTCCACGAACTCGACAAGAAAAAGCTGCTCACCAAGCTGCTGACGACGGCGGGCAAGGATTATGACCGCGTGATCCTCGATTGCCCGCCCGGCGTCACCGAGACGAGCGATCAGGTGATGCGCGCCGCCGATCTGATCGTGGTGCCGGTGATCCCGTCGCCACTCAGCGAGCGCGCCTTCGCCGAAGTGGTCGAACAGCTCGGCAACCGCGCCGCGCTGATGCCCGTGCACGCGATGGTCGACCGACGGCGCAAGGTGCATGCCGAGGCGCTCACGCGCCACCCCGACTGGCCGGTGATCCCGATGGCGAGTGTGATCGAACAGGTCACGGTCAAGCGCGCCCCCGTTGGCAGCTTTGCGCCGCGCACCGTCGGCGCGCAGGCCTTTGCCGCGCTGTGGCAAGCGGTCGAGAAACGGCTGGCGGACGCCGCGCGCGGGCAGTGACCAGCCCCGGCTCAGGCGCTGGCATGACGGGGCTCGATCCCCGGATGGTGCTCGGCGCTTATGCCGTCGGCGTGTTCCCGATGGCCGATAACCGTCAGGCCGACAGCGTCTATTGGGTCGAACCCAAGCGCCGCGCGATCCTGCCGCTCGACGGCTTTCACCTGTCGCGCTCGCTCAAAAAGGCGATCGTCGCCGACCGCTTTCGCGTCACCGCCGATACCGCCTTCGAGGCCGTGATCCGCCTCTGTGCCGAAGGCGCCACCGACCGCCCCGAAACCTGGATCAGCGGGCAGATCGAAACCGCCTTCACCGCGCTCCACCGGCTCGGCTTTGCGCATTCGGTCGAATGCTGGGACGGTGATCGGCTGGTCGGCGGCCTCTATGGCCTCGCGCTTGGCCGCGCGTTCTTCGGCGAGAGCATGGTGTCGCGGGAGCGCGACGCGTCGAAGGTGGCGCTCGCTTGGCTCGTGGCGCGGCTGCGGATCGGCGGGTTCACCTTGCTCGACTGCCAGTTCCAGACCGATCATCTCGCCTCGCTCGGCGCGATCGAGATCAGCCGCACGGCTTATTTGGGCTTGTTGTCGGGCGCGGTGGCCGGCGCGGTCGAGGGCGCGCTGGCGGCAGGCGCCGGCGCGGGCGACGCCGCATTGTCGGCGCCGGGCGTTTCATCCGGCGTGCCGGGCGACTTTTTCGCGCTCGACGGCGCATCGGCAACGGCGACGGTCGCATCGCCGCCCGACGGGAAAGTCATCGCGCAGCTCTTGGGCCAGACGTCGTAGATCGGATCGAGCACGACGTTCAAATTGGGGCGTTCCTTGTAGAGCCAGCCCGAAAACACACGCCGCCATTTCTTGTCGGGCTGCATCACGTCGAGCTGGACGAAGGCGCCGGTATAGTGGTCATTCTCCCACGGCGCGGTTTGCTCACACGCCCGCAGGCGGATCACGACATTGCCGACGCGCATCGCCTGCCCCGGCTTGAGCGTCAGATCGCGCGCCGCGCCATTGCGCTTGTTGAGCAGCCCGAGCACCGCGACGCGCTGCGCCATCGGCGTCGTGCCGCGCGCGATATCGGCGCCAGGGGTGACATCGACGGTGGTGACATCAGTCGGCGTGGGTTCGGCATCGAGCGCCGTGGCGCCGGTCGTCTTGACGGGTTCGCCCGACACCGGCGCTGGCTCGTTCCAGCGCTGATAGCCGAACCACAGCGCGACGGCGGCCAGCACTGCGCCAATCCCCGCCCCGCCCCAGATCAGCCAGCGACGGCGGTCACTCACCCGGCGTCCAGGCTTCATAGTCGCCGGTCGCCACCGCGCGCTGCCCGCCTTTTTCGAGCGCGCCAGCCGGGCGATAAGCCAGTTCGGTGCCGGTCAGATTGGGCACGGCGGGCTTTTGCCATGCGCGCGGCGCCGGCAGCGCCTGATCAGGCAAAGCGTCGACCTGATGGTGGAGCCAGCCGAACCATTCGGGCGGCACCCGGCTCGCGTCATTGGCGCCGTTGTAGATTACCCAGCGGCGCGCAATGCCGTTCGGGTCGAGCCCGCCTTGATAATAGGCATTGCCCTGCGAATCGCTGCCAACGCGCGTCTTGCCGCGCAGGCCAAGCCAGGTGCCAAAGGTGGCACCGTTCCACCAGGTGAAAATCGTTCCGAGCACGCCCATGCCCGCCGCTTAGCGGGTGCGCGCGGCGGCTTCAACTAGCGTTTGCGCCCGTCCCACGTCACGGCATCGCCCTCGGCAATGCCCAACTCGGTCGAGCGCCCGCCGCGCAGCTCGAGCACGGCAGCGACCGGCTCGCCCGAGCCGATCGGCGCTTCGGAAAAGGGCGTCGTATTCTCGGCGATGCGCGCGATTGTGCCGTCGGCGCGGATGAAGATGATGTCGAGCGGGCTCGGCGTATCCTTCATCCAGAAGCTCGCCTCACGCGGCGGGCCACCGTCACCCGGATAGGGGTAGAACAACATGCCGCCATCGGCAGGGATGTTGGTGCGGAACATCAGGCCGCGCGCCTGCTCCTCGCTGGTTTTTGCCGATTCGACGCGGAACGCATGCTTCCCGCCTGGCCCCGAAATGGTGAGCGCGATCGTCGGGCGGCTGGCTTCGCTGGCGGTACCTGCCACCGCGTTGCTGCCAGTACAGCCGGGCAGCACCAGCGCAAAGGCGATGGCGGCACAAACCCCGATGATACGCATGACTATCCTTCCTGTTCGACCTGGACCGCGAGCGGCCCTTTACGCCCGTCGACGATCCGCGCGCGCAGCGGCTGGTCGGGCTCGACCTCGCCGATCCCGGCGCGGCGCAGCGTTTCCATATGCACGAATATATCGGCATCGTCCGACCCGCGCACCAGAAATCCATAGCCTTTCAGCCGATTGAACCATTTGACCGTCACGCCCTCGAACGGCCCGGCCTGATCGACCAGATCGACCGGATCGATCCGGTCAGCCGGGCGCACCCGCACCGGAGGTTCAACCGCCTGACTCAGATCGATCGACACAATCTCGCGCGCCTGAAAGCCGCGGTCGCGGCGGACCGCAAGGCAATCGATCCGCGCGCCTTCGGGCAAGCTGCGGCGGCCATGCGGTTGCAGCACCGAAAAATGGATCAATATGTCGCCGACACCGGGTTCATCGGCGACCAGAAAGCCGAAACCGCGCGTGACATCGAACCATTTGAGCGTGCCGACAAAGCGAAGGTCGGTCGCTTCATCGTCGTCGACGCATTGAGATTGGGCGCATGAATCAGTCGACGACCGCAGTCTCGCTATCGGTGCTGATTGCCCATCGAAATCCGCATGCACTTTAGACAGCCCCCCGTCAGAAGCCGAGCCTATCACGAAAACTGGCTAGCGCCAAAGGTCCGCGCCATCGCCCTCCAGCGCAGCGATTGCGGCCTCATCACCTGGGGCCGCAGCCACGATCCGACGAGCCAGATCGAAGCCGTGCCCGGCCCGTATCATCGCCGCCAATTGCTTTTCGCGCAGCGGCCGGTCGGGCTCGGTCGCTGCGAAGGGACCGATTCGCTTGCGCTTTGCAAAAGCGACGGCCGCGGCGACGGCGCGACCGGCAACGGCGGGCGCAATCGCCTGCGCATCATCGCCGACGATGCCCGCCGCGCGCAGGGCACCCTCGACCCGGCGCGCGCCGAGACCCCGCCGCGCCATCGACGCCGCGCGCGCTTCGCCAAAGGCCCGGTCGTCGATATAGCCCAGCTCGGCGAACCGCTCGGCAATCGCGGCCGGGTCAGCGGGTGCGCCGTCCCAGCCACGCTCGCGGATCTTGCGGCGCAGATAATCGGTCAGCCGCCCGCGCGTCGTGGCGAAGCGCTCGACATAGCGCAGCGCCAGCCGGTCGAGCGCGGCGGCGTCAAGCGGGGGCGCGTCGCGTCGTTTGGCAGGGGGACCACGCTCCATGCCATCATTGTGCCATAGTCAAACCCGATTTTGAACGCTTGCGACGGGCAGATGCGCGGTTTCTGCGCGTTGGAGCATTGTAAACTTCGTGAATTCGGCCAAAATCGGCGATTATTGAGGACAAGGGGCTTGAGTATAGTGGCGATCGAACAGCGGCAAGCCGACGCGACGCAGGCAGATTTGCCCGCGCCGACGCCGACAATGGACGCACTGCCGCGTCGCTTCGCCGATTTCGGCACGCTGGGTGAAGCGCTCGATTATGCCGCTTCGGGCGATCGGGGCTTCAATTTCCATGACCCGCGCGGCACGATCAAGCGCGCCTATCGCTTCGCTGAGCTGCGCACCGACGCGCTTGATGCCGCGCTGCGGCTGATCGCAATGGGCATCGCGCCCGGCGACCGCGTCGCGCTGATTGCCGAAACCAGCGCCGAGTTCGCCGCCTTATTCTTTGGAACGGTCTATGCGGGCGCCTGGCCGGTGCCGCTGCCGCTGCCCACCTCGTTCGGCGGGCGCGATGCCTATGTCGAACAGATCCGCGTCCAACTCGCCAGCAGCGACCCTGTGCTGCTGGTCTATCCGCCCGAGCTTGCCGACATGGCGGGCGACGCGGCACGGCTCGGCGGGGTCAAGGGCATCGATTGGGCAACACTGGCTCAAGCGCCGGTCATCACCGCACCGCTGCCGCAGGCCCAGCCCGACGACATCTGCTACCTGCAGTATTCGAGCGGATCGACCCGCTTCCCGCACGGTGTCGCTGTTACCCATGCCGCACTGCTGAACAATCTCGCCGCGCATGGCCACGGCATGGCGTTGATCGACAGCGATCGCTGCATTTCGTGGCTGCCCTGGTATCATGACATGGGTCTGGTCGGCTGCATGCTCTCGCCGATGGCGAACCAGGTCTCGGTCGATTATCTGAAGACCGAGGATTTCGCCCGCCGCCCGCTGGCTTGGCTTGATCTGATCAGCCGTAATGCGGGCACGTCGGTCAGCTATTCGCCGACCTTTGGCTATGACATTTGCGCGCGGCGCATGTCGAGCCAGACCAAGGCTTCGAACCGCTTCGACCTGTCACGCTGGCGGCTCGCGGGCAATGGCGCCGACATGATCCGCCCCGATGTGATGCAAAGCTTCGTCGACGCGTTCGACGGTGCCGGCTTCAAGGCGAGCGCCTTTCTGCCGAGCTATGGCCTCGCCGAGGCGACGCTCGCGGTGTCGATCATGCCGCCGGGCGAAGGCATTCGCGTCGAGTTGGTCGAGGAAACCGAGCTGTCGGGCGCCGCCGCCAAGCAGGATCGGCCGCAACGCTACCGTGCGATCGTCAATTGCGGCAAGCCGGTGCGCGACATGGCGGTTGAAATCCGTGAGGAAGACGGCACGCCCCTGCCCGAGCGCGCGATCGGCAAAATCTGGTGCAGCGGCCCGTCGATCATGGCCGGTTACTTCCGCGACCCCGAAGCGACTGCGGCGTGCATGGTCGGTGGCTGGCTCGATACCGGCGACATGGGCTATATGTCCGATGGTTATGTCTATGTGGTCGGTCGCGCCAAGGACATGATCATCGTCAACGGCAAGAATCATTGGCCGCAGGACATCGAATGGGCGGTCGAGCAACTGCCCGGCTTCAAGGCTGGCGACATCGCCGCATTCGCGATCACGACGCCGGGCGGTGAGGAAACGCCCGCCGTCCTCGTCCAGTGCCGCAGCTCCGATGAGCATGAGCGCGTCCGGCTGCGTGAAGAAATTCGTGAGAAAGTCCGGTCGGTTACCGGCATGAACTGCGTGATCGAGCTGATCCCGCCGCGCACCTTGCCGCGCACCAGCTCGGGCAAGCTCAGCCGCGCCAAGGCGCGCAACCTCTATCTCAGCGGCGACATCAAACCCTATGCCATCGCCGCCTGACGGGCGGAAAAAGGTGCTTTTTTGGGTCGAAACGGGTGCGTAATCTAACGATCCGCTAACCATTAATGATTATGCAAGGGCGGGTGAGCCAATCATCCGCCTCGCAATTTGCCAACCCGAAGATCGACGCGCGTGCGCTGCTCGGTCTCTATGATCCTGCGGATTCGACGGACTGGGGTCCGATCCGCGCTGCCCAGATCAATGCCGGCTGCCGCTTGGCGTTGGTCGCCTTTGCCGCCAATCTGATCGGCGCCGCGCTGACGATTCTGATCGCCGCGCCAATGGCACCCCTCTGGTCATTGATTGGCTGGGGCGCGATTGTCACTGCCGTCGCACTGGGGATCACGTTCCGGCGGCTCTCATCGCCGTGGCGGGGCGCCAAAAGCGCGCCGGTTCAAGCCGTCCGCAACACGCTGATCGAAGGGCTCGCGCTCGGCGCAGTCTGGTCGACCCCCCCGCTCACGCTTGCCGCGCAGGCAAGCGCGGGCGATGCACTCCGGCTGTGGATCGTCCTGTCGGTGCTGATGACGCTATCTGCCGTGTCGATGGCCGCGCTGCCGCTCGCGACACTCGGCTTTCTGGCGTTGCTGGGCGCTGCCGTCACGACAATGCTTTTCCTGATCGGCGGGCCTGTGATCGCCGCTGCGGCGGCACTGTTCACGCTGATGGTGATGGTGAGCTGCTATTATCAGGCGCGTGGCCTCGTGGTGATCCGCGCCAATGAGATCGCACTCGCCGAACGCGACGAAACCGTCAGCCTGCTGCTGCGCGACACTGAAGACCATACCGCCGACTGGCTGTGGGAAATCGATGCCGCGCGCCGGATCGTGCGTGCCTCACCCCGCTTTGCCTATGCGGTCGGTCATGATCCGGTGACGATCAACCAGATGCCGATCCTTCAGGTACTCGCCGGGGCCAATTGGGAAACCGGCCAATTCGAAAAAGGCCTGCGCGAGCTGTCGGACAAGCTGAAGCGTCGCGAAGCGTTTCGCGACCTGCTGCTCAATGTCCAGGTCAAGGGCGAGCATCGTTGTTGGGAAATCGCCGCGACGCCGCGCTACGACGACAGCGGCAATTACATTGGCTTTCGTGGCGTCGGCTCGGACGTGACCGAAGCGCGCGCCTCGGCCGAAAAGATCAACCGCATGGCGCGCTTCGATACGCTGACGGGGCTGCCCAACCGGTTGTTGATCTATGAAAGCCTCGCCCGCGCGATCGAAGACACCGAGAAATGGTCGTCGCGCTGCGCCTTCATGATGATCGATCTCGATCGCTTCAAGGCGGTCAATGATTCGCTCGGCCACCCGGTCGGCGATCGCCTGCTGGGACGCGTGGCACAACGCCTCGCGCAACTCATGTCGGACAATGAGTTGGTCGGTCGGCTCGGCGGCGATGAATTCGCGATCGTTGTCCGGGACGCGACGGACTCGGCGCAGGTCGAAGCGCTTGCACGCCGCGTGATCGAGGCGATCTCGGCGCCCTATGAGATCGACCAGAATACGCTCCACATCGGCGCCAGCCTGGGCCTGGCTTATGGCCCGCGCGACGGCCGCACCGCCGAGACGCTGGTGCGCTCGGCCGATCTGGCGCTCTATCGCTCAAAGGATGCCGGTGGCGGCGTTTTCCACGCTTATGAGCAGCAACTCCATGTCCAGGCCGAGGAACGCCGCGTGCTCGAAATGGCGCTGCGCAAGGCGCTCACCAATGGCGAACTGTCGCTCAACTATCAGCCGGTGGTCGCCGCGTGCGACGGCACACTTGCGGGGTTTGAAGCACTTCTGCGCTGGCACCATCCAAAGCTCGGCGTGATTTCACCGGCCAAGTTCATCCCGCTCGCCGAAGAAACCCGGCTGATCGCGCCGATCGGCGAATGGGTCTTGCGCACGGCTTGCGCCGAAGCCGCCCGCTGGCAGGGGCAAACGCGCATTTCGATCAATGTCTCGCCCGAACAGCTGCACAATCCGGCGTTCGTCGGCGTCGTCGCATCGGCGCTCGCGAACAGCGGGCTGCCGCCCGAACGGCTCGAGCTCGAAGTCACTGAAAGCGTGTTCATGCGCGAGGGGACCTGCGCGACGCAGGTGCTCGAACGTATCCTCGATCTCGGCGTGCGGCTCGCGCTCGACGATTTCGGTACGGGCTATTCGTCGCTCGGTTATCTCAGCCGCACGCGCTTCTCGACGATCAAGATCGATCGCAGCTTCGTTCAAGGCGCGTCGAAGAATGTACCCGAGGCCATCGCGATTATCCGCGCGGTGGTCGCGCTCGCGCAGAGCCTGGGCATGGCCACCACGGCCGAGGGCGTCGAGACCGAAGCCGAGCATCATCTGGTCGAGCAACTGGGCTGTACCAAGGTCCAGGGCTATTATTTCGGACGCCCGCTGCCCGTCGACGAGGCCCGCACGCTGGCAAACCGCGCATCGCAACGCGCGGCGGCGGCCTGATCGCCCGCGCCAACCAGCCGCTTGCCCCAATGCGCGCGGCCCGCTAAAGGCTTTTGCCGCACAGGGGTGTAGCTCAGTTGGTTAGAGCGTCGGTCTCCAAAACCGAAGGCCCTCGGTTCGAGTCCGAGCTCCCCTGCCACATCTTTGGTCGCCATCAACCGCGCTAATGGCTATCACATGGCCTCGCCGGTCGGGTTGTCGCCACCGGCCCGCCCCCCTCTTGGCGGGATCATGCTGACTCCGGAATCATCGGTATTGCGCCATTTTTTCAGGGCATTTGTCCGGGCACGCGTGTAGATCGTTCACAAGAGATTAAAATTTTACGGTGCATTGCAGCATGGCAAAACATTGCTATTTCCCAATCATTACGGCTCGGGTCTGAGGTTCGACAGCATAATGGCAAGTGACTCCACACATAGCGTCAGGCTGCGCGATTTCGTGCGGTGGGCAGCGCCGATTTTGGGGCCGGACCGCGCCTTTTTCACGCTGGCGATCATTTACGGGATCGGCATCAGCCTGTTGTCGCTGGCGACGCCGATTTCGGTGCAGATGCTGATCAACAGCGTGGCGAACACGGCGCTGCCCGCCCCGTTGTTCACGCTGGCCGGCGTGCTGTTCGCGCTGTTGATGCTGTCTGCCATTTTGAGCGCGTTTCGCGTTCATCTGATGGAAGTTTTCCGCCAGCGGATCTTTGCCCAGCTGGTGGCCGAAATAACGCTGCGCGCGGTGAACTCACGCGATCCGTTTTTTGGAGATGCCCGCAAGGGAGACCTCTTCAATCGCTATTTCGAAGTGATGAACATCCAGAAATCGATTCCGTCACTGTTGATCGGGCTGTTCACGATCCTGTTGCAATCGGCGGTCGGCTTTGTCGTAACCTCTTTCTATCACCCGTTTTTCTTAGGCTTCAACATTCTGTTCATCCTGCTTGCATGGTTGATCTGGCGCTTGTGGTCGCGCGGTGCAATGACATCGGCGGTCACGCTCAGCCATGCCAAATATGACACAGCGCATTGGCTTGAAAGCGTCGGCGCATCGAACGGCTTTTACAAATCGAGCCGTCATATTTCCTATGCGATCGACAAGTCTGAGGCGATGACGGCACGCTACATCAAGGCCTATCGCCGCCACTTCAACTACAGCTTCACGCAGACGGTTGCGTATCTGATTCTCTATGCGGTTTCGAGCGCGGGCTTGCTCGCCATGGGCGGCTGGCTGGTGATCCAGAACCAGCTGTCGATCGGCCAGCTGGTTGCCGCCGAACTGATCCTGTCGAGCATTTTCTTCGGCTTTTCGCAGCTCGGGCCGTATCTTGACGTGTTTTATGATCTGGTGACGGCAGTCGAAGAGCTTGGTCTGCTTTACGACATTCCCCAGGAAACGCCGGGCCGCATGTCGGGGGCGGGGGATGCCGTTGGCGATCTGGTCTTCTCCGACGTGCGTGTGGGCGACATCAGGCTCAATTGCGTAATTCCGCACCGCGCCAAGCTGGTAGCGGCAGCCGATGCCGACACCCAGCGGGCTTTCGCCCTGTTGCTCAAGCGACATCAGCCCGCTGAGAGCGGCTTTATCACGCTGGGCGGCGCCGAGCTGAGCGGACTCAATGCCTATCAGCTGCGCGCCGACGTGATTGTGCTTGATCGGCCAACCATCGTCGAATGTTCGGTGCGCGATTATCTCGAACTTTGTTCACCGGACGACGCGCCCAGCGACATGATGGCGGCGCTGCGCCTGTTGGGAATCGAGCACCGCATCGGCCAGTTGCCGAAGGGGCTCGACACGATTCTTGCCTCGACCGGGTGGCCGCTCTCGCTGTCAGAGATGATGCGGCTCAAGCTTGCCGGCGCGCTGCTCTCGCGGCCCAAGCTGCTGCTGCTGTCGCCGCTGTTCGACATCGTACCCGCCGACGAGCTGTCGCGGATCTTTGCCGCGCTCAATCCATTGCCGACGACCGTCATCTATTTCACCAATCGCAACAACCCGCCTGCGCTCGACGGGTACCTCTGGGTCGGTCGCGATCGGCAGTGGATTGAGGGTGATCGCGATACGTTCAATGCGCTGCGTCGCGCCGGCCGGAAGGAGGCGATCGATGCAAACCAAAATTGACCTTATCCCCGAGTTCAAGACGCTGCGCTCGCTCAAGACGCCATCGGCATTGCGCGCGATTGCGGTCTTGCTTGTGATCGGGATAACGATGTCGCTTGCCGGGCTTGCGTTCGTGCCGTGGGTGCAGACTGCACCAGGCACTGGTTCAGTCATCGCGCTTGATCCGCGCGACCGCGTGCAGAACATCACCGCGATGGTGCCCGGTCGGATCGAGCGCTGGTATGTCACCGATGGCAGCTTCGTGAAGCGCGGCGACCCGATCGCGCAGATCACCGACAATGACCCGATGCTGCTCGATCGGCTCCGCGCCGAACGCGCGCAGAAGCAGGCCGAGATCGAGGCAGCGGAGCTTGCCGCGCAAACGGCGGCGCTCGACGTCAATCGCACCGGCACGCTCTACCGCGAAGGGCTGGCCGCGCGCCGCGATTATGAGGCTGCCCAGATCAAGGTCGCCGACTATCGCGCCAAGATCGCCCAAAGCCGCGCGGCGATCAACAAGGTCGATGTCGACCTCGCCCGCCAGTCAGCGCAGACCGTCTATGCCCCGCGCGCTGGACGGATCATGGAGATCAACGCTGGCGACACCGCAACGATGGTCAAGCAGGGCGACATGCTCGCAACGTTCGTGCCGGAAGAAGCGCAACGCGTGGTGGAACTGTTCGTCGATGGTCGCGACGTGCCGCTGATCAAGCCGGGTCGGCGCGTTCGCCTCGCATTTGAAGGCTGGCCGGCGATCCAGGCGAGTGGCTGGCCCTCGGTGGCGCAGGGGATGTTCGACGGACGTGTGCGCGCGATCGACTTGTCGGCATCGGAAAATGGCCTGTTTCGCATCCTGATCGAGCAATCGCCCGATCGTCCGGCTTGGCCGCGCGAGCCGTTCGTGCGGCTCGGCGCCAAGGTACGCGGCTGGGTGCTGATGGAAACCGTGTCGGCAGGGTTCGAATTGTGGCGTCAGCTGAACGACTTCCCGCTGCAGTGGGAGCGGCAGGAAAAGAAGGAATCTCAGCTGGTCAAGCCCAAGGAACGCAAGATCAAATGATCGCGCGCACGCTGATCCTGACGGCGGCGATCTGGGTCGGGCTGGCGCCGTCAATCGCGCTCGCCCAGCCGAAACCACTGACGCTCGCCGAAGTGCTCCAGTCGTCGCGCCAACACGCCCCGCAAGTGCTCGAGGCAATCGCGAAGGTGCGTCAGGCCGAAGGCAAGGCGCTGTCGGCCGACGGCGCCTTCGACACGGTGGTCAAGGGCGAGGCTGAAACGCGGCTGAGCGGCTTTTACAACGGGCAATATGCGGCGGGCACGATCACCCGCCCGATCGAGAACTGGGGTGGCAGCCTCTACGGCGGGTACCGCCTTTCGACCGGGCGCTTCCCGATCTACGAGGATGAGCGCTTCACCAACCAGGTGGGCGAGATCAAAGTCGGCGCGGTGCTGTCGCTGATGCGCGACCGGCTGATCGATGATCGCCGCTTCGGGCGCACCAATGCGCGCATCGACATCGACATTGCCGAAGCCGACCGGTTGTTGACCGCGATCGGCGTTCAGCGCCGCGCGATCGGCGCCTATAATCTGTGGGTCGCCGCGGGCTTGCGGCTGCGCATCTATCGCGACCTGCTGGCGCTCGCCAAGGAGCGGCAGGCGGGGTTCAAGCGCCAGGTCCAGCTCGGCGCGCGACCCGACATTCTCCTTGTCGAAAACGAACAGAATATCCTCCGCCGCGAAACATTGGTCGCGCGCGCCGAACAGGATCTGGCGGCTGCCGGTAATGCGCTGTCGCTGTTCCTGCGCGACGCCAATGGCGCGCCGATGCAGCCCGATGTCGCGCGCTTGCCGGGCGATTTTCCGTCGCCGATCCGCCTGCCGGGCGATCCGCGCGCGGCGCTCGCGGCGCGGCCCGATCTGCGCCAGATCGATATGCGGCTGCTCCAGGCGACCAACCGGCTCGCGCTCGACCAGAATGGGCTCAAGCCCCGGCTCGACCTGAAACTAGAGGCATCGCAGGACATTGGCCCGACCGGCGCGGGCGGCCGCTCGCGCGTCGGCACCGAAACCAAGGTCGGGCTGAGCTTCACCCTGCCGCTCCAACGCCGCGTCGCCAAGGGGCGGATCGACCAGACCACGGCCGAAATCGACGCGATCCGCCGCCGCCGCCAGCAGACCGAAGAGCAGATCATCAACGCCATCGATGCGCTCGCGATCGATGTCCGCGCGACCGAGCGGCTGCGCACGCTTGCCGACAGCGAATATGACCGCGCCACGACCATGGCCCGCGCCGAAGCCCGCCGCTTCACGCTCGGCGCGAGCGACTTCTTCCTCGTCAACGTCCGCGAGGAAGCCGCCGCTGATGCTGGGGTGCGCAAGCTCGACGCCGAATATCGCCAGATCGTCGCCCGCGCCGAACTCGCCGCTGCGGCCGCCGATCTGCCCGCGCTCGGGCTCGACTAGCCGCCCGCCCCCGGCCCCTTGCGATCCGCCAGCATTGACGCTAGACCGTCATCAATCCGAAATCGGGATGAATCGTCGACGGTGCCCTTTGCGGGACCGGGCGGCGGTCCTATGTCCCGATCAGGACAGATATTGAGGAACAGCCAGTGGCTTCGTGGAATCCGATCGAGATCATCCGTCAGGCGCCCGTCTTCGCGCGTCAGGTGCAGGCCGAAACACGTAAGGTCGTCTGGCCGACCTGGGCCGAAACCTGGACCACCGGGCTGATGGTCGCGGTGATGACGACGATGCTCGGCCTCTTCTTCTTCACGATCGACGCGATTTTCGATCGGATCGTGGCGGCCTTGCTGCTGCTGGCGAAATAAGGGCGGACACAGACAACAATGGCACGCTGGTACATTATTCACGCTTATTCGGGTTTCGAGGGCAAGGTCCGCGATTCGATCATGGCCGAGGCGACCCGCATGGGGCTCGACCGGCTGGTCGAGGCGGTCGAAGTGCCGACCGAAACGGTTACAGAGGCGCGCCGCGGCAAGAAGATCCAGGTCGAGCGCAAGTTTATGCCGGGCTATGTGCTCGCCAAGCTCGACATGAACGACGACGTCTATCACCTCGTCAAGAACACGCCGAAAGTCACCGGTTTCCTGGGATCGATGGGCAAGCCCCAACCGATCAGCGAAACCGAAGCCGCGCGGATGCTGTCGACCAAGGACGAAGTCCAGGCGACGAGCGCCAAGCAGCAGGTCAAGGTCGATTACGAGATCGGCGACGCGGTGAAGGTGCTCGACGGCCCGTTCGCGAGCTTCAACGGCACCGTCGAGGAGCTCGATTTCGACAAATCGAAGGTCAAGGTGTCGGTGTCGATCTTCGGGCGCGCCACGCCGGTGGAACTGGATTTCGAGCAAGTCGAACGCGTCAAGTAACGCCGCCGATCATCGGTACCAAGCAAGCGGGCGGCCAATCGGTCGCCCGTTTTCGTTGGCGCAAGCCCGATCGCCGCTCGACGGGCTTTGATCCGCGTCAATGCTTGCCCCGCCCCGCCGTCGGCACACTGGTCAGCAGCACAGGAGGGACCGATGACTGCAATCACTTTTGCCCCAACCACACGCAACGCACCCGCACGCGATGCCATGCCAACAGTCGCCGTCCTGAAAGACAAGGTCGCGCACGAAACGATCCTGA
The DNA here is from genome assembly GCA_964449575.1 of uncultured Stakelama sp. Taxonomy (GTDB): domain Bacteria; phylum Pseudomonadota; class Alphaproteobacteria; order Sphingomonadales; family Sphingomonadaceae; genus Sphingomonas. Next base: position 163,462 of record CAYUYZ010000002.1, read on the forward strand.
GTCCACGCTTCTACACGACCGATTTCGCCGCGCTCGACAGGATCGACGTGACGCCAGTGCGGGACGAGTGGGAAGGCCTGATGGCGGAGATGGAGGCGGACCCGAACCGCACCCACTTCAAGCGGCAGCAAAGCTTTGCTGGCATCATCGAATCACTCGATCCCGAGCTGCGCGCGGACTTTCTCGACTTTCTTGTGTCGTCGATGACCTCTGAGTTTTCCGGCTGCATCCTCTATGCAGAGATCGCACGGCGGACGAAAAACCCCGAAGTGCGGCGGCTGATGAAGCTGCTCGCCCGCGACGAGAGCCGCCACGCGGGCTTCATCAACGACAGTCTGAAGGACGCAGGCATCAAGATCGACCTCAGCTATCTGCCGAAGGTCAAGAAACTCCATTATTTCAGCCCAAAGTTCATTTTTTACGGCACCTATCTGTCCGAAAAGATCGGCTACGCGCGCTACATCACGATCTGTCGGCATCTGCAGACGCACCCCGACCGGCAGTTTCATCCGCTGTTCGAACGGTTCGAGGCGTGGTGCAACGACGAGTATCGCCACGGCGAAGCGATCGCGCTACTGCTGCGCGCCGACCCCAAGCTGCTGGGCGGGCTGAACCGGCTGTGGATCCGCTTCTTCCTGATTTCGGTCTATGCGACGATGTACTGCCGCGATCACACCCGGCCGGCGCTGCACAAGGCGCTGGGCGTTGATGTGACCGACTATGACTACCGCGTGTTCGATACAACGAGCACGATTAGTCGCCAGATTTTCCCGTTCGTGCTCGATCTGGACCACGCTAGCTTCCGCGCCGGTATGGAAGCGATGCTGCGCGCGTCGGGGCGACTGGATGCAGCGCGCAGACGGCGCGGGCTGGGTGGCGCGCTGGCGAAGGCCGCCGCGATGGCCGCGGCGGGCACCGCATTTGCGCGGATGTTCCTGACACCGGTCAAGGAAAACCGGCCGCCCCGCCAAGTCCGGCTCGCGCAGAGCTGGTAGGCTCAAGCGGGGCAGCGCGAGGGCTATTGCGCTGCCCCTGTCACCCGGCTCAATACTCGGCAGCTACGTCCGCAACGCGGTCGAAATCGCTCGCGTCATGCCGCTCGGCGAGTTGCTTGGCCGGGTCGCCGAACACGCGGTTGACGCGGGCGCCGCGCTGCACGGCTCCGCGCGCGCCGATCTGGTCGGTCCAGCGCGCGACATTCTTGTAATCGTCGATGCCGAGGAACTCGCGCGCGTTATAGGCCACGCGAATGCCCGCACCGTACCAGGGGTAAATCGCCATATCAGCGATCGTGTAGTCGTCGCCGACCATATATTCGTGGCTCGCCAGATGCGTGTCGAGCACGTGGAGCTGGCGCTTCACTTCCATTGCATAGCGATCGATTGCATATTGTATTTTGAACGGCGCATAGGCGTAGAAATGGCCAAAGCCACCGCCGAGGAAGGGCGCGGAGCCCATTTGCCACATCAGCCAGTTAAAGGTCGCGGCGCGCTTGTGCGGGTCGGTCGGCAGGAAGGCGCCGAATTTTTCGGCGAGATACACCATCATCGATCCGCTTTCGAACATATGGATGACGGGGTCGACCGAATGATCGGCCATCGCCGGGATTTTCGAATTGGGATTGATCTCGACAAAGCCGCTGCCGAATTGGTCGCCCTCGCCGATCTTGATCAGCCAGGCGTCATATTCGGCGCCACTGTGCCCGGCGGCGAGCAGTTCCTCGAGCAGGATCGTGACCTTCACGCCATTGGGCGTGCCGAGCGAATAAAGCTGGATCGGGTGCTTGCCGACCGGCAGCTCCTTGTCGTGCGTCGCGCCTGAGATGGGGCGATTGATGTTGGCGAAGGCGCCACCATTGCCGGACTCCCATGTCCAGACGGCGGGCGGCACATAACCGGCGGGCTGGTTGTTGGCGGTGGGGTCAGCGGCGTCGGTCATGCGGAGTCCTCCCTATGGTTGCTGGGCACGATATGGGGTCGCGGGGGGCGGCGTCCAGTGATGCAAAGGCTTGGGGGCGGGCAAGCCAATCGATCGTTGCGCGGCACGCCCAGTTCGGCTATGCGCCCGCTCTTCCAAAGCAGTGGCAATGGAATGCGTGCGGGAGGCGGGCCTTGGTTCGTCGCTTGAACCGCTAAACTTGAACCCGGTCGGGCCTGTCCCGATCGCGCAACAGAGTGAGTATAATGGCTAAGAAAATTACAGGCTATATCAAGCTGCAGGTCCCTGCAGGCAAGGCGAACCCCTCGCCGCCGATCGGCCCGGCGCTGGGTCAGCGCGGCGTCAACATCATGGAATTCTGCAAGGCGTTCAACGCCTCGACGGGCGACCAGGAAGTCGGCACCCCGCTGCCGACCGTGATCACCGTTTACGCGGACCGTTCGTTCTCGTTCGAGACCAAGACGCCGCCGGCGACCTACCTCATCAAGAAGGCCGCTGGGCTGAAGTCGGGCTCGAAGGAGCCGGGCAAGGTCACCGCGGGCAAGATCGCGCGCTCGAAGCTGAGCGAGATCGCCCAGGCCAAGATGAAGGACCTGAACGCCAACGATATCGAAGCCGCGACGCGCATCATCGAGGGTTCGGCCCGCGCGATGGGCCTCGAAGTGGTGGAGGGCTGATCCCATGACCAAGCTGACCAAGAAGGCCAAGACGCTCGCCGCCGCTGTCGACCGCGACAAGCTCTACACAATCGACGAAGCGATTGCGCTCGCGCGGGCGAACGCAACCGCGAAGTTCGACGAAACGATCGAAGTCGCGCTCAACCTCGGCGTCGATCCCCGCCACGCTGACCAGATGGTCCGCGGCGTCGTGACGCTGCCCAAGGGCACCGGCAAGACGGTGCGCGTCGGCGTGTTCGCCAAAGGCGCCAAGGCCGATGAAGCCCGTGAAGCGGGCGCCGATGTTGTCGGCGCTGAAGACCTGATGGAACTCGTCCAGGGCGGCACGATCGATTTCGATCGCTGCATCGCGACCCCGGACATGATGGGCGTCGTCGGGCGGCTCGGCAAGATTCTGGGGCCGAAGGGCCTGATGCCGAACCCCAAGCTCGGCACCGTGACGATGAACGTCGCGCAGGCCGTGAAGGACGCCAAGGGCGGCCAGATCGAATATCGCGTCGAAAAGGCCGGCATCATCCATTCGGGTATCGGCAAAGCGTCGTTCCCGGCCGAAGACTTGCGCGCGAATTTCGATGCGCTGGTCGATGCGCTGATCAAAGCGAAGCCCGCCGGCGCCAAGGGCAAGTACGTCAAGAAGATCGCCGTAAGCTCGACGATGGGCGCGGGCGTTCGCGTCGACACGGGTGAGGTTGCGGCGTAACCAACGCCTCGACACGCAATGTTGAAGGGTCGGGAGCAATCCCGGCCCTTTTGCTTTGCCCCCCTTGCCGATGCGCACCGCGCGTATTAGCCATGCACGACACAAGGGGGTGCCGCATGAAATCCACATTGGTCAAAGTGCTCACGAGCCTGACGATTGCTGGCCTGCTAATCGCGCCCGCCAGCCTCGACGCCAAGCGCAAGCCGCGCCCCGCCGCCTACAAGGTGCGCATCGAGTCGGTAATGGCGCATGAGAGGTTCCTCGCCGGCCCCGAATTACGCGGGCGCGGCAGCGCGACCGGCGACGAAGCAATCGCCGCTGCCTATGTCGCATCGCAATTCGCGCAATATGGGCTGAAGCCCGCGCCCGGCATGACCGGCTATCTTCAGCCAGCCAAGGTGATCCGGCTGAAGCTGAAGGGCGATCCTGTCCTGATAGCTGCTGGTGCCCCGGTCCCGGGCCTGTCGCTTATCATCAGCAGTGGTGAAACGCTCAGCGGCAAGGATGCCGTGTTCACCGGTGACAAGCCCGCCGACATGCCGGCCGCCGACGTCGTGCTGGTCCCTGCCTTCAAGGGGCCGCCCTTTGCGCTGTTCGGTGCTGCGCGCGCCAAGAAGGTGAAGCTCCTCATCCTTGCCGAAAGCGCGATGACAAAGGGCCAGCTTGCGTCGCAGGGCGGTGCGCCGCGATTGCCCGTGTTTCTGGAGGGCGCCTCGCCTTCGGCAGGGGTTTCGGTTGCCACGCTGCCGCCCGAGACGCTGGCCGCACTTGCTGCCAAGCCCGGCGCCGACGTCACCCTCACGCTGCCCGACGTGGTGCGCGAGGAAAATATCACCACCAACGCGATCGGCTATATCGCCGGGACAGACCCCGGGGCCGGGACGCTGCTGTTTTCGGGCCATCTCGATCATCTCGGCGTGCTCGCCGACGGCACGGTGATGCACGGCGCCAATGACGATGCGTCGGGCACAGTCGCGGTACTCGAAATCGCGCAGGCGATGGCCAAGGGCAAGCGCCCGCGCCGCAGCTTGTTGTTCGTGGCTTATGGCAGCGAGGAAATCGGCCTGTTCGGTTCCACCTATTTCGGGCAACACCCGCCGGTGCCGCTCACCGACATCGTCGCCAATCTCGAATTCGAGATGATCGGCGCGCAGGACCCGAAACTGCCCAAGGGCGTGATGATGATGACCGGCTACGACCGGTCCGATTTCGGCACGGCGATGAAAGCACATGGCGCGCTCGTCACCGCCGATCCTTACCCCGAGCAGAACTTCTTCCAGCGATCGGACAATTACGCGCTCGCCCGCCAGGGCATCGTTGCGCACACCGTTTCGGGCTGGGCGTTGGTGCCCACCTATCACAAGCCGACCGACACAGTGGAGAACATCGACTTCACCTTCATGACGAACGCGATCCAGTCGCTGATCGCGCCGGTGAAGTGGCTGGCCTATGGCAAGTTCACACCGCAGTGGACGAAGGACGGCAAGCCCAAGCCTTGACGTTCGACCGTTGACTTTTCGCCCCCGCGCTGTATTGCCCCGCGCTCACCCGGCATAGGTTCGCTTGCGCTGGGTTACCGTCCGAGACGGCAGGTGCGGGGTTTTTCCGCTTAATCTCCTGCCTAGACGGGGACTGGAATTTCCGACCGACGCCAGGGTTTCCCTCGCGCGGTCTGCCGTGGTTCACGCCGCGATCCACCCCCTTTGACGGACAAGCCCGGCTGGAACGGGGGTCCGCCCCCTGCCCATTCCGGATTAACCGGCGCCCCGGCATGTGTCTGGGCGTCATTTGAACGTGGAGAATGGCATGGATCGTGCTCAAAAGGCCGACCTCGTCGCTGATCTGAACCGCACCTTTGCCGAGGTGAACGTGGTGGTCGTCACCCGTAATCTCGGCATGACCGTCGCACAGTCCACTGTGCTGCGGAACAAGATGCGCGACGCCGGCGCGAGCTACAAGGTCTCGAAGAACAAGCTTGCCAAGATCGCGCTGGACGGGACCAACTATCTCTCGCTGGGCGACATGCTCACCGGGCCGGTTGGTCTCGCCACATCCGTTGACCCCGTCGCGGCTGCCAAGGTGGCCGTCGAATTCGCGAAGACGAACGACAAGTTCGAAATCGTGGGTGGGGCGATGGGCGCGACTGTCCTCGACGTCGAAGGCGTGAAGGCACTCGCAACGATGCCGTCGCTCGATGAACTGCGCGCGAAGCTCGTGGGCCTGCTGGTGGCACCCGCCACCAAGCTCGCCACGATCACGCAGGCACCGGCGGCGCAGATTGCGCGCGTCCTTTCGGCCTACGCGGAGAAGGAAGCAGCCTGATTTTCGGGCATTTCGTTTTGAACCAACATTGATGGGGCCGATCGCCCCGATATCGGAGAATGAACATGGCAGACCTGAACGCGCTGGTAGAAAGCCTGAGCGCATTGACCGTCCTCGAAGCCGCTGAGCTGTCGAAGATGCTGGAAGAAAAGTGGGGCGTTTCGGCCGCCGCAGCCGTTGCCGTTGCCGGCCCGGCCGCTGGTGGTGGCGCCGCTGCTCCGGCTGCTGAAGAGCAGACCGAATTCGACGTCATCCTGACCGGCGACGGTGGCAAGAAGATCAACGTCATCAAGGAAGTCCGCGCGATCACCTCGCTCGGTCTGACCGAAGCCAAGACGCTGGTCGAGTCGGCTCCCAAGGCCGTCAAGGAAGGCGTGTCGAAGGACGAAGCCGCCAAGCTGAAGGCGCAGCTCGAAGCCGCCGGCGCGACCGTCGAAATCAAGTAAGCAGCGCTCGCCCCGGCCCAAAGCCGGGGTGCGCACCGCAGATCAGGGCTGCTCCCGGCAACGGGGGCGGCCCTTTTTGCGTGCGCCTGAAGCGGCTCAAGCACGATTGCCCCCAAATCACGGGCCAATCGCGACTTGGCGCCGCCGACCGGGCGAGCTAGAGCAACGCCATGATGGGCGAGGCCAACAAGTCCGACCAGTCACCACGACGTCGGCGCTGATCGCTGGCGCCGGACCTGAAACCGCGACCAATGGATCGGACAGCGCAATTCTGGGAGCTCGGTTGGTGTCAGGTCGACGACCTGCTCGATGCCAAGCAACTGCTGCTGGCGCAAAAGGCGATTGAGGCATCGCGCCGCAACGGGCTGATGCACCTCGGGACCCACAAGGTCGATATGGGAACGCTCAACGAATATGCGCCGGTCGTGGGGCAGGTGTTGCTTGGCCATCTGCAGGCGGATTTGGAGAAGATCGTCGCGCGACCGTTGCTCCCGGGCTATGCCTATTGGCGGATCTACGAAACTGGCCACCAATTGCCGCGCCATACCGACCGCTATGTCTGCGAAATCAGCGTAACGATGACGCTGGCGAGTGATCCCATCGCGACCGACTGGCCAATGAAGTTTACGGATTTGCGGGGCGCCGATCAGGCGGTGTCACTGCCGCCCGGCTCGGCGTTGATTTATCAGGGCTGTCGCGTGCCGCATGAGTTTGAGCCGTTCGGCGGTCGCGAAAATCATCAGCTGATTTTGCACTATGTGTTGGCCGATGGCGAAAACGCCGAACGCGCGCCCGAGATTCTCGCACTTTGGGCGCAGGCTGGCTGAATCGCCTGCGGTGGTGCAGCGCCCGCCCGTGTGAGGTCCACCGTTCAGGGCGCCCCCGCTGGCGAGCGGCGCCAGCGTCGTCTATACCATGCTCCAATGAGCGGCGACGGGCTTGGTGCCTGCAATTGCCGTGTGGGGAGTGGTGTCCATGCTGATCGATCGTCTGCCGCCCGTCGTGTCGTCGCTCCGGTCGAGCAACCATCCCTATCTCAACGGCGCCTGGACGCCGCAGCATGAGGAAGTGACGGCAAGCGATCTCGACGTGATCGAAGGCGCGATCCCGACCGATATCGACGGCGTTTATCTCCGCAATACCGAGAACCAGCTCCACCAGCCGCTCGGCAAATATCACCCCTTCGACGGCGACGGAATGATCCACCAGATCAGCTTTGCGGGCGGCCGCGCGAGTTATCGCAATCGCTGGGTACGGACGCGCTGCTTCGCCGCCGAGCAGGAAGCGGCTGAGTCGCTATGGGGCGGGCTGATGGACAAGCCTGGCGCGTCGAAGCGCCCCGGCTTCGGCGCGCACGGGAGCCTAAAGGACTCGTCGAGTACCGACATCATCGTCCATGCCGGCAAGGCGCTGTCGACCTTCTATCAATGCGGCGAAGGCTATCTGCTCGATCCCCAAACGCTCGAGCCCTTGGGCGTCGCGCCCTGGGTGCCGCTCGACGGCATTTCGGCGCACCCTAAGGTCGATGAGCGCACCGGCGAGCTGATGTTCTTCAATTACTCGAAGCACGCGCCTTACATGCATTACGGCGTCGTCGATCGCGACGGGCGGCTCGCGCATTACATCCCGGTGCCGCTGCCGGGGCCGCGCTTGCCGCACGACATGATCTTCAGCGAGCATTGGTCGATCGTCAACGACCTGCCGATGTTCTGGGACCAGGAATTGCTCGCGCGCGGCATTCATGCGGCGCGGCTGCACCCCGGCATCCCGAGCCGCTTCGCGCTGATCCCGCGCCACGGCCAGCCCCAAGACATCCGCTGGTTCGAGGCCGTGCCGACCTACATCCTGCATTTCCTCAACGCCTATGAGGAAGGCGACGAAGTGGTGATGGACGCCTATTTTCAGGACAATCCCCAGCCCGCACCGCTGCCGAACGAGGACGGCTATGGTCATATGATGGCCTATGTCGACGAGCACAGCTTCCAGCCCAAGCTCCACCGCTGGCGGTTCAATCTCGCCGACGGGACAACCAAGGAGGAACGGCTCGACGACCGCATCCTCGAATTCGGGATGATCAACCAGCAGGTCGCGGGCCGCAAGCACCGCTATGTCTATTCGACCACCACCAAGCCCGGCTGGTTCCTGTTCAACGGCTTCGTCAAACATGATCTGGAGACGGGCGAGAGCTGGTCGCTGATGCTTGAGGAAGGCCGATATGCCAGCGAAGCCCCCTTCGCCCCGCGCATCGGGGCAACGGCAGAGGACGACGGCTATCTGGTGAGCTTCATCATCGACGAAAATCGCGGGACCAGCGAATGCGTGCTGATCGATGCGCGCGACATCGAAGCCGGGCCAGTGTGCCGCATCGCATTGCCGCACAAGATTTCAAGCGGCACCCATAGCTGGTGGGCGGATCGGGCGGCGTTGACGGCGGCTTGACATTATACCTAAATTGATATAGTCAAGATAGCGATGATGAACGAAACCCCAGTTCACTGGGTGGGGTCATCAAAGAAGGATTTGCTCGCCTTCCCCGAGCCGGTCGTCTCAGCAATCGGCTATGCGCTTGGCGTTGCGCAGCTCGGCGGAAGACATCCGCATGCCAAGCCTTGGAAAGGCGAAGGTGGCGGCGTGGTCGAAGTCGTCGAGGATTATTCGGGCGACACCTATCGCGCGGTTTGTGCCGTGCGCTTCGCTGGAGCGATCTATGTGCTGCATGCGTTTCAGAAGGAGTCGACCAAGGGCATCGCTACGGCAGCAACCGACATCGCGATGATCAAGGCGCGGTTGCGGCTCGCCCGTGAAGATTATGAAGGCAGGACGAAGGCAAAATGACCGATACCGAGATCACCAATGGCTCTGCGAATGTGTTCGCCGACCTTGGCTTGAGCGACCCGGCGGAACGGCAAACGAAAACGCGGCTTGCGTTCGCTCTCAACCGGATCATCAAAGACAGGGCGCTCAAGCAGGTCGATGCCGCTCGCCTGCTCGGCGTGCCGCAACCAAAGGTGTCGGCGCTCGTCAACTATCGGCTCGACGGCTTTTCGGTGGAAAAGCTGATGGACTTCATCGTTGCGCTGGGCCGCGACGTTGAAATCGTGGTCCGCGTGCCCCGAGGTGATGCGCCGGCACGCGTGATCGTATCGGAGGCGGCCTGACGCCGAGCTGCTACCCCTTCGGCCACCAAGGCACAAAGCCGCTCGTCCGCCGGACATAGTCCTCATAGCCCGGCTTCTTGCGCTTCAGCCGCCCTTCGATCGTCGGCACGCCCGACCATTTCATCAGCGTCCACGTCAGCAGCACCGGCCCCGGCAGCGCCCACAACCCGGTGAAACTCTCGGCACCGATCAGGTACAGCCCCCACCAGGTGCAGGCATCGCCGAAGTAATTCGGGTGACGCGTGTAGCGCCACAGGCCCGTCGTCAGCACCTGCCCTTGGTTGGCCGGATCGGCGCGAAAGCGGACGAGTTGCCAGTCGCCGATCGTCTCGAACGCTATCCCGATCACCGCGACCACCGCTCCGACGATCCCGATCAGCCCTACCGGCGGCGCAGGGTCGATCTGGCCGAGCTGCACCGGCAGACAGACGATGAACAGCAAAGGCGCCTGCGTCAGATACACCATCCGCGCCGATGCCTCGCCAAAGCCCCAGCCCTTCGCGTCCTTGGCCTTGCCGAACATCGTGACATAGCGGCGATCGGGCCCGTGGTGCCGCCAGCGCCACAGCAGATACGCCCCGAGCCGCACGCCCCACAAAGCGCACAGCCCCAGCAGCAACGCCTTGCGCTCCGGATCGGCGTCCGTCTGAACATAGCTTGCCGCCGCAAGCGCGACCATGCCCAGCGCCCAGACGCTGTCGACAGGCGTCACGTCGCGCGTCTTGAGCGTGATCAGCCACAGCAGTACGAACAGCACCGCCAGCAACAGCGCGTTGGTCGCAAGCAGCGACAGCGCGGTCACGCGGCCTGCTCGACGATAAAGCTCACCGTCGTGGTCGTCGATCCGCCGATGTTCAGCGTCTGCGCGCGGCGGGCGCCGTCGATCTGATAGTCACCTGCCTGATCGGTCACTTGCTTGAAGCAGTCGAGCAGCATCCGCACGCCCGTCGCCCCCACCGGATGCCCCGCGCCGATCAGCCCGCCCGAAGGATTGACCGGCAGGCTGCCGCCGCGATCGATCACCCCCGCCTCGATCGCTTTCCAGGCTTCGCCGGGGTCGGTGATGCCAAGATGGTCGATCGCCATATATTCGGTCGCGGCGAAGCAATCATGCGTTTCGACCATGTCGATCTGCGCGAGGTCCGCCACCCCTGCCCGCGCCCGCGCATCCTCGATCGCGCGGCGGACTTGGGGAAAGACGTAGCGCTGCCCCGCGCTCGCGGCGACCTTGCCGGCATAGCCGATTGGCGCGGTGCGATGTCCCCAACCGCTGATCCGCGCGAGCTGCGCGATCGGGATGCCGCGCTTGGCGGCATACTCAGCCGCGCGCTTGGGTGAAGCGAGGAAGATCACGGCCGCGCCGTCGGTCACCTGCCCGCAATCCATTTTGCGCGTGCGGCCTTCGATGACCGGGTTGGCCTCGTCATCGGCGGTAAAGGCTTCGGGCGCGAAGCTGTAGCCGCGCGTCTGCGCATTGGGATTACGCCGCGCATTGGCGAAGTTAATCTCCGAAATCCGCATCAGATGCGCATAGTCGAGCCCATAACGCTGGTCATATTCCGCGGCGAGGTCGGAAAAGGCGCGTGGCCAGACGAACGTCGCGTCCTGATATTCATGGTCGCGCCAGATCGCGGCGGCGAGATGCTCGGCCGCCGTCTGGCCCGGCACATTGCGCATCTGCTCGATGCCGACGACGCAGGCGAGATCATAGCGCCCCGCTTCGATCTCGGCCGTCGCGGCCAGCACGGCAACGCTGCCCGACGCGCACGCCGCCTCGTGGCGCGACGTCGGCAAGCCGTCGAGCGCAGGCTCGACTTGCCCGAAGAATCCGCCGAGCAGCCCCTGCCCGGCGAAAAGCTCGGCGGTAAAATTGCCGACATGGCCGGTGTCGATCTCATCGGGGTCGAGCGCGGTCGCGGCCAAGCCGCTGTGCAGCGCTTCGCCGAACGCATCGCTCAAATCCATCCCGCGCCGACTCCACACCGTCGCGAAATCGCTCTGCCATCCGCCCAGAATATAGACCATTTGTGCGCCCTCCCCGTTTTTTGCCGCACTGTCGCAAGTCAAGGGACCATGCGCAAGGATCGATGGCCCCGATTCGGACACCGAATCTCGCTCCGCTTTGGTTGAGATTACGGACCAAATATGCCTAGAGTCTGAAATGGCGAATCCGAAACTCGACATGCTGACGGACCGCGAGCGCGCTTGCCTTCGCCTCGTTGCGCGCGGTCGCTCTTCGAAGGAGATCGGCGCCGAGCTCGGAATTTCTCACCATACTGTCGACCTTTACCTCAAGCGCGCCATCAAGTCGCTGGAGGCAACCGATCGGCGCGACGCCGCGCGCCAGCTCGAAAACTACGAGATATCAGGTAACCAAGGATTGGTTACCCAGCCAGCGGCCCTTGCCGAACCCCCTCCCATGCTCGTCATATCCTCTCCGATCCGGATGGAGTCGCCATCTGGGTTCGCGGTACCTTTCTTCCGCAACGGGAGAGAAGTTAATGACCTGACGACGGCTCAGCGATTGGGAGGGATCTGCGTTCTAGCGATATTCATCCTCTTCGTGATCGCCAATTTCATCAACGGTCTAACCGCGTTGTATAACGCAACCACTTAGCGCCGAAACCTTTTTACCGGAACTTTAGCTCGCGACCGACCTCGTCGCGTGGAGGGAAGAATCATGACTTCTGCAAAGACCATTGCTGCTGTTCGTATCGCCCGCTCGCTGCCGCCGGCGGAGCGCGCCATGAACGAGGCCGCTCTCAAGATGCTGGCCATGGGCACCGCTGTTCTGACGGCGCGGGCTGACGGAACTTTTCACCCGCTGGAAGGCCAAGCGGCCGTAGATTATGTCGGCGATGCAACAGCCAAGGTTTTTGGCGCGATGAAGGATATTCAGAACGCGCACGCGCACCTCCGCGCTGCGGCGATTCACCATCAGGTGCTTGGAACGGGCGACGTCTTTGAGACACCGCCGCATGACACGCCGCGTGGCTTCGTTGGGGCGCCCGTACCATTGGTCGCTGCGGCCTGATCCGATCGTTGACACCATTGCTCGACACTGCTGCGATCAGGGCCGATGAACGTGCTCTTGTTTTTTGCGATCCTCGCGGTTTGCTGCCTCTACGCCTTCGTGCGAGGCGGCCCGCCCGAGCGATGGAGCGCTGCGGCGCTGATCGCGGCAGTTATTGTCACCCCTTTCGTGCCTCCTTCAGGCACGATCAGGTTCCAAACGATCGAATATGGCGTGATGGCCGTCGACGCGAGCCTGCTGGCAGCGATCGTCATCATCGCCATCAGAGCGCAACGCTATTGGCCGATGTGGATGGCCGCCATCTTGCTGGATACGGTAGCAACCCATTTACTGATGTTCACGCCTAAGCTGATGCCTTGGTCCTATGCGGTTATGAATGCCGCATGGGGCTACCCCCTCCCGATCATCATCGCGGTCGGGACATGGCGACATCAAATGCGGAAGCGCAGCTACGGCGACGATCCGGCTTGGAATCGACAACTCATTTCCAAGGACGAGTTATGACTGAATTTCAGAAAATCCAGGGCACCCTGGCCGAAATTGAGGCGCTGGAAGCAGTGCTCGCCGATGCCCGGGCCCGTGTCCTTTCGCTGGACAAGCCCCGCGACATTTCCGCGCAAGTCTATGCCGCCCGCCGCGCGCGCGACGCGTGCTTCGGCGCGGACGCGATATTGTTCGGCGAGCCCGCGTGGGACATGCTGCTCGAGCTTTACTCGGCGCAGGAGACCGGTCGCGAGACGTCGATCACCAGCGCCTGTTTCGCCGCGCAGGTACCGAACACGACTGCGCTACGCCATCTCGGCAATCTCGAGGCGCATGGCCTGATCGTGCGGCGGAACGACCCCGAGGATCGCCGACGCTCGGTCGTGCGCCTGAGCCAGGCCACGACCGAGATCATGCAGGACTGGCTGACCCGCTACAGCTCCCTGCCGTAGCGGACGCCAACGTCACTTCTTGCGCGGCTTGGTCCCCAGGCCAATCTTGAGCGCGAGGCTGCGACGCTGCTTGGCATAGTTTGGCGCGACCATCGGATAATCCGCCGGAAGCTTCCACTTCGCGCGATAGTCGGCCGGGGTCATCTTGTAGGACGTCATCAGGTGACGCTTCAGCATCTTGAGCTTTTTGCCGTCCTCAAGACACACAATGTAATCGGGCTTGATCGACAAGCGGACCGGGACCGCAGGCTCTTGTGAGGTCTCTGGCGCTGCCTGTGGCGTGCCGAGTCCGGTGAGCGCCTCATGGACCGACTGGATCAACCGCGGAAGGTCCGAAACCGAGGTAATGTTGTTGCTCACATGCGCGGTAACGATGTCGGCGGTCAGCGATACATAGGTGTCGTCCGAAATAACAGCTGCACTCATCGGGCCATTTCCCCTCTTCTGGATTGACTTAGTCAATCCATATTGATCCGATTCGGATCAATAGCAAGCGCAGACATGCGGCAACATGCACCGCTATGGGGCTATCGAGCGGCGCATTGACTTGCTTGCCTGCCGAGCGCTTGAAATAGCGGCGGTTTAATCTGTGAACTGCCGACAGGTATCGCTATTCGGCGACCGGCAGCAACACCCGACTGGCCTGTGCCCCACCCCGCATCAGCGTGACCGTGGCCGGTTTAAAGTCGGCTTTGGTCGCAAAGAAGATGTTCGGGACATAAGTCTGTGGGTTGCGATCATAGAGCGGGAACAGGCTCGACTGGACTTGCACCATGATGCGGTGGCCAGGCTGGAAGACATGGTTCACCGCTGGCAGCCGGAATTTATACTCCTGCACCTTGCCTGCCGGGATCGCGCTCGGCTTGGCGAAACTTTCGCGGTAACGACCACGGAAGATGTCGAGGCTGATCGCGAGCTGATAGCCGCCCATTTTTTCGTTGCCCGCGACTTCATCGGGATAAACGTCGATGATCTTCACCACGAAATCGCCGTCGGTGCCGGTCGTTTTGGCGAAGATGTCGGCCATCGGCACGCCCGACACGCGGACCGCTTTGGTCAGCACATCGGTCTGATAGGTCATCACATCGGGGCGCCCGTCAACGCTGCGCTGGTCGCTCACCAGCCAATCGTTCCAGCGGCCATCGCCGAAGTTGACGGGGCGGGGCAGATGCGGGACGGGTTTGGCGGGATCGGCGATATAGCTGTCGCCGCCCGCCGCGCCTTGCTCGAACGTAAGCGCCCCACTTTCCGCCAAATAGATCGGCTTCATCGGCGACGCGCAACCAATGTCGCACGCGAGCGGCCATTTGGCGAAGCGATCCCAATGGTTCTCGCCCGTGTTGTATATCGTCGCGGGCGGCAGCGTGACGGCTGGGCCGTCCTTCAGATAATGGTTGAACAGCGGCAGCACCATTTCTTCACGGAACTGCGCGGCGGTGTCACCATTCCACAGCAGCGGCCCGAGCGAGCGCCCCTCGCGGTTGATCTGGCTGTGCCGCCATGGCCCCATCACGAGGAAATTGTTGCCGAGCTTGCCCTTGGCCTTGAGCGCCTCCCAAGCAACGATCGCGCCATAGATATCCTCTTGGTCCCACAGCCCCTGCTCCCAGATCGTCGGCACGTCGGAGGGGTTGGCGGTGAGCAGCTTGTCGAGCGCCTGCCCCTGCCAGAATTCGTCATAGGCGGGGTGGTCAGTCATCCGCTTCCACGCCGGCAACTGGTCGAAGCCCGACAGCTTGGCCCATTCGGCCGCGCCACCGATCCGGCGGAATTCCTCATAATTGTCGTAGATGCCGGTGGCGGGGTCCTGCCCTGCGCCCTTGTAGCCGGTCTGCGATGCGATCCAGCCGATGTTGGCGAGGCGGAACGCGCCGTGGTGGAACCAGTCGTCGCCCATCCAGCCGTCGATCATCGGGCTTTCGGGCGCGGCGACCTTGAGCGCCGGATGCGGCTTGAGCAGCGCCGCGACGACGGTAAAGCCTTCGTACGACGATCCGATCATGCCGACCCGGCCGTTGGATTCGGGCAGGTTCGCCTTGTTCACCAGCCAGTCGATCGTGTCATAGGCGTCGGTGGTATGATCGGTGCTGGTCGGGTTGAGCGGCCCGATCGGCGGGCGGGTGACGACATAGTCGCCTTCGGACTTATACTTGCCGCGAACGTCCTGATAGACGCGGATATAGCCCGCCTTCACGAACGGCTCGTCGGATAGTGGCAGCGTCGACAGGACGCGCGGGCTGTCCATCCGGTTCGCCCGCGCCGACGCGTTATAGGGGGTGCGGGTCAGCAGGATCGGCGCGTTGGTCAGTCCCTTGGGATAGACGATGACGGTGTAGAGCTTCACGCCGTCGCGCATCGGCACCATCACTTCGCGCTTGATATAATCATTGGCGGTGGTCGGCGGTGCGAAATGCGCGGGCACGTCGCCCCCCGGCGCCTGCTGCGCAAATGCGGGAGCAAGGGCGAGGCTCGCGACGAGCGCGATCAGGGGCAAGCGAAGGGTCATCGGGGAAATCTCCGGAGGAGCAGGTCAGATGATGCGATAGTGTCACCTGCAGCCGGAGACGCAAGCCCTAGCGTTTGCGCACGTCTCCGTGCAGGCGCATGCCGATCCGGTCGTAGAGGCGCGGCGGCACGTCGAGCCAGAATGGGCCGAGGCGGGGGTTGCCGGGCCGATCGATGCCAATCAGATAATCGACGCCAAGTTCGGCCTTGCCGCCGCCCGCCCAGCGATAGCTCGCGCTGAGTGCGACGACGGGGACGCACATCGGACGACCCTGCAGCACCAGGCGGTTGATCTGCGCCACCGGCAGCACCGCTTTCGCCGCAAGCACGACATCTGCGCCGGGGTCGAGGGCAATGGGCTCGGCCATCGGTCGGTCGATTGGGTCGGCGGGTCGGTCGGCGCTCGGAAGCTGCGCGCGGGCGTCTTCGGTGCGCAACTCGACGTGGAGCCGGATGTCGGTCGCGGCGACTTCGCCGTCATTGTGCAGCGCGATTTCGAAGCCGACGCAAAGCATGTCGCCGTCGATGCCGGCATGCTTGATCGTCAAATCGACCGTGATCGCCGGACGAGCGCCCGACGGAACGGGCATCAGCGGTTCGGCCGCCTCAGCCGCCGCCACTGCTGTTGCAGTCGGCGCGGCGGGAACCATTTGGGGCTCGATCTTGCGCCGACGGCGACCGAAGAAGACCAAGGCGCCAGCAACTGCCAGACCTCCGATGGCAAGTGCGAGCAGTGCGAGTTGCCAATTGGCCTGTGCCGGTGGCGCCCTCCCCTCGGTCTTTGCGGGTGCGGTGGGTGTCGGGGTGGAGGCGCTGGGGGTTGGCGGCGAGACTGGCGCTGGCGCTGGGGTTTGCGTCGGCGTTGGGCTTGGCGCGGGCGTCGGCGAAGCGGTGGGGCGCGGCGGGGGCGGCGTGGCGCGGACTGAGGCAGGCTTTGGCGTCGCGACTGCCCGTGGCGGCGGCGCGGGCGTCGGCGCGGCTGTGGGCGTCGGCGTGGGTTTGGGCGCCGGAACGACGACCGTGCCCGGCAAGCGATAGCTATCGAGATCCTGCCCCGATTGGCTGTTCTGCGCCGACGCGCCGCCAGCACCAACGACAATCGCCAGCATCGCGGCTGCGCTTCGGATCGCGTTGTTGATCATCCCCACGACAGCCCCTTAGCCAAGCCAAGCTGAATGCCAGACAACTGGCGCGGGCTATGGGCGATTATCTGCGCGTGCGACACGCCGAATCGTGCGATGATGATGCGATTCCGCCGCTGCGCCGACCAGGTCGCCGACACGCGCGCACGGTGATTGACAGCGCTGCCCCCTCTTCCTATATCGCGCCTTCCGCCATATCTCCCGGGAAATGAATCGCCGTCGCGCAGCGATTCGATCGAATTGGGAAATCTGGTTCAAAGACGCTGAAAGCTGCGGTTCCGCCAAGGAACACGCGGCTTTTTGTGTCTTTGCTGCACGCGCCGCCCGGAGGTTTCCGGGCGCATATTCTGGCTGACCCAATTTCTGGCTTGAGGCGAATTTTCCCCTATGGCGACCAAGGCAATCGAGACCGGCACTGCAAAGCGCCGCATCCGCAAGGTTTTCGGCAACATCCACGAAGTCGTGCAAATGCCGAACCTGATCGAGGTTCAGCGCGAAAGCTATGAACAGTTCCTGCGCTCCGATCCGTCGATCGGCTATGTCTCGGGTCTCGAAAAGACGCTGCGGTCGGTGTTCCCGATCCGCGACTTCGCCGGCACTGCCGAGCTCGATTTCGTCAATTACGAGCTCGAACCGCCCAAGTTCGATACCGACGAATGCCGCCAGCGCGGCATCACCTATGCCGCCCCGATGCGCGTTACCCTTCGCCTAATCGTGTTCGAAGTCGATGCCGATACCGAAGCGCGCAGCGTGCTCGATATCAAGGAGCAGGACGTCTACATGGGCGACATGCCCCTGATGACGGGCAACGGCACCTTCATCATCAACGGCACCGAACGCGTGATCGTGTCGCAGATGCACCGTTCGCCGGGCGTGCTGTTCGATCACGATCGCGGCAAGACGCACGCATCGGGCAAGTATCTCTTCGCGGCCCGCGTCATCCCCTATCGCGGCTCGTGGCTCGATTTCGAATTCGATGCCAAGGACATCGTCAACGTCCGCATCGATCGCAAGCGCAAGCTGCCGGTCACGGCTTTGCTCTACGCGCTTGGCCTCACCTCGGAAGAAATCCTCAACTATTTCTACCACCGCGTGACCTTTGTTCGCGGCCAGGGCGGGTGGATCATCCCGTTCCAGGCTGAGAATTGGCGCGGCCAGAAGCCGATGTACGACATCATCGACGCCAAGACCGGCGAGATCGTGTTCGCCAACGGCCAGAAGATTTCGCCCCGCGCCGCCAACAAGGCAGCCAAGGACGGCCTGACCGACCTGCTGATCCCGACCGAGGAAATCTTCGGCCGCTATTCGGCCTATGACCTGATCAACGAGTCGACCGGCCAGATCTATATCGAAGCCGGTGACGAAGTGTCGGCCGAAAATCTCGAACTGCTCGACAAGGCCGGGATCGACCGGATCGAGCTGCTCGACATTGATCACGTCGCCACGGGTCCGTGGATCCGCAACACGCTGAAGGCCGACAAGGCCGAAGAGCGCGAGCAGGCGCTCAGCGACATCTACCGCGTGATGCGCCCCGGCGAGCCGCCAACGCTCGAAACCGCAGAATCGCTGTTCAGCGGCCTGTTCTTCGATCCCGACCGCTATGATCTCTCGGCGGTTGGCCGAGTGAAGCTCAACATGCGCCTCGACCTCGACGCTGAGGACACCGTCACCACGCTCCGCACCGAGGATATCCTCGCGGTCGTCAAGACGCTCGTCGACCTGAAGGACGGCAAGGGCGAAATCGACGACATCGACAATCTCGGCAACCGCCGCGTGCGCTCGGTCGGCGAGCTGCTCGAAAACCAGTACCGCGTCGGCTTGCTCCGCATGGAGCGCGCCGTGAAGGAGCGGATGAGCTCGGTCGATGTCTCGACCGTGATGCCGAACGACCTGATCAACGCCAAGCCGGCGGTTGCAGCGGTGCGCGAATTCTTCGGCTCGTCGCAGCTGTCGCAGTTCATGGATCAGACCAACCCGCTCTCGGAAGTCACCCACAAGCGCCGCGTGTCGGCACTTGGACCGGGCGGCTTGACGCGTGAGCGCGCAGGCTTCGAAGTCCGCGACGTTCACCCGACGCATTATGGCCGCATCTGCCCGATCGAAACGCCGGAAGGCCCGAACATCGGCCTGATCAACAGCCTCGCGTCGTTCAGCCGCGTCAACAAATACGGCTTCATCGAAACGCCGTATCGCCGCGTGGTCGACCACAAGGTCACCGACGACGTCGTCTATCTGTCGGCGATGGAAGAGGCCAAGCACACGATCGCGCAGGCCAACGCCGATCTCGACGGCGAAGGCCGCTTCAACGAGGAACTCGTGTCGTCGCGTCAGGCGGGCGAATTCCTGATGGCGATTCCCAACAACATCACGTTGATGGACGTCAGCCCGAAGCAGCTCGTCTCGGTTGCCGCCTCGCTCATTCCGTTTCTGGAAAACGACGACGCCAACCGCGCGCTGATGGGATCGAACATGCAGCGCCAGGCCGTGCCTTTGGTGCGCGCCGAAGCGCCGTTCGTCGGCACCGGCATGGAAGAGACCGTCGCGCGTGACTCTGGCGCCGCGATCGCTGCCAAGCGGTCGGGCATCGTCGATCAAGTCGATGCGACGCGTATCGTCATCCGCGCGACCGGCGAAGTCGAAGCCGGCAAGTCGGGCGTCGACATCT
>CAYUYZ010000003.1:0-177013 GCA_964449575.1 uncultured Stakelama sp.
GGTTGAGCGCCATGCCCTGCACGCCGTTCGAAAATTCGACCATCTCGCCGGCCTGGACATTGTCGAGGCCATAGATGCGCGCGATGCCGTCGCCGACCGACAGCACCTGGCCGGTTTCCGACACTTCTGCTTCGGTGCCGAACGAAGCGATCTGGTCCTTGATGACCTTCGAGATTTCAGCGGCGCGGATATCCATTACTTAGCCTTTCATCGCCTGGGCGAGGGAATTCAAACGGGTCTTGATCGACGAATCGATCATCTGGCTGCCGATGCGGACGACGAGCCCGCCGAGCAGTGAAGGATCAATGGTCAGGTCGACCGCCACGTCGCGACCAATGCGCTGGCGCAGCGACGCCTTGAGCGCATCGACCTGATCGGGCTCAAGCGGATGCGCCGAGGTGACTTCGGCGGTCGTCTCACCGCGATGATCGGCGGCGAGCGCACGAAACGCGCGAATGATTGCGGGCAATTGCGCCAGACGGCGATTATCGGCGAGCACGCCAAGAAATTTCGCCGTCGTCGGATCGGTGCCGAGCGATGCCGCCGTTGCGGCAACCGCCTTGGCCGCATCGGCGCGGCTGACGAGCGGGCTGGCCACGAGTCGCGCGAAGTCGGGCGACGCATCGAGCGCGGCGCGGACATCGGCAAGGCTCTGCTCAACCGCCGCAATCGTCTTGGCCTCGCGCGCGATGTCGAACAACGCGGTGGCATAGCGCCCGGGCAGGCTCGCCTGGATACCGCTACTCAAATTACCGCCGGAACTCTCCACGCGATTGAAATCCTCTTGGGAACAGGAAAATTGGCCCCATGTAAAAACAGGGCGACAAAGCGCCCTGACTTGGGTTGCGCGGCTGCTAGCATCGGTGCCGCGTTGATGCAAGCCGGGTGAGGGGAGCGGGGCAATTGGCACTGATTCAGCCAAAAATCGTCTGTTTTCATTTATCTGACACATTGGGTTAACCATTCATTGTCGCCTGCCCGGCCATGACATTTGGGCGATTTCAACGTTGGACGATCTTCATGGCATCGAATTGGACCCCGTGGATTGACCGGTTCAACGGACGAGCGGACACGATCGGTGCGGTAATTCGCCGGGTGCTGATCGCGATGCTGGGTATCCAGGCGATTCTGGCGCTGTCGCTGGTCATCGGTGCCTTTATCACGACCGGTACGGTCCGCCAGCTGATCGACGATCGCCTGAAGCCAATCGCCGAATTGCAGCATGTCATGGACGGCTATGCCGGTTCGCTGGCGACCGCGCACAAGGTGAAAAGCGGCAACCTGACCGCATCGGGCGCGCTGACAGCGATTGCCGCATCACGGGCGACGATCCAGCTCAACTGGGCCAAATTCCGCCAGCATTCGGTAGATCCGGCTTACCGCAAGGATATCGCCGACATCGTGGCGGCGCGGGGCAACGCCGATGGCGCGATCGCCAAGCTCCAGTCGCTGCTGCAAAACGGGCATGTCGACCAGCTCGCGTTTTTCGTGAGCGGCCCGCTGTACGCGGCGACCGACCCGCTGACCGAATCGACCAATGCCTTGATGGACAAGCTGCGCGATGACGCGGCGGCGCAACAGGGACTCGTCCGTTACCGCGTGTTCCGCACGTATGCGATCGTATCGGTCGTGACGCTGCTGGCGATTCTGGTCGGCTGGTGGGGGATGCAAATCGTGGAACGCAGGATCATCCAGCCGCTTGCCGACATTGCCGTCGTTACACGAGATATCACCGACGATCAGCTCGATGTTGCGATCCCCGCCCTTGATCGCAGCGACGAGATTGGCGACATCGCGCGCGCGCTCGCTTTCGCCCGGCAGCGTTCACAGGACGCGCGGCGGCTGTCGGACGAGTCGCGCCGGGTCGAGGAGGTGCTGCACCGCCGTGAAGTCGCCGAACATGCCGCCCGCGCCAGGCGCGCCGCCGATCTCGACCGGCTGTTCGATGTGTTCGAGCGCGAGGCGGGCACGATCGTCGACTTGCTCAAATCAGCCGGGCCGAGCCTGCGTGAAACCGTCGGCACGATGTCGGGCGAAGCGACCGAGGCCGAGCATCATGCGCTCGCGACCGCAGCGGTGGCCGAGCAAAGCGCGCGGTCGGCACGCACCATCGCGCAATCCGCTGTCGCGCTGACGACGGCGATCGAGCATATCAGCAAGGCCGCACATGAATCGCGCACCGGTGTCGGCACCGTGCGTGACCGTACGCTCGCGGGGCGCGATCAGGCGGCGTCGCTTGGCGCGCTGGTGAGCGAAATTGCGTCGGTGCTCGATTTCATCGCCGGGCTGGCGGGCCAGACCAATTTGCTCGCGCTCAACGCCACGATCGAGGCTGCGCGCGCCGGGCCAGCCGGGCGCGGCTTTGCCGTCGTCGCGGAGGAAGTGAAGGGCCTCGCACGCCAGACCCAGGCCGCTGCTGGCCGGATCGAGGGGCGCCTGTCCGCCGTCCGTGAGGCGAGCGACACGGTGCTGGCTTCGATCGAATCGATCGATGG
Source organism: uncultured Stakelama sp. (assembly GCA_964449575.1). Lineage (GTDB taxonomy): Bacteria > Pseudomonadota > Alphaproteobacteria > Sphingomonadales > Sphingomonadaceae > Sphingomonas. The sequence continues at coordinate 2,496 of CAYUYZ010000003.1, forward strand.
CCTAGTCGCCGGACTCGACCGTTCGGCCAGCAACGTCGCCGACGCCGTTGAGCAGCAGCGCGACATGACCCGCTGCATCGCGCTCGCGATCACCGAAGTCGAAGGCGGCACCGCCAATGCCGCCGCCAATATGCAATTGCTCCACAGCCGCGCCGAACGCTCGCGCGCCACTGCCAGCGACCTCGCGGGTACCGCCGACCGCGTCGCCAGCGCCGTCGATGCATTGCGTGGCCAGATCAACCAGCTGATCGCCGACGTGCGCGCGGCGTGACGTTTGGCTTGGCCGATGCAGCCCTGCGGCCAGGCCGTGGCGCTGTCCGCGCGCGGTCCAATTGTGGAAAGGAGACGAAGGCGGTAACGCGCGGCATGCTCGACATACGGCTGTTCAAGTCCGCCGACCTCGACGCGCTATACGCGATCTCGCTGGCGACTGGCCACGCGGGCGGCGATGCCGCTTCGATGTACAGTGACCCAAGGCTCATGGGGCATATCTATGCTGCGCCCTACGCGTTGCTTGAGCCAAGCTTTGCCCTTGTGGTGGAGGACGAGCACGGGGTTGCCGGATTTGCCCTCGGTACGCCCGACACGGATAATTGGTCCGATCGCCTCGAAGACGCGTGGTGGCCCGCCCTTCGCGCCGCCTACGCGGACCCGGGCGATGTCCCGGCGCCGGATTGGTCTGCCGACATGCGACGCGCTTTCATGATCCACCACCCTGCCCGGACGCCGCAGTGGATCGTTGAACGATACCCGGCCCATCTGCACCTAAATCTGTTACCGCGTCTTCAGGGGCGAGGCATCGGCTGTGTGCTGTTCTCCGAATGGATCGACCGTGCCGCCAGATACGGCGTGGGGCCGATCCATATCGGCGCCAACCACGCGAATGCCCGGCCCATTGGCTTCTGGTCACGCCAGGATTTCCAAACGCTGTCGCGCCCGGACGGTGCATCGGGGAGGACCGTGTGGATGGGGCGACCGTAAGCCCGCAGCACCTTTCTCGGCCATTCCCGTTCGCGGGTTCGCGGCCTAAACAGGGCGAGGCGAATCCAAGGGAGAGCGGCAATGGCGGACGGCACGATGACTCGCATGACGATGGACGACGGCGCCGAGGTCGCGGTCTATCATGTCGCACCACCGGGAACGCGCCGCGCGGGGCTGGTGCTCGTCCAGGAAATCTTCGGCGTTACCGATCATATCCGCGAACTGTGCGATGAGTACGCCCATGACGGGTTCGAAGTGCTGTCGCCCGCGCTGTTCGACCGCGAGCATCCGGGCTTTGAAGCCGAATACACCGGCGAGGATTTCGCCCGCGCCGTCCAGCTCGCGCGCGAACTCCACCCGTTCGACCAGAGCCTGAAGGACGTCCAGACCTGCATCGACAAGCTGAGTGCAGACGGCCCGGTGTTCGTCGTCGGCTACTGCTATGGCGGGTCGATTGCGTGGCTGTCGACGACGCGGCTGACCGGGGTCGCGGCTGCATCGGCCTATTATGGCTCGCTGATCCCGGGCGCGGTCGAGGAGGAACCCAAGGTGCCGGTGATTGCGCATTTCGGCCGCCACGACACCGGCATCCCGATGGACGGTGTCGACACGGTGATCGCCAAGGCTTGGCCCAACGCCACCGTCCATGTCTACGAAGCCGGACACGGGTTTAATTCGGACCGGCGCAAGGACTATCACGAACCCAGCGCCGATCTCGCGCGCGAACGCACGCTCGAACTGTTCGAGGCGAACGGGGCTTGAGGCGCGTCCGTCGGTGGCTGACGGTCGGGATACTTGGGCTGGTCGGGCTGTACGCGGTTGGCGTTGGCGCACTTTATCTGTTCCAGCGCGACTTGCTGTTCATCGGCGCCACCCGGCCCAACAGCCTGCCGCCGGTGCCGTCCGGCTATCGCGATGTGCGGATGGCGGCCGCCGACGGCACACCCTTGCGCGCCTGGTTCAGGCCGCCTGCGCCGGGTAAGCCGGTTGTGCTGTTCTTCCACGGCAATGGCGATACGATAGCGGGCAGTGCGGTGGCGGTGCAGCCCTTCACCGAACGTGGCTATGGCGCGCTGCTCCCCGAATTTCGCGGCTATGGCGGGATGCCGGGGCAGCCGAGCGAAGCCGCGCTGACGGGCGATGCGCGGGAGGCGCACCGCTGGCTGGCGGGACAGGGCGTCGCGGATGCGCAGACGATCTTGGTCGGCTATTCGCTCGGCACTGGTGTCGCGACGCAACTCGCCACCGAAACGCGCCCCCGCGCCGTGATCCTGTTTGCGGGATATGCCAGCATCGATCGAGTCGCGGGTGCGCGCTTCTGGTTCGTGCCGGTGCGCTTGCTGCTCGCCGATCATTTCGACACGGCGTCAAAGCTGTCGAAGGTCGCGGCCCCCGTTTTGCTGCTGCACGGCACGGCGGATCGAACCGTGCCGTACGACAATCTCGCGGTGCTCAAACGGGTGCGTCCCGATGCGGCGTCGGTGGCGTTCCCGGACACCGGGCACAACCTCGTCTTTCTGCCGCAGGTCACCGCGCGGGCGCTTGCATGGCTCAATGAATTGCCTGCGGCGGCGCGCGCAGCCCCATAAGCGTTGCCCTATCGCCTCCCAAGCTTTTGTGTTGGTTGATCAATTTCCATCGACATTTCGTCGGTGCGCCGTCAAGATGCCGGCTGGTTCTGGAGGGAGGAATTGATGCCTTTATGGTTGGCCGCCGCTGCGCTTGCCTTCGCTGCGCCGGACGATGCGAAGACCCTGTCGCCGCCCAATGGCAAGGTCATCGGCGATCTCCGGACGATCGCCAAGGCAGCCACGGCGGGCGACTGCGAAACCGTCGTCCGGCTGGGTGTCCCCCTGATTGAAGGGTCGGAAATCAAGACGTTGTCGCCCGAGCTGCGCGACGCGGGCTTTGTGATGGTGGTCGGCTGCGAAGCGACAATCGGCCGCCTCTCCGCCGCCTTTCGCCATAGCGAGACCGCCGTGACGCTGGGCGCCGAGTCCGATGGGCTGTGGGACCTGCACCTCAAGCTGGCGCTTGCTGAGAGCAAGCATCAGGCCGCTGTCCGGGCGATCGAAGTCATGGCATCCAAGCATCCGGAGCGGCTGGGTAGCGTCAGGATCGCCTGGATTTTCGGTGCATTGCGCGACATGAAAAAGGCGGGCGAAACCGATCTCCGCTTTCGGGCGCTGACGGTCTTGACCAGTCCCGCCTATCGGCCGGTCGAAGTGCCGGCGTCGATCGACGCGTTTCGCCGCGATCTGATTTTGATGCTGATGGCGCGCGGCGACGTCGATGGCGCGCGCCGTCTGGTTGGCCAGATCGAAATGCCCGAAATTCTGATCGACCTCAGCCTCGATCGGACCGCGCGCAGCCTTTTTGAGCGCGATCCCGATGTCCGCCTGGTCGCGGAACGCTATCTCGCCACGGTGCTGGCCTTGCAGGAGACAAATCGCGACCGGATTCGCCCCACGCTTGCTGCGGCATCGATGCTGCGCCTGCTGGGTCGCCCCGCTGAAGCGCTTGCGCTGCTCGAGGCATCACGGCCGCAGCTGAAAAAGCCCGAGGCGCTCAAGGATGCCGATGCGCTGGAGTGGTGGTGGGACGAATTGGGCCGCGCGCAGAGCGCGCTGAACCGGCCCGATGCGGCATTTGACGCTTATGGTCGCGGCGCGCAGATCGACGAGGACGGCGCGCTCAATGTCAGCCAGGTGATCAACCTGGCGACCGTGCAGGTCGAGGCCGGGCGATCCGCCGATGCACTCAAGACGCTCAAGGCGTTCGATGATCCGAAGCGTCGGGCCAGCCCGTTCGGCGACATGCAGATGCGGCTGGCGCGGGGATGCGCGCGCTTCCTGACCAATGACCTCGCCGGCGCGACGGCTGATCGCGACTATATGGTCGCGCATGAAGCGGACTCACCCGAAGCGCTCACGTTGCTGTGGATGTGCCGCGGTGACGCCGACGCGGCGGCGGCCGCCTTCGTTCGCCGTCTCGACAATCCCGACGAGGCGGCGGGCGCCTTGCGCCAGTTGAGCGATTTTGCGCCGCCACCCGTGGTGCGGCCACCAAACCCCTTCGATCGCTTGCTCCCGGCAATCAAGGCCCGCGCCGATGTGCAGGCCGCGATCGCGCGTGCGGGCGGCATCCGTCGCTTCAACGTCCGTCCGCCAGACAGTTGAGCACCGCAGCGTTGCGCGGCGGTGTGCCGCTTGGGAAGTATCTGGGCTGGCAGCGTAATGGGCGTGGACTCGCATAGGGCGCGGGGGCAAATAGCGGCTGATTGGGAGAAAGACGCATGAGCATGATGATCGCACTCGCACTGGGCGCCGTTGGCGCTGCCCCGGCGACCACCGATTTCGAGGTCGGCGGCCTGAAGTTCCGCCTGACGATTCCCGCAGGCTATTGCTTGCCGGAGGGCGAGATGGCCAGACGCACCGCCCAGACGGCAGCGAGTGATCCGGGCAATGTGACCAATGTCTCGCTCGTCGAATGCGGAGTCACGTCGCTGCCCGAGATCATCGCGATCAAGACGCTGCGGATTTATGAATGGACGCCGCTCGAACGCGAACCGTTTGTCGCGGGCATGGCCGCCGCGCTGCCGACGGTCACCGCGCCCGCCGCCCAGCAAAAGCTGTTGGACCAGTCCGAAAGCAACATCGCGAGCGCTACCGGCGCCAAGGTCGAGCTCAAGGGGGCGTTGCGCGGGCATGGGCGCGACGCGGTATGCGCCTATCTTGGTGGATCGATCGACGTCGCGGTCCAGGACAAGAAGGTTATCGGGCTGCTCGGCGCCTGCGCGACCGTGGTCGGCACGCGCCAGTTCAGCGTCTACCGCATCAGCTACAAGCCGCTTCCCGACGGCGGTGCCCGGCTGCTGACGGAAACCCGCGCCATCGCACTGACGATCACGCCGCTCGCCGACAAATAGCGGTGCACCGCATGGCGACGGCTAGCCTTGCCTAGTGCGTCGCGGCTGCTCGACCGACGCTGCGGGCAGCCTCTGCTGCCTTGGCATCGGCCAACGCAAGCTCGTTCGCCTCTGCGGCCAACCGCGCAGCCTCGCGGGCCCGTCGTGCGCGCTCTGCCGCATCAACGGCGCGCTTCTGGATGAGCACGGCTTCCTCACCACTGCGGCTGCCTTTGGCCGCCGCTTCGCGCGCCTTGGCGGCTTTCGCCTCCAGCTTGGCGGCGCGCGCTTCAAGCAAGGCGCGCTGCCGCGTCGTCCAACTCACGCGATAGGGCAGGACATCACCGACCGTGTGGCAATACTGCACCAGCGGCTCGACATAGCTGCCCGCCGGAATCAAGCTAAGCTCGCTCAGTCGCCAGACGCCTTCGGTGCGACGGAACAGCGCATCATAGGTTCCGATCAGGCTGGAATCGGCATTTCGCACGACCCATTGCCCGCCCACACTGCGGCCATCGCCCGCGCGGAAATAGGCGATCGGAGTTGCGTCGAGCGCGGCGCCATTACCCACGAACGGATCGGTGACGCGCGTGAGGCCGGCAAGCCCCACGGTCTTGCCGCCCGCGATCCATTTGGCTTTGCCGTCGGGTTGATAATAGGGCAGGACATTGGCGGTCCCTTGGCGGACTGCATTCCAATAGCCATTGATTGAAGCACGCGTGCTGGCGCGCGTCTCGTCGATTTCGTCCGGCGGCATTGGCGTCCCGGTTCGGCAAGCCTGCTCAAGCTCGATCGCCCGCTGCTGCGCCATCATGTCCCCGACGACCTGACCAATCCACGCCTGGGCGTGCGCCGGCGCGCTTGCCAGGCCAATGATCAGGGCGGATAAAACGGTAAACGAACGACAAAAGCCTAACATGATTCCTCCCCAATTTCTGACCGATGGCGATACAAAACGGACCGCTGATGCGAGTCAATCGACCAATTTGTCCATCAGCGGGGGAGTGGTAGAAATGCTCCGGCTTTGATCGCAATCCACGGGATGTGACGCTGATCGCGCCCGCCTATACCGGGGGCATGAACAGCACCCACACCCCCACCCTCGATCAGGACGCGGCCTGGGCCGCTTTCATCCGGCGCGACCGTGCCCAGGACGGCCGCTTCGTCGGCGCGGTCCGCACGACGGGCATTTACTGCAAGCCGAGCTGCGCCGCGCGCCACCCCAAGCGCGAGAATGTCGAATTCTTCGCCGATCCGGCGGCAGCGCGCGCGGCGGGCTATCGCGCTTGTCTGCGCTGCAAACCCGACGAAGTGGGGCGCGACCGCGTCGCCGTCGCTGAAGCGATCCGGGTGATCGAGGTCGCCGAGGAAGCGATCAATCTCGATCAGCTCGCCGCGCGCGTCGGCTATGCGCCGCATCATTTCCACCGCCTGTTCAAACGCGCCACCGGCGTGACGCCTGCCGCTTATGCGCGGGGGCTGAAGGCCCGCGCCGCCGCCGAGGCACTGACCAACGAGAGCAACGTGACCGAAGCCATTTACGAAGCCGGCTATTCCGCCCCCAGCCGGTTCTACGAAAGCGCCGCCGCCCGGCTCGGCATGTCGCCCAGCGTGTGGCAGCGCGGCGGCGCGGGGGTGACGATCCGCTGGACGATTGCTGAGACCAGCCTCGGCCCGTTGCTGATCGCGGCGACTGACAAGGGCCTGTGCCGCGTTGCCTTTGACGAAGATGCCGACGCGCTGGTCGCACGCTTCCCCAAGGCTGAAGTCGCGCCCGGGGGGGCGGCACTAGCCGATCTCGCCGCGCGCGTCGTCGCCAGCGTCGAAAGCCCCGAGCGGCACCAGGATCTGCCGCTCGACGTGCAGGGCACGGCGTTCCAGGAAGCCGTGTGGCAGGCGCTGCGCGCAACGCCTGCGGGCGAGACGCGGACCTATTCGGAGCTTGCCGCCATCGCCGGCAATCCGCGCGCGGTGCGTGCGGCGGGGACGGCATGCGGCGCGAACCACCTCGCCGTCGTCATCCCCTGCCACCGCGCGCAGCGGAGCGACGGCAGCATGGGCGGCTATGCCTATGGCATCGACCGCAAGATCGTCCTGCGGAACCGGGAAGGTGTCGAATGACCCGCTTTACGATCACCGGGCTCGACGCGAGCCCCTTCGCCGGACTTTATGGTCTGTCCGACGCAGCGCTCGCCGAGCGCGGGGTCGAGCGGATGACCGTCACCGACAAGCCCGGCTTTCCGTGCCGGATCACGCTCGAAGATGCCGAGCCGGGCGAGCAGGTGCTGTTGTTCAATCACGAACATCTCGCGGTCGACACGCCCTATCGCCAGCGCCACGCGATTTTCGTGCGCGAGGGGGCCGAGGTGGCGGCGACCTTCACCGACGAAGTGCCCGAACAGCTCGCGATCCGACCGCTGTCGGTGCGCGCTTATGATGCGGCGGGCAATATGACCGATGCCGATCTGGTCGACGGGCGGGAGTTGCCCACGCTGATCGACCGCCTGTTCGCCGATCCGTCGGTCGCGTTCCTGCACGCGCACAACGCCAAGCGCGGCTGTTTCGCGGCGCGGATCGACCGCGCTTGATCAGTTGGTGGTTGGGGCAGCGCTAGGCGGCGGGGGTGTCGCGCCGGCTGGCTCAAGGCTGGCGAGCATTTTGAGCGCGGTCGCCGCCGCTTCGCCCCCGTGCGGGCTATAGGCGAGTGGCCGCAACAGCCGCGCCGCGCGCATCTTGTCGCCGCGCGCGATCAGGATGCTGGCATAGGTCAGCCTTGTGCGAACATCCTGAGCGACAATTTCCTGCGCACGCCCGAGTGCGTCGATTGCCGCCTGCGGCAACGGGCCGGGCATCATTGATGAGACCTCGAAAAAGGCGAGCAGCGGCAGCGGGTCTTCGGCGTCGAGCTTGTTGGCGGCAACGATCTCCCGCCGCGCGGCGAGCAGCTCGGCCTCGCGGTCGCCGGTTTGCGCCTTGATATCGGCCTTGGCCTTTGCAAGCAGCGCGGCGCCCCGGAAGTAGCGCGCACGCGCGTCATTGGGCGCCAGCGCGACCAGCCGGTCGGTGGTTGCCAACGCAGCATCAAGCGCGTCGCTATCGATTTCGACCTCGGCACGCAGCTTCAGCGCGGCAACGCTATTGGGGAGCGCGCCGGTGGCCGCCTGCACCTTGGCGAGGAAGGCTTGCGCCGCCGCCTTGTCCATCGGCTTGGTGAATTCCATCGCCAGTGGCAGCATCGCCGCTTCGTCGGGCGGCAGGATGCGCACGGTGATGCTCTGGCCGATGCTGGGCGGGATCGGCACGGGGACATATCCGAAATTGGCGGCCGATAAATAGGACGACACGTCGCGGCTGAGCTTGCCCAGATCACCGAATGCTCTGGCCGCTTCGGTTGGAGACGCACCGCCATTGAACGCCGACAGGAACGCGCGCAATTGGCCGCGCCGCTCGGGCGAGAAGGTCAGATAATGCGTCAGCAGCCAGCTATCGCCATAGTTGAGCCCTTCGCTCGCAGGCGGCTTTAACAGCATGTCGCGGGCATTCACCACGCGGCCCTCAAATTCATAGGACCGGTGATCGGCGACCTTGCCATAGGTGATCGTGCCGGCGCGCTCGAACGACGCGGTCGAGACCAGCTCGGCAAAGCCTTCGATATACCAGGGCGGATAGGCGACCGGGAAATTCTGCAGCATGAAATGATGGGCATATTCGTGGAACAGCACGATCTGCGGCGCGAGGCCATTGCCGTCGCCCTCGGGAATGAACGCCACCGGCCCTTCGGTGCGGGGGCGGTAGAAGCCCACGACGGTGTCGCGCGGCTTGTCCATCATGCGATGGACGTCGGCGAGCGAGCCGACGACATAGACCCGCACGCGATAGGGATGGGGGTCGTCCTGAATCCCGTTGGCGCGCAGCATTAGATAATTCAGCGCCTCAATCCGTTCGGCGCGTTGACGCAGCGATTTTTCGCTGCCTTGCGAATAGATCAGGAAATGCGGTGTCGTTGCTTCGCGCCACTCCGCGTGCGCCGCCATCGGCATCAGCGCCAGCATTATCGCCACCAGCCAACGAGTCATCGAATTTGCTCCCCTAGTCATGCCAATGGGAGCGCATCGACGGCAGCCGAGTCAAGGCGTTAAGGGGGCACGTCGCACCAAACTTGCCAGCTTAAGCTTGGGTGCGTTATGGGCATAAATCACCAAGGGGGATGGCGCATGGACGACACGCAACCGATTGCTGCCAAGAAGGCGCCACCGGGCCTCGCCATGCGCATCCTCCACTTCCCGATGACCCGGCTGGTTATCGGCATCGTCGCGTTCGCGATTGCCAGCATCGCCGCGAGCTTTGTCGCGCGGACGATCGACCCGTCGCATGCCGGCGTGCCAAGGATCGCCGCCGCCACCGTTACCGCCGCGATCTTCATCGCAATCTATCTCGCCTTCACTACCTTCGTCGAACGGCGCGGCAATGTGGAATTCGCGCTGCGGGGTGCGCTGTCCGAGCTCGCCGCTGGCCTGGCGATCGGCGCCATCTTGTTTTCCATCGTCATGGCCGTGATCTGGGCTTTTGGCGGCTACCAGGTCATCGGCACGCGGGGCGCCGAGGTATTGGTGCCCGTTGTGGCGCTGTCGATCGTTTCGGGCGTGACCGAGGAGATTCTGCTGCGCGGCCTTTTCTTCCGGCTGATCGAGGAATGGCTCGGCAGCTGGGCCGCGCTCGTCCTGTCGGCGGCGCTGTTCGGCGCGCTCCACCTCGGCAATCCCAATGCATCGCTCCTCGCCGGGTTCGCGATTGCGCTGGAGGCGGGCATCATGCTTGCGGCAATCTACATGGTCACGCGGCGGCTCTGGGCGGCGATCGGCGTGCATGCCGCGTGGAATTTCACCCAGGGCGGCATCTATGGCATCGCGATTTCGGGCAATGATACGCTTGGCCTGCTCGTCCCGCGCATCACCGGGTCCGAGCTGCTGACGGGGGGCGCGTTCGGTGCCGAGGCATCGCTACCGGCGATGCTGGTTGCGACCGCCTTTGGCATTGGCGTCGTGGCCTATGCGGCGCGGCGCGGCCAGATCATCGCGCCGTCATGGGTGCGCCGCCGTCACTTGGCCGCCGCGCACTCATAAACCAGCCATTCGTCGGGTTGCGGCGGCAGCGCGTCGCGGATCGCGGCCTGCTGCTGCGCCAGCTTCTGGCGCGTGGGTTCGTCAGGGCTGCACGCCTTGATCGTCACGCTCGACCGCAACCGCCGTGCCTGTTCCATCGCGCTGGCGCTCAGCAGATAGCGGCTTTCGGTATAGACGCGCTCGGCCGGGCGATACTCCAGGATCGACACCGTCTGCTCTTCGGCGGGGACGAGAATGCGTTCCCAGCGGCTGCCATTCTCGACATATTGGGTGCGCGTGTTGACGCAGCCATCCTTGCCCCAGTCGATCGTGACATCGCCGGGGGAGGAGGTGTTGATGCGGCTGCGTTCGGGCGAAATGTGGCAGAGCAGCTTGCCTTCGACGACTGGGGCCGGCCCCGTCGGCGCGCTGGCGGTAGCGGGCAGCGCGACGCTCACCTCGCCAAAGGGGCGGACGAAGAACAGCACCACCGCACTCAGCATCAGCACAACGCCGCCGCCCAGCGCCCAAAACGCTTGCCGCCGCGCGCTGCGCGTCGCGAGCAGCCCGGCGCCGCTCAGGGCGAGCGAGCCCAGCACCAACAGCAGCGTCGCGCCGCCGATGAAATTCTCGCGGGTGCGCGCCTGATCCTGCCGCGCGCGTTCGATCGCGGCACTGCGCTTTTCGGCCGCTTCCGCAGCGGCGGCTTGCGCGGCCTTGGCCTCGCGGTCGGCGCGCTGGGCGGCGGTTTCCTTGTCCTGCTCGAGCCGCTGGGCAATGCTCGTGCACGGCGCGCCGGTGGTGGCATAAGGTTGCTTGGCGTCGCGCAGGAACGCGGCAAGCTCGGTATCGGCAATCGCGAAACCGAAGCTCGAATCGCCTTCTTCGGTGCGCGTAATCGCCGAATTGACGCCGATCACGCGACCGCAGATATCGAGCAGCGGCCCGCCCGAATTGCCGCGCGCGATGCTCGCGGTGTGGAGCAACACATCGACCCCCGATATCGCGCGCCGTCCGGCAAAGCCGCCTTGCGACCGCACCGGCATCAGCGGGCGGATATAGTCGGCGGCTGACTGCGCAGTCGCGAGATCGACATTGCCCGGATAGCCAAGCGCGATCACCGTCTCGCCGTCGGTAACCGGGCCGGGGTAGACGGTGAGCGGCGGCAATTGCGTGCCGGTGAATTCGATCAGCGCCAGGTCGCGCTGCGCATCATAAGCGATCAGCTTGCCGCGATAGCTTTTGGCGCCTTCGCTCGGCACGATGCCGATGACGACATTGTCGGGATAGCGCGCGGCGAGTTCGACGACATGCGCGTTGGTGACGATCCGGTTGGGCGCCACCGCGAGGCCGCTGCCATGCCCAAAGCCGACGATCTGCCCTTCGGCCGAGGCGATCGTGACGACGCGCACCACGCCGCGCCCGGCGGCCGAGATATCGTCGGCGCGGGCGGGCGCGGCGAGGCCGATCAGCAGGGCGATCAAGAGCAGGAAGCGCGTCATCATGTTCCTCAGGCGCGAACCCTATGGTCTGTCGGGCAATCGCGAAGTGGGTTCAAGAGGCCGCGAGCGGCAAGGCCGATTTTAGCCCGAGATGCGTCACAAACGCATCGAAATCGCGGTCGCTATACAGCAGGGGGATTCCGTCGATGATGCATCGGGTCGCGATCAGCGTGTCGATCGTTTTGCGAATGGTTACCCCCTTGGCACGCAAGCTGCGGTAATTGCGCGCGGCGGCAACGGCGATTTCGGGGTCCGCGATTGTCACGGTTGGTAGAAGGTCAAACTGACGCAAGGCGAAACGGAACTGGCTGTCCTGCCCAAACCCCTGCAGAACCTCTGCAAGGATGAGGTCGCCCATGATGACTTTGCGACTCTTGAGCAATTCGCGAAGCGCGACGACTTGGGCCGACGGAACGCTGCGGAAAAAATCGATCCACACGCTCGAATCGGCGATGATCATCAGTCGCGCCGCATCGCCTCAAGATCACCCTGCCAATCAACTTTCCCTTCCAGACTGAGCAGCCCGTCATAGGCAGATGCCAAAACCGCTGCCTTGAGCGCGCGTTCGACCGCCTCGCGCTTGGTCTTGGCGCCGGTTGCCTCCATTGCATCAGCCATAAGTTTGTCGTCGATCACGATGTTCGTGCGCACAATGTGTATCCAATTGCCTATGTCATACACATAGCACTTTGGCGTCCTCGCTACAAGAAACTGTACGGATCGACATCCACCGCGACGCGCACTTTCGCGGGCCATTCCACCCCGCCCAGCCACTCGCGGATCACGTCCTGCACGTCGAGCGATCGGCGCGCGTGGACCAGCAGGCGGAAGCGATGCCGCCCGCGCAGCATCGCCAGCGGCGCGGGGGCGGGGCCGTACACGTACATCGCGTCCTGCTCGGGCGCGGCGTGCTTGATTGCCCGCGCGACAGTGTCGGCGGCGGCCTTGTCCTCGCTCGACACGATGATCGCGGCATAGCGCCCGAACGGGGGCGCATTCGCCTCGCGCCGCGAGTCGGTTTCGGCGGTGTAGAATGCCTCGGTATCGCCGGTCACCAGCGCGCGCATCACGCTCGCTTGCGGGTCGTGCGTCTGGATATAGACATGCCCCGGCTTGGCGCCGCGCCCCGCGCGCCCGGCGACCTGGCTGATCTGCTGGAAGGTCTTTTCGCCCGCGCGCAGATCGCCGCCTTGCAGCGCGAGATCGGCGTCGATCACCCCGACGAGCGTGAGGTTGGGGAAGTGATAGCCCTTGGTCACCAATTGCGTGCCGATGACGATGTCGATGTCATGCGCTTCCATCCGCGCCACGAACTCCGCCGCCTTGGCGGGCGACCAGATCGTGTCGCTGGTGACGATCGCGCGCTTCGCATCAGGCCACAGCAGCGCGGCTTCGTCCGCGATCCGCTCGACCCCGGGGCCGCACGCGACCAGACTTTCCTCGCCACCGCATTCGGGGCATTTTTCGGGCACGCGCTCGACATGACCGCAGTGGTGGCAGGCGAGTCGGTGGATCAGCCGGTGCTCGACCATCCATGCGGTACAATTGGGGCATTGGAAGCGATGCCCACAGGTCCGGCAGAGCGTCAGCGGCGCATAGCCGCGCCGGTTGAGGAACAGCAGCACCTGCTCGCCACGCGCCAGCGTTTCGTCGATCGCGGAGACGAGCTTGGGCGCGATCCAGCGGCCACGCTCGGGCGGGTTGTCGACCAGATTGATGGCCTCGATCGTCGGCAATTGCGCCACGCCATAGCGACCGGGCAGCTTGACCTCCGCATAGCGCCCCGCCGCGACTTGCTGGCGCGTTTCGATTGCCGGGGTGGCGCTCGCCAGCACCACCGGCGCGCCTTCGAACTTGCCGCGCATCACCGCGACGTCGCGCGCGTGGTAATGGACGCCTTCTTCCTGCTTGAAGCTCGATTCATGCGCTTCGTCGACGACGATCAGGCCGAGATTGGCATAGGGCAGGAACAGCGACGACCTTGCACCCACCGTCACCAGCGCTTCGCCACTTGCGACCGCGCGCCAAGCGCGGCGGCGCTGCGACTGGCGCAAGTCCGAATGCCACGCCACCGGCGCGCAGCCGAAGCGCGCGGCGAAGCGCTTCAGAAAGGGTTCGGTCAGCGCGATTTCGGGGAGCAGGACGAGGCTCTGCCGCCCCTCGCGGATCGCTTGCGCGATGGCTTCGAAATAAACCTCGGTCTTGCCCGAACCGGTGACGCCGTCGAGCAGCATTGGTGCGAAGGCGCGCGCCGTCACCGCATCGGTGAACTGCCGGGCCGCCGCGGATTGCGCGTCCGACAGCGCGGGCTGCTGGTGATCGGGATCGGGCACCGGGAAGGGCAAATCGATTGCGACTTCGATCGCCTCCATCGCGCCTATATTGACCAGCCCCCGGATCACGGCGTCCGACACCCCCGCCGCCAGCGCGAGCTCGCGCACCAGCCCCTGCCGGTCACCGAGCCGTTCCAATGCCTGGCTACGCTGGGGGGAAAGCCGCGCCGGCACCTCGCCGGTCAGCCGATACTCAGTTACAGTGCGCGCGCCCTCCAGCGCCGAACTCGACGGCATCGCCATTCGCAGCACGCTCGCGAGCGGGGCGAGATAATAGTCCGCCGTCCACTCGATCAGCCGCCGCAACGGCGCAGCGATCGGCGGCGCATCGGCGACCGCGATCAGATTGCGCAGCCGGTTGTCGCCGACCGGCTCGGCGGGGAGGCGATCCTCTTCCCACACCACGCCCATCAACTGACGCGGGCCGAGCGGCGCCACCACGATCGACCCCGGCGCGACCTGCATGCCCTGCGGCACGCGGTAATCGAGCGGGCCGAGGGCGGAGTTGAGGATGATGACGCGCGCGCGGGACATCAGCCCTTTATGGGCATTGAACAGCGACAGGGAAAGGCGATCTACCGACGCCGATCGCCGTCACGTCCCTGGGCCGGGATGACTCAGGACTGAATCCCCACCCACCCGTTTGTTTCGAGCGAAGTCGAGAAACACTTGCGCATCGCCCGTGGCCTGTTTCTCGACGTCGCTCGAAACGAACGGGTCAAGGTAAAGCCATCCTGCCCTAGAAGTGGATGCCGTTGCGGCCGCGCTCGCGGTTTTGCTTGAGCTGGCGGATGTGTAGCTGCGCCTTGTCGAGCATCGCGCCGATGCGGCGCTCGTCGCGCTCGCTCAGATTATTGCCGCGTGCGCGCAGCTGGGCTTCGACGGCTGAAATCCGGCGCAGTTCGGCGTTGAGCACATTGCGCTCGCGAATGCTGAGCTTGCCCGACCGCTTGCCGGCATCGACCTGACGCTGGAGATTGGTCTGGCGCATGTCGATGCCGATATCGGCCTGGGCGACGCTGCCAAGAGTGAGGGCGCTCAGCGCGGCGGCGATGAAGAGTTTTTTCATGATCGGGTCCTTTCGGAAAAACGTGGCCATCCGTGGAGGGCTCAAGCTGCACAATGCATGAGGCGGCATTTGGTCGCATCGTGGCGCAGCACGCCCTAGTCGACGATCGCCTGAATATCCTCGGCCTTCATCGTCCCCAGGCTGGCGACGAAGCTCGGCGCGGTCAGCACCGGCGCAATTGCGGGCGGCGGCGCCAGCGCGGCGCGCGCCCGGGCGGTCACCAGCTTGCCGATCCGCTCGGGTGCCTCGGCCAGCCACGCCGCGACCAACGGCCAGCGCAATTCGATGATCGTCCAGCGTGCGAGCGGTTCGAGCGCGACCGCACGTCCCTCGAGCAGGCAGCGCGCGCGGGCAATCGCCACGGCATTGACGAGCCGCTTCATCGACCGCGGATTGGGCTCGAGCAGCGCGGCAAAGGGCCGCAGCCGGTGTTCAAGCTGTTTCTGCGCCTCAGGGGCATAGCTTTGCTCGACGGCAACCGCGCGCAGCGCGGCTTGCTGCTCGACCGGCGCCGAGTCGATCACGGCCTGTTTGGCCACCAGTCCTGATGCGGCGGCGAGCTTATCGACCTGCTCGCTCGCTGCCGCCACGGGCGCGGGCGCGCCGCTGTCGAGCAGATGATCCCAATAGCGCGACCGTTGTTGCGCCGACAGCGCGGGCAACCCTGCCGAAATCTGGAATAATTTGTCGAGGAACAAATAGCCGAGCGGCCGCCCCGGCTCGCCGATCGGCTCGGCAAAGCTGCTGTAGTGCTGTTCGAACGCGGTGCAGATCCAGCGGCGGTCGGCGGCGATCACAAACGCCACGGGGGCATCGCGCATCAGCGTCTGGATGCCCTCCAGCAGCTCGACGACATAGGTGCCGTCGCAGCGATCGAGATCGTCGATGAAGATCGCGATCGGCATCGGATCATGCGCCAGGTAGTTTGGCGGCTTCCGCTTGCCGAGCGAGGCGACATAGTTCTGATAAAGGTCGACCAGCCGCTTGTTCGGATCGATTGCCTGCTGTTTGTAGGACTCGGCAGCGGCGGAAGAGCCGAACACCAACCATCGCTGGCCCCCGATCAACGCGACAATCAGCGCAATGCCAGCCGTGACCGCGCCGCTGGTGAGTTTTGCGGCGACATCAGAAACGAACCAAATCGTCGTGCCGCCGATGATCGCAATGGCTGCAACGGTGAGCGGAACGATCCAGTCGGTGCGCAGCCGCCACCATTTCATCAACCACCACCGCCGCATGCTGCCGTCGAGCGCCTTGGCCGGTTGGTGCGCGTAGAGTGCCTGGACGAGCGACCACCATGGCGGGCGCCGCCGCTGGTGCTGCCACGCGTTGAACTCGACCACGAGCCACGGTGGCGTTTGCTTGGCGGGATCGGGATTGGTCAGGTCGTCTTTCAGGAAATTGAGCACCGATGACTTGCCCGATCCCCAGGGGCCGTGCAGGTGAATGGCAAAGGCGCAGCCATCGCTGACCGCGCGTGCCGCCCGCAAATGCTCGGCCAGCGCGCCCGCAAAGGCCTTGCGGTTGAGCTCGTCGGTATTGGCGGGCCGATCGGTGAGCGTGCGCAGCGCTTCGGATTTTGGCGGGGGCGGGGGTGAGGAAGGAGGCGGTGGTTTGTCTCTGCGCTTACGCGACTCGGTTGAAGGTGAAGGGGCGGGCGAGCTTGTCGGCGACGGCGGTGGAGACTGAGAAGGGTATAGCACATCTAGGCGCTGTTCGCTGATCGCCCGCCAGACGGCGACATTTTCACCGGTTTCGGCATTCTCTATAATTTTGGCGATCAATCCCGGGAGAACATTTCCAATTGGAACTGCCCCGATCGGAAATATCGGCATACGAAGAATGAGAGCTACCGTAAGGTGACGAAGCGAAAACCTCTTACTCCTGACGGTAAGTTCAGCAATTCTCTCGGCTTCAGGAAATGTTTCCTTCTGAAGTGAACGCGAGAGTGTAAACTGATGACTTTTGAGCAGCAGGCTTGGTATGTGATTTCGTTCATGATTGATCGGCCTTCCATATTCCGCAAGCCACGTCGCAGCATTGGGGTAGGGAAAGTCTTCGGACCGTTTTCCAGCGTCCAAAATCGCAAACATTAGTCCAGTCTTGTCGAGCACGAGTTCTTTGGCTTCGTTGTCGACAACAAGATATCGGACACTGTGCTCGAGGACGATCCGCAGTCCGGGGGCACTGGGATCTATCCACGGAGCACATAGCCCCAGGACCGCTGTCGCCATCGCGCGATCGAGCGCATCCTGCGTAACCGGACGTATTTGTTTACTGTCTGCCATCCCCCCGGGGCCTCCTTTAAACCAGCATATCGGATTTTGCCGGAGTCAGCTTCGCTTTTTGCGCACGTTCGGCTAGCGACCGCAAGACGCCCATCCGCACCGCGATCCGCATAGGGATTTGAGCCATGAAATTCTTCGTCGATACCGCCGACACTGCCGACATCCGTGATCTTGCCGATTCGGGGCTGGTCGACGGGGTCACCACCAATCCCTCGCTGATCGCCAAATCGGGGCGCAGTTTCCTGGAAGTCGTCGCCGAAATCTGCGGCATCGTCGACGGGCCGGTGTCGGCCGAAGTCGTCGCGCTCGATCACGTAGGCATGATGCGTGAGGCCGAAATCGTCCGCAAAATCGCTGACAATATCGCCGTCAAAGTGCCGCTGACGATCGATGGCCTCAAGACCTGCAAGGCGCTGACCGACGACGGCACGATGGTGAACGTCACGCTGTGCTTCTCCGCCAATCAGGCGCTGCTCGCGGCCAAGGCGGGCGCGACTTTCATCTCGCCGTTCGTCGGGCGGCACGACGATGTCGGCTTCGACGGGATGGAGCTGATCCGCGACATCCGGCTGATCTACGATAACTACGCGTTCGACACCGAAATCCTCGTCGCGAGCGTGCGCCACCCGATCCACATTCTCGAAGCCGCGCGCATCGGCGCCGATGTGATGACGGCACCACCGGCGGTGATCCGCCAACTCGTCAAGCACCCGCTGACCGACAAGGGGATCGAGGGGTTTTTGGCGGATTGGGCGAAGACGGGGCAGGTGATCGGGTGATTTGACCAATCCTCCCCCTAGGGGGCGAGGACTTGGCTGGATTTTAGCCCCGCCTAGCTGTCCGTCGCTTCCGCCGGTACTTCCCCTCCCCAAAGCGCATCCGGACAGCTAGACGGGGCGCTATGGCGCTTTCCCAAGCCTATGCCGATCATTTGCGGCGCGACCGGCGTCGCTCGGTCCATACCGTGCGGGCCTATCAGGCGAGCGCCGAGCGGCTGGTCGCCTTCCTGCAAGGCCATTGGGGGGCAGAGGTCGACGCGGCGGCGCTGGCGAAGCTGACGACGGCGGACTTGCGCGCCTATCTGGCGATGCGCCGCGCCGATGGCCTCGGCAATGCGTCGGCGGCGCGCGAACTCTCCGCCGTGCGCGGGTTCCTGACCTTTGTCGGCGCGCCCGCCCCAGCGATGAAGGGCCCGCGCGTCAAGAAAGGCGTCCCGCGCCCGGTCTCGCCCGCCGAAGCCGTGGCGCTGGCCGAGGATGTCGCCGAGGATGCCGCCCAGCCATGGATCGCCGCGCGCGATCTCGCGGTGCTGCTGCTGCTCTACGGCGCGGGGCTGCGCATCGGCGAAGCGGTCGGCCTGACCGGCGCAGTGCTGCCACTCGGCGCGACGATGAGTGTCACCGGCAAGCGCGCCAAGACGCGGATCGTGCCGCTCCTCCCGCAAGTCCGCGCCGCGATCGAGGATTATGTGCGCCTCACGCCCTGGCCGATCGAGCGCGGCGAGATGCTGTTTCGCGGCGCGAAGGGCGGACCGCTATCACCCGCCATTATCCGCCGGTCGGTGCGCGCGGCGCGCGTGCGGCTGGGGCTGGGTGAGCGCACCACCCCGCATGCGCTGCGGCACAGTTTCGCAACGCATCTGCTCGGGCGCGGCGCGGATTTGCGCAGCTTGCAGGAACTGCTCGGCCATGCGAGCCTCAGCTCGACGCAGATCTATACCCAGGTCGACGCGGCGCATCTGCTCGACGTTTATCGGAATGCGCACCCGCGGGCTTGAGCGGCTAGCGAGTCGTGTAGGCGCCGACCAATAGCTTTTCAGGCACCCGCCACTCGCGCGCAATCTTGCGGATCATCGGCAGCGTCAGCGGGCGGGTGCGACCGAGAATCTCGGTCGCGCGTGATTGGCCGATAAGTCTCGCCAGCGCGGCGCGATCATAGCCATTCATCGCCATCGCTGCCTTGATCGCATCGACCGGATCGAGCGGTTCGATCGGCCACCGCGACGCCTCATAGGCGTCGACGAGGGTTGCAAGCACATCGAGGCGGTCGCCTTGCGGCGATCCCACCGGGGAGCCCCAAAGCGTTTCGATCTCGCGCAAAGCGGCTGCATGGTCGGCATCGGTCTTGATCGGGCGGATTTCGTCCATCGCAGGCATCCTCAAAACAGGCTCACGGTCAGCGCATCGACCCGGTCATACTCGGCCTGCGTGCCGAGAAACTTCGCGAACGCGATCTGCCGCGCGAAATCGAACGCGACGATCAATCGGTAATCGCCGCCGCCAATGTCGAACCGCACGCGCTCGCCATTCAGCGCTTTTGCTTTCGAAAAGTCGCGCACCACCTCCAACGGCGACTGCCAATCAGCGGCCTTCGTGACTTCGAACCAATGCAGCAACGCCGCCTTCGCGTCGGGATGCCGTTCCCAAAAAGCGATCAGCGAGCTGCGAGCAATGATCCTCACGTCGCGCTAGCTATCATTTCCCACTATGGGAAGCAAGCGAGGAGCCTTACCCCGCCATCGCCGCCAGCGCGGGCCATTGGCGCACGATCGTGCCGAGGTCGAAATATTCGCGCCACACCGCAATCTTGCCATCGCGAGTCACGAACACGCCGGTCACGGGCAGCTCGACCCAGCCAGTGTCGATCAGGTGCCGGTCGAGCCGTTCGGTGAACACCGTGTTGCCTTGGACTGCCAGGCGCAGGATACGGAATTCATTCTCGATCGTCGGCGCGAAGAATGGCTCGAGCACGCTGCGTACCCCCGCCGGCCCGGTAACGCTGCTCATCGGCAGGTTGGTATATTCGCAATCGTCCGTGAACCACGGCAGCGCCGCGTCATAATCCTTGACCGCCATGGCATCGGTCATGGCCTTGATGATGTCGAGCGGACTGGGCATGGCGCGCGACTCCTGTAGCAGTTGCTACAGTGTTTCTATCCGCTTCCGATCCACCCCGCAAGCGCCGTTACGGCCAGACGGTCGACAGCGGATAAAGCAGAATCAGCCAGACAAGACAGCCAATCACGATCCGCCGGTCGCGCGTGAAGATCGCCAGTAGCGTGACCGGGAAGAACGACCAGGTGGTCACAAAGGCTCTCAAGCTGCCGACCCATCCCGACCCGGTCAGGACGACGACGGTCGTGAGCAGCGCCACGTTGCAGATGAAGACGCCCGCCAGCACCTTGCGATAATGCTTGTCGAAATGCGCGTCGAGATCGTCCCACCCTTCCGCCTCGTCGGGAAAGATGAGCGAGGTCGCGACATAGTAGATCGCGGTGATGACGAACCCGCCGAACAGCACGGGCCAGTTCAGCGGCAACAGCTCGCGCATCTGCCAGCCGTACATCCAGAATGTCACGACATCGCACGAGACGAACACGCCGAGCAGCGCGGTCGGCCAGCCGATCCGCACTTTGTGGCTGGCCTTCAGCGCGCGCGACAGGCCGCCCAGCCCCTCGGCCAGCGCAAGCCCGAGCAGCAGGCCGAAGAACGAGAATAGAAATTCAAAGCCGCTCATGCCGCCATCATGCCTGCCCCCGTGCGGTTGATGCCGCTCCGATCGACAGGATTGGCGATTGTGCTGACCAGCGCAACCTAGACCTTTGCCGCCAACTTCGCTTCGATCGCGTCCCAGATCAGCCCGGCCACATCGGTGCCGTCGAACTTTTCGATCGCGACGATCCCGGTGGGGGAGGTAACGTTGATCTCGGTCAGCCATTTGCCGCCGATCACGTCGATGCCGACGAAGAGCAGCCCGCGCCGCTTCAACTCCGGGCCGAGTGCTGCGCAAATTTCGCGCTCCTCCTCGGTCAGCACGGTCCGCTCGGCCGAGCCCCCGACCGCGAGATTGCTGCGGATTTCGCCTTCGCCCGGCAAGCGGTTGATCGCGCCGACCACTTCGCCGTCGACCAGCACGATGCGCTTGTCGCCCTTGGCGACGTCGGGCAGGAATGCCTGCACCATATGCGGCTCGCGCCACGCGGTGTTGAAAACCTCGACCAGCGCCGACAGGTTCGCGCCATCGCTCCCCACGCGGAAGATCGCCTTGCCGCCATTACCGTGCAGCGGCTTGATGACGATTTCGCCATGCTCTTTCAGAAAGGCGCGCGCTTCGTCGAGGCTGCGCGTGACGAGCGTCGGCGGCATGAAGCGCGCATAATCGAGCACGAACACCTTTTCGGGCGCGTTGCGCACCGATGCGGGATCGTTGACGATCACCGTCTGCTCCGCGATCCGCTCGAGCAAGTGCGTCGCGGTGATATAGCCCAGGTCGAACGGCGGATCCTGCCGCATCAGCACCACATCGGCGTCATGCCCCAGATCGAGCCGGACGGGCGGGAGCGTATGGTAATGATCGCCGACGACATGCTGCACCGTCACCGGATGCGCCATCGCCCAGACATGGCCGTCCGAATAATTGAGGTCGGTCGCAAGATAGTGGAACAGCCGGTGCCCGCGCGCCTGCGCCGACAGCATCAGCGCAAAGGTCGAATCGCCGCCGATGTTGATCTGGTCGAGCGGGTCCATCTGGACGGCAACGGTAAGGGTCATGGGGCGAAGTTCCTGAAGCCGTTCGGGCTGAGCGGTGTCGGCGCTTATCTAGGGGGCGACGCGGGCGAAGTCACCCGACCCAAGCATGTTCGATGTGCCGCAGCTTGGCGCCGGGCGCGATCAGGATCACGTCGATGCGGATATCCTCGCCGTCGGTGGCGTAGGTCGCGGCCAGGGCTTCAGCAGCAGCGGCCACACGCGCGAGCCGGCGCTCGTCGATCGCAAAGTCCAGTTCGGCCGCGGTCGCGCGCACCTTCACTTCGACGAACGCGATCAGGCCCTTGCGCCGCGCCACCAGATCGACCTCGCCCACCTTGGTGCGCACGCGTTCGGCGATAATCGTCCAGCCGCGCCGCTTGAGATGCGCGGCGGCAAGCGTCTCACCCTCGCGCCCACGCGCCTCGGCGGCTTGGCGTTCGGCTTTCACCCCTTCAACTCCAGCGCCCGCGCGTAGAGCGTCTTGCGGTCGAGCCCGAGCGCCTTCGCCACTTCGCTCGCGGCCTGCCCGGTCGACAGGCGCGTCAGCGCTTCGGCCAGCGCGACATCCGCATCGTCAGCGCTGGCGGGTGCGGCCTCGCCCGGCGGGGCGACGACGATCACGATCTCGCCCTTGGGCGGCGCATCGGCATAGCGTGCGGCCAGCGTTGACAGCGTCCCCGTCACCGCTTCCTCGAAATGCTTGGTGATTTCGCGCGCGACCGCCGCTTCGCGGTCGCCAAGCCCCTCGGCCAACGCCGCCAGCGCGCTGCCCAGTCGCGGCCCGCTTTCGTAAAACACCAAAGTAGCCCGCACCCCCGCCACTTCGGCAATCGCGCTCGCGCGCGCGCCCGTTTTCGAAGGCAGGAACCCCATGAACAAAAACCGATCGGTCGGCAGCCCCGCGAGAGTCAGCGCCGCTACCGCTGCGCAAGGCCCCGGAATCGTCACCACCGCATGCCCCGCCGCGCGCGCATCGCGCACCAGCTTATAGCCGGGGTCCGAAATCAGCGGCGTCCCCGCGTCGGACACCAGCGCGACCGACTCGGTCGCCATCCGCGCGATCAGGCCTGGCCGCACGCCTTCCGCATTGTGATCATGGTACGGCTGCATCGGCCGCCGCACGCCGATATGCTGGAGCAGCCGCGCCGTCACGCGGCTGTCTTCGACCGCGATTATGTCGGCATGCGCCAATATGTGGGCGGCGCGCGGCGAAAGATCACCGAGATTGCCGATCGGGGTGGCGACGATATAGAGGCCGGGCGACAAGGCGCTGTTGTTCGGGGCGGCGTTCATTAGGGTGGGACCATGACAGACACTGCGGTACGTCGGCAACTCGCCAAGGGCTGGGGCCGGAAATTGATTGGCGCCGGGCTCGGACTGATGCTCGCCGCGTGCCAGACGGTGGTGCCGCGCGGGCCGTCGGGGCCGGTTGTACAGACGCCGCCGCCGGTCGCGCGCCCGGTGACGGCGCCGCGTGTCGACACCGGCATTCCGCAGGACACCGCGCGCCAGCGTATCGCGCTGCTCGTGCCGCTGACCGGCCCCAATGCCGGTGTTGGTCTGAGCATCGCCAATGCGACCCAGCTCGCGATTCTCGATCTGCGCAATGAAGCGATCCGGATCACCACCTATGACACCAATCTCGGCGCTGCCGCCGCTGCGCAAAAGGCGCTGGCCGATGGCAACCGGCTGATCCTTGGGCCGCTGCTCGCCGATGATGCGCGCGTCGTCGGGCCGATCGCCCGGCGTGCGGGTGTTCCGGTGGTGACATTCTCGAACGACACCGGCGTCGCGGGCAATGGCACCTTTGTGCTCGGCTATGCGCCTGCCCAGTCGATTGCGCGCGTCGTTGACTATGCCGCGTCGAAGGGGATTCGCGATTTCGCGGGGCTGGTGCCGAATGGTCTTTACGGCGACCGCGCATCGACCGCGCTGCTGCGTGCGGTCGAAGATAGCGGCGGGCAAGTCGTGAGCCTGCAAACCTATGATCGCCAGCCCGGATCGCTGACGGCGGCGATCACGCGACTGGGCCGCGCCTCACCCTATCAGGCGGTGCTGATCGCCGATTCGGGCAGCGTCGGGGCGACGGCGGTGCCGATCATCCGCCGCAGCGGCGGACCGACCGCGCAGGTGCTCGGCACCGATTTGTGGAACACCGAGGCGTCGGTCGCCGCCGCGCCCGCGCTGCAAGGCGCGTGGTTTGCGAGCGTGTCGGACGGTCTCTACCGCCAATATGCGACCAAATACCGCACGCGCTTCGGCAAGGCGCCCTATCGGCTGTCGAGTCTGGGCTATGACGCGGTGCTGCTGACAGTGCGGATCATGCGCGACTGGCCAATCGGCACGCCGTTCCCGACCGACCGGCTGAGCGATCGCGGTGGCTTTGCGGGCCTTGACGGCGCGTTCCGTTTCGGCCCCGACGGCGTCGCCCAGCGCGCGCTCGAAGTGCAGGAAATCCGCGGCGGCGTGACCACGACAATCAGCCCCGCGCCGACGGGATTCGGGAAGTGAAGCGCGCTTTTAATGTCGGAAAACCTGTGTCAGGCCTTGGGGGCTCTTTGACAACGTAAGCCATCGGACCCGATCGACCCCCCCTGGGATGGTCGTGACTTTTGTAACCTTTCGGGGTGGGGATAGCGCGTGAAGACGTGCCGTTCAGTCACAAGCGTTCCCGTTCGTTTCGAGCGAAGTCGAGAAACAGGCCCGGGGCGACGTCGCTTGTGGCCTGTTTCTCGACGTCGCTCGAAACAAACGGAGGTAGGAGCTACTACCCCAGAATATGCATCCACAGCGGCGTATCCGTCAGGCTGACCGATCCCCGCAGCCGCTCCAGTGCTTGCGCGACCGCGCGTTCGGGGCCTTCGTGGGTGACGATCGCCACCAACACGCTGCCGTCACCGACGCGCCCGCGCTGGATCAGGCTTTCGATCGAGACGCCCGCGTCGCGCATCGCCGCTGCAATCTCCGCCAGCACGCCCACCTTGTCGGCGACCGTAAAGCGGACATAGGCGCGCCCCAGCCGCGCGCCGCTGTCGGCGGGTGACGTGTCGGTGAGTTCGGCGGCGGGCATCGCATAGGGCGCGCCATATTCGCCGCGCGCGATGTCGATCAGGTCGGCAACCACCGCAGAAGCGGTCGGGCCATCGCCCGCGCCTGCGCCCTGGAACAGCAAGCGGCCGACGAAATTGCCCTCGGCCACCACCGCATTGGTGGCGCCGGTCACATGCGCAAGCGGGTGATCGACCGGCACCAGATGCGCATGCACGCGCTGGAACAGCCCCTGCGGCCCGGCTTCGGCGAGGCCGATCAGACGGACGCGGTAGCCCAGTGCCGCCGCCTCGGCGATGTCGGCGGCGAGGATGTGGCGAATACCGCTCGTCGCCACCGCGCCGAACGCCGGCCGCGTGCCGAACGCGACGCTGGCGAGGATCGACAGCTTGTGCCCGGCATCGATGCCGTCGATGTCGAAGCTCGGGTCGCTTTCAGCAAAGCCCAATGCCTGTGCTTCGGCGAGCACCTCGGCGAAGTCGCGCCCTTCCGCCTCCATCTTCGACAGGATGAAATTGCAGGTGCCGTTGAGGATGCCATAGACGCGCGCGATGTCGTTGGCGGCGGCGCCTTCGCGCAGGCCCTTGATGACCGGAATGCCGCCGGCCACCGCTGCCTCGAACTTCAGCGGCGCGCGCGACGCCTCGGCAGCGGTTGCGAGTTCGAGCCCGTGATGCGCGATCATCGCTTTGTTGGCGGTGACAAAGCCTTTGCCCGCCGCGAGCGTGGCGCGGGCGAGCGCGAGCGCGGGGCCATCCGATCCGCCGATCAGCTCGACGATCACGTCGGCGTCGGCCTCGGCAAGCTTGGTGGTGTCATCGACCCAGCCGAAGCGGCCGATGTCGACGCCGCGATCCTTGGCGCGGTCGCGGGCGGAGACGGCAACGATCTCGATCCGCCGCCCGGCGCGGCGCGCGATCAGGTCGCCATTGGCATCGATCAGCCGGATCACCCCGCCGCCAACGGTACCGACGCCAGCGAGCGCGATGCGGAGAGGTTTGGTCATATAGTGCCCCAATTCGTCATGCCGGACTTGTTCCGGCACCCACCGTGCGGCACATGCCGCCGCCGATGGTCTAGCGGCGCGGTGGACCCCGGAACAAGTCCGGGGTGACGGAGAAAACTGTTAAGTTACCGTCTGCCGCCCGCCTCGACTTCGGCGTAATCCTCGGCGCCGACGACGCTGCCGAAGATGTCGGCGCGCTTCAGCCCATCGACTTCGATGACGCGCGGGATCTTCAGCTCGGCGAACAGCGTGTCGAAATGCGCCTCGCGGTCGCGGTAGGCGGCCTGGTTGGGATATTCGGTGATCAGGATGAACTCGGGATTCTTGTCATCGATCTTGGGCGCCTCCAGAATCCGGTACGAGCGGATATAGCCCCGCTTCAGCGCCGCGCGGCGAAGCGGCAGCCAACCAGTGGCGAAATAGCGGCGCGCCTGCTCGAGCTTGCCGGGCTGAACTTCGGATGTGTTGACCGTCCAGATACTCGACGAAGTCGGGGCAGGCGCGGCGGCGGTTGCCGCTGCGGAGGACACTAGGACAGCCGCCAACAGCGTGCTGCGAAGAATGCGCGACATCATGAGTACTCCTCTTGGTGGGGCGCCTCAGGCCTTGACGAGCCCAATCTCGACCAGCCGCTCGTGCAGATAATCATGCGCGGTGATCGGGGTGGGGTAGCGGTTGGGGTTCGCCGCACTCACGCACCCGGGGAGCGTCTCGATCAGGAAATCGGGCGCGGGGTGGAGGAAGAAGGGCATCGAATAGCGCGACGACCCGCGCCGCTCGGGCGGCGGATTAACGACGCGGTGGGTGGTCGAGGGCAGGACATGGTTGGTCAGCCGCTGAAGCATGTCGCCGACATTGACGACGAGCGCGCCTTCGGGTGGCTTCACCGCGAGCCAGCGCCCGTCACGGTCGAGCAGCTCAAGCCCCGCTTCCTCGGCGCCGAGCAGCAGGGTGATGAGGTTGATGTCCTCATGCGCCCCGGCCCGCACGCCTTCCGCATCGGCGGGGATCGGCGGATAATGGAGCAGCCGCAGGATCGAATTGCCATCCTTCACCGCCGGGTCGAACCAGTCGGGTGCAAGGCCCAGATGGCGCGCGATTGCCGACAGGATCACGTCACCCGCGCGGTCGAAGGCGGCGAACAATTCGGTGAAGGTGTCGCGGAAGCCCTCGGGCCGGGTCGGCCAGATGTTGGGCGGCATCACCGCTTCGAACGCGTGCCCGGCACGCAGCGGGCGACCGACGTGCCAGAATTCCTTCAGGTCGACGGCGCTCGCGCCCTTGGCGATCTCGGTCTTGAACGGGGTGTAGCCGCGCTGGCCGCCGCCCGCAGGGGTGAAGTAGCCGCGCTTTTCGGCTTCGGGCAGGTCGAAGAAGGCCTTGGTCTCGGCCCAGGCACGGTCGACCAGATCAGCGGGCACACCGTGATCGGCGACGACGGCAAAGCCGAAGCGTTCGAACGACGCACCGATCGCTGCGGCAAAGCCATCGGGGTCGTCGCGGTCTTGGCGAAGCGACAGCGTAGGAATCTGGTCGAGCGTATCGAGCATGGCGTGGCGTCCGAAAGAGTGGGTAGCCGACACAATAGGGTGCGAGACCCCGAGCCGCCAGACCCTCAGCTCTTGCTGGCGACGCCCATCGCGTTGCCACCCGGCGCGTCGGTCAGGTCGAGCCGGAAGGCTTTGCCATGATCGTCGGTGCCGATCAGGCTATTGCCTTCGGCGCGCAGCTTATAGCCTGCCTTGCCGAGTTCGCTCGCATACCAGGCGCGCAGCTTGGCGGGCGGGGCGGGGCTCCAGAAGCTGAAGCTCGTCATGTCGTCGGGTTCGTGCGGCATGATCTTGCTCGCCTCGACCAGCTTCGATCCGGGATAGAGCGCGAATTTGGCCATGTCGGCCATGCTGCCGTCGGGCATCGGCATCGGCATGGTCGTCGCATTGGCAACCATTGTGTCGTTCATGTCGGCGAGCGTGCCACGGTCGGCAGGGTCGGGCGCAGCGCCGCAACCGGCAAGGGTGAGGGCAAGCGCAAGGGCGGCAAGCGGCAAACGGGTCATGGCGAGCGCTCCGAAGGGGTGATCCCTCTAGTCCCCCCGCGATGCGCTCCGCGTCAAGCGACGGGACGACATGGGACCGATGTGGGAGGATAAGCGACCGCGATTAACTGCCCGCTGTGACCATGGCCTTGCTCTTGCCCGCACCAGCGGGTTCAAAGTCGATGCGGAACGGCTTTTTCTCGTCGTCGGTCCCGATCAGGCTATTGCCCTCGGTCTTCAGCGTGAAGCCTACTTTGCCGAGCCGCTGGGCGAACCAGTCGCGCACGGTCGCGAGGTCGGCGGGACTGTCGAAGCCGATGCGGACCTTGCCGTTGCCCTTGTCGCTATCGGCTTCGCTGCTGGCGTCGAGGTTAAAGCTGCTGACGGTCGATCCGGGATAAAGATGGACGCCGTTGAACTCGACATTGCTGGCGTCGAGCTTGAGCTTGGGCAGCTTCACATTGCCCGAAAAGCCCGGCACTTTGATCGCAAGATTGCCGTCGGTGCCGTTGCCGCTGAAGCTGATCGCGCTGTCGCCTTCCTTGTCGCCGCAAGCAGCGAGCGGGGCGGCCAGCAAGGCAAGCAGAACAAGTGCGCGCATCGGGAGCCTTTCGTCGGTGATATACACCGATAATACGCACTGCCTGTGAACCCGTCAATCGCGCTTGGTGCGGCGCGGCGATTAGCGAGTGACGCATCGCCCCCAATCGGGCATGGCCGCGCCGATGAACGCTCCCGATGCCATTGACCAGGAACAGCGCGCGCCCATCGGCTTTGTGGAGTTCGTCGCGCTCGTCGCCTCGCTGATGGCCCTCACCGCGCTTGGCATCGATTCGATGCTGCCCGCCTTGCCGGCGATCGGCACGGCGCTGGGCGTGGCGAGCGAGAATGAGCGGCAATTCGTGATCAGCTCCTTTTTGCTCGGATTCGGGCTAGCACAGCTCGTCCACGGGCCGCTCGCCGATCGGTACGGACGGCGTCCCGTGCTGTTGATCGCGCTGGCGGGCTATGTCGTCGCCAATCTGGTCGCCGCCTTTTCGAGCAGCTTCATGCTGTTGCTGGTCGCGCGCTTCGCGAGCGGGCTGGCGATCGCCGCGTCGCGGGTGGTGACGGTGGCGCTGGTGCGCGATTGCTATTCGGGCCGCGCGATGGCGCGCGTCATGAGCCTCGCCTTCATGGTGTTCATGGCTGCGCCGGTTCTGGCGCCGTCGTTCGGCCAGCTGATCTTGCTGTTCGGCAGCTGGCGGCTGATCTTCGTGCTGATTGCGGTGGTCAGCGCCGGCGTGTTGGCGTGGTTTGCGATCCGCATGCCCGAAACGCTTGCGCCCGAGCAGCGCCACCCGCTGTCGATCGAGCGGCTCATGTCGGACTGGCGCGTGACGCTGACCGACCGCGCGTCGATCGGCTATACGCTCGCCGCGACCGCACTGCTCGGCGCGCTTTATGGCTTTATCAATTCGGTGCAGCAGATCGTCGCTGCGCTGACGGGCAGCGACGATCTGCTCGTGCCGGTGTTCATCGGCGTCGCGAGCATGATGGCGCTCGCGAACCTCATCAATTCGCGGATCGTGATCCGGCTGGGCACGCGGCGGATATCGCATAGCGCGCTTGCCGCCTTCATTGTGCTGGCTGGCGTGCATCTGGTCGTCGCGGCAACCGGGCACGAGACGATCTGGACCTTTGCCATTCTGCAATCGCTGGCAATGGCGTGCTTTGGCCTTGCGAGCGCCAATTTCTCGGCAATGGCGATGGAGAATATGGGCGCGATTGCCGGGACCGCGTCGAGCGTGCAGGGCTTCATCACCGTCACCATCGGCGCGGTGGTCGGCGCGCTGATCGGCCAGCGTTTCGACGGGACGACGGTGCCGCTCTACCTTGGCTTTTTCGTCGCTTCGCTGATCGCCTTTGTCATCATCGCGATTGTCGAGCGCGGGCGGATGTTCCGACCCAGCTGACCGTCATCACAGAGTCGCGGGAACCGGGGATCATCGCAGTCGTTGGCGGAGTCGGTCCGCAAACAAGCGGCGAAGGAGACGGGAAATGAGCATCGGTGGCGTGCAAATTGCCGGAGACGGCCCGGCAGGCGAAGGCTTTGACGAAGACGGCTATGACGAAAGCCAACGCGCTGAAATCCTTGAGGTGACGCGCGACGGACCAAGCGATGGCACGATGCTGACGGACCTTGCGCCCGACATGGGCCCTGATGAAGACGACGCCGACGAAGACGAGGATGCGGTTGGCGATGATGACGCGGCGTCGGATGACGATGACGATGACGACGACGATGATGATGACGATGATGTCGACGGCGATGATGACGGCGATGATGACGACGATGACGACGATGACGATGATGCTGACGACGATGCCGTCGAGGGCGATGTCGCCGATGACGACGACGACTGATTAAGTGCCCGAACCCGCGCCCCGACCGCGATGATCGGGGCGCGGCTTTCGTTACCCCGCCCGCTCCACCAACAACCGCGATTTCAGGTTGCCAAGGGTTCCGATGATTGTATGTTACATCATCACACAGGAGGCTGGCGACCATGGCGACGCGATATTGCTCCCCCGCTGATCCAGAGCCGATGACGGCGATCAACATTACCCCGCTCATCGACGTGTTGCTGGTGCTGCTGATCATGCTGATCATCACGCTGCCGATCGTCACGCACAAAGTGCCGCTCGATTTGCCGCAGCCAGGGGCGCCGCCCGTCAATGCGCCGCAGCATCGGCTCGACCTTGGCAGTGATGGCACGGTAAGGATCGACGGCGTGGGCGTGAGCGACGCAGCCCTGCCCGCGCGGCTTCACACGATCGCCCGGCGCGGCGATGCGCTGGTGGTGGCGGCCGCTGGCGATGCGCGTTATGCGCGGTTCGATAGCCTGCTCGCGACGATCAAGCGCGCGGGGATCACGAAGCTTGGTTTCGCCGACAACGCGCAGTTCGTGCCCGTCAACTAGCGCGCGGCCTTGCCGATCGGCCGCACTCGGCATAGCCTGACGTCGTCACCGATTTGGGAGAATGCCGATGCGCGTCCTGTTCGCTCTGTCCGCCGCTGCCCTTGTGCTCGGCATCACCTCGAGCAGCATGGCGCGCCCCGCCGAAGCGACCCCCAGCGCTGAGGCGCTGGTC
This sequence comes from uncultured Stakelama sp., assembly GCA_964449575.1. Lineage (GTDB taxonomy): Bacteria > Pseudomonadota > Alphaproteobacteria > Sphingomonadales > Sphingomonadaceae > Sphingomonas. Next base: position 33,431 of record CAYUYZ010000003.1, read on the forward strand.
GCTGCGCGGCAGGCCGCATTCCGGCTCAATCTTGCCAGCTTCTTGGCGATCAAGGCCGCGATTGCGCGCGGCGACGATGTGAAGACGCTCGCGCTGCCGTCGGGCGCGATTGCCGGCTGGGGACGCGCCTTGCCCGGCCTGTTCCCGGCAGGCAGCACCACGCCGAAATCCGAAGCCCTGCCGACCGTCTGGAGCGACCGCGCCGGGTTCGAAGCCGCCGCCGCCGTGATGGCGACGGAGGCGGCCAAGCTCAACGCGCTCGCCAAGGCCGGGGACAGCGCCGGATTTGCGGCGCAATATGCAGTGTTGGGCGGCACGTGCGCGGCGTGCCACACCAAATATAAGGCCGAAGAAAAGCACTGACGGCGCGGAGGCGCGCGGTCAGCGCACTCGGGCGGCGGCGGCGACGTGATCGAGCACGGCCGGGTGCAGCGGCTGATTGAAGCGAATGCCGCTTTGGTCGCCGCGCGCCCACATCACCGTGGCTTCAATCGGGGCGAGATGGCCGAAACGGACCCACACCGGCTTGCCCGCGCGCAGGAAGATGTTGGAGACTTGGCAGCCCTGAAGCGACAGATCGTTGATCACGGCGTCATGCGCCGTCGCGCTGCGCTCGCGGATTGACGCGACCATCATCACCCGCGCCCGCTCACCTTCGCGGCGTTGATGATCAAGCGGGGGCAGGAAGGCTGGGGGTGGCATCGACTCGCGCCTTAACGGGCGTCAGCGACGCAGCACGCGACGGCGCGGTGCGTTAGCGCCGACCCCGATATCAAATAGCATGCCATTGACGCTGCCCGGACTTATTTCGAGAAGCTTAATTTTAACGCCCAAACCTTAAAGACCGGTTAGCGCCCGCCGCTGGCCTTGGCGGATTTATCGCGCGCGAACGCTTCGAGCATCGCCCTGTCGCGGATCGCGATATGGCCGCGCGTACAGCGCAGCGCGCGCTCGCCTTCCAGGATATGCAGGCAATCGGTGATCGTCGCGCGCCGCAGATTGAGCAACATGCCCAGTTCGCTGTGCTTGATCGCCATTTCATCGCCATCGATCCGGTCGTGGAGCATCAGCAGCCAGCGGGCGAGCCGCCGCTCGGCCGGATCGCACGCGCTCGACACAACCGAGTCGCTCAACTGTTGGACGAATTGCCCCATGAAACGCAGCAGATCGGCAAGGAGCGTCGGGCTCGCGCTGCACGCCGCACGCAGCCGCGTCGTCGGGATCGACAGCACGGTTCCGCCCTGCAGCAGCGCCACGGCGCCGTGGCCCGGCATGTCGTTGCCCAGCAACGCCCACCAGCCGACCATCCCTTCGCGCCCGACAAGGCCAACTTGCATCATGCGCCCCGTCGTCGCTGCCGCGCGCAGCCCGATCACCGCCGTTTCGGGAAAAAAGACGCGATCGAGCGGTCGGCTTGGATCGAGCAGCTTTTCGCCCCCGCCGACGACATGGCGTTGCAGATCGGCGGCGATCAGTTGCGCATCCTCGGGGTGCAGCGAACCCAGCAGCGCGTTGCCGCGATCTACCGCTGTGTCCAATGCGATTCGCCCATGCATCTCGACTCCAATTCTCTTCGAACTGGAATGAGCTACGTGTCCGCTAGCGTGCCGGATGCACTTAGGTCGTCGACTGCGCTGGCGAGGGGGTCATTGCCCCGTCGATAGCCCTTTCGCGAGGACCGCGTTGAACGCGGCGGCGTCGTTCTTGTCCTCCGACGACCAATCGAAGTCGCGCGTCTCGGCCGCCCACCAGACGGCGTCGTGGCGGGGCAACGCAATCGGCCCGGCGGTAGTGCGTGGCGGCAGCGGGAGCTGTGTCGAGTAAAGGACATCGGCGGGTGTCGCCTTGAACGACCAGTTCGGGCCTTGCCTAAGGTCGAACAGATCGGCCATCGGTCGAGCACCGCCGTCGAACAAATTGTTTGGCTTCAGCCCCAGCACCGCCTCGATGGTGCGGATCATGTCGACCGTGGTGTAGCGTGTCGAAATCACCGCGCCCTGCTTGACATAAGGTCCGGCGACGAACGCGATCGATCGGTGCGCGTCGACGTGATCGGGGCCATCCTGTGCATCGTCTTCGAGCACGAATACCAGCGTGTCCTTGGCGAATTTGCTCTTGGCGATCGCCTCGACGAGCAGGCCGACCGCATAGTCGTTATCGGCCTGTTGCGTCTCAGGCGTGTTGACGCCGCGGATCGCCTTGTCGAACGCGCCCATGTGATCGTTCATGAAGCGCACGAACGACAGCGCGGGCATTGCGCCCTTGGCCTCGAACCCCGCAAATTCGCGCTGCCATTCCTTGAAGCGAAAGAAATCGGGCAACTGGCTGTCGAAGCCCCGGAAATAGGGATCGGTGAGCGGCGTCAGAAACTGGCTTGCGACGACGGCGACCGGCGTCTTGCTGGCGAACGGATCCTCGATCGGCGGGATGCCGCCCTTGTCGGCGGGCAGGTCATAGCGCGTCAGATCGAGGAAGAAGCCATAGTTGCGCACCGATTTGCCCGCGCGGTGGGCAGCGTCCCAGAGATAGCCCAAGCCGCGCTCGTCTTCGGGGCCATCGACTTCAGCGGCATTGCGGTTGCCTGCGAGGCGATCGTCGTCCTCATCGACTTGCGGATGGGCGGCGCGGCGCTCGGCTTTGTTGCCCGAGACGACGACGTTGCGCTCGGTGCCTTCGCTGTCATAGCTGCCGCCCTTGGCCGCATAATAGGTGTGGGTGAGCTGTTCATTGACGTCGGTCGCGCGGCCCGCGGTGCTCCACTGCCAGCCATCGCCGGAGACTTCGCCCGACACGCGGAAATCATCGAGGGTTACGAACTGCTCGGCGAGCGCATGCTGGTTGGGCGTCAGCGCGCGGCCGAATTGCGTGATGCTGGGGTCGCCATTGCCGCGCGGCAGATCACCGAGCACCTGATCATAGGTGCGGTTTTCCTTCACGATATAGATGACGTGTTTGATGCGTTTGCGCAGTTCGGCCATCTTGAGCGTGTCGGCCTGGCTGGCGGCGGCACCGATACGCGCATTGGCGAGCGCGCGCGGCGTGAGCGTGGCGAGCGTCTTGGCCGAAGGAATCGGAATCGTCAGCAGGTGCGATCGGACGAGCTGGAGGATATAGTCGTTGCTCGCACGCCCAACGCCCGGCTTCGCGCAGTCGCCCTGCTGCTTCATACGGCTCGTCTGCGCGCACCAACCGCGATTGGGACCGGCCTGGCCCTTGGTATCGAGCACGAACAGCCGCTTGGGCGTCCACGCAACGGCGGCGGGGTACCAGCCGGTCGGGATCAGCCCGGTCAGGCGCGGCTTGGGGCCGGTAAGGCTGATCACCGCGACGGCATTGGTGCCGCCATTGGTGGCGTAAAGCGTGCGCTCGTCGCCCGACAGCGTCAGGCTGGTCGGCGTCGCACCGCGCGGGCGTGTGGGCGTGTTGGGCAGAGTCGGCACGGCTTGGGCGACCACGCCTTTTGCCGCATCGATGACCTCGACCAGATCGGCGTTGTCTTCGGTCACGAACAGTCGCTTGCCCACGCGGTCGGCGATGACGCGGTTGGGGACGCCCTTCAGTGCAACGCGGCGCAGCACCCGACCAGCGGCGGGATCGACTTCGACCAGCTCGCGGTCGCGCTGGCTCGTTACCCAGAGCGTTTTGCCCGTCGCGGCTATCCAATAAGGCGACGTCCCGCCGGGTTGGCCGCCACCCGGCCGCAGATCAATCTCGCGAACGCTGCCTGCGGCCAGATCGACAATCGAAATGCTGTCATTGTGGCGATTGGCGACCGCGAGCTTGGCGCCGCCGTCGAACAGCGCGACCCCGGCGGCGAGCGGCGCGGTACCGATACCGATGCCGACTTTGTGGCCGAGCTTGATCGGCGCGCCCGCTGGTGCCCAGTCATCGCCGGCGCGGGCAAAGGCCTGCACGCTGTCGAACACGCCGAGCGCGGCATAAAGCTTTTGCCCGTCGGCGCTCCAGACAATGCCGCCATAGCTCGCCGAAATCGGCAGCGTCGCGGTGCGGCGCGGAGTCGTGCCGGTCACGTCATAGATCACGATATAGTCGCCGAACGCCTTGGGGCTGGCCGGGCCACCCTTGGCGTTGAGCAGGCTATTGGTGCCCGACGTGATGATCGCCAACCGCGTGCGGTCGGGCGACAACACCGCATTGGTCGCCCAGCCGAGCCGCAGCGTCGGCATATCGGCCAGCGCGGGGTCGAGCGCGATCATGCTGCTGCCCGGTGCGGCGAGCGGGGTGATGCGCTGGCCCGTCGGCAGGATATCGTCGGCGGCGGCCGCCATGCTGCTCGTGGCCAATAGTGCCAGTGCGATTGCGATCCGCATCATCCGTCTCCCCTGATCAGGATCACCGCCTAGCATTTGCCGCGTGACGCCTTCGTGACGCAGCGATAGCCGGTTGGCGTCGGAAAGGCACCCCCGCGAACGGCGGATGCCAGGCTCGCAGAGCGTCCTAAACCAGTTCGTCGGCCACCGCGGGCAGTCGCACCGGCGGGATGTCCTCGTCCTCCAGCAGGCTCCAGCCAGTCGGTCCGAGCGCTTCCATCGGGCGATAGCGCGTCTTGTAGCTCATCCGCGCGCTGCCCTTCACCCAATAGCCGAGATAGACATAGGGCAGACCCGCTGCCCGCGCGCGCAGGATGTGGTCGAGGATGATGAGATTGCCGAGCCCCTGGCGATCGGCTGCGTCGGCATCGAAAAAGCTATAAATCATCGACAGGCCATCAGCCTGCTGGTCCGTCAGGCACGCGCCCACCAGCCGCCCGCGCCGACCGAAACGCGCTGGCTCGCGATATTCGATGATATAGGATTTGACCGGCGACTGTTCGACCATGTCGGCGTAATCGGTCTCGTCCATCCCGGCCATGCCGCCGCCGGGGTGGCGGCTCGAGAGATAGCGACGCAGCAGTTCATATTGCTCGTCGGTCGCCCAGGGCTTGCACGCGGTGACGTCGAGGTCGGCGTGGCGGCGGATCAGCTTGCGCTGCGTGGCATTGGGCACGAATTCATCCGCGACGACGCGCACCGACACACAGGCCGAACAGCCCGCACAGCTCGGGCGATAGGCGACGGACTGGCTGCGGCGGAAACCGATCCGGCCGAGCGCATCGTTGAGCTCGGCGGCGTGCGGCCCGGCGAGCTCGGTGAACACCTTCCGCTCCAGCCGCCCCGGCAGATAGGGGCAGGGTGAGGGGCTGGTCACGAAGAATCGCGGAAAGCGAAAAGGCGCAGTCACCGCCGGCTGATCCCCTCGCGCGACGCCTGCCGACGCGCTTGAACGACCTTATGAATCGTCCGCGTCATGATGAAAAGCCGCTTTACCACGAAAGAGGGTTAACAGAGCTGTGGATAAGCGGCGCCAGGCCCCGCGCACTGGGCCAAGTATAGCCGATTGGTCGCTTCGGCGCACGCGGTGCGCCACTCGGCCTGTCGTTCCGGCGATTCGTTTTGGCCCGGCCGCGCCTCAGGCAAGCTCAATGAGGCTCGCTTCATAGCCCGCCGCGCGTACCGCCGTCAGCAACCGCTCAAGATGCGCACGGTCGCGCGTCTCGCATTCGATCTCGGTGATCAGGCCCTTGGCGGGGAGTGAGGTGAAGATGCGCTGGTGATAGACTTCCATGATGTTGACGCGCTCGGCATCAAACACCCCCGCCAGCTTGAACAGCGCGCCGGGCTGATCCTGCAGCCGGATCTGCACGCGCGCCAGCCGCCCCGAGCGCGCCAGATCGCGCACCAGCACATTGGCGAGCAACCGCGTGTCGATATTGCCGCCGCACAGCACGAGGCCCACGGTCTTGCCCTTGAAGCGTTCGGGGTGCTGAATCAGCGCCGCGAGGCCAGCGGCGCCAGCGCCCTCGACCACGGTCTTTTCGATCTGGACGAGCAGCGACACCGCTTTCTCAAGGCTGCGTTCGCTCACCAGCACGATGTCGTCGACGAGCAGTTCGACCATGCGACCGGTGATCAGCCCCGGCTCCTTCACCGCAATGCCCTCGGCCAGCGTTTCGCCGCCGCAGGGGAGTTGGCCGTGGTTGACTCGGTTGTGCATCGACGGGAACAGCTCGGCTTCGACGCCGACGACCTCAATCGGGTGGTCCGCCGCGCGCGCGACCACCGCCATGCCGCTGATCAGCCCGCCGCCGCCGATGGGGGTGACGAACATGTCGATGTCGGGGGCATCCTCAAGCATTTCGATCGCCGTCGTGCCTTGCCCCGCGATGATGCGCCGGTCGTCGAACGGGTGGACGAAGGTCAGCCCCTGCTCGGCTTCGAGCAAGCGGGCATGGGCATAGGCTTCGTCGAAAGTCTCGCCGACCAGGATGACGTTGGCGCCGTGCCCTTCGGTTTGCGTGACCTTCACGATCGGCGTGGTCGTCGGCATCACGATCGTCGCGGGGATGCCGAGCCGGTGCGCGTGATAGGCCAGACCCTGCGCATGATTGCCTGCCGACGCCGCAATCACGCCCTTGGTGTCGTGCGGCAGCTGGAGCAGCGTGTTGAGCGCGCCGCGTTCCTTATAGGCCGCGGTGAACTGGTGGTTTTCAAACTTCAGATAAACCGTCGCCCCGGTCATCTCCGACAGTGTGCGGCTGACAAGCGTCGGCGTGCGCACGATCGATGGCGCGATGCGCGCATGGGCCGCGCGGATGTCGTCGATCGATACGGGAAGGTCGGGAATGCTCGCCATGCGCGCCGTCTGGTCCTCAAGCTGCCGGGACTGCGGATACAGCCCAAAGGCGGTGGTGGGGCGGGGGCCTAGACCATCTGGCGCCACGGGGGAACAGTGCTTATGCGCGATGGGCGGTGGCTAAGTCCATGTGCCGGGAGATGAAGTGTATGAAGAAGCTGTTGGCGATCGCCGCGCTGTTGCTGGCCGCCCCTGCCTATGCCGACGCGCTGGTCGACAATGTCGACGGGATCACGCTCGACGAACGTGGCACGCCCGTGCGCTTCACCGGCATTGTCGTGTCGAGCGACGGCAAGGTCGTGCGGCTGCTGAAGGACGGCGACAAGCGCCCCGACCGGCTCGACTGGCGCGCGGACATGAAGGGCAAGGTGCTGCTCCCCGGCTTCGTCGATGCGCATGGCCATGTGATGGAATTGGGCTTTCGCGCGCTCGAACTCGACCTGTCCGACACCAAGACGCTTGACGAGGCGAAGGCAAAGATCGCCGCCTATGCCGCCGCCAATCCCGAGCGCAATTGGATCTTGGGCGGAGGCTGGAATCAAGAGAAATGGGGCCTTGGCCGCTTTCCCACCGCCGCCGATCTCGACGCGGTGGTCAGCGACCGGCCAGTGTGGCTGGCGCGCGCCGACGGCCATGCGAGCTGGGCGAATAGTGCCGCGATGAAGGCCGCAGGCGTGACCGCCAAGAGCGAAACGCCGGCCGGCGGGCGGATCGAAAAGACCGGCGCTGAACCGAGCGGCGTGTTCGTCGATTCCGCCCAAGCGCTGGTGCGTCGCGCGGTGCCCGTGCCGCTCCCGAAGGAACAGACACTCGCCTTCTATAAGGCGCAGGAAATCCTGCTCGGTTTTGGCATCACCGCGACCGCCGACATGGGCACGACGGTCGACGAGTGGCTCACCTATCGGCGTGTCGGCGATGCGGGCGGGCTGCGCGTTCGGATCATGAGCTATGGCGCGGGCGTCGATGACACGATCCGCATCGGCGGCTCCGGGCCGACGCCGTGGCTGTATCAGGGGCGGCTGAAGCTCAACGGCGTCAAGCTCTATACCGATGGCGCGCTCGGCTCGCGCGGCGCGTGGCTGAAGGCCCCCTATAGCGATGCGGCGAGCCAGACGGGCGCGGGGTTCCTGAGCGACGCCCAGCTCCGTAATCTGATGAGCCGTGCCGCGATGGACGGCTATCAGGTCGCGGTTCATGCCATCGGCGACCGCGCCAATGCGCAAATACTCGGCGCGATCGACGAACTTGCCGAAACCTACAAGGGCGACCGGCGCTGGCGGATCGAGCATGCCCAGATCGTCGATGCCGCCGATCTGCCGCTGTTCGCGCGCCACGGCATCATCGCGTCGATGCAGCCGGTGCACCAGACCAGCGACCGGATGATGGCCGAGGCGCGGCTGGGCGCCGATCGGCTGGTGGGCGCCTATGCCTGGGCGACCATGCTGAACGAAGGCGTGCCTTTGGCGTTCGGCACCGATTATCCGGTCGAAAGCCCCGATCCCTTCGCTGGCTGGGCGGCGGGCTTTACGCGGACGGATGCTGAGGGGCAGCCGTTCGGCGGCTGGCAGCCGCAGGAGCGGCTGACGCGCGAACAGGCGTGGAAAGCCTATACGATCGATGCTGCCTATGCGGGCTTTGCCGAGGCGCAATTCGGGCGGCTGGCGCCGGGGCAATTTGCCGACTTCATCATCGTCGACCGCGATCCGACGGCGGTATCGGCGAGCGATCTCCGCGCAACCAAGGTCGAACAGACCTGGATCGGCGGCGCAAAAGTGTGGCAGCGCCGCTGACCACCACGCGCGCCGGGGCGTTGAAACATTAACGACGCTTAACATTCATTAATGCGTCATCGAACTTCCATCAAACCGTCGGATTGGACGCGCAATAGCGTTGGCGATTGTCAACGCGAGCGCGGACTCGCGCAGCGCCAATGGGGGGTTACCATGACCGAATCGATGAGCGTTTCCTTCAGCTACGACGATGGTGACGTCGATACCAATCGCACCGAAAATCCCTCGCTGAATGCGATGATTGACGCCCGCTATTCGCGCCGTGATGCGTTGCGCAGCGGTGCCTCGGCCGCTGCGATTGCCGTGTTCGGCGGGTCGGTGCTGACGGCATGCAGCCCTAGCGCGACCACCCCCACCGCCACCGATCCAGGCCCGGTCGTTACTTTTGGTACTTCGGGCAACACCTCGGCTGGGCGCGTCGTCACGCTCACCGGGACCGCTACCGATAACGGCAGCATCGCATCGCAGACGGTGTTCCAGCTTTCGGGACCGACGGTCACGCTCATCCCGGGCGCAACGGCGGGGGTGTTCACCTTCATCGCGCCGGCGGTATCGGCAGCGACGCAGCTGACCTTCCGCTATCAGGCGAATGACAATCTGGCGCAGGCCAGCTCCGCCGACGCCACGGTGACGGTGTCGCCCGCGCAGCTAGGCTTCACTTCGATTGCGAAGAACCTGAGCGACGTGGTCACCGTGCCAGCCGGCTATACCGTAACGGTCCTCTATCGCCTCGGCGACCCGATCAACGCGAGCACGGCCGCGTTCCGTAACGATGGCACCGACAATGACTACGGCGCGCGCTGCGGCGATCATAGCGACGGGATGTACTTTCACGGGCTCAACGCCGCTGGCACGGCGCGCGACGATAATAGCAACACTCGCGGGCTGCTCGTGATGAACCACGAGAACATCAACCAGCAGTATCTGCACCCGAACGGCCCGACGACGGTCGGCGGCGCGCGCCCCGAAGTCGAAGCGATCAGAGAAATGGAGTGCCACGGCCTCAGCGTGATCGAAGTCACGCGCAGCGCCGCCGGGACCTGGAGCTACACCGTCGGCAGCAATTTCAACCGCCGCATCACGCCGCTCACCCCCATGGTGCTCAACGGACCGGCCGCTGGCACGCCGCAGCTGCGTACTATCTTCTCGCCGACGGGTCGCGCAGGTCGCGGCACGATCAACAATTGCGCCAACGGCTTTACGCCATGGGGCACCAACCTGACGGCCGAGGAAAACTGGGCCGGCTATTTCCGCCGGCCGCCCGCCACCGACAATCCGCTGCGCTCGGCGAAGGAAGTCGTTGCGCTGACCCGCGCCGGTGTGACGAGCAACACCGGCGCCTATGGCTGGGCAAGCGTCGTTCCCGCCGATCCCGCCAACACGATTTTCCGTCGCCACAATGTCGCGGTTACTGGTGCGACTGCCACCGACGATTACCGGAACGAACACAACCAGTTCGGCTGGATCGTCGAAACCGACCCCTATGACCGCACGGCGGCGCCACGCAAGCGCACCGCGCTCGGCCGCTTCAACCACGAAGGCGCGTGGCCGTCGAACTTCGTCGCTGGCCGTCGTCCCGCCTGGTACATGGGCGACGACGCCCAGAACGAATATCTCTACAAATTCGTATCGGCGACGCCTTGGGTTCCTGCCGATGCCACGGCGGCAGATCGCTTGGCGATCGGCGACAAGTATCTCGACGCCGGGACGCTCTACGTCGCCGTGTTCAACCCCGATGGCACCGGCACCTGGTCGGCGCTCACTTTCGGCAACGGCCCGCTCACGGCGGCCAATGCGACCTACTCGTTTGCGGATCAGGCCGATGTCCTGATCAACCCGCGCCTTGCGGCTGACGCCCTTGGCGCGACGCGGATGGATCGCCCGGAATGGACTGCGGTCAACCCCGTAACCGGTGAGATGTATCTCACGCTCACCAACAACGCCTCGCGGACCCCGGCAACCACCAATGCCTCCAACCCGCGCGCTTATGTCGATCCGCCGAGCGCGGCGGTTGGCAATCGCAACGGCCACATCCTGCGCCTGCGTGAAACCGGCGACAATTCGGAAGCCGTCGGTTTCACCTGGGATATCTATCTGTTTGGCTCCGGATCGGACCTGAGCGCCGACAATATCAACCTGTCGGGCCTTGATGCGACCAACGACTTCTCGTCGCCTGATGGCCTTTGGTTCGGTCGTCCGTCGAACGTCTCGGGCCAGCTCAATCCGTTCCTCTGGATCCAGACCGACGACAATGCCTTCCGCGATGTGACCAACAACCAGATGCTGCTCGCGGTCCCCGGCACGGTGAACGATGGCGGTACGCGCACGATCACCAACTCGGGCGGTACGACTCAGGCCACCCGCGTCGGCCGCGCACCGGGCAGTCAGCTACGCCGCTTCTTGGTTGGGCCGGTCGATTGCGAAATCACCGGCATCGATTCGACGCCCGATGGTCGTACGCTGTTCGTCAATATCCAGCATCCGGGCGAGAACGGCTCGGTCACGACGCTGACGAGCAGCTGGCCCGCGACGCAGGCGACCGGCACGGCACCCGCCGGCACGCGTCCGCGTTCGGCGACGATCGTCATCACCAAGAATGACGGCGGTATCGTCGGTCTCTGATTATCCCCCGAGCCTTGGCGGGAGGTCGCAGTTGCGGCCTCCCGTCTTTTATGGCCGCTGCAGGCGACACGAAAAGGCCCGCGACCTCCCCTGAGATCGCGGGCCTTTGCCCCCTCGAGCTGGTGTGGATCAGGCGACCTTGGTGTCGCTCACGTCGTCGGGCTCGCGCAGCACATAGCCGCGGCCCCAGACGGTCTCGATGTAGTTTTCGCCGTCGCACGCCATGCTGAGCTTCTTGCGCAGCTTGCAGATGAAGACGTCGATGATCTTGAGTTCCGGCTCGTCCATCCCGCCATAAAGGTGGTTGAGGAACATTTCCTTCGTCAGCGTGGTGCCCTTGCGCAAGCTCAGCAGCTCGAGCATCGCATATTCCTTGCCGGTCAGATGGACGCGCGCACCGTCGACTTCGACGGTCTTGGCATCAAGGTTGACCGCGAGCTTGCCGGTGCGGATCATGCTCTGCGAATGGCCCTTCGATCGGCGCACCACAGCGTGGATGCGCGCGACCAGTTCTTCGCGGTGGAAGGGTTTGGTGACATAATCGTCGGCGCCGAAGCCGAAGCTACGCACCTTTGAATCCATTTCGGCATTGCCCGACAGGATCAGCACCGGCGTCTGCACCCGGGCGACGCGGAGCTTTTTGAGCACGTCATAGCCGTGCATGTCGGGCAGGTTCAGATCCAGACAGATGATGTCGTAATCATAGAGCTTGCCCAGATCGAGGCCTTCCTCGCCCAGATCGGTGGTATAAACATTGAAGCCCTCGCCTGAGAGCATCAGTTCAATCGCCTTCGCCGTCGTCGGCTCGTCCTCGATCAGCAGCACGCGCATCTGGCTTTCCCCCTGTTGCAGCGCCGCGCCTTCCTGTTCGGCGCACCGCTCACGGTACAGCATTAACCAAACAACGGATGAAGGCAAAAGGTTAATTTGTGATTAATCGGCCTCAATCCACGAGTCGCGCCGAGTCAATGCGCGGTTCGGGCGGGCATTGGCGGCGGATCTCCTCGGTAAGGAAGCTTATCAAAGCTTCAACGCGCGCGGGGCGCAGCGTGCCCGGCGGGGTCATCAAATGCAGCCCAATCGGCGTGCTGTGCCAGTCGGTGAGGATCGGCTCGACCGTCCCGGCGGCAATATCGCGGGCGATGATGAAGTCGGGCAGCACGGCAATGCCCAGCCCGGCGCGCAGGGCCGGCAGGATCGCTTCGCCGCTGTTGGCGCCAAGCGGCCCGGTAAAACGCACCGCGACTTCGGCGCCGCCGGGGCCGTGCAAGTGCATCGGGCCGCTGGCGTTGGTGTAGCCGAGCAACCGATGCTCGCCGAGCTGACCGGCATGCGTCGGGCGGCCATAGCGCGCGAGATAGGCAGGGGCGGCGATGATGTGCATCGCGACCGGCCCCAGCCGCCGCGCCCGCAGCGAACTGTCGGGCAGGCTGCCGATCCGCAGTGCGATATCGAACCCTTCCGCAACAATGTCGGTGACGGCATCGGAAAGATCGAGCTCGATCTCGATCCGCTCATGCTCGGCCAGGAAGCGCGCCAGCAGCGGGGCGACATGGGCGAGGCCAAAGCTCATCGGTGCGCTTACTCGTACGCGTCCGGCGAGCGCCGCAGCGCCATCATGCGCGGCTTCCTCGGCGCTGCGGGCCTCGGCGAGGATACGCTGGGCATGATCAGCGAGTGTCCGCCCGCTTTCGGTGAGCGCGAGGCGGCGCGACGTGCGGTGGAACAGCCCAGTGCCAAGCTGCGCTTCAAGCCGCGTGATCGCTTTCGACACCGTCGCTTTCGACAGGCCGATCGCATCGGCGGCGCCGCTGAAGGATTTATGTTCGACCACACAGGCGAAGATCGCCCAGGCTTCGAGATCGGGTAACCGCATTGCCTTCTCCTGTTGGTCACCACTCTATCAATCGAAACGATAGGTTTCCACCGTTTCCATTTACGCCGTAATCAAATCGACTATCTTGGCGGCAACAAAGGAGACACACGATGACCACGACCCTCCAATCGACCATCGACCGCCGCCCGTTCGCCAGCCTGGGCCATGCCAATCACGGCTGGCTTAATGCCCGGCACCATTTCTCGTTCGCCGATTACTATGATCCCAACCGCATGGGCTGGGGTGCGATCCGCGTGTGGAACGACGATGAAATCGCCGCCAATAGCGGTTTCCCGCCGCACCCCCACCGCGACATGGAAATCATCACCTATGTCCGCTCGGGCGCGATCACCCATCAGGACTCGATGGGCAACCAGGGCCGCACCGAAGCCGGTGACGTGCAGGTGATGAGCGCGGGCACCGGGGTGCGTCACAGCGAGTATAATCTCGAGCCCGAGACGACGCGCATCTTCCAGATATGGATCCAGCCCAAGCGGTTGGGCGGCAACCCGAGCTGGGGCGCCAAGCCCTTCCCCAAAGCCGATCGCAGCGGCAAGTTCGTTACGCTCGCCAGCGGTTTCGCCGAGGATGACGGCGCGCTGCCGATCCGCGCCGATGCCCGGGTGCTCGCGGCCACCGTGCAAGCGGGCGAGACGATCCGCTATGCCGTTGGCGAAGGGCGCCACGCCTATCTCGTCCCGGCGCGCGGCACGATCGAGATCGACGGCGAGCGCGTCGGCGCGCGCGACGGCGCCGCGATCCCCGGCGGCCGCACGATCACGGTGACGGCGATCGACGACGCCGAAGTTGTCCTCGTCGACAGCGAATAATCTTCCCACCCCTAACCCCTCCCGCCAGCGGGAGGGGTCATTTGGAGACGCCCCGTGACCAAAGTCCTCGTCCTTTATTATTCGTCCTATGGCCATATCGAGCAGATGGCCGATGCCGTCGCAGAGGGCGCGCGCTCGGCGGGTGCGGAAGTCGATATCCGTCGCGTGCCCGAAACCGCGCCCCAAGCGGTCGTCGAGGCCGCGCATTTCAAGACCGATACCGCCCATCCGGTCATCGAAGGCCCGCAGGCGCTTGCCCAATATGACGCGATCATCGTCGGCACGCCCACGCGCTTTGGCCGGATGTCGAGCCAGATGGCGGCCTTCTGGGACACCGCTGGCGGCGTGTGGATGTCGGGCGCGCTGCACGGTAAGGTCGGCGGTGCCTTCACCTCGACCGCGACCCAGCATGGCGGGCAGGAAACGACGTTGTTCTCGGTCATCACCAATCTGCTCCACTTTGGCCTGACCATTGTCGGGCTCGATTACGGCCATCAGGCGCAGATGGGCGTCGACGAAGTGCTCGGCGGCGCCCCCTATGGCGCGACCACCGTGGCGGGCGGTGACGGCAGCCGCCAGCCGAGCGCGATCGACCTCGCGGGCGCGCGCTATCAGGGTCGCCGCATCGCCGAAGTCGCCGCCAAGCTCGCGGCCTGATCGCTCAACGCTGCATGATGAAGCCCGGCGCGGGGGCCAACGCCCGCGCCGCGCTGTCGCCCGTCGTCGGCCGCGCCGGGAACGTCGCCCGCGCCGTCGCAAAGGTCACGCGCGCCGCGCTCGCGCCGGGGATCAGCATCGACGTGCCAACCCAGCGCCAGTGCCACGGCTCCCACGACACGCCCTGCGCATTGCCCGCCGGAAAGCTCAGTTCGAAGCCATAGTCGGGGCCGTGCTGCATCAGCCAGCGCCCCGCCGCCGTCCCGGCAAAGCACGACGACACATCGGCGCAGCCGCGCGAGGGACGTGTGCCGAAGTCGATCGCATAACCCGTCGCATGCTCGCTATAGCCCGGCGGCCCCACAAAGCGCGCGCGGTCGGCGGCGGTGCGCGCGCGCTTCTTCGGTCCGATCGCGCTGCAGAACACCTGCCGCTGATGCGCGACCGAGCGATAGCAGGATACCGCCCGCAGCCGCCCCTTCACTTGCGGATCGGCATCCGCCGCCGCCAGCATCCGCCCCAGATCATAAGCAACCTCGGGCCGCACCCGGCACGGCGCGCCAATCGCAAAGCCCGGCGGGGCCGCGACCAGATCGCCCGGGCGTGCCTCGTCATAGCGGATATGCCCCAGCATCCGCCCGTCGACCGCCGCAACGTCCTGCCGCGGGCACAGCAGCTCGGCCTGCGCGTCCTCCGATGCCACCGCCAGCCATGCCAGCGCGGCCACCATCGCGTGCTTCATGATTCCCCCGGGCGCCTCGATTTGCCCTAGCTCTGGCATGTCGGCGCCAAGACTGGCAAGGGCGGTTGCATGCTTGCCGATCATGTTCTTTTCATCGACGCCGAGGCGATCGTCATCGACAAGCCCAGCGGCCTGCCGGTCGATAGCCCACGCGACGGGGGCCTGTCCCTCGACAACCATCTGCAAGGGCTGACCTTCGGCTTTCAGCGCTGGCCGGTGCCGGTGCACCGGCTCGACCGCGACACCAGCGGCTGCCTGCTCCTGTCGCGCAACCCCAAGGCGCAGGCGCGCTTTCAGGCCGCGTTCGAAGCGGGCACCGTGGCCAAGCGCTACATCGCCGTGCTCGACGGCGTGCCCGAGGGTGAGAGCGGGCTGATCGACCTGGCGCTGATCAAGGTCAGCACGGCCGAGACCGGCTGGCGCATGACCGGCGATGCCAAGGGCAAGCCGTCGCGCACGCATTGGCGGCTGCTGCGGGTCGAAGGGGGCCAGTCGCTGGTCGAATTCCGCCCCGAAACCGGCCGCACCCACCAGATCCGCGTCCACGCCGCCGAAGGGCTCGGCTGCCCGGTCGCGGGCGACCCGGTCTATGGCAAGGCTGGGCCGCACGGGATGCTGCTCCACGCCGCCGAACTCAGCGTGCCGCGCGGAGCCAAGCCGCCGGTGCACGCAATCGCACCCACGCCGCCGCGTTTCGCCGCAGCCGGGTTCGATCATGTCGAGCCGAACGCGACTGGCCCGGTCGACCCTGCCGCGCCGCCCGCTGCCGCTGCTGACGCCGTATCGGATCATGGCTGACTTCATCCTTCCCGAAAGCGCGATCGAGGAGAAATTCCTCGCCGCGACCGGCCCCGGCGGGCAGAATGTCAACAAGGTCGCCACCGCGTGCCAGCTGCGCGTCGACGTCTTCGCGCTCGGCCTCGCGCCCGATGTGTACGCCCGGCTGAAGGGGCTGGCGGGCAGCAAGATGACCGCGACCGGCAGCCTGCTGATCACCGCGCGCAAGCACCGCACGCAAGAAGCCAACCGCGCCGACGCCCGCGAGCGCGCCACCGCGCTGATCGTCGCCGCGCACCAGCGCCCGGTGCGCCGGGTGAAGACCAAGCCGTCGAAGACCGCCAAGGCCAAGCGGGTCGATGAGAAAAAGGGGCGCAGCGTGGTGAAGGCGGGGCGTGGGCGGGTGTCGGTGGAGTAGGGCGCGCGCCGCATAACGTTAGAACCATACCCACCAAACCACCGTTAGTGTCGAGCGAAGTCGAGACACGGATGGCATCGCGAGCGGCCTGTTTCTCGACTTCGCTCGAAACGAGCGGGGGACAGGGGATTGTTATAACCGATACTCTGCCCGCCCGATCTCGCCACGGGTACCTCCCCCGCGAAAAGTGTCAAAGGTTACGACCATCACAGGGGTTACCGCCACCCCCCGCGCTGCCATCACCGATCGCGAGCGGCTCGGCCGGGGCATCGATGTCGCGCAGGCCGCCGAGCAGCTTGGCCATCGTCTGGTTGGCATAGCCCGCGCGATCGGGGAAGGCCGGATGGCGATCGAACTGCGAACCAAATCGGCCCGTATCAAGCCGCGCGAGCATGAACATCAGCAGCGCGTCCGACGGGATGATCGACTCGCCCACCAGCGCGCCGTCGCGCCAATATTGGCGGCGGCTGCCATGCACCGCGCGCTCCATTGCAATATCGACCAGCCGCGCACTCGCGCAGCGCAATGCCTGATCCCAGGCAAAGGCAAAGTCCTTGCCCTTGGGGTGTCGACGCAGGCGATAGGCCGAATAGGGCGCCACACCGACTACGCGGCACGCCTGCGCGACGCAGCCGCTATCCGCCAGCGCTTCGATAAAATCGCGCTGCCGCTCGGCGCTCCAGCCGTCGTGGCGGGTGCGCAAGGTGGCGGGGGCGAAGGCGAGGGTGTCGGGGGCGGGGGACTTAGGCATCGGGTGGCTCCGGGACATTGGGGAGCCGAATCATATAACCAAAAAGGTTCGTGTTGGAAAATGGATTTTCTCGATCAGGCCGCTTAATCGTCCTCTGATAGGAGAGTACGAAATGCCTGTTGCACCGCCTCCATATCGCCCTCAGGGTCTTCTGCGGCTTCCTCCGCTGCCATTCCGAGCGCCTGCTTTACCAGCCGCTCCGGATCGAGGCCCCGGCCACGCGCCAAGTGGATCAAATTGCCTATCAAATCCGCTATGGCGTCGCGCGCAGTGTCCACATTTGTGTCATCGACGAATTCCTTCAGCGCTCCGAGTGCCGAATTTACGCGATCTGCGTTTGTAATCTCAATCATAAGCTGAGCTTCCTACACTGAAACGGTCGACCTAAGCGGATCGCTAACAGTACGGACGGAGTGTCAGACTGGCGTCGGCATCACCCCTCGCTTTAGTTGCTGCCGAAGCTTTAGCTGTAGTTCGGCGAGAATTTCGCCTGGGCTGGGCGGTAGCCCCTCTCTGAGCGCCGTCTGGACATCGTCCCACATTGAAAAGACGACCTCAGGCTCGCCGAGGGAATAGCTGACGCCCGATTTGGAGAACGGGTAGACCAGCCAGGTGAGTTCGCTATTGCCCTCGTTGGTTTGCCCAAAGCGGGGAAGCGCGCCGAAGAACTTGCTGTCGACGACCACAAAGAATTTCTTCCCCCAGCGCCTGAAGACCGGAATTTTGAGCGCCAACTGGGGCACCAGTCGTTTTTGCGCGCTTGATCTGAAATCGGGGCGCCGGTTGGCATCGACATCATCGAGATGGTGATTTGCCATGAATGACCGAAGGACGGCCTGAAGGTTCCCACCTGAAAAATAAGCGGCTTGAACTTCAACAGCCGCAAAATCGACGACCTTTTCGTCGACGATATTGCCGATAAGAAAATCGACCTTTCCGATCTTTCGGTCCTTTTTGCCGTCCTCTCCCGCGACCGTCAGAATCCGAACTTCCGGGAACGAAGCGATTTGTGCTCCAGCACCGAAGGCGAGGCGTCCAGCGTCGGCGAAAATTCTACGATCTTCGAGAAACCGAACGGGGCAAAGCGCGGCGGCGTTCGTGCCATCGGACAATGAGCATATGCCAAGCGGCGTGGTCTTGCTTGCCTTGGTGCATGGTGATCCACGGAATGGGCATGTCTTGTCGGTGCGACTGGCCCAAGCATTCGCAGAATTATTTTCGACATCAAAGCCAAAGACTTCGGAGACTTTCATCCTGGTAGCTTAGGCTGCGTGGCGGATCACGTCTACCGACTGTAATGAAATATGATCGGCGATCGCCTTTGCTAAAAGTGGAGGCACAGCATTGCCGACCTGCACAAATTGCTCGGTCATACTGCCGTGGAAGACGAAGCTGTCAGGAAATGATTGAAGCCGAGCGGCTTCCCGGACCGAAAACGCACGGTTCTGGATGGGGTGAATATAGGCTCCCCAGTGAATGTCGCATTTCGTCAAAATGGTGCAGGAAAGACCATCGGGTTTTGGCCGACCATAGCGCTTGGTGTGGTCGCTCCGCTTGGCGCGCTGCATGCCCGCTGGCAGAAGGTCGAACGGGATATCGCGCCATGAGCCACCCTGCGGGATATGCTTGACGCGGTCGATATTGACCTTGCTCAGCTTTGGGCAACAGTGGTTTGAAACTTTGCCCGACCCTCTTCGCAGCAGGCGCTGAAAATCATTTTGTGGCGCGCAGGCATATGCGGTGCCCATTTCAAATTGGCGTGGCTCAAAGATTGGCGGGAGGTCGCCGATAGCGTCCCACACCGTGACATGATTGCGCTTGCCTGGACCGTGCGTGCGATCGGGGAATGAGATCGGAATACCTAGGCGGTTCGCGATAAATACAATTCGCCGACGCTCTTGCGGAACGCCATATTCTTCCGCCTTGAAGATATGGTAATCCACATCCGGGTATCCTGCCTCCCTGATTTCAGAGAGAATTTCTTGGAGCAGTCGACCACCACTGATTGACGTAAGGCCAGTAACGTTTTCCATGACCAACCACCGGGGTTGGATATTTTTCACAATGCGAAGATATTCACGGAAGAGTCCGGCGCGCGGATCTCCTTCGCCACGACCATGGTTGTAAACGCTGTAGCCTTGGCATGGCGGCCCACCCACCAAAACGTCGAGTTCGCCCTTCTTGAGCCCCGTTCGCGCCAGAACGTCATCGTCAGTCAGATCAAAGGCGGATTTCGGAAGGAAGTCCGATCCGCTATGCGATTCCAAGAAAGTCGAACCAAAGGTCGGATCGATATCGGACCCTAGAACAACACGGTAGCCTGCGCTCTGGAATCCAAGACTCAGCCCGCCTGCGCCGCAAAACAGATCGACTACCGTTGGCTTCGACATACTACGTTCCTCTGATGTTCCAGATATCGCTGATATCGGGACGCAATGTCAATCGATCTGGCGGTCGATCTAACCGAAACGGAGCAACCTACTCCGCCGCAACCCCCGCCCGCGCAAACATATCCCCTTCACCATCCCCCGCATCCTCATTCGCGGCAGGCACCGCTTCCACCTTCTGCCGCTTGTCGAAGCTGTCCCAAACCTCGTTCCAATTCCCCCGCGTCGCGCCCTTCGAATATTCCGTCGCGCGCTGTTCGAAGAAACTGGCGTGCTCGACGCCGTTGAGCGGCGGCGTGAGCGGCAGGCGCGTTGCGCCGACGATCATCAGGCCGCTCGTGGCGCAATCAGCCGTGCAGCCGAAAGCGCGACTTTCAGATTGTGCGCGACTGCCTTGGCCACAGGTGCCGGGAAGGCATTGCCGACCTGCCGATACGAAGTCGTCTTGCCGCCGTAGAATTGCCAGCTATCGGGGAATCCCTGCAAGCGCGCCACCATGCGCACGGTCAGGCGCGGCATTCCGACGAAGTCGCGTTCGGGTGCTTCAGCGGCAAGACTGCGCCCCTCGACCCCAAGCGATGCCCATGCCTTTCGGGCGCGCGTCGGGCCAAGGTCCGGGCCGCCGTGCTTCTTCGATCCGCCGACGATCGTCGGCGCGATTTCATTGGCGCGCGCGACCCAGTTGTCGACACCGAGCCAGCCCTTCGCGCCCATCAGGTCGCGCAACGTGACCCCGACCGTGGGTGGGTTCTGTGGCCTGACCGTCGGCCAATCGAAAATGTCGGCCAAATCCTTTCGGATCGCGACGATCACCACCCGAGGGCGCAATTGCGGGACGCCGAAGTCGGACGCGTTCAGCAGCCGCCAGTCGGTGTGGTAACCGAGCTTGCTCAACTGACCCCGAAGCTGTTCGCGATAATCCTTGAACACCGGTGACAGGAAGCCGCGCACATTCTCGATCATCACCGCGCGGGGCTTCATCTCGTCGATCAATCTTAGCGCTGCGGGAAAGAGGTTGCGCTCGTCGAGATCGCCGAGCTGCTTGCCGGCCACCGAAAAGGGTGGGCAGGGCAGGCCAGCGGCGAACAGGTCGATCCCCTTGTAGGGGCGACCGTCGAAGTGGGTCATGTCTTCGTCAAAGACATTCCAGCCGGGTCGATTGAGCTTGAGCGTCTTGGCGAAGTCGCTTTCGATTTCCACGAGCGCTTCGTGGCGAAAACCGGCTTGTTCGAGGCCGATCGCCTGACCACCGGCGCCTGCGCAAAATTCGATGGAGTGCATGGCGATTCTCTCGACGTCTTAAGGTAATGGCGAGGCTATGTTCTAGCTATGTTCACGTCAAGCGTGGAAACAGGCCCGGCATAGGCAAAGCCAGTTTCAGGTCGGCCATGCCCCCGGCATGGCCTACGGGATGCGGGGCATCCCGTACCTGAAACTCGTCGGTCGGCGCTTTGGGCGCCGCCGGCCGGGCGCGCCTTGAGTCGGGGATTAGCGGGGCTAATCCCGCGACCGGCGCGCCTCACTCCGCCGCAATCCCCGCCCGCGCAAACATGTCCCCTTCACCCTCGCCCGCATCCTCATTCGCCGCAGGCACCGCCTTCACCTTCTGGCGCTTGTCGAACGAGTCCCACACTTCGTTCCAATTCCCCCGCGTCGCGCCCTTCGAATATTCGGTCGCGCGCTGTTCGAAGAAATTGGCGTGCTCGACGCCGTTGAGCAGCGGCGCGAGCCAGGGGAGGGGGTGTTCTTCGATCATGTAAATGGGCTTCAGTTGTAACTGCCCCAGCCGCCAGTCGGCGATGTAGCGGATGTATTTCTTGATTTCCTTGGGCGTCATCCCCGTCACCGGGCCTTGTTCGAACGCGAGATCGATGAACGCATCCTCGAGCCGCACCGTCGTCTGGCACACGTCCATGATGTCGTCCTTGACCGCCTTGGTCAGGCAGTCGCGCTCCTTGCAGAATTCGTGGAACAGCCGGACGATGCCTTCGCAGTGCAGGCTTT
The DNA here is from genome assembly GCA_964449575.1 of uncultured Stakelama sp. Taxonomy (GTDB): domain Bacteria; phylum Pseudomonadota; class Alphaproteobacteria; order Sphingomonadales; family Sphingomonadaceae; genus Sphingomonas. The sequence continues at coordinate 54,978 of CAYUYZ010000003.1, forward strand.
CGTCGCGCACCGACCACGACACGATCTGGCCCATGCCCTTCATCTTGTTGAAGCGCGGGAAGTTCATCAGCATCGCGAAGCTGGCGAATAATTGCAGCCCTTCGGTAAAGCCGCCGAACATCGCCAGCGTACGCGCGATATCCTCGTCAGTGTCGACGTTGAAGCGCTGCAGATAGTCGTGCTTGTCCTTCATCTCGCTATATTCGAGGAACATGCCGTACTCGCTTTCGGGCATGCCGATCGTGTCGAGCAGATGGCTGTAGGCGGCGATGTGGACCGTTTCCATGTTGCTGAACGCCGCCAGCATCATCTTGATCTCGGTCGGCTTGAACACGCGGCCATATTTGTCGTGGTAGCAATCCTGCACCTCGACATCGGCCTGGGTGAAGAAGCGGAAGATCTGCGTCAGCAGGTTGCGCTCATGCTCGCTGATCTTCTGCGCCCAGTCGCGGCAATCCTCGCCCAGCGGCACTTCCTCGGGCATCCAGTGGATCTGCTGCTGGCGCTTCCAGAAGTCATAGGCCCAAGGGTATTCGAAGGGCTTGTAGGTTTTGCGGGCGGATAGGAGGGACATCTTGGGCCTTTCAAGCGAACAAAATTGAATAGATGGAAAGTGCGATGGCGGCGCCGGTCAACAACATGCCGAAGATGCGAACGCCAAAGGGATGAAATGGTGTCTGGTCGGGCCACAGCGCAAAGTTAAGCCCGGATACGAGCAGCATCATTACGCCTGCCCATAGCGTGTATGCGCTGCTCGACGTCAGCAACAGTGTGAACGCGGCGAACGAGACAATGACCTCGACGATCCCGAAAAGGCGCATGGCCGACAGGGGCGGCGACCAGGTATTGAAATCGCTCACTTCCCCGCTCCCCAGCTCGATAGCGCATAAGCAAAGCCGCCGAGGGTGATCGCACCCGCGCCGAGCATCGTGCCGGCGATGCGGCGGCGGTAGATTGCGGCTTCGCTCGTCGCCGGGCGGGTGAGCGTGAACGCCATGCCGCCAAGCGCGGCAACCGCGACCAGCCCCATGATGACGGGCGCGGTGAAGAAGGCGAGGAAGTCGCTCATCGCCGTTCCCGCCGCACGACGGTGCGCTCGACATAGACTTTCTGGCTGCTCCGCGCGCCGACGCCGAACACGACGATGCCGAGGAAATAGCCGAAATCATACCAGCCGCCATTATTGGGCACGGCATAGACCGCGATGTCGGGCACGAAGATCGACGCGACCCACGCTACGGGGAAGATGAAGCCGTGCCACAGCCCCAGCAGGAAGCCGGGGCCATCGGGCGCGACCCCGCTCGCCGATTGCTGCGCGGTGCAGGCGGCGAGCGCGAGCGCGGCGGCAAACGACGCGACGAGGCGGAGGAGGTGACGGGCGGGGGGCATGATCAGTGGCTCCGATATGATGACGGACATGCACCCAAACGCGTGCCCGCGCGTTCAGGGCGCATCATCATGATGGAGGAACGACGATGGCGCACGACCACCCGATCAAGGACCGCATCAAAGACCATATGGACGTGATCGGCGCCGACGGCGTCCACGTCGGCACCGTCGATCACGTCAAGGGCGAGCGGATTCAGCTCACCAAGACGCATAGCGGCCCGCATGGCGATCACCACCACTTCATCCCGCTCGCGCTCGTCGCCGATGTCGAAGGCGACAAGGTGCGGCTCAGCGCCAACGCCGATGTCGCGGTGACGTTCGAGGAAGAGAAGTAAGCACCTGTCTGCTGCCCCCGCGCGGCGGGGGTGGCGGGCTGGCATAGGCGACCACCGGTCACTTGGCTTCGTCCAGCCGCCGGGCTTCGGTGACGGGCAGACCGGCCTCGGTCGGCACATAGATCAGCGATGCTTTCGAATCCTCAAGCGCCTGAATCTGCAAATAACGCAGATAGCCTTCGGGGCCGCCAAGGCTGTTCTGCAGAATCGCATTGGCCTCGGCTGCGCCCTTCGCGCGGATGACTTCGGCTTCGGCCAGCGAGATCGCGCTTTCCTTCTTGGCGCGCGCCTCAAGGATGGCCACTTGGCGCGATGATTGCGCCTCGGCAAGCGCCGCTTCGCCCGCCAGCCGCTGCGCATAGACACGGTATTGCGGCCACCCGATCAAGAGCAGCAGCAACAGCACCAAGCCACCAATAGCGGCGATGCCCATGCATCCCGTCCGCTGATCCATTTGCCGATCGCCTTAGCTGAATTGACCGATGATCACTGACACGCCAGGCACTCATCATAATCGGTGCTTTCGCCCAGCTCGATCTTCTTCGGCTCGGCGGTGTTGTCGGCTTCGACGCCACCGGCAAAGCCCGCGCGCTGGATGCTCTTCGAGCGCAGATAATAGAGCGACTTCACGCCCAGCTCCCACGCGCGGAAGTGGAGCATCAGCAGGTCCCATTTCTCGACATCGGCCGGGATGAACAAGTTCAGCGACTGCGACTGGTCGATGTACGGCGTGCGATCAGCGGCGAGTTCGATCAGCCAGCGCTGGTCGATCTCGAAGCTCGTCTTGTAGCAGTCCTTTTCCTCCTGGCTGAGGAAATCGAGGTGTTGCACCGAGCCGCCATTTTCGAGGATGGTGCTCCACACGCCTTCGCTGTTCTTCGCCTTGTCGATCAGCAATTTTTCCAGATAGGGATTGCGGATCGAGAAGCTGCCCGACAGCGTCTTGTGGGTGTAGATGTTCGCCGGGATCGGCTCGATGCACGCGCTCGTCCCGCCGCAGATGATGCTGATCGACGCGGTCGGCGCGATCGCCATCTTGCACGAAAAGCGCTCCATCACGCCCTGATCCGCCGCGTCGGGGCAGGGCCCGCGCTCGATCGCGAGCTGCATCGATGCTTCATCCACCTGCGCGCGGATGTGCTTGAAGATGCGCAGGTTGTACTGCTTGGCCATCGCGCCTTCGAACGGCAGCCCGCGCGCTTGCAGGAACGAGTGGAAGCCCATCACGCCCAGCCCGACCGAACGCTCGCGCGTGGCGGAATAGGCCGCGCGCTCCATCCCCGGCTCGGCGCGGTCGATATAATCCTGCAGCACATTGTCGAGGAAGCGCATGACATCCTCGATAAAGCCCTTGTCGTCCTTCCACTGATCCCAGGTTTCGAGATTGAGCGACGACAGGCAGCACACCGCCGTGCGATCCTTGCCGAACTGGTCCTTGCCGGTCGGGAGCGTGATTTCGCTGCACAGGTTCGAGGTCGAGACCTTGAGCCCGACATCGCGGTGATGCTGCGGCATCGCCTTGTTCACATGATCGGCGAAGACGATGTACGGCTCGCCGGTGGCGAGGCGCGTTTCGACGAGCTTCTGGAACAGGCTGCGCGCATCGACCGTGCCGCGCACCGAGCCATCCTTGGGGCTGAGCAGATTCCATTCGGCCCCGGCGCGCACCGCTTCCATAAAGGCATCGGGGATCAGCACGCCGTGGTGGAGGTTCAGCGCCTTGCGGTTGAAATCGCCACTGGGTTTGCGGATTTCGAGGAATTCCTCAATCTCCGGGTGGCTGATGTCGAGATAGCAGGCCGCCGAGCCGCGCCGCAGACTTCCTTGCGAAATCGCGAGCGTGAGCGAATCCATCACCCGCACGAACGGAATGATGCCGCTGGTTTTGCCATTGAGGCCGACCGGCTCGCCAATGCCGCGGACATTGCCCCAATAAGTGCCAATGCCGCCGCCGCGCGAAGCGAGCCAGACATTCTCGTTCCACGTCTGGACAATGCCTTCGAGGCTGTCGGGCACCGAATTCAAATAGCAGGAAATCGGCAGGCCGCGCCCGGTGCCGCCGTTCGACAGCACGGGCGTTGCCGGCATGAACCACAGCTTCGAGATATAGTCATAGATGCGCTGGGCGTGGCCGGCATTGTCGGCATAGGCCGAGGCGACGCGCACGAACAAATCCTGAAACGATTCGCCGGGCAGCAGATAGCGGTCGCGCAGCGTATCCTTGCCGAAATCGGTGAGCAGCGCATCGCGGCCATGATCGACCTCGACCGGATAGGGTTGCGGCTTCACCGACTTGCTGTCGCGTGGGGCCTTGGCGGTGGCGACGGCGGATGCCGCTGCGTCGACCGCGTCCTGTACGATGCTGTCCATGTTCGCGTCCTGGCCTTCCCGAAAATCCATCACTGCTCCATCCCTGCCTCGCGGACCTGATGCGATCCGACGCTGATTCGACTCAGGGGCGAACCCCCATGTTATCACTGACGAGCCGCACGACGAGAACAAAAAGTGATCACCGTCTCGTGCAAAGTGCAGGATATCCCGTTCCACAACTTGGGGTTGCGGTGACCGATCTACCAGCGCTTGGGTTCGCCCCCGAACTCGACCACAACAGATTGTGCCCATTCGCCGCAGCACGCAAGACGGTAAATGACAGTTTAGGGACTCGGTTCGTCGCTCATATGACTCGGTTCATGGCGCGCGGGATTCGATCCACAGCCGCGACGCGTGGAGCTACGCGGGGTTGGCGAAACGCAAGAGAACGAGGGGGGAACGAAAATAAATCGATGGGCCTCGTGTCCATTGCCGAAGGATCGGGCCGTAGCGCGATGACGGCGGTGCGCTGAGCGTTCTGTACCCGCCCAACATCTTGGGGCTGGTGATCGACTGCACCACCGATCGCCCCATCAACCCAAGCGATCACCAACTGTCTCGACCAAATGGTCGACATAGGCGCGCACGCGGGCGAGTGGGGCGATGTCGGTGCGGTAGAGGAGCGTGACCGGAATGGAAGGCGGGGCCCAATCGGGCAATAGCCGCACCAGCTTGCCGCTCGCGACCGCGGGCGCGGCGAGGAACTCGGGCAGGGCGGCCACGCCCGCGCCCGACTCCGCCGCGATGCAAACGGCTTCGGGGTCGTCGATCTGCAGGCGCGGTGCGTAGCGTATCGTCGCCATTTCCTGGCCGCGCCGGAGCGCCAGCTCATGCGCCTTGTTGGGCGGGCCGATTTCGACGAGCTGGTGATGCCGCAGGTCATCGGGCACCTGCGGCACCCCCATTTTCGCGAGATAGGTTGGCGCGGCGACCAGCCAGAAGCCGATCTCGCCCAGCTTGCGGTTGGCGAGATCAGCGCTCGCCGATGAGCGCAAGCGGATCGCGATATCGACCTGGCCGTCGCCTGACCCGACCTCGACCCGCGCGGGTGTCAGCCAGAGCGCGACCTGCACTTCCGGATGCCGGTCGAGAAAGGCGGGCAGATGCGGCACGAGGAAGGCCCGGGCAAATGGCCCCGTCGCGGAGATCGTCAGCCTGCCGCACGCGCCATGCGCGCCCGATCGGAAGATGGTCTCGGCCTCGACGCCGTGATCGTGCAGCCGCTGGGCATAAGGGAGAAAATCGCGACCCTCATGCGTGAGCGCAACGGTGCGCGAGGTGCGGGCGAACAACATCCGCCCGACCGCCGATTCGAGCCGCTCGATCTGCCGCGTGACCGAGGATTTAGGCATGCGCAACCGCCGCGCGGCTTCGCTGAAACTGCCGCTCGCGGCGACTTCGAGAAAGACACGCGCGTCGCCAAGATTAATCATCGTTCGCATTTCCGGGTCGAAGATCGCGCATTATGGCTGATTGAACCGGTACTGTGAAGATCGTACCCGTTGCGGGCATCGACAGGATCGGGGGCGTCATGGAACCGAAGAGCTATTTCCATCTGGTCGGTTACACGATCGCGCTGGCCGGATTCGCGATGATCTATTGGTCGGTCCGGCCGCAATTGGCGTCGATGGGGCGCGACGCGCATCTGAAGGCGCTGGTCCCGGTGCATTTCTTCCGCTATTTCGGGCTTACCGCGATGCTGCCGGGGGTGTTCAATCTCGCGCCTGCGGGCTTTTCGCAGGACTATCTTTTTCAGATCATGGCAGGCGATGTGCTCGTCGCGGTGCTCGCGCTCATCGCCTTTGCGCTGATGCAGGCGCAAAGCCCGGCGCGGATCGCTTTTGCGTGGGTCTTCAATATCGTCGGCACGCTCGATTATCTGAACGCGGCGGCGCGCGTCACGCCGAGCATCCACGACGCCAATATCCTTGGGCCTTTTGGCTGGATCGTGATCACGGTATTTCTGCCCGCCTGGCTGGTGAGCCACGTCGCCATCTTTGCGGTGCTGCTGACGAAAGCGCGCAACTGAAGCGACCGTGCGGCGGGAATGGCCACGGCGGATGAGGAGGAGAGCAGCATGACAGGCACGACCAAGGCATGGGGCGTCAACAATTACGGCCCCGCCGAAACGCTGGCACTGATCGACTATCCGATCCTTGATCCCGTGGTCGGCGAGATCGTGATCGACGTCGAGGCAATGGCGCTCAACCCGCTCGATCTGAAGATCATGAGCGGGCAGATGAAGGACTTCATGCCCACGGCGATGCCCTTCGTGCCGGGCAGCGACGTCGTCGGCTCGGTCGTCGCCGTGGGCGAGAAGGTGACGGGAATCGCGCCCGGCCAACGCATTGTCGCCAGCACCTGGAATGGCGCGCTGGCGCGGCGCGCGGTGCTGCCCGCGAGCGCGCATGTGGTGGTGGTGCCGACGATGGCCGATGCTGGCGATTTGGCCGCGCTGCCAATGGCGGGGCTGACGGCGCGCAATATCCTGCGCGGGCTGGGCGATGTGGCGGGCAAGACGCTGGCGGTGCTAGGCGCGACTGGCGGCGTCGGGCTGGCGCTGCTTCAGCAGGCGTCGGCGGCGGGGGCGCATGTGATTGCATCGGCGAGCGGCAGCGATGTCGATGTCGTCATGGCGAATGGCGCGCAGGAAACGATCGATTATCATCAGGCGCCGTTCGTCGAGCAGGTCCGCCAGCGCTACCCGGCTGGCGTCGACGTGCTCGTCGATCTGGTATCGATGTTCGACGCGCTGCTTGCGAGCGCGGCGGCGGTGCGGGACGGGGGTACCTTGCTCTCAACATTGTTCGGCCCCGAGCCATCGGCATTCGCCGGGCGGATTGAGGTGGTGTATAGCCGCCTGAAGGCCGAGCCGGGCGACCTTGCCGCTGTGGTGGACGATCATGTCGCGGGCCGGTTCCGCGCCAATGTCGGCGCCCGCTTTGGCTTTGCGCAAGGCCGCGACGCGTGTCTGGCGCTACGTGACCAGCATGTGACGGGCAAGATCGTGGTCACGATGTGATCTGCGCGCGGTAGCGGCCCGGTCGCAGGGCAGCGCGCCGAGCGTGTTACCCCGCCTTCTTAACCTTCGACCCCTCGCCCGAATTCAGCCGCGCCACATTGAACCGGTCCTTGAATTCAATCCCGGCCCTGCCGTCCTTCGCCCAGCGCACCCTTGCCGGGAACATCTGGCCTTCGATCAGTTCGATCAGCAGCGTGACCTGCTGCGGATCGCGGCCGAATTCGATGCCGTCGATCATCGCGCCGGTCGCCGAAATGTCGCGGATGCGGACTTCGCCGCGTTCGCCCGCCACTTCGAGCGTCGCGGTGCGGAACAGCTTGGTGCGGCGCGCACGGCTGACGCGGAAGCCCGAGATGGTCGCCGCGCCTTCGCCCTTGATCAGCGCGTCGAGCACGATTTCGGCGCGCGCGGGCTTGCCATAGACATAGCCCTGGATGTGGCTGCACCCCAGTTCGCGGATCAGTTCGATCTCGTCCTGCGTCTCGACGCCTTCGGCGGTGGTTTCCATGCCGAGCGACCCGGCGAGCGTGACGATCGCCTTGACGATCGCGGCGTTGCGGTTGCCGGCAATCGCGGCGCCGCGCACGAAGCTCTGGTCGATCTTGATCTTGTCGAACGGCGCCGACTTCAAATAGCCGAGCGACGAATAGCCCGTGCCGAAATCGTCAAGCGCGAGGCGCACGCCAATCCCCTTGAGGCTCTTGAACATCGCGTCGGTCGACTGGCTTTCGTCGAGGAACACGCCTTCGGTGATTTCGAGTTCGAGGCGGCTGGCGGCGATGCCGGCCCGGGCAATCGCATTGGTGACGATGCTCGGCAGCGTCGGATTGGCGAACTGGATCGGCGACACATTCACGCCGACGCGGACATTCTTCGGCCATTTCGCGGCTTCGAGGCAGGCGGTGCGGAGCACCCATTCGCCGATTGTTTCAATGAGCCCGCAGTCTTCGGCCACGGGGATGAATTCGGCGGGGCTGATCGCGCCGCGCTCGGGGTGCTCCCAGCGGATCAGCGCTTCATAGCCGACGATGCGCGCGCTTTCGGTCGACACCACCGGTTGATAGACGAGGTGGAACTGGCCCTGCACCAGCGCGTGGCGCAGATCGTCTTCGAGCTGTTTGCGGTTCTGCGCGCCGTGCAGCAATTCCTCGCGGTAGAAGCGGTGGATGCCGCGCCCTTCGGCCTTGGCGGCATAAAGCGCGAGATCGGCATTGCGGACCAGCGTTTCGGGATCCTTGCCGTCCTGCGGCGCAATCGCGACGCCGATCGAACAGCCGATCGTCACGGTATTGCCGTCGATCGAATAGGGCTGCGACAGCGCATTGATGATCGTGCGCGCGAGGTCCGACAGGCGCTCGGGATCATTTTCGCTTGGCAGCACGACCTGGAATTCATCGCCGCCCAGCCGCCCGACAAGGCCGGCATCGCCGACCGAGCGGAGCAGCCGCTGTGCGACCTGCTTGAGCAGGATGTCGCCGGTCTGGTGGCCAAGCGTATCGTTGACCACCTTGAACCGGTCGAGATCGAGCAGGAACATCGTGGTCGGGCGATAAGGGCCGACCGGCTGGTTGAGCGTCTGTTCGAGCGAGGCACGCATGCGCTGGCGGTTGGCGAGGCCGGTCAGGCCGTCGAACAGCGCGAGGCGGGTAATCTCGGCCTCGGCGCGGCGCTTTTCGGTCAGGTCGGCGCCCGAGCCGACAAAGCCCTGGAAGCGGCCATTATCGTCGATCACCGGGCGGCCCGAAATCGACCACCAGTGATCGGGCATGCGCATCGACACCGCGCGCACGGTGTAGTCCGAAAATCCGGTGCGCGACGACATGTGGAAGCCGAGCGTGCGTTCGGTGCCGGGTGCGGAGCCATCCATCTGGAATACCGCCGTCAGCGGGCGGCCGAGCGGCGGCAGATCGGGCTCGGTCACCGCATCGGCGACCTTTTGCGACAAATAGGTGAGCTGGCCGTCACGGTCGGTCTGCCAGAACCAGCCAGTACCGTTGCTTTCGAATTCGCGGACCAGCCGGGCGGCGAGCGCGCCTTCGCGATATTCGCTGGTCTGGCGGCGGGCACTGGTGACATCCATGATCGCCAGCCGCCGCGTGGCAATGGCCAGGCAGGCGAGGCAGATTAAGGCGACGCCGGTTGCCGTGCCGGAGCCGGCGAGCGCCCAGATCATCGTCGTAATCGCCGCCGAAAAGGCGAAGGTCGCCGCGCGCAGGGGATGGATCGCCATGGCGGTGCCGCCCAGCGCGCCGAGCAGCGCGACGACGCAAGCAAGCTGGCTGCGATCGAACGGCAAGCGGCTGGCTTCCCACAACAGCGCGACCAGCCCGGCGGCGACAGCAGCGGCATAGCCAATCGCGGCCCAGCAATGGGTATGCGCCGTCCAGCGGCGGCAGGCGGGGACGTGCAGGATGATCACCGCGACAATGCTCGGCACCAGCATCGCGACCGATTCGGCGCCGACCCGCATGATCAGCGGGATGCGTTCGGTCATCAACGCGGCGAGGACGATCGTGACGGCGGCGCAGAGTTGCACCACCAGCGTGAATGGCCAGATCGCCGCGACGAGGCGAATCTGCCCGTCGAAGTCGGCCGCGCCCAGCGCTTCGCTGCGACCCGTCAGCCCCAAGGCTCGCCAGAGGCTGGTACGCTCTGTGGTGGCGTGCTGGTTCAACCCGGATCCTGTTGCGTTCGAGGCGTGCATGGCAGTGGACCAACGCGGTAACGAAACGACCTTAAGGAATTGCTGACGCTTGCGATGATTCGGCAATCGGCTTGGCGCTTGCGGCGCGCGGGCTTATGGCCCGGGGGCAGCCGCTCTGCCGTATGAGGACCGAAATGACCGTCACTATCCGCGAAGCCGATCTGATCGAAAGCGTCGCCGACGCGCTCCAGTTCATCAGCTATTACCACCCGATGGATTATATCCGCGCGCTGGGCGCCGCCTATGAGGCGGAGCAGGGCCCGGCGGCGAAGGACGCGATTGCGCAGATCCTCACCAATTCGCGCATGTGTGCCGAGGGGCATCGGCCGATCTGCCAGGACACCGGGATCGTTACCGTGTTCGTCAAATGGGGGCAGGACTGTCGGCTCGAGAGCGACCGGTCGTTGCAGGAAGTGATCGATGAAGGCGTGCGCCGCGCCTATCTGAACCCCGAAAACAAGCTGCGCGCGTCGATCCTGACCGACCCGGCCTTCACCCGCCGCAACACCAAGGACAATACGCCGAGCGTGCTGCATGTCGAGATGGTGCCGGGCGTGACCGTCTCGGTCGATGTCGCGGCAAAGGGCGGCGGCAGCGAAAACAAGAGCAAGTTCAAGATGATGAATCCCAGCGATTCGATCGTCGACTGGGTGCTCGACATGCTGCCGCAGATGGGCGCGGGTTGGTGTCCGCCTGGCATGCTCGGCATCGGCATCGGCGGGACCGCGGAAAAGGCGATGCTGCTGGCCAAGGAATCGCTGATGGGGCCGATCGACATGGCCCAGTTGAAGGTGCGCGGGGCGCAGACCGACATCGAGGCGCTCCGGATCGAGATTTACGACAAGGTCAATGCGCTCGGCATCGGCGCGCAGGGCTTGGGCGGGCTGTCGACAATCCTCGACGTGAAGATTTTCGACTGGCCGACGCATGCCGCATCGAAGCCGGTGGCGATGATCCCCAATTGCGCCGCGACGCGCCACGCGCATTTCACGCTTCGTGGATCGGGGCCGGTGTATCTTGAGCCGCCGAAGCTCTCCGAATGGCCGGATGTGAACTGGACGCCCGACAAGGGAGCGATCCGCGTCGACCTCGACAGCCTGACGCCCGAGGTGGTGCAGGGCTGGAAGCAGGGCGACCGGCTGTTGCTCAACGGCAAGATGCTGACCGGGCGCGACGCCGCGCACAAGCGGATCAAGGACATGCTTGATCGCGGCGAGCCGCTGCCGGTCGAATTCGCGGGCCGTGTCATTTACTATGTCGGGCCGGTTGATCCGGTCGGCGACGAGGTCGTGGGTCCTGCGGGGCCGACGACGGCGACGCGGATGGACAAGTTCACGCGGATGATGCTGGGGCAGGGGCTGCTCGCCATGGTCGGCAAGGCCGAGCGCGGGCCCGATGCGACGGCAGCGATTGCGGAAGGCAAGAGCGCCTATCTGATGGCCGTCGGCGGGGCGGCTTACCTCGTCGCGCGCGCGATCAAGGAATCGAACGTCGTGGGCTTTGCGGACCTCGGCATGGAAGCGATCTACGAATTCGAGGTGGAGGATTTCCCGGTGACGGTCGCGGTCGATTCGAGCGGGGCGAATGTCCACCAGCTCGCGCCCTTAGTGTGGAAGGAGCGGATCGCGCGCGAGGGGTTGCTGGTATGAAGGCCGGTTCGTCGCTGATGCGCCGGGCCTCGTGGCTGGTCGCGTTGCTGGTTGCCTATCCGTCAGCGAGCGTTGCGATGCCGCAGCTGTTGTTTTTCCCCTATAAGGCGCAGATCGGCGCGACGCGCGTCTATGCCGAAGCGCCGATCGATCGGGCCGCGATGGCACGCACCCTCGCGCGCGCCGATGCCCGCGTCGCGACATCACCGCTCGACGACCATAGGGTCGGCACGCGATTGTTCCTGACCGGCGGCGGCTGGCGCTGGAATCTGCTGACGCTTGGTTCCAACACCGGCCTCGCGCTCACGCGGCCCATGTCCGATCTGCTGGCCGATGCGGTGATCGTCAACCGGCGTGCGGTGTCGATCGACGGCGCCCGGGACAATGATGCGACGTCAAGCCGCCGCCGCCTGTCGAGCGTGGTCGCGCACGAACACACGCACATGCTGGTCCGCCGCCACCTCGGCTGGGTGCGCGCGCTGACCTTGCCATTCTGGAAGAGCGAGGGCTATGCCGACTATGTCGCGGGCGACAGCACCTTGTCCGCGGACCAGGCCGAACAATGGCGCGCGGCAGGCAGTACGCATATTGCGCTTGCCTATTATGACGCACGCGTCCGCGTGACGGCTGCCCTGGCAGCGAACGGCGGCGATGTGCGCAAGTTGCTAAACGAGCCGTAACGCCACGCGGCCGGGCCGGTTCAGCGCGGCAGCCCCGCAATCCACGCATAAATCCCCGCATCGTCGTCCATTGCGCCGCTCCAGGCGTGCTTGACCGGCGTGCCGCCGAGATTGTCGCGGCGCTGGCGGATGATCGAGATGGGGAGCCAGTAGCGGCCAAGGCCCGAGGGGAGCGCGATCGGGCCAGTAATCTCGCCATATTCCTCATTTTCGCCCATCACTTCGCCGATATTGGTCCCGCCAAGCTTGATCAGCGTGTTCGCCGCGACGATGCACGAGCTGAAGCAGCCCGCGTCGGTGAGGATATAGACCGGGCGGCGATAGGCGGGGACCGGCGGTACTTTGGGCTTGGGCGCGGGCGGGTTGACGTAATCGGTGAACAGCTTGGTGTCGCCATCGGGGCTGGCGGCAACGCGGTCGGCGATCTTGGTCCAATAGTCGGCGACTTCGGCCATGCCGGGGCCGTCATCGGCGAATTCCTGCGCGATCAACCGCAGCCGCGCGATGGCTTGCGGCGAGGCGCGGAAATATTTGCCGGTCGAATTCTCGTCGAGCGCATCGACCACCGCATCGCCGAACAGAATGCGGCCGTAGGTGCCGCCCCAGGTCGAATTGCCGCCGCGATTGCCGCGCAGGTCGAACACCACATAAGGCGCGGCGCGCAGCTTGGCCGTCCCCGCCGTCATTGCGTCGGCGAGCGCCTTCAGCGGCACTTCGTCGCCGAACGAAGCGATGCGGATGAGTGCCGCGCCGTCCGGCCGATACTCGAGCGCTACTGGGCGACCGGGAATGACGCGCTGGACCGGGCTGGTGCGCGGGACCAAGGTCGAGGTCGGCGTGGTGCGCCACTTGAGCGTGACCTCGCTCGGTTTGCCGTCATGGACGATCGTACAGGCCTTGATCGGCGGCGGGCCGTCGATGTGGTAATCGATGAAGCCGCGCCATGCCTGCCGCACCCGCTCGGGCGCTTTCGACCAATCGGCCTCGCGCGCGTCGAGCCGGGTCTTGAGGACGTCGACAATCGGCTGGCCGTCGCACGCCGTGACCGCATCGCCATTGGCGACGCCGGGCGCACCCTCGACCAGCGCCGCGACATAGCCGGTGCCGCGCCCGTCGACGAGGAAACCGGGCCAGCGCAGATTGGCCGGGATCGCGTCGTAGCGCACGAAGGTGTGGCCGTCGCGGAACGACTGGATGAAGCCGTTCACGGCACCCCGCCAGTCGAGATAGCTGCGCGCGGCGGTCGCGCGTGCTTGTGCGGTGCGGTAATGGTCCTCCATTGTCGTGATGAAGGCCGGGTTCTGGGGATCGCGCACGCCGGGGTGGATGCCGAGCACGTCGCGGTGGATCGCCTCGATATCGGCGCGGGCGAGGCTGGCCCAGGCGTCGGTGGTGGGGGCGGTGGGATCGGCGGCGACGGCGGGCGCCGCGAGCAGCAAGCCGATCAGGCTGGCGGTGAATCGCTTGAGGCGCATGCGGCCAGAATATCGGCTGCCCGATCGGCGGCAAGCGCGGCGTCGAGCGTCGCGATCAGGCAGGCGACATCGGCTTGCGCGTCGAGCGTGGCGGCGTCGATCAGCAGGCGCGGCCCGGCGTCGCCCTGAGCGATCAGGATTGCGGGCAGCGGGACATCAAGCCCCGGAAAAGCCCGGCGAAATCCATCGCGGTGGTAGAATTTTACCGGATAGGGCAGGCGCGCCAGATAGACCTTCCAGTCGCGCCGCATCGCCACCGCCCCGTACGTCACCGCGCACAGCGAACAGGGGTAGGTGGCGGGCGAAATCAGCTTGTGCGCGGCATCGATCAGCGCGGCGGCGATGCCGTCGGGGGCGTTGTAGACGAAGATCAGCGCGGCGTCGCTCAAGCGCCCGCGAGTTCCATGATCACGGCCCATTCGGCGTCGCTCACCGGGCTGACCGACAGCCGCGATTGCTTGATCATGCGCAGATCGCTCAGGCGCGGCTCGGCCTTCATCGTCGCGAGCGTCACCGGCTTCGGCAGCGGGGCGCCGCATTCGACCTCGACCGACACCCATTTCGGATCGGTCGGGTCGGGCTGGTAGGTGCGTGTCACGCGTGCGGTGCCGACGGCTTCCTTGCCTTCGTTCGAGTGGTAGAAAATCAGGCCATCACCGACCGCCATCGCGCGCAAGTGGATCGCGGCGGTCGCGTTCTTCACGCCGGTCCATTCGGTGCGGCCTTCGGCGACGAATTCATCCCAGCCATAGGTCGCGGGTTCGGATCGGATCAGCCAATATGCCATGCTCGCGCTCTGCCCGAGCGAGCGGCGCCTCGCAAGATGGGCGCTGGCTAAACGCTGCATGAACATGGCATTCCCACAGCGTTCAGGCGGGCGCCGCTAAGGCTTGCAACAAGCTCGGCGGCACAGGCGTTGACCCAGGCGAGCGGTAACAGGCTGAAAGGACGGACTATGGCATCGATTCTGAAGAAAGCCGGGCTGGGCCTGGCATTGGCGGCAACCACGCTGGTGGCAGCGGCGCCTGCCGAGGCGCAGCGTTACGGCGACCGTTTCCGGCGTGATCGCGGCGGCGATGTCGCTGTCGCGGGGCTGGCCGGGCTGGCGATTGGTGCGGCGATTGCGTCGAACAATAATCGATTCAATGGGCCGGGCTTCTATGGCCCGCGCCGGGGCTTTAACAATCGCGGTTTCTATGGCCCTGACTATTATGGTCCGCGCCGTGGCTTCTACGGCCCGCGCCGTGGCTTTTACGGCCCGGGTTACGGCGGCGGTTACGGCTACCGCGGCGGCTACGGCCCGCGCTGCTTCATCGATCGGCAGTGGGACCCCTATTATGGCGTCCCGGTGAACGTGCGCATCTGCCGCTGACCGCGACGACGTTCGTCACCTTTCGGGGTGGTGCGGCAGAGTCGCACCGCCCCGATTGCGTGTAGGGGGCTGGCAATTCGCAGTGACTTGAGTCAAAGGCGCGGACCATGACCGACACGCCCCCCGACCGCCTTTCGTCCAACCCGCGCAGCCCGTTCTTCGAGCAGGCGCACCTCGAACGCGGCATCGGCATCCGCTTCAAGGGTGTCGAGCGCAAGGACGTTGAGGAATATTGCCGCTCCGAAGGCTGGATCCGCGTCGCGCTCGGCAAGAAAGTCGACCGCCACGGCCAGCCGCTGACGCTGAAGCTTTCGGGCGAGGTTGAGGCTTGGTTTGAGAAGCCGGCTGAGGGGGCTGGAGAGCAAGCGGACGGGGCCGAAGAGGCCTAACGCTGGCCGTTCGTCCCGAGCGACGCCGAGGGACGGGCCACCGGCGAGTCGCTTGACGCCTGTATCTCGACTGCGCTCGATACGAACGGGTGGAAGTTAACAGCCTCACCCTCAACACCCCCGTTTGTTTCGAGCGAAGTCGAGAAACAGGCCACAGGCGGATCGTCTGGTGCTTGTGCCTCGCCTTCGCCCCACACAAGCGGGTGGCGGTATCTTACCCCAACACCCCCCGTGCCGCCTCCTCGAACGCTTTCAGCGCGAGCCGGTACGGCCCCGGCCCGTGGCTCACCCGCGCAATCCCGGTCAGCGCGACCTGCGCCGCGCCGGGCGCGCCGGGGAAGGCCATGAAATTGACCGGCAGCGGTGATCCCTTGCACACTTTCTCCAGCAGCTTGAGGTCGACCAGCCCCGGCACGAAGAACCCGCTCGCCCCGGCATCGGCATAGGCGAGCGCGCGTTCGATCGCGGCGTCGACCATCGCCGCGTCATGCGCATCGGCGGGCGCGGCGAGGAAAATGTCGGTGCGCGCGTTGATGAAGAAGCTCGCGCCCACCGCCTTGCGGATCGCCTTGATCCGCGCGGCTTGATCGCCGAGCGGGTGGAGCGTGCGCGGGCTCGCGCCGATCACCTGATCCTCGAAATTGCAGCCGATTGCCCCGGTCGCGGCGAGCGCCAGCACATTGGCGGCGGTGCGCATCGGATCGGTCGCATAGCCGCCTTCGAAATCGATGCTGACCGGCAGCTTGGTCGCCCCCACGATCCGCGCGGCATTGGCGATGGCGAGGTCAAACGGCAGCCCCTCGGCATCGTGAAACCCTTGCGCGGCAGCGACCGACCAACTCCCCGTCGCGACGGCCTTGGCGCCTGCACGCTCGACCGCAGCGGCAGAGCCTGCATCCCAGACGTTGAACAGGATCAGCGGGCTGCCGGGGACATGGAGCTTGGCGAAGGTGGTGAATGTGTCGGACATGGGCGACTCCGGAGCGATCGATTCTGATCTTTCTTAAACCGCTCCCGCAGCGGGCGGGAAGAGGCTGCCCGCCGTCACCCGCACACCACTTCCTGTCAGCGCTACCCCGTGCCGGTCGAGCCCGGCATCGCATCACGCCGCGAAAGGTTATGAAAGTTACGACCATAGCAGGGGGTGCGACGCTGCTGCGTGTCGGTGGTGTTGGCCAAAGCGACTCGATTTTCAAAGAACGGCGCCGAGCATCGCCGAAGATTTCCTACTTTGGAAGGGTGGGTTGCGGTGGACCTGATGTCCGTGTGGTCGATTTCGGTTTGGATGGCAGTCATTGGGGAATGGGCTACGGTCCGTAATTGTGGGCCGTGGCACAGGAGGCAGGCAGTCTTAAGGCGGGGAACGTCTGACAGCTATGCGCCCCGTAGCCGGTCATCGAACGTCAAAAGACGAATGCCCAAAAGCAGACATCGGATTGAGGGCTCGATCTGGGCGCAATCATTGGCCGTGCGCAATCGTCGAATTGTTCCCCGCACCCTTCTATAGTCACCCTACCGCTGCAATCTTCTGGATGCCCTATGCCGATCAATCGCAATCCCAAGATAGTCTCGAACGAACAATTACAGGAGTTCTTCGACCTGTTCGAAAGCATGACGAATGTCGTTGAGGGCGGGATCAGCTTTCCGTCCATTCGAGCATTCGAAAACTTCGAGGAGATGCTTCCCGACGCCTTCACCGTCAAACCGCGTCTGAGACGGCCGGCGGCCATTCGGATTTTTCGCCAAGCGCTCTACGATTGCCGCCGCAAAGGTCCTCTAACAGCTGACGCCCTCATTGCACGGGCGGAAGAAATCTATCGGCAAAACCGTGCTGTCCAGTCGAAGGAATTCACTCTGTGGACGAAAATCAGGATCCACGATGTAGACCGGACGCACGTCTTGAAGTTCAAGTGGGGTGATGTTTCGATCCGCCTTTGCGGGCAATTGCCGAAATGGCTTCGGCTAAACCCATTCCACAACTCCGGCATCGGAGATGTCGCCCCCAATGCTCCGGCTTGGTCCGCTTACGTCATTTTGAGCTGCCGCGAACGCAATGAAGACGATGCGGTCGACCGGATGTTGGACGCACTCAACCTGCTCATGGCCTTGATGAACATCTACCAAACCCGGGGCAGTTGGACGATCATGTCGAGCAGCAACTGGACGGCGGGCCAACTGCGGATGGGACCTTTTCAATTCGTGTTTCAAGATCGCAAATTCGTCGGCGAAAACCGCATTTGGTATGATCCGAACTACGACGAAGGGGCATGGAACGCGCCGCATCCTGGTCTGGAAGAATATCTCAAGATCGTGCCGTTTACGAGAAAAGCCCTGTCCGCGCTTTCCCGGCATCCGCTTAAGCATGTCCTCGTACCTGCCCTGCAAATCTCGCAGGATGCTTTCGAGGCGAGCGAAGGGAACCACCGGCTTCTCCGGTTCTGGACAGCGCTGGAGAAAATCTATGTAGAGGATTGGAACAGAGATCGGTCGAACCAAAAAGTTATAGATCGAGCTACGTTTTCCGACACCGATCATCACCTAACGCGGTGGCAACTCGGTCATATCTCTCGACTTCGTAACGAGCATGTCCACGCTCGCGGGCACGGCGATACATTCATGGAGCAAAGTCAGGTCCTGCGTGAATTATTCACGCGGCACATCCTGCACTGGATTTTCCATGGCCGCACATTCGATAGTCATGAGGAGCTTCTGGCGTATGTTGACCTCCCCAGAACGGACGGGGCTTTAAAGCGAGAGCGAAAATTGGTGGATCGGAGACTGGCCTTGAACAAAAACAAGCAACGCCAGCGCGTTTAACGAGAGGCAGGACGACAGCAATCGCGCGGGCTGGTCGGGATGGCGGCGATCTCCACCCCCACCCCCTCAATGCACAAACCGCGCCACCACATCCCGGTAGCTCCGGCTCACCTTCACCTGTGCGTTGGATTGCAGCACCAGGAAGCATTCGCCGTTGGTGTGGGGCTTCACCTCTTTGACCAGATCGAGATTGACGATCGTCGAGCGATGCACCCGCTGGAATCGCCTGGGGTCTAACCGCTTTTCGAGATCCTTCATCGTCTCGCGCAGGACGAAATTATTCTCGCCGGTGTAGATCACCATATAATCGCCGGCGGCGTCGATGCGTTCGATCGTGTCGATGTCGACGCGGAAAATCTGGCCGCGGTCCTTGATGTTGATCAGCTTTTCGAAGCGGTTGGATGACGGCGCGTCGGCGTTCTCGACCAGATTTTCGACTGAGTCGGGCGCGACTTCCGCCAGCACTTCCTTCAGCCGGTCGACTTCCTCCGCCCCGCGTTTTTCCGCCAAGCGCTGGCGCACGCGGTCGAGCGTGTCGGCGAGGCGGCTCTCCTCGACCGGCTTCATCAGATAATCGGTCGCCTGCGCTTCGAACGCGCGGATCGCGTGGTCCGAATAGGCCGTCACGAACACGAACAGCGGCGGTTCGACTTCCATCAGGCCTTGCACGACCGAAAAGCCGTCGAAGCCGGGCATCTGGATGTCGAGGAAAACAAGGTCGGGTTTGTGGGTCTTGATGCTGCGGATCGCCTCGCGGCCGTTCATGCAGGTGTCGATGATCTCGACATCGTCGTGCGCTTGCAGGCGCAACTGGAGCCCCTGGATCGCGAGCGTCTCGTCATCGACGAGGATGGTACGAATGGTCATGCGGCCTCTTTCACCCGTTCTTCAAGTTCGAACGGAATTTCAATTTCAACCCGGAAACCGCCCCCGGGCGCCTGCCCGGTCTCAAATCGGTGGTCGGGGCCATAAGCCTGCGCCAGCCTGTCCCTGATATTGGCAAGCCCGACCCCGGTTGAAAGGCTGGGCCGCGATTTAGTTTCACTCAACCCGGGTCCGGTGTCGGATACGACGATCTGCACCCGCTCGCCGACCAGTTGCGCAACGACGGTGATTTCCGCCCCGCCCTCCTGCGGGGTGACGGCATATTTGATCGCATTTTCAACCAAAGGCTGGAGCAGCAGCGACGGCAGCCGCGCCTTGGCGACGCGCGGATCGATCGAAAATTCGGGGCGCAGCCGCTCTTCGAAGCGCATCTTCTCGATCTCGAGATAGAGTTTGAGCGTCTCGACCTCCTGCGCGATCGTGACATGCGCGGTCGGCTCGTTGGCCAGCGTGTAGCGCAGGAACGACGACAAGCGGCTGAGCATCATATTGGCGCGCTCGGTCTGTTTGAGCAGCACCAGGGTCGAGATCGAATTCAAGGTGTTGAACAGGAAATGCGGGTTGAGCTGATAGCGCAGCATCGCGAGCTGCGCGCTCGACGCCTGCGACCCCAGCCGTTCGAGCTGGTCGATCTGATCCTCGACAATCAGGTAGAAATTAATCCCGAAATACAGCGCCGACCAGCCCGCGAGCACGGTGAAATTGAGGAACAAGGTCGCCAGCACCAGCGACAGGTTGATGCCGGGGCTGTCGGGCTTGATGAACGAGAAGGAAAAGGCGTCGAGCACCGAATAGAGCAAGGTCGCCAGCGCCAATGTCACCGCGCTCAGCAGCACGAACGGAATGCGCGGCAAGGTGCGGAAATAGCCATAGAGCGCCGACAGCAGCAGCGTGATGCAATAACCGACAATCGATTCGATCACGACCGGAATGATCGCCGTCAGCGGCAGGCCGTTGGAAATGCCCGACACCGATCGCAGCACCAGATAACCGCTCCACCCCGCCGCCTGCAAAATCCAGAAGGCGCGGTTCTTGCGCTCGAAGAACGGCCGCGAGATGATGTCGGGCCGCCCGCGGCGGTCCATCGGGGGAGGGGGCGGCGCGAGCGATGCCATGCCCGCTTATACCCGCTGACAAGCGCACCGGAAGGGGCGTATGTTGATCGCCTGAGGGAGAGAGACAATGAGCGACGCCGAGACGATGCCAGACCGCGCCCAATTTACCGCGATGACCGACGGTACGCAGGAGGATTGGACGACGATCGCGACCCATTTTCGCGAATTTTCAACCGGCCTGCCCGAGCGGGTGCTGACCCATCTGAAATTGCTCGACGGCGATTATGGCGGCTTTCCGGTCGACCGGCTCGAACATTCGCTGCAAACCGCGACGCGCGCGTGGCGCGACGGGCGCGACGAGCCCTATGTCGTGACGGCGCTGCTCCACGACATTGGCGATACGCTGGGGAGCTTCAACCACCCCGAGATTGCGGCGGCGATGCTGCGGCCGTTCGTGAGCGAGGAACTCCACTGGATCGCCAACAACCACGGCGTGTTCCAGGGCTATTATTATTTCCACTATCTCGGGATGGACCGCGACTTGCGCGAAAACTATCGCGGCCACCCGCATTTCGAGGCCTGCGCCGAATTTTGCGAGAAGTACGATCAGTCGGCGTTCGATCCGCATTACGATAGCGCGCCGCTCGATTTCTTCGCGCCAATGGTCGCGCGGGTGATGGCCCGCCCGGTGAACAGCATCTACGCCAAGGTTTGAGTTCGCGGTCGAAGTCGGCCGCAACCAAATCCCACAAAAAAAACCGCCGCTCCCTCGGGTGAGGGAGCGGCGGCCTAAAGGCGTTTCGTTCGGTGCGCTTAGAAGGTGATGCGCGCGCCGAGACGGATGAAGTACAGCGACTGCTGCGTCACGATGTTCGCATTGTTGGGCGTCGCAAAGGTGTTGTAGCGATACTGGGCGCATGCCTGCGACGAGTTCGCTGCGATCTGCGCCGCTGTCGGCGTCGTACCCGTCGCAACCGCCGTGGTCAGACACTGCACGCGAACAACGGGGGTGGTGTAGGGGAAGCCGAGCTGACGCAGGCCACCCCAATCCCTGTTGATCAGGTTCGGCAGGTTTTCGATGTCGGCATAAAGCGTGATGCGCGACCGACCAAGGAAGGTCGGAATTTCCTGCTCAACGTGCAAGTCGATGCGGGTGAAAGCGCGCGAGCGCTCGCTGTTACGTGCGGCAATCTGGCCACGCCGGTTCCGCAGCGTGCTGCCTTCGATCAGCGCGTTGAGCGAGTCTGCGGTGCCTTGGTTGTCATAGCTGACGCGCGGATCATTCGCCAATGGGACGTAGAGCAGCACGTTGCTGAGGTTGCCGATCGTGCCGAACACCGGCGAGCGACCTGCGCTATTGTCCTGCATGGTGATGCTGTACGGACGTCCCGCGCGGGTTTCGCCGAAGATCTGGAAGCGCGTCTTGTAATCCTGGAAGAAGGCGTGGTCGAAACCGATGTTATACTTGAACTGCCACTTGGTTTCGTCGTTCGACCGGCCCACCGCCTGGATGTTCGGATCGCTGAACGCCGCTCCGGTGTAGTTCGAGAATGCCACCGATGACGTTGCCGGGCTGGCGTCCGTCACGTCTTGCAACGTGTAGCTGCCGCCAAAGTACAGTCCGAAGTCGAAGCGCTTGTCGAACTTCGCCACGAAAATGTGGGTGCGGCCCGCGCTGCTGTTGGTGGTCAGAATGTCGGTGTTGTTGCTGGGCGTGGTCAGACCGGGGTTCTGGATGTAGCGACGACGCCCATCGGGGAGGACCAGACCCGACCAGACCGAACGAATGTCGGTAAAGACCACCTGATCCTGCGGCTTCGAGTAAAGATAGGCGAGGCCGAAGTTCCAGCCGTCGCCGAGCGGACCGAGGTTCGCCTTATAGTCGACCGACAGCGTGGCGCGCGCCACCGACGGAATGCGGAAGTTCGGGTCGAGGATGTTTGTGGTCGAACCCGCCAGCGCGCCGAGGTTGGTCGCCAGGAAGTTCTGCACCGTCGGGCTGATCGTCGTGCCGTTGACGTTGTTCAGCGCGGCATCGCCGACGGCCTGCGTCACGTTGTTCTGATAGGTCGTGTTGCCGATCGCGGTGTTGCGCAGGATGTTGACCGTATTGGTGATCACACCCGTATTGGCATAGCTGTTCGAGATGTACACGCCGGGGCTGCCGCCGCCATAGATGCCGCCCGAAGCGCGGATCGACAGGCGCGGGAAGGGCTTCCAGTCGAAGCCAAGGCGCGGCTGGAACAGGCCGCGACCCGCGAGCGTCGAGGTGTTGGCAATGTTCGAGCGTGCGACCAGGAAGTTGTTCAGCGCGATAACGCCGTTCTGGTCATAGAGGTCGTAACGCACGCCGGCGGTGACGGTGAAGTTCGGTGCGACCTTCCACGTGTCCTGAACGCCGAAGGTCCAGGTCCGCGTCTTGAAGTTCGCGGCGGCATCGTTGTTGTTGCCCGAAATCGCGCTCTGATACGTCAGTGACGATGCGCGGCGGTTCTGGAAATCGGCGATCGAGTCGAAGTTATAGGTGCCGAGTGCGTTCTGCACGAACAGGTTGTAAACGCGATATTCTTCGAACTCGGCGAGCACCTTCAGGCTGTGATCGCCGAGGTTGAGGCGTGCCTGCACCGAGCCCTGATAGCTGTCGGCGAAGAACTGGTTGGCCTGACGCGACACGTCGGGACCGAACACGACACGCGGCGAGGCGTTGTTGCAGGTCACCTGGTTGCTGGTTTGCGCCGCCGCCGTCGCCGACGTGGCTGAGGTCGGATCGAGGCAGACGGTGAACTGGCCGAAGCCGAGGCCCTGCAGCGAATCCTGACCGCGGCGGAAGCTGAGATAGCCACCGCGAACTTCGGTGGAGAAGCTGTCGGTCCAGTCGCTGTTGAGCTGGATTTGACCCGAACGCTGAAGCTCGGTGAGCAGATAGCCGTTCGAGCGCAGGCCAACGGCCGGCGTGGTCGGGCTCGAGCTGTTGCCCTGCGGGATCACCAGCGAGTCATAAGCGTTGGTGAAGGTGAGGAACAGCTTCTGACCGTTGGTGATGTTCCAGTCGATGCGGCCGACGATCTTTTCATCGACTTCGTCGTTGCTGCGGATCGTGTCGCCGGTGTTGTAGTTGTACACCGTCTGCGCGATGTTCTGGACCTGCGTGATCTGCGCGCGCGTCAGGTTCGGGATTTCAGTGCCGAAGCCTTCGCCCGCCGGACCCGTGGTGTTCGGCAGTGCCTGCGTCGTCCGCTCGGCGGCGACCATGATGAACAGCTTGTCCTTGATGATCGGACCCGACAGGCGACCGCCATAGGTCTGGCTGGTGAAGCTGTTGCGGACGGTGGTCGCGCCGATCTGGTTGCCGGTCAGCCCGTCGCTGTTGATCGAGTAGAAGCCGGTGCCTTCATATTTGTTGGTGCCCGAACGGAGCACGAGGTCGATCGCGCCGCCGGTGAAATTGCCCTGGCGGATGTCGACCGGCGACACGCTGACGGTGAACTGGTCGATTGCGTCGAGCGGCACCGGACCGCGACGGGTCGGGTTGGCGTCCGAGTTGAGGCCGAAGCGGTCGTTGACGCGCACACCGTTGACGGTGAACACGTTGAAGCGCGGGTTGACGCCGGCGAACGACACGGCGCGGTTGTTGGCAAGATCGATCGTCGCGAACGGATCGCGGCGGGCAAGGTCACGCACGTCGCGGTTGACCGAGGCGATCTGCGAAATCTGTTCGGCGCGCAGCAAAGTCTGCGGCCCGAGCGAGTTGGTGCCCGATCCGCGGATTTTCGAGGCGCTGACGACGACGTCCTGCGCCGCCGAGGCGACCGCGATCGGCAGCTGATAGGGCTGACCGAGCTGGGTGAAGACATCCGAGATGGTGGCGACAACCGCGCCATTCTGCTCGACGACAACCTGGAAGGGGCCGCCGACGCGCAGACCCGAGCTCTGGAACTGGCCGTCGGTGTTGGTCGTCACGGTCGAGACCGAACCCGAGGGGACGTGCGTGATGGTGACTTTGGCACCGGCAACGGCAGCGCCGCTTTCATCGGTGACGGCACCCTGAATGATCGACGTCGTTTCCTGCGCGCTGGCCGCGGCTGGAATGACGAGCGCAGCCGCTGCTACGCCCAGAAATAGCTGATGTCGCATGTTGTTCCCCTTAGAGACGACGAGTCGCTTGATAGCGCGGTGTCTGTCACCGTCCGCGTGGCCCCTGCACCGCAATTATTTCGCTTCTATGACAGTCGCGCCGGGGAAATGTTAACGCAGCATTAAGCCGATGGTGCGTTGCAAAATGGCATCACCGTCGGGCGCGCGTATTTTATTGGGAAGCCGCAAATATCGCGGCCCACGCCGGTTCGTCGATCACCTCAATTCCCAGTTCTGCGGCCTTTTTGAGCTTCGATCCGGCGCCGGGTCCGGCCACCACAAGGTCGGTCTTGGCCGACACCGACCCTGCGACGCGCGCGCCGAGTGCTTCGGCCTGCGCCTTGGCTTCGTCGCGGCTGATCGTCTCAAGGCTGCCGGTGAAGACGATCGTCTTGCCGGTCACGGCCGACTCGCGGACGGTGGAAACAAACGCGGGCGGGGTGACCTGCCCCAGCAGATCGACCCAGGCGGTGCGGTTATGCTCTTCGGCGAAAAAGGCGGCGAGTGCGTCGGCGACGACGGGGCCGATCCCTTCGACGGTGGTGAGTTCGGCTCGGGCCGCGGCATCATCATGCGCGCGGGTCGCGACATCCTCGATCGCGGGCACGCTGCCGAACGCTTTGACCAGATCGCGCGCGGTGGTTTGGCCGACGTGGCGGATGCCGAGACCGAACAACAGCCGCGCCGGATCGGGCGTGCGCTTGGCTTCGATCGCCGCGAGTAGCGCGTCGACCGACTTTTCCTTCCACCCCTCACGCGTCAGCAATTCGTCGCGGTGGGTGCGCAAGCGGAAGATGTCGGCGGGGCTGTGCAGCCAGCCGAGATCGAAGAATTCGCGGATCGTTTTTTCGCCCAGGCCGTCGATGTCGAGCGCCGCGCGGCTGACGAAATGCTTTAGCCGCTCGACGCGTTGCGCGGGGCAGATCAGCCCGCCGGTGCAGCGGACATCGACTTCGCCGTCCTCGCGCACGGCGTCCGACTGGCATTCGGGGCAGAGGGTGGGGAAGGGCCATGCACCGCGCGCGTCATCACGCGAGAGATTGTCGACGATCTGCGGGATGACGTCGCCCGCGCGCTGGAGCACGACGCGGTCGCCGGGCCAGACGTTGAGCCGCGCAATCTCATCGGCATTGTGGAGCGTCGCATTGGTGACGACGACACCGCCGACGGTCACGGGCTCGAGCCGCGCGACAGGGGTGAGCTTGCCGGTGCGACCGACCTGAATGTCGATCGCGCGCAGCGTCGTCTGCGCCTGTTGCGCGGGGAATTTGTGCGCGAGGCCCCAGCGTGGGGCGCGCCCGACAAAGCCGAGCCGCGCCTGCCAGTCGAGCCGGTCGACCTTGTAGACCACGCCGTCGATGTCGAACGGCAAGTCGGCGCGCGCGGCCTCGATCGCCTTGTAGGTCGCGAGCGCGGCGTCGAGGCTGCCGCCGGGTTGGAATTGCGTGGTGACCGGGAAGCCCCAGCGGCGGATCGCGGCGACCACGTCGGATTGCGTCGCGCCGGGCAGGGCGCCCAGGTGCTCGTCACCGACAACATCATACACCTCGCCCCAGCCCCAGGCGAAGAACCTGAGCGGCCGGCTGGCAGTGACGGCGGAGTCCTTTTGCCGCAGCGATCCGGCGGCGGCATTGCGCGGGTTGGCGAACTGGCGGGCCTTGTCGGGATCATCGGCCTCGGCAAGCATCCGCGCGTTGAGATCGGCGAACGCGCCTTTGTCCATATAGACTTCACCGCGCACTTCGAACACGTCGGGCGCATCGTCGGGGAGCGTCGCAGGAATGTCAGCGATCGTGCGGACATTGGCGGTGACGTCCTCGCCGACCTGGCCGTCGCCGCGCGTGAGTGCCTGGACAAGGCGGCGACCTTCGTAGCGGATCGAGCAGGACAAGCCGTCGATCTTGGGCTCGGCGGTGAGCGCCACCTCGGCATCGTCGGCGAGCGAGAGGAAGCGGCGGACGCGGCCGAGGAAATCGGCGACATCTTCCTCGCTGAAACCATTGTCGAGGCTGAACATCGGCCGCGCATGCGCGACCTTGGCGAGATGCGCGGCAGGCGCAGCGCCGACCTGACGGCTCGGGGAGTCGGCGCGGACGAGATGGGGGAAAGCGGCTTCAATCGCGGCATTGCGGCGGACGAGCGCGTCGTAATCGGCGTCGCTGATCTCGGGCGCGTCGTCGGTGTGATAGAGCCGATTGTGATGCGCGATCTCGCCCGCGAGCTGCGCGAGTTCGGCGGCGGCTTCGGCGTCGGTGGTGGGGAGCGGCGGCATGGGCATTGGCTACCGAGCGCGGGGGCGGGGATCAAGCGATGTGTCGGGGCGCGGTGTCGGGTCGCGCGCGGAACGTCAGCCACGCGAAAGCGGCACATCGAGCGCGGACGCAATGGCCGTCGCGACGGCCTTTGGCGTCTTGTCCGCTGTGTCGATCTCAAAGTCATAGGCGATTCGCTTGTGCACCCGCGGGAATTGCCAGCGGGAAAGGCCGATCAGTCGATCGCCGCGATCGCGCTCGCGTTGCTCCAGAATGGCCAATGGCGCGTGCACCGCAACGAAGTGCAGCGATAGCCCCCGACAAGCCTCGAAATAGGATTGCTGATCGGCCGGTGAGAGCATCACGTCATCGACGATGCAATTATTGCCGGCCCGTGCCAGCGCCGCCACCGATGCGCGCATGCCTTGCATCAGACGATCAAGCGCAAAGCCCATCTCAATCTCGATCGATGCACGCCCGTCCTCTTCGAATTGCCGAAAGACGATGCCGCTTGGGTCGCCCCACAAGCGCGGCGGGATCATGTCGAGAAACACGTCGCCCGACACATGGAGAAAGGGATCAGCGGCGATCTTCTGGAAGGCCTTCGCTGCCGAAGTCTTTCCCGCGCTGCCAACCCCGTTCAGAACAATGATGCGGCCAGCCATGCCGCAATTTATGGCCGAGGCTCAGAATTGTCGCGCCAAAATCTGCTGGGCCGACTTCAGAAAATTGCCGGAATAATCGTCACCCCCGCCTTGTGCCGGGGCTCACTCGACCGCGCGCGAGCCGGTGGAGCCTTTAGGGTCTTCCGGGGTCGCGCGGTGGACACCGGCGCAAGGCCGGAGTCATTCTCAACAGTTGATTGCACTTCGTTGAAGCCACGCCGCCATCTTCTCGTCTTCAGCCTTCCCGCCAGATGCATATGGCTCTGTGTGGGCCACTGCAGATCAAGCGTCGAAATAGGCGAGGAAAATCAGCGGCCCCGGAAACGCCATATAGGGCGGGAAGCGCGCGACCAGATACAGCAGCAGGCACCAGCCAAGACACAGGCCAACCGCGCCCGCCAGCCAGCGCGTGTCGCTGAGGCGATAGGCGCGGTACGCCATGAACGCATCGCCGATCACGACCAGCGGCGTCGACAGCATCAGCCCGGCGCCGAGCCACGCCTTGGGATCGTTGGTCGAGCCGGGCGCGTCAAACGCCATCGCGGCGGCAATGATGTACGCGAAGGAACCGGGGATCGAGAGCACGGCGTTGACAAGGAAGGGCAGCGCGACCCAGCGCGGCCATTGCGGTTTTTGCGCCATTGGTTTCTCCCCCGCCGCCCGCTCGCCAATATCGGTCGGACGCGGGTGCGAGTCTAGGTGCTAGAGTGATTCAGCGGACGGCTCGGATTGGTGGAGAGCGGCTGGTCCGGTTTCGAGTTTGCAGATCGAGGTAGCTGCCGCGAGGCTTGGCCCTCTGATACAACCAGCCCCCCGACAGTCCGTGCGTCTACCAACAGGAAGAACAACCTCGATCCGGCAACCAAGGTATCACCTATGCGCTTAGCCGGATCGTCACTACACCCGTCCCGGCGAGCAGCGGAATTTTGAGGAGTAGGTGATGCGTCATTGGACTTTGTCGGCGGCGATAGGCGCTGCGATCTTGAGCTCTAGCTCAGGTACCGCGAGTCCAGTTCAAATTGTGGTTTCAGGCATCTATGTTCTGGACGATGAACGGAGCGACAACGCCTTTAAAGTGATCGACAGCGCTACCGCCGACCTTCCCGACGCCAAGCACCCTGGCCTTCGCCAGAGGCTCCGCAAGTCCGTCGCGGTAAGTAGACTTAGAATTTCGACTGCAGGAAGTCGAGTGGGGATTGCGTACGATGCCAAAAAACCTATCGTCGTTTGGATAGGCGAAGAACCGATAAAGTGGAAGCTCGTGGAAGGGTTTGTTTTCGACGTGTCGGCCAAAGCGAATGACGACTCCGTCTCTCTAACTTTCCGTGATGAAACCGAACGAACCGTAACATATGGAATCGAACGGACCGTAACATATCGCAGTGTTGGTCAGGACTTGGTGGCGGATACCACCATCATCAGTCCACTCTTCTCTAAACCGATCGTCTATAGGCAAGTTTATATGCCGACGAGATGACAGGATTACGAGGGAAACTTTCGGTAGTGCCTCAGTTTGAAATCAGTCGCTGTCGTTCTTTTTTGCGGCGATCGGTCGACCGCGATTTAGCTGCTGTTTGATCCACGCCGATTTGACCTCGTTTCTGACGCCTGGACGATCCGCTTGCAGGTCGGACAGTGAGCGTCCGCCGTGCGCGATCTCGTTGATCACGTCCCGCGCACTCGGTATGAGGCCGGCGCGTTCAAGACTGATGAGCCAGGTGCGGGTCGAGAGGATGTGGGCCTGCTCGTAGCGTGCAAGCAGCTTGCTGGCGTTCTCGTCCTCGATGAGCACCAATGGGATTGATCCCGGTGCCGCGTAGTCGTCCAGACGGCGGAGCATGAAGGACAGCGTCGCGTCGCCGAAGCCGCTGGTCGCGCGCGTCTCGCCGGCCCGTTCACGCAGCAGAGCCGCCTCGTAGGCATCGCGCATGGGCGTTTCCACGACACGGGCACGGTTCCCGATCCGCGCGAACCAGCGCTCGAGCACCGGGAAGTCGGGTGTGGTGGGTTTCTTCAGGCACTCGAGCTTCACGATGTCTGCTATGATGATGGGCCGATCGAAGACCTCGATGAGATCGAGGCGATCGGCGTGTGCGAGGCTGATGAGCGGGCCGCTGTCCGGGATGATGAGATCGACGGGTGCCGTCGTCATGCTGCCTGGAGCCTTGCCTGCCCGCGAATGAGGTCAGCCACCATCTCGGCCTGCTGGAGCTCGTGCTCGCTCGGTTCGGTACGGATTTCGACACCGCTGTGCTCGGCCGCCTTGTAGAGTTCGCCGATGGTGTCGATCTGCGCGAGTTCCATGGCGCGACGGTAGTCCATCTTCCCGGCCTGCCAGGCGAGCAGGATGTCGTGTAGCGATAGCACTTCCATGATTTCCTCCTTCAGGGTTTGACCATAGCAGATCGTGTCCGTGGTCGATACGTCTTCGGCCGTCGGGGCGCAGTGGCGAGCGAATCGGTTCGCTCGAGCACATCCTCCCACGTCCAGAGACGGTCGGTGATGCCGGCTGCCATGGCCGGCGTGACGCGCAGCGTCTTGTGGATGCGGATGAAGTTGTAGTGGACGATGTCGATCGCCAGCGCATGGATGTGGTTTTCCAGGCGCTTGCTGAAGGCGTTCGTCAGGCGCGTGAAGCGACGGTTTGTCATCCGGACCGTCAGGTTCAGCCGCTCGACGATGGACGTCGAGATATGGTCCGGATCGGGCGAGCCGGTGATGCGCGTGGGCTTTGCGGCGACGATTTTTCCAGGGCTGTAGCGGGCCTGACCCTTGGCGGGCGGCTCGGCGTAGATTTTGACCAGCTGGGCGAAGTCGACGTCATCGCCAAAGGCGTCCTCGACGGCTTCGAGATATGCCCGGTGACCGTCGGTGGTCAGCTGGATGCGGGTCCTCAGCCGTGCCTTCAGGTCGGCCATGATGACGCTGGCCGACGCGCTCGATCTGTCACCAACGAACCAGGAGACGAGGAGCTTGGTGTCTGGATCGATCGCGAGCCAGGTCCAGGCATCGCCAGCTTCCGGCGGTGCGGCCCTGGCGGCGGCGACGTTGCGTTGCTTGGCGTAGCAGAAGGACCAGATTTCGTCTGTCTGGATGCGCTCGGCCGCGACATCGCGCACTTCCTGGTCATGGATGCCGAAGCACGCCCGTCCGACGTCGCGCAGCAGCTTGTCGATCGTATTTGGGCTTACGTCGTGGGCACGCCCGATCGAGCGGATGGAGACGCCCTCCACCATCAGTTTCAGAATAGCGACACGCTTCTCGGACGGTAAGCGGTTCACGGACTAGTGAACGACCAGGGTTTTGCGGCGTCTCCCTTTTGCTTAACGGGTGGCGGCGTTCGTCTTGTGGCGGGACGGGCGACTGGGGCGCCGGTGACGATGCGTTCGATCGGAAAGCCCTCGAAGGTGCTGGGTATTGGGGGCATCTCGCATTCGCGGCCGCATATTGCTGCGACGATGATCACATTCTCCAGCCCCGCCTTCACGATCACCATCGAGAATCCCGGCTCAAGGTTGTGCTGCGCCGCCAGGCGCCGTGCCGCTTCCATTACTGCTTGCTTGGACATTGTGGCCTCCTACTAGAGTGGCGCCGAAGTGGCCGAGCACGGCCTCCATCGGCATGAGGTAGGCCTTGTCGTCATTCGGCGAAGTACAGAACAGGATCCCTACGGCCTCGACCTGGCCATCTTTTTTCCACACCACCAAGGACCCTGAATCACCTCCTGTGGCGAACTTCTCGTCTCCGCTTCGTACGACCAGCAGGTCGTCGAAATGAACGATGCTAGTGAACAACTTTTCCTTGAACCCAACCTGCACTCCCCCGGCTACGTGTCCGAAAAGTTCCCCATTCGTGAGGCCGGTCGTGCGCCCGACCTTCCAGACCTTCACGTTTTCGGACGCCATGACCTGACTGGTTTTCGCCACGGCGATCGGCGTGTCGTACGAGCTTCCCTGATATGAGCTGACCTCGTCGTCCGATCTGATGCGGAACACCGCAATGTCGAGATTTCCAGCGATCTGCGTGTTGGATTTCGTCCCGCTGCGCCACGGGGCACAGGTGACGTGGTGTCCAATCACTAAGGGATCTAGATTGCCTGGCTGCACATCCATGCTGCCTGGCCCTGTGATCGGCATATCGAGTTTGGTGTGATGGCACAGTCCGCTTACATGGTTGGCGGTGAGGCCGTGAAGCACGCCGTCGATTCGGACGAGACAGCCCAGTGTCCCAGTGGCTGGTTCGGTTGCGACCGAGATTGAGGAGCCGCAGGGGTACCGTCCAGCATGCAGGCCCGTCTTGGGCGAGATTCTAACACCTGCCCTGGGGAGCGCGACGCGCGGGCTGGCGAGGCGATGGTAGGTAATCGGATGTCCACTGAGGGTTCTGTTGGGAAGGAAGCGCTGGTCCCACGCCTCAGGCATCTTCTCAAGACCGACACGGATCTCTTTGCGATCTGGCGCGACAAGGATCATCGTCAACCTTGCCGTTCGAAGCAGTTCCCGCGCGCTTTGCCAGTTATGATCTCGGGGCAGCAGATCAGGCCGATTCTCCTTGTCGAGAATGAGCTCGGCGGGTTCTCGAATGTCGACCCATGCCTTGAACATAATTGCTTCTTGGTAGATTGATTCCACGCCCTGGCCTCCGGATTGATTATCCGGTGATAGCCTGTGGGCGTTAACCGTCCGTGGATTTGGTCTTCGTGACCAGAGGCTTTGCGGTGGCGGAACTGCTCGTTCGCTTCCGGTTCGCGGCTGGTCGCGCCGCCTCTCTCTCTTCGTCGCTCTCGCCCGTGGCGATCCGGAGAATCGCCGCCGCAGCGGACACAGCGTCGTTTGGTCGATACTGGCCTTGTGGTCCGCGAGCCATCCTGCATCCTTGGTTGGAGAGATATGCATGATGATCACTTGTGACGACGCGGGTCAATTAGGCAATTTCAAACTGAGGCACTACCAAACTTTCTGGTTAGAAGCCGTCGAACGGTCTTCGACTTGTGATGTGGATGCCGGTCAAGATGATCTCTCGCGCGTCTGCCATAGGGCGCGCTACGACCGTGAACGAACGGCAGCAACTGGGCGAAAGCCGCCATCTCTTCCATCGTCACCCCGGCCTTGTGCCGGGGCCCACTTGGCCGCGCGCGGGTCGGTCGAGCCTTGAGGGACTCCCAGGGTTGCGTGGTGGACCCCGGCACAGGGCCGGGGTGACGATGGGGAGGGTTTAAGTTCGGGTCCGCATTCGCATCCGCACCGCGCTTCCGTCGAACTGCCCCCTAAGCTGCCTCCAGCAACCTAACCGCCTGCGCCCGCGCCTCGTCGGTGATCTCCGCCCCCGAGAGCATGCGCGCGATTTCCTCGCGGCGTTCGCCCTCGCTCAGCGAGCGGACGTCGGTGCGGGTGACGGTGCCATCGTGGCTCTTGGCGATGAGCAAGTGGTGCGCGCCGCGCGCCGCGACTTGCGGGCTGTGGGTCACCACCAGCAATTGCGTCGTCTGCGCAAGGCGGGCGAGGCGTTCGCCGATTGCCGACGCCACCGCGCCGCCGACGCCGCGGTCGATTTCGTCGAAGATCATCGTCGCGGCGCTTCCCGCTTCGGCGAGGCTGACCTTCAGCGCGAGGATGAAGCGCGACAATTCGCCGCCGCTCGCGATCTTGATCAGCGGCGCAAACGGCGCGCCGGGATTGGTCGAGATTTCGAACTCGACCCGGTCCTTGCCCGCACCCGACCAGCCCTCCGCCCCGAGCGGCGCGACGACGGTGCGGAAGCGCGCGGCGTCGAGTTTGAGCGGCGCAAGTTCGCGCTTCACCGCCGCGTCGAGCCGTTCGGCAGCGGTGGCGCGCGCCGTGCTTAGCGCGGCGGCGGCGGCGTCATAGCTAGCAGCGGCAGCCTTGGCGGCGGCGGTGAGCTTGGCGATACTGCCCGCGCCGCCTTCGATCCGCTCTAACTTGGCGGCGAGTTCGTCGGCGAGCGCGGCGAGATCGTCGGGCTGGACGCGGTGTTTGCGCGCGACCGCGCGCAGTTCGAACAGCCGCGTCTCATCGGCTTCGAGCTGCGCGGGGTCGAACGCCAGCGCGTCGGCGGCGGCATCGATCTTGTCCTGCGTCAGCGCGGCATCGTTGATCGCGCGGTCGATCGCCGCCAGCGCTTCGGCGAGCGCGTCATGCTCGTCGGCGACGCGCTCCAATATCCGTGCGGCCTGCCGCAGCTTCGCGAGGCCCCCGTCCGAGCCGTCGAGCAGATCGGCAATCGCTTGCAGATCGACCGCGATCTTCTCGCCGCGCTGCATGTCGGCGCGGCGGTCGGCAAGCGTCGCTTCCTCGCCGGGTTCGGGCGCGAGGCGGGTGAGTTCGGCGGCCGCATGTTCGAGCCATTCGCGGTCGCGCGCGGCGCTGTCCTGCTCGGCGCGCGCGGTGGCGAGCGCGGCCTCGGCGGCGCGCCACGCGGTCCAGGCCTCGGTCGCGGGGCGGGTGTCGATCCGCCCGAAGCTGTCAAGCAGCGCGCGGTGGCCAGCGGGGCTCAACAGCCCGCGATCATCGTGCTGGCCGTGGATTTCGACGAGCAGCCCGCCAAGCGCGCGCAGCAATCCAGCGGAGGCGGGCTGATCGTTGACGAAACCCCGGCTGCCGCCATCGGCCTTGACGATGCGGCGGATGAGCAGCGGCTCGCCGCGATCGAGGTCGATGCCATTTTCATCGAACAACGCCGCAATCGGCCCGTCGTCGGCAGGCGGATCGAAGGTCGCGATCACCACCGCTTGCGCCGCGCCCTGCCGCACCAGCGCGCTGTCGCCGCGCGCGCCGAGCGCCAGCCCGAGCGCATCTAGCAGGATCGATTTGCCCGCGCCGGTCTCGCCGGTAAGCACGCCGAGCCCCGCGCCGAAATCGAGGTCGAGCGCTTCGATCAGCACGACGTCGCGAATGGCAAGCGCAGTCAACATCGCGCTTGTCTCTGCCCTAAGCCGCCTTCCCGCGAAAGAGGGTCAGGCGTTCTTCTTCTCTTTGGGCGGCTTGACGCGCTTTTCGCGCTTTTCGCGCACGTCGCCATTGCGCTCGATCAGCTTGTAGGCGTGATCATACCATTTGGTGCCGGGGTAATTGGCACCAAGCACCGCGGCGGCCTTCTTGGCTTCGGCGGGCACGCCAAGCGCGAGATAGGTTTCGGTCAACCGCATCAGCGCTTCGGGGGTGTGCGTGGTCGTCTGATATTCATCGACGACGCGGCGGAAGCGCAATGTCGCGCCAAGCCATTCGCCGCGCGTTTCGTAGAAACGGCCGATCTCCATTTCCTTGCCGGCCAAGTGATCGCGGACCAGATCGATCTTGAGCCGCGCGTCGGCGGCATAGCGCGACCCCGGATAGCGGCGCGACAGCTCACCCAAGGCATCGAGCGCTTGCTGGGTGATCTTCTGGTCGCGCGTCACGTCAGAGATTTGTTCGTAATAGCACAGCGCGATCAGATAATAGGCATAGGCGGCATCGCGATTGCCCGGATGGACCGCGAGGAAGCGCTGCGCCGATTCGATCGACTTGGTATAATTGGCGTCGAGATAATAGCTGAACGAACTCATCAACTGCGCGCGGCGGGCCCAGATCGAATAAGGGTGCTGTCGCTCGACTTCGTCGAACAGCACCGCCGCTTCGGGGTAGCGCCCGCGATCGAGAAATTTCTTCGCACTGGCATAAAGCGTCGACACGTCGCGCGCGACATAGGGTACGTCGCCCTTCGACCGATTGCCACCGCAAGCAGCGAGCGGAAGGGCGCAGGCGACGATCAGCGCGAGCGAGACGGAGCGGGACGGGGTGATACGCATTACCGCTTCATTAGCCGAGCGCTTCGCCCACGAACAATGGTTTTTCGCGCGGGGTTTTTCGGGTGGCGCGCGGCGAGCGGATCGCTTGGCGCGGTGCAAGCGTTCGGGCTACAGCCAGCCTCGACCGGAGAATGCCAATATGACCGCCACGCTGCTCACCACTCGCCGCGTTGAAAAGCCCTGGGGTAGCCACAGGCTGTGGCCGGGCTTTGCCGATCCTGCGCCGGGTGCCTCGCCCGTTGGCGAAGTGTGGTTCGAGGCGGCGGGCGAACCCGATCTGCTGATCAAATATCTGTTCACCAGCGAAAAACTGTCGGTGCAGAACCACCCGTCCGACGCCGAAGCGCGCAAGCGCGGGCTGCCGCGTGGCAAGGACGAATGCTGGCTGATCCTGGCCGCCGAACCCGAGTCGACGATTGCGATCGGGCCGAAGGCGCCGGTGAGCGCGGACGCATTGCACGCGGCGGCGCTCGACGGGTCGATTGTCGATCTGCTCGACTGGAAGCCGGTGAAGGCGGGCGATTTCTTCTATTCGCATTCGGGGGTGATCCACGCGATCGGCGCGGGGCTGACTTTGATCGAAGTGCAGCAGAACAGCGACACCACTTATCGCCTTTATGATTATGGCCGCCCGCGCGAACTGCATCTCGATGATGGCGTCGCGGTGGCGGAGCTCGTGCCCTATGTCGCGCCGCCAGCACCGGGGGAGGTTGAACCGGGGCGGACGATTTTGGTCGAAGGGCCGAAGTTTGTGCTCGAACGCTGGGGCGGCGGTGTGCGGGCGGTTGCGCTGGGTGCGGGGCAGGCGGGGTGGCTGATCCCGGTGGCGGGCGCGGGAAACGTCGGCGGCGTGGCGTTCGAAGCGGGGCAGTGCGTGCTGATCGAGGGGGCGGAGACGATCGAGGCAGCGGCGGGCAGCGATTTGCTGTTCGCCTATTCGGGTGCGGCGCGGCTCTGACGCAAGTTTAACGCTTTGGCTGTTAAGGGCAGGGGGAACTGGACGGCATCGCTCTCACCCCGTTCGTGCTGAGCTTGTCGAAGCACCGTTCTTCTTTTGCGGGTCGCTTGCAGAAGAAGGACGGCCCTTCGACAAGCTCAGGGCAAACGGATTGGGGCAAGGCCGAAGCTCTTCTTGGCGAACCCGATGCTGCGCGTGCTGACTCTTTCGACGCTGTTCCCTGATGCGACGCGCCCCAATTTCGGGGTGTTTGTCGAGCGGCAGACACACGGCTTGTCGCGGCTGGCGGGCGTTGAGGTGCGTGTGGTTGCGCCGATCGGCGTGCCGCCGTGGCCGCTGTCGGGCCATGCCCGCTATCGTGCGTTCGCTGAGGTGCCGACGCAAGAGACGTGGCGCGGGCTCGACGTGCGGCGGCCGCGCTTCGTCAATTTGCCGGGGACCGGGGGGCGGTTTCACGCGGGCGCGCTGGTGCGGCGGCTGAAGCCTTTGCTCACCGAGTTGCGCCGCGATTTTCCCTTTGACGTGATCGACGCCGAGTTTTTCTTCCCTGACGGTCCCGCTGCCGTCGCGCTCGGCAGGTATTTCGGTGTGCCGGTGTCGATCAAGGCGCGCGGGGCCGATATTCACTTATGGGGGCAGGGCGCGACTGCCGGGCAGGTGCGCGCGGCGGGGCAAGCGGCGGGCGGGATCCTCGCGGTATCGGCGGCGATGAAGGCCGATATGGTGGCGCTCGGCATGCCCGAAGATCGCATCGCGGTGCATCATACCGGCGTCGATGCCGCGCGCTTCGGCGGCGTCGCGCGCGCCGAAGCCAAGGCCGCGCTCGGGATCGCGGGGCCGATCGTGATGTCGCTCGGCGCGCTGGTGGCGCGCAAAGGGCACGACATTGTCGTCGACGCGGTGGCGGCGCTGCCCGGTGTGACGCTGCTGATCATCGGCGAGGGACCCGAGCGCGCCAAGCTCGAGGCGCAGATTGCCGCGCTGGGCCTTGGTGATCGGGTGCGGCTGCTCGGCGCGGTGCCGCATGCGGAAATGGGGCGGCTGCTGCCCGCCGCCGATGTGATGGCGCTGGCGTCGGCGTCCGAAGGGCTCGCCAATGCCTGGGTCGAGGCGCTGGCGTGCGGCGTGCCGATCGTCATTCCCGACATCGGCGGCGCGCGCGAAGTGCTGACCGATCCCGCCTTCGGGCTGATCGCCGCGCGCAATCCGGCGGCGTTTGCGGAAGCAATTGGGATGCTGATCTCGGTGCCTCCGCTGCCGGAGCGGGTGAAGCAAGGTGCGGCGCGGTTCAGCTGGGAGATGAATGCGGGCGCGCTGAAGGCGCATCTGGAGCGGTTAATCGCGGGGGGTTAGCGCCCGCTCAGTGTGGCTTGAATTCTCCCCTCTGTTCGTTTCGCTCGACAGAGCCTTCGCTCGAAACCAACGGAGCGGGGGTTGAGTAGCGACAAGAACCCCTCAATGCGCCGCCGCCGCCTGCTTCCCCTTCGGCACCAGCTTCAACACCGCCACAATGACCGCGCCGATCGCCACCCCGACGATCGCCGAACCAATCGCCGTCACCAGCCATTCGATCACCGCTTCGCCCGCTGGCATCGCATGCCCCGCACCCACCGCAAGCTCGTGGATCAAATGCTCGGGCGCGTGCCAGCCGAACACCGCGAGCGCATGCACGACAATCCCGCCGCCGACCCAAAGCATCGCCGCCGTGCCGATCAGCGACAGGGCCTGAAGCAGCACCGGCATCGTCTTCACCATCCCGCGCCCGATCGCGCGCGTCGCCGCCGCTTTGCGCTTCGCCAGATTGAGGCCGATGTCGTCCATCTTCACGATCACCGCGACCACGCCATAGACGCCGGCGGTAATCACCACGGCCACCGCGAGCAGCGACAGCGCCTGCGTCAGCAACGGCTGGTGATCGATCGTGCCGAGCGCGATCGCCATGATTTCGCCCGACAGGATGAAGTCGGTGCGAATCGCGCCTGCGACCTGGCGCTTTTCGAGTTCCTTCGGGTCGGTGATTGTCGCGGCAGCGGCTTCATGATGGTCGCCCATCAGCGCGTGGAGGATTTTTTCGCTGCCCTCGAAACACAAATACGAGCCGCCGACGAGCAGCAGCGGCGTGATCAGCCACGGCGCAAACGCACTCATCAACAGCGCGGCGGGCAGCAGGAAGACGAGCTTGTTCTTGAGCGACCCCAGCGCGATCTTGCCAATGATCGGCAATTCGCGATCAGGCGTGAGGCCCACGACATAGGTCGGCGTGACGGCCGCATCGTCGATCACCACCCCCGCCGCCTTGGTCGCGGCCTTGGCCGATGCGCCTGCGACATCGTCGAGCGACGCCGCCGCCATCTTCGCGATGGCGGCGATATCGTCGAGCAGCGCTACCAATCCACCGGGCATGTGTTTCCCCTGTTCGTTATGCCACACTGCCCGTTGGGGCTGAGCTTGTCGAAGCCCTGTTCTGCCTTGTGAGCAATTGCAGCAGAAGTACGGCGCCTCGACAAGCTCTGAGCATGCCGAAGATTTCTAGAAACGCGAGGCTAAGCCGCCACGCCCTCCAGCGCTTCGCTCGCCTCAAGCCATGCCGCTTCCGCCGCCTCAAGCTGCTCGGCCACATCGGCGCGGCGCTTCATCAGGTCGCTCATCGTCAGTTTCGCGAGCGCCGGCGCCGCCTTTGACGGATCGAACATCGCGAGGTCGATCGCGCTTTGCTCCTGCGTCAGCTTGACCACGCGCGCCTCGGCCTCGCTCGCGGTTTTCTTCACCGCCGCCATCCGGTCGCGCTCCGCCGCTGCCGCCTTCTTGTCCTTTTTCTTGAAGCCTTCGCCGCCGCCCTTGGGCTGGTTCTTGCCGAGGATCAGATCGGTATAATCGTCGAGGCTGCCAGAATATTCCTTCGCGGTCCCCTGATCGACCAGCACTAGCCGGTCGGCGGTCAGCTCGATCATGTGGCGGTCGTGGCTCACCACGACGACGGCGCCCGAATAATCGTTGAGCGCCTGCACCAGTGCTTCGCGTGCGTCGACATCCAAGTGGTTGGTCGGCTCGTCGAGGATCAGCATGTGCGGCGCGTCGCGGGTGATGAGCGCCAGCGCGAGCCGCGCCTTCTCGCCACCCGACAGCGAGCCGACCTTGGTCGTCGCCTTCATCCCCGAAAAGCCGAACCGCCCGAGCTGCGCGCGCACTGCCGCAGGCGACTTGCCGTCCATCGACCGCGTCATATGTTCGAGCGGGGTGTCGCTGCCGTCGAGTTCCTCGACCTGATATTGCGTGAAGTAGCCGACGCGCATCTTGCCCGACTTCGACATTTCGCCTTCCATCGCGGGCAATTGCGCCGCGAGCAGCCGGGCGAGCGTGGTCTTGCCATTGCCGTTGCGGCCGAGCAGCGCGATCCGATCATCGGGGTCGAGCCGCAGGTTCAACCGCTGGAGGATCGGCTTTTGCGCATAGCCCACCGCCGCCATGTCGAGCGTCACAAGGGGCGGGCGCAGCGGCTCGGGCGAAGGGAAGTCGAAGCTCAGGGTCGGATCCTCGGCCATCGCCGCGATCGGCTGCATCTTCGCCAGCATCTTCATCCGCGACTGCGCCTGTTTCGCGGTCGAGGCGCGGGCCGAATTGCGCGCGACATAATCCTGGAGCTTGGCGCGCTGCGCATCCTGGTTGGCGCGCGCGGCGGCGAGTTGGGCAATGCGTTCGGCGCGCTGGCGCTCGAAATCATCATAGCCGCCGGGGTAAAGGAACACCTTGCCGCCCTCCAGATGGAGGATGTTGTCGACGACATTGTTGAGCAGGTCGCGCTCATGGCTGATCACGACCATCATCGCCGGATAGCTTTTCAGGAAATTTTCGAGCCACAGCGACGCTTCGAGATCGAGGTGGTTCGACGGCTCGTCGAGCAGCAGCAGATCGGGTTCGGAAAAGAGCAGCGCCGCGAGCGCCACGCGCATCTTCCACCCGCCCGAAAA
The DNA here is from genome assembly GCA_964449575.1 of uncultured Stakelama sp. Classification (GTDB taxonomy): domain Bacteria; phylum Pseudomonadota; class Alphaproteobacteria; order Sphingomonadales; family Sphingomonadaceae; genus Sphingomonas. Next base: position 94,901 of record CAYUYZ010000003.1, read on the forward strand.
GCTGTCGAGCGGACGCGCCTGCATTTCGTCGTCGAAGCCCAGCCCCACGAGGATTTTCGCCGCGCGCGCCTCCGCCGTATAGGCGTCGATCGCCTCGAGCCGCTCATAGAGTTCGGCGATGCGATCGGGATCGTGGCAATGCTCGGCCTCGGCCAGCAGCGCGGCGCGCTCGGTATCCGCGGCGAGCACGGTTTCGAGCGGGGTCGCGGTGCCGTGCGGTGCTTCCTGTTGCAGATAGCCGATCCGCGTCTTGCGCGGCATCTCGATCTCGCCCTCATCGGGGTCGATCGCGCCGATCATGACCTTCATCAGCGTCGACTTGCCCGCGCCATTGCGCCCGATCAGCCCGACCCGGCTGCGCGGAGGGAGCGCCGCGGTCGCGCGGTCAAGGATCGTCCGCCCGCCAAGGCGCACCGTGATGCCGTTGAGGTTGAGCATGCGGGGGCGGGTAGCATGGGTTGGGGTTTGGTGCGAGTGTTTGTGCGGCCCCCACCCGCAGGGGGCAACTGCCGCGCACATCGGCGACACTCGGATCGTGGACGGATGGTCTTTCAGTCTTCTGGCGATTGCGCCCAATCAGCTAGGGCGGCCGAGCATCGCCTGAGCCAAATTAATGAAGATATCGGGAGCATTTTTGACAACGTTTCCAAAGGCCTGATGCATGTCGTCTACGAGCTTCTTGTCTATTTCATTCTTCAAAATAAACTGATTAACATGAACCCGCCGTGCAAGGCGTTGACGCTTCTTGCGGAGCTTGCGAAGCGCTGCTTTGCGGGCCTTCTCCGCTGCTTTGTCCTCTCCCTTGACACCATTCCAGTTCGCGTACGCGTCGAAAACCCGCTCCGTCTCGGTTAAGATGGTGCCGCTCCAAAACGATCCATCGGGAACTTCGCTAGCGACGTTGCAGACGCTTGCGAGCGCAGCCTTGATGAGATCGCAGTGATGGTCTTCGAGCCCTAGGCCTTCTCGTTCATGTAAATCATCGAAAAGCGCCCTCATTTGATACCGTCTGATGTCCTCGATTGGGGCGACGTAGGGCGTAACGGCGGCCATGACATACATCTCCGTCAATTTCTTCGAAGGTTCAACTCAGGATCGTCTGATCTATTTCTCAATTATTACCGATATTTGTTTCATTATTGTTGCACACTTGGATTGCACCGCCAACGACGCACCCCCCAACCCCATTGCATCCCCCGCCGCCCCGGCGGACCAACGCCACAAAACAACACGAGACGAGGATGATCCGGGGGGTTAGCCAGATCGGGGTTCGGCGGTCGCTCGCTCAGCCGACAGCGCGCCACGCAACATAGGCTGCGGTTGCCAGCACCATCAGCGCAAAAGCGGTGCGCGCGGCGGCGGCACGATCGGCCAGCAGGCGCGCAACCGGAATCGCTATCGCCGATCCAGCCGCGCCGCCGACCACGAGCGCCGCAAAGACCGGCCAGTTGACGAGTCCCGAGACGGCGTAGCTCGCGCTGGTTGCCGCGCCGAACACGACGACCGACACCAGCGACGATGCGGCGGCGTTGGCGAGCGTCATGCCGGTCGCCGCCATCAGGCCCGGCACGATCAGGAATCCGCCGCCGATGCCGAAAAAGCCCGCCGCAAGCCCCGTCACCGCGCCGACCGGTGCCAGCTTCATCGTCAGCGCCGTCGTCAGTCGCACCGTTGCATCGCCATCGGCCTTGCGCGGGACCAGCATCGATCCGCCGACTAGCGCCATCGCCAGCGCGAACCAGATCAGCAACTGGCTGCCGTCAATCTGCTTGGCGACGTGCGCCCCGACGAGCGAGCCGATCAGCCCGGCCCCGCCAAAGACCAGCGCACAGGGCCACTTCACGCGGCCGGCGCGTGCCTGCACCATCAGGCCGACAGCGGCATTGACGGCGACTGCGGCCGCTGAAGTGCCGATCGCGACGTGCGGATCGCGCACGCCGACGACATAGAGCAACAGTGGCGTCGCCAGCACTGATCCGCCGCCGCCGAATACCGACAGCAACAGGCCGATGATGGCGCCGCCAATGATCGCAGCGGGGTAGGACAGGCCGGCGACTTCCATCACCTAAATCGCGACCGGACGGTTCCACGGCGCGAGGCCGAGCAGCCGGGCCATGCCGCAAAAGCCGCTGATCCCGGCAAAGGTGAGCCCCGCGCCGACAAACGCCGACAGCGCAAAGAACGCTGGCGCCACCAGCCAACCCAGCACAACGCCCAGCAGGACCAGCGACCCTGCGACAATCTGCACCTGCCGCATCATTTCGAGCGGCGCCTTGCGATTGGCCTCGACCGGCAGGCCAGCGCGCGTCCAGCCATCGAGTCCGCCTTCAAGCACATAGGCGTTGCCGCCAACCGCGCTTGCCAGCCGTGCCGCGTTGGCGGTGGTGCGCATGCCTGAGCGGCAGGTGAAGATCACATTGGTGTCGGCCATTTCGGGCAGCATCACCGAATCGAACCGCGACAGGGGATGCGATAGCGCACAGGGGATATGGCGGCGGGCGAATTCGTCGTCCTCACGGATATCGATCAGCAGCGCGTGGCCTTGGCGGACGCGTGCCTCAACGGCGTCAGGCTTCAGCGCGATCAGTGACTTGGGCATTGGAAGTCTCCACATCATCGGAACAGAAAATCGCCGCGAGAGTCACCATGACCTGCGCGGCGGCGGGGTCGGCAATGCGATAGCGGATCGACAGGCCCTCACGGCGCGTCGTCACCAGCCCATCGGCACGCAGCACCGCCAGATGCTGCGACAGCGCCGATTGCGAGAGGCCGATCAGCGGGAGCAATTCCCCCACCGATCGCTCGCCGCCCGAAAGCTGGCACAGGATCATCAGGCGTCGCTCATTGGCGAGTGCCCGCAGCAGTTTTGCGGCTGCCGCGGCATTTTCCTCAAAGCGCGTGATGTCGAAGGTCGCTGGATCCATCATCGGCTCGATATATATTCATTGATTCTAATTTAGCAAGTGCTTATGTATGGCCTCAGAGGAGCCTCCCGCCATGAACCCGACCGTCCAGACATTCTTCGATCCAGCGACCTTCACCGCGACGCACTTGGTGGTCGATGCCACGACCGGCACGGCGGCGATCATCGATCCGGTGCTGGACTTCGAACCCAAAGGCGGCAAGCTATCGACCGCTTCTGCCGATGCGGTGCTGAAAGCGGTGGCCGATCAGGGGCTAAAGCTTGCCTATGTTCTGGAAACCCACGCCCATGCCGATCACTTGTCGGCGGGGGACCATATTCGCCGCCTGACCGGCGCGAAGCTGGTGATCGGGACACATATTACCGAGGTTCAGCAGGTCTTTGCACCGATGTTCGATGCCGATGATGTCGCGCTCGACGGCAGTCAGTTCGACATCCTGCTGCGCGAAGGCGACACGCTGCCGCTTGGCGCGCTGACGATCGGCGTGCTGCACACCCCAGGGCATACGCCCGCCTGCAATAGTTATCTGATCGGCGATGCGGCGTTTGTCGGCGATACGCTGTTCATGCCCGATTATGGCACTGCACGGGCAGATTTTCCGGGCGGCGACGCGCGCACGCTCTATCGATCGATCCACCGCATCCTGGCGCTTCCCGGCGCAACGCGCCTCTTCGTCGGCCATGACTATCTGCCAGAGGGACGCAGCGATTATCGCTGGGAAACAACGGTCGCCCAAGAAGCTGCCAACAATGTCCATGTTGGCGGTGGCATCGGCGAGGACGCTTTCGTTGCCATGCGCGAAACCCGCGACGCGACGCTCGCGCCGCCGACGCTGATCCTGCCGTCTTTGCAGGTCAACATTCGCGGAGGTGCGCTGCCGCCCGCGTCACCATCGGGCAAGACCTTCCTGCGGCTGCCCGTGACGGTCGCCTAGCGCGACGCTGCCTGCGTCATGATCCAACCCCATTGCATCCCCCGCCGCCCCGGCGCACCTTCGGCCGCAAACAAGACGAGGCGAGGATGATCCGGGGGGTTAGCCAGATCGGGGTACGGGTGCGGCAGGCGGGCGAGCTTGCGGCGATTGCGCGGTGGCTCGCGGCGGCGCCGGATGCGGGCGGCACGCGCTGGCGGGCGGCGAATGTGCAACTGCTCGTCGCCGAGGGCGCGGACGATAGCGGCGCGGCGCTGAAGCCGCATGAGCAGGGCATCACTCATTTCTGCCTGCAGGCGCGCGATCCGTGGCCGATGTTCGATGATCTTGCGGCGTCGGACATCCGCTTCACCGCGCCGCTGACGACGCTCGGCAATGGCACGCATTATGCCTATGGCGCGATGCCCTCCGGCCCCTTCATCGAGATCGAAAGCGCGACGTTCGTGCCCGAGGCGATCAGCGGCGCCTGGGTCGCGCATGTCGCCTTTGCCACGCCCGATCTGCGGCGGCTGAGCGCCTTTTACACCGCGCTGACCGGTCGGGCCTTTACCGGCGGGTTCTCGGTTCCCCCTCGCGCGGAAAATGGCATCATCACCGGCTATGACAATCCGGCGATGCGCGTCGGCTGGGTGCCGTGCGGCAATCTGATGCTCGAATTCTGGCAGTACGCCTCGCCGCCGACCTTGCCGCGTGGCGCCCCCGCCGCCGCCGCGCCGGGCTATACCGCGCTGGTGTTCGAGACGACGGGGCTGGGGCAGGGAACCGAGGCGCTCGCCGCCGCCGGAGTCGCCGATCTGTCGCCGGTGCGGCGCGAGGACGACGGCGCGCTCTATGCCGAGGGGCGCGATCCCGATGGCAATGCGATTGGCTTTGTGTGTTTCGACGATGTGCCGCAGTCGCCGCGCGCGCTCGCCGCGCTCGACGATCCCTGGCTGATGCCGCGGCTGAGCGCGCTGCGTTCGACGCTGCCCCCACCCCATTTTCGACCGGAGATGACATGGTGACACCGCTTGCAGGACAAGTCGCGCTGGTTTCGGGCGCGGCCAAGGGCATTGGCCTCGCAACCGCGACGCGGCTCGCGCGCGACGGCGCCGATATCGTCGCGCTCGATCTGGCGGGCAGCGATACCAGCGCGTTGGCAGCCGCAGTAGCCGAGGCGGGGCGCGGGCTCGAAGTGGTGGAAGGCGATGTCAGCACGCCCGAGGGCTGGGCAGCGGCGGTCGCGGCGGCAGTCGCGCGCTTTGGTGGCATCGACATTCTGGTCAACAATGCCGGCATTTCGGGGCCGTTCGCGCCGATCGAGCGCTATCCGATCGAGGATTTCGACCGGGTGATGGCGGTCAACGCGCGCGGCAGCTGGCTCGGCATCCGCGCGTGCATTCCCGAATTGCGCAAGCGCAAGGGCCGGGTGGTCAACATCTCGTCGACCGCGGGCCTCGGCGGCCCGCCGACGATCAGCGGCTATACGATGAGCAAACACGCCGTGATCGGCCTCACCAAGATGGCGGCGATGGGGCTGGCCGCCGATGGCATCCGCGTGAATGCGGTGTGCCCCTCGCCGACCGATACCGACATGATGCGCGGGCTCGAAGTCGGGCGCAGCGATGCGGAGGCACGGATGATCCGCGCGCGGTTTGAGGCTGATTGCCCGCTCGGTCGCTATGCCGCGCCTGAGGAAATCGCGGCGTCGATCGCCTTTCTGGTGGGGCCGGACTCGTCGTTCGTGACCGGGGCGATCCTGTCGGTCGATGGCGGGGTGAAGGCGCGTTAGCTATCCGCCCATCAGCGCCCGCCGCTGGACGGCGCTGATGCCGCCATCGGCCATCGGCGCCACGTTGATCAACAGATTGCCGCCGTCGCCCAGCACGGCGTCGCGCAGTCGGCAGAAGGCGGCGTGGTCGAGATAATCCCCCTCGTCCTCGTTCCGGTTATAGCCGAAGGACAGCCCGATCCCGCGACATGCTTCCCACTTGCGGTCGGCGCTTGGGGTGCCGATCCCATATTCGATCGTCCGAAAATCGGCCCATTTGGGATTGCCGCCTAGGCCCGCGCCCTTGGCGATCGCCAGCTTCATCCGCGCGTTGAACGCCGCACGCGCATCAGGATCGGCGAGGCGGGCGAGCATCGCCGGGTCGCCGCTCCAGCGGTCGTTGACGACACCATCGGGCACCGCAGCATAATAGTCGGCAAACAGCGGCGGCAGGTCATTCTGGTCGGGCCAGCCGATGTCGTTCCACACGACCGAGGGCGCATAACGGGCGATCAGCTCACGCAATTGCGCCGCTGCGTAATCCCCATAAACCTTCCCCGTCGGAATGCAGGCCAGCATATCGCCAAGGTTGCGGATCGGCTCATGCTTGAAGGTCCAGTCCAGGCCGCCCGAATAATAGATGCCGAACTTCATCCCCGCCGCGCGCGTGGCGTCGGCAAGCTCGCCGACGAAGTCGCGGCGGCTATGCCAGCCGGGCCGGTGGGGGTTCGCGACCTCGGTCGGCCACAGGCAATAGCCGTCATGATGCTTGGTGACGAACACGACATAGCTTGCGCCGGCAGCGCTGAAGAGGTCGACCCAGGCCGCAGGATCGAACGCCTGCGCCGCTTCGTCGAACAGCGTGCGGAAATCGACATAGGGCCGCGCATGCCAATGCGCGCTGTGGTGCCCCGCGCTCGGGCTGTCGGGGACAGCGATCGCATTCTGATACCATTCCGCATAGGGCTGTTCGGCGCTGAAATCGTCGTAGCTGTCGCGCAGCAGTTCATCGAGCGGCCGCCCCCGCGGCGCCCATGCGGGCACGGAATACAGCCCCCAGTGAATGAAAATGCCGAGCTGCGGCTTCGCAAACCACGCAGGACAGGGTCTCTCGCGAAACTGGTCGAATGGGTCGATCATGTGTCCCCGTCCTAGTTCGCGCCCGGCGGAAAGACCGGGCCACATATTCTCAAGCAGCGAGCAACCCCGCAGCGCCCCCTAAATCCACCGACACCAGCCGGCTGACCCCCTGTTCGATCATCGTCACGCCGAACAGGCGGTGCATGCGGCTCATCGTCACCGCATTGTGGGTGACGATCAGGTAGCGCGTCGCGGTTTCGCGGGTCATCGCGTCGAGCAGGTCGCAGAAGCGCTCGATATTCGCGTCGTCGAGCGGCGCGTCGACTTCGTCGAGCACGCAGATCGGCGCGGGGTTGGTGAGGAACAGGCCAAAGATCAGCGCGACCGCGGTCAGCGCCTGCTCGCCGCCCGACAGCAGGGTCAGCGATTGCAGCTTCTTGCCCGGCGGCTGGGCCATGATCTCGAGCCCCGCTTCGAGCGGATCGTCCGAATCGACCAGCGCCAGATGCGCCTGTCCGCCGTTGAACAGCGTCGTGAACAGCCGCCTGAAATGCGCGTCGACCGCCTCGAACGCGGCGAGCAAGCGCTGGCGCCCCTCGCGGTTGAGCGTGCCGATCGAGCCGCGCAGCCGGTTGACGGCCTGGCCCAGTTCGTCGCGCTCCTCGGCATTTTTGATCCGCGCGGCGTCGATTTCGGCGAGTTCGGTGTCGGCGACGAGGTTGACCCCGCCCAATCGCTCGCGTTCGAGCGAGAGCCGCTCGTGCCGCGCGGATTCGTCCGACGGGCCGCGCACCTCGTCGGGCTGGAAGCCGACACGTTCGGGGAGGAGCACCGGCGGGCATTCGAAGCGCTCGCCCGAGATGCGGCCCATCTCGACCCGGCGCGTCTCCTGCGCTTCGGCGCGCGCGGCGGCACCGGCGCGGTGCTCGCGGGCTACGGCGAGGCGTTCGGCGGCTTGGGCGGCGACCTGCTCAGCGGTGCGCAGCGTCGCTTCGCCCGCGCGTTCGGCGGCTTGGGCGGTGTCGGCATCGGCGCGGGCGGCGGCGTGTTCTTCGCCCACTTCGGCAATGCGGCGATCGAGGATCTCGGGGCGGACGGCGAGGATGGCGGCTTCTTCAGCGAGCGTCTCGGCGCGCTTGGCCATATCGGCGATGCGGCGAACGGCGTCGCCCGACCGTGCGCGCCAGCTTTTCGCCTCGGCCTGGCCCTGCGCGAGGCGGTCGCGGTCGGTGGCGAGTTCGCGGTCGAGCGCTGCGCGGCGCGCGCGGGCGTCGGCGGTGGCAGCGCGCGCGGCCTCGGCCTCGCGGCTGAGCGTGGCGACGCGCGTGCGGGTGGCGCTGCCGTCGGGGAGCGCAGCGATGCTCGCGTTGGCGCGCGCGACATCGGCTTGCGCTTCGTCGGCCTCGGCTTGCGTCCGGCGCTGACGTTCGCTGAGGTCAGCGCGCTGGGCCTCGACGCGCTCGATCGCGGCGGCGGCGCGGTCCTCGGCGCGAGCGGCGTCGCGGGCACGGGTTTCGGCGGACTCCAGCAGGCGGCGGGCGTCGGCGGCGGCGCGTTTGGCTTCGGCGATCGTGTCGTCGATCCGGGTGAGTTCTGCCTCTGCCGTCTCGACCGCGCGGACAGCAGGCGCGCGGGCCTTTTCGAGCGCACGCAGGCGGTTCATCCGTTCGAGGCGTTCGGCGGCTGCCGCGCCGCCCGAGCGCGCGACGAAACCGTCCCAGCGGCGCAGCGTGCCCGCAGGCGTTACCAGCCGCTGGCCGACCGCGAGCGGCTGGCCGTCGTCGGACTCTGCGACGAACACTTGCGCAAGACGCCGGGCAAGGGCGGCGGGCGCCTTGACCTGGGCGGCGAGCGGCGTGGCGCCCTGCGGGGTGCCGGGATCACCCGGAAGCGGCTGCGCCCCGGCCCAGTGCCGCTCGCCCGCCGGGTCTAGCCCGGCCTCGAGATCGTCGCCGAGGGCCGCCGCCAGCGCGCGTTCGAAGCCCGGATCGGGTTGCAGCGCGTCGAGCACCCGGTCCCTGCCGCTCGCGCGCGTTGCCTTGGCGAGCGCGGCGCTCTCGCTGTCGATCGCGGCGAGTTCGGCATGGGCCGCAGCTCGGGCGGATTGCGCGGCGTCGCGCGATTCGCGTGCGGCGCGCTCGGTACCGTCGGCGCGGGCGAGGGCGGCGCGGGCTTGCTCGCCGTGCGCCAGCGCCTGCGAACGGTCGGCGGCGGCGGCGTCGCGCTGGGCGAGCAACGGCGCGCTATCGGCAAGCGCACGCGCTTCGGCGGCAACGCGCGCCGCATCACGCTGCGCCCGGTCGAGCCGCGCGCGGGCTGCTGCGAGCGCTGCCTGCGCCACGCGGGCGTCGGCGGCTTCAGTCGCTTGTTCGGCGAGCGCCTGGGCGAGCGCGACTTCGGCATCACGCGCGCGGCGCTCGGCTTCGGCGACAGCGGCTTCGAGCGCGGGCAATTGCGCGGCGGCGTTGCTGAGCCGCGCCTCGATCGCCTTCCCCTCTTCGGTCAGCCGCGCGATCGCCGCTGCCGCATCCTCGGCGAGCGCCCCCTCGCGCTCGCGGTCGGCGACGAGGCGCGCCTGCGCGTCGGCGAGTTCGGTGATGCGGCGGACAGCGGCCTCGCGCTCGGCCTTCAGTCCCGACAGCGCATGCCCTGCCTCGCTCGCCCGGTCGCGCGCGGCGAGCGCAGTCGCGCGGGCAGCGGCGAGCGCTTCGGTAGCCGAGTGCTGATGCGCGGCGGCGGCGCGCTGGGCTTCGGCGGCGTCGGCGACCTGCGCTTCGGCAGTCGTCGCTTCGGCCTTGGCCGCATCGGCAGCGGCGGCCGCATCCCGCCAGCGTGCGAAAATCATCCGGGCCTCGGCGGTGCGGATCTGGTCGGACAGCGTGCGATAGCGTTCGGCCTGCTTGGCCTGGCGCCGCAGAGCCGCCGCCCGCGCCTCCTGATCGGCGATCACCTCGTCGAGTTTCGCCAGATTGGCCTCGGTCGCGCGCAGCCGTTGCTCGGCATCCTTGCGGCGCACGTGCAGCCCCGCGATCCCGGCGGCTTCTTCGAGCATCGCACGGCGTTCGGCGGGGCGGGCGTTGATCACCGCGCCGATCCGTCCCTGGCTGACGAGGGCGGGCGAATGCGCGCCGGTCGCCGCATCGGCGAACAGCAGCGCCACGTCCTTCGCGCGCACATCGCGCCCGTTGATCCGGTAAGCAGACCCCGCGCCGCGCTCAATCCGGCGCACCACTTCGGTTTCGCCGCTTTCGGGCGCGTCGATCAGCATCGACACTTCGGCGAAGTCGCGCTGCGGGCGCGTCGCGGTGCCGGCGAAGATCACGTCTTCCATCCCCGCCCCGCGCAGCGATTTGGCGCTCGCTTCGCCCATCGTCCAGCGCAGCGCTTCGAGCAGGTTGGACTTGCCGCAGCCATTGGGGCCGACGATCCCGGTCAGGCCGGGTTCGATGCGCAGATCGGCGGGATCGACGAAGCTCTTGAATCCGGTCAGCCGCAGCCGTTTGATCTGCACGCCTTACGCTTCCTTCAGGCGCCCGCGGCCTTCAGCGCGGGTTCGAGCTTGGCCCACTCGCCGGTATCTTCGAGCACCTTGCCGTTGAGGATGAAGGTCGGCGTGCCGCGCACATTATATTGCTGGTTCGCCTTGTCGGTGTTGGCAGCCAGCACCGCAATCTTGGCCTTGTCGTTCAGGCAGGCGCGCGCCTGATCCTCCGCCACGCCGCGCTGCTTGACGAAATCGAGATAGCCAAGGCCTTCGGCAAAGGCGGTTGCGACTTTGGTAGGCTCGCCGAGCGCGACCGCCTTGGGACCGACTTCTTCGGCCTTGGCAAGCAAGGTCGACTGGTTCGCCATCATCTGGTCGAGCATCGGGAAAAAGGCTTCGGCCGGCAGGCAGTGGCCAAGCAAATAGGGCGCCACGTCGAGTGCACCGTGGATCGGATAGTCGCGGAATTCATACGACACCTTGCCGCTGGCGATATAGCCCGCCTTCAGCGGCGCCATGCCTTCGGCCGAGAATGTCGCGCAATAGGGGCAGGCGCGGCTGCCATATTCGATCAGCTTGAGCGGAGCATCGGGATTGCCCATGCGAAAGCCGCCTTCAGGCGTCGCGCTGACGACATCGACCCACGGCTTCCCCGCAGGGGCGGGCTTGGCGGCGACGGGCGCGCTCGCCGTCGGGGTCGATGCATTGTCCGAACCGGCGCCATTACAGGCGGCGAGCAGTGCGAGGGGCAGCAAGGCAAGCGAGGCAGGCAACTTCATGGGGGTAAAACTCCTGGACGATGTCATTTTGCACCCTGGGCACGGATAATCGGTTCGAGCGATGGCCAGTCATAGACTTTGGTATCGCGCCCGCCGACATAAAAAGTCGGGGTGAATTGGATGATCTTGCTGGCATCAGCGCCGATCTTCAGCACCGGATTGACGATCTGCGGGTTGGCGAAGCAGGCCTTGATCTGCGCGTCGTTCAGCCCTTGCGCCTTGGCGATTTCGTTCAGGCCGATCGACTGCGCCATGATCCTGATCTGGTCGATCGGCTTTTCATTGGCGAAGCGGCGCAGCTCGCGATTGACGAAGTTGACGCCGAGCGGGGTCCATTCCTGCTGGCGGTCAAAGATCGCCTCGACCGTCGCGGCATAGCGCGACGGGCCGACACAGCGCGCGACGATCGCGGCGCCAAGATCGAGCTGGTTGCTGGTCAGCGGGCGAAATTCGAGCCTGGTGGAGCCCGATTTGACCATTTGTCCTTTCAGCGTCGCTGCCGATTCTTTGGCGAAGGCGGCACAATGCGGGCAGGTAAAGCTTAGATATTCGACGATCTTCACTTTGGCCGCCGGATTGCCGATCACGATGCTGCCTGCCGGGGTGAGCCGGGCGACCTTGCTCCAGTCTGCGGGGGCTGGCTTGGCCACTGCCGCCGCGCGCTTGACGGGTGGCGGCGCGGCCAGCGCTAGCGATGCCATTCCGGTGGCGACGATCGCCAGCAAAGCCCGTTTCACGCCTTGTCCTCGCTGTCGATGACCGGCGGGCCTTTACTCGCGGCGACGCCCGCCGCCAACGCCGACAACACGGCCTTCAGCTCGGGGTCGACGATCGCGCGCAGGCTGTCGCCGAGTTCGAGCGGCACGGGCTTGAGCGATGGCGGTGCCGCGCGCGGGCGGGGCGGGGCGACATCGCCCTGACGCATCACGACCTTGGCGACCGCCGGATAGCCGAAGAAGCGATTGACGCGCTCGACGATTTCGGGCGCGATGTGCTGCATCATCGTGCCATGCGCGCCGCGCACGACGAGATGCAGCGTCCCGTCCTGCCGACTCCCACGCGGAAAGCGAATCGATTCGGGGGCGGAGACGGCGGCGAAGCGCGCGCCGACGATTTCGGGCCAGCGGCTGACGACCGAGCTTTGCACAAAGCCGAATTTCTTGAACGCAACGCCGCTGACCGCCGGCAGCAAATCGCTCAGCGCCCGCGCGGGTCCACCACGCGGCGCATCATCGGCTTTTGGTCGGGGAGGGCGCACACTATTGCTCACCGCGCAGTCCATGCCATAGCCGCCGGGTGGACGCCAAGCATGATCATGATCCGGCAGCCATCGCGCCGGCGCTGCTCGCCTGGTACGATCGCCATGCCCGCGACTTGCCGTGGCGGGTGAAGCCGGGCGAGGCCGCCGATCCCTACCGCGTGTGGCTGTCCGAAGTGATGCTCCAGCAGACCACGGTCGCGACCGTGCGCCCGCGCTTTGCCGAGTTCGTCGCGCGGTGGCCGACCGTGGCGGCGCTCGCGGCGGCCGAGGATGCCGATCTGATGGCTGCGTGGGCGGGCCTTGGCTATTACGCGCGGGCGCGCAACTTGCTGGCGTGCGCCCGTACCGTCGTCGCCGATCACGGCGGCGCTTTTCCCGCAGATGAGGCGGCGCTGCGCGGCTTGCCGGGCTTGGGCGACTATACGGCGGCAGCAATCGCCGCGATTGCGTTCGGGCTGCGCGCGGTGGTGGTGGACGGCAATGTCGAGCGCGTCGTGACGCGGCTGTTCGCGCTCGCCGATCCGCTGCCCGGCGCCAAGCCCGCGATTCGCGCGCTCACCAATCGCATCACACCAGCCGAGCGCGCGGGCGATTTCGCGCAAGCCATGATGGATTTGGGCGCGAGCTTGTGCAGTCCCAGCAATCCCGCCTGCGCGCTTTGTCCGCTGGCGGCTATGTGCACAGCGCGCGCGCACGGCAATCCGCAGGCCTATCCGGTGAAAGCGGCGAAGAAAGCCAAGCCGCAGCGCTATGGCACTGCCTATTGGATCGAGCGCGACGGCGCGGTGCTGCTGATCCAGCGCCCGCCCAAAGGCCTGCTCGGCGGGATGCGCGCACTGCCGACAGGGCCTTGGGTTGATGCTCCCCCAGGACTAGCCGAAGCACCGTTACCGGCCGCCGTTTGGGCACTGGCGCCGGGTACGGCGACCCATGTCTTCACGCATTTTCGCCTCGAACTGGTGCTTGCGGTTGCGCGCGGCGACGGGCAATCAGGCGCGGAGCAAGGCGAATGGTGGCCGATCGCCGATCTTGAGTCGGCAGGGCTGCCGACGGTGTTCGCCAAGGTGGCGCGTTTGGGGAGAGTATGATGGCGAAGCTACGGGCAGTAACGATGGCAGCGCTGGTGGCGCTGGCTGCAACCGCAGCACTGGCGGGCCAAGCCCAGAAACAGAGCCCGCATCACGATCACCAAATGGCGTCTGGTTCGATCGCGTTGCCAAAAGTCAGCGCCCTGCTTGATAGCTATCCAGCAACGCGCAAGGCGCCCGGCGTCGTCGCGGTCATTGGCGTCGGCCATTCAACCTTGACCCGGCAAGCGGGTACGCTGGCTTTTGATGCCAACGCGGCCAAGGCCGACGGTGACTCGCTGTGGCGCGTCTATTCAATGACCAAGCCGATCACGGCGATGGCCGCGATGATCCTGATCGAGGAAGGCAAGCTGAAGCTCGACGATCCGATCAGCAAGTTCATCCCCGCTTTCAAGAACATGACCGTACTCGTCGATGGGACGAAGGACCTGACGGCGGTCCCTGCCAAGACCCAGATCACCGTCCGCCATTTGATGACCCACACCGCCGGCCTTGGCTATACGATCGTCACCAAAGGGCCGCTGCTCAAGGCCTATGACGAAGCGGGTATCACCCCCTTCACCTCGACCGCGCAAGCGGAGAAGGATTTACGCAAAGTGCGTCCCGCGTCGCTTCAGGCGTTCGCCGAAAGGGTCGCAACGCTGCCGTTGATCGCTGAACCCGGCACCAAGTGGAGCTATTCAATCGGGCTCGATGTGCTCGGTGCAGTGATCGAGAAGGCGAGCGGCATGCCGTTCGACGCTTTCCTGCAAAAGCGCATCTTCACGCCGCTCAAGATGCAATCGACCTATTTCACCGTGCCCGCAGCCGATGCGAAGCGGCTGGTGACGGGCTATGCCTTCGTCGGCGAAAATCCACTGCCGCTTGATGCCGGTGCGACGTCGGTGTTCCTTCAGCCGCCCAGCTTCCCCTATGGCGGCGCTGGGCTGGTGATGTCGGCCAACGACTATGACCGCTTCCTCCAGATGCTGATGTTCGGCGGCACGCTCGACGGGGTACGGATCATGAAGCCCGAGACGGTCGCGCTCGCCATGTCAGACCTGTTGCCCAAGGGCGTTATCTATCCAGGCGCCGTTGCTGCGACCGGCGGCACAACCTCGACGCAGGGTTTTGGTGCCGGCGGGTCGGTGTCGCTGGTGGATACGCCCGGTGGCCCGGGCAAGGGCACCTATGGCTGGGGCGGCGCGGCGGGGACGATTGCCTGGGTCGACCCCAAGAACAAGGTGCGCGCGACCGTCATGGTCAATTACCTGCCCGGCGACCGCTGGCCGCTGCGCACCGATTTCACCAAGGCGCTCTACGCCGATCTGGCGCGCTGACGCCCAAATGCTGGTGCCGGGGTTCACAGGCGGGCCGCTCGACCGCGCCGATCATGTGCGGCACGATGCCGAAGCGCTCGCCGCGCTGCGGGGTGACTGGCGCGCGCGGCTGCTGAAGCTCGAAAACTTCGAGCCCGAGCTGACGGCGGAGGGCACGCTGGCGTGGACGTCGCTCGCCGATGCGCCCGAGGAAGCCGAGCTGGTGCTGCTTGGGCTGGGCGAGGGCGGGCGCCCGCATTTTGCGGCTTATGTCCCCGGCATGCGCGCGCCGCCGGGGCGGTCATTGCGGCTGTTCGGCATGCTCGACCAGTTCGCGCCCGGCGAAGCCGCGACCTATGCCGCCGCGCGCAGCGTGCTCGACTGGCACAGCCGCCATCAGTTCTGCGCGAATTGCGGCGCGCCGACCGCGATGATCCGCGCGGGCTGGGCGCGCAAATGCAGTGGGTGCAGCGCGGAGCATTTCCCGCGCGTCGATCCTGTCGTGATCATGCTGGCGGAACACGACGGCCGCGCACTGCTCGGGCGCGGCAAGGGCTGGCCGCCGGGGCGCTATTCGGCGCTCGCGGGTTTCGTCGAGCCGGGCGAATCGATCGAGGAAGCCGTCGCGCGCGAGATTTTCGAGGAAGCGGGGGTGCGGGTCGGTGGCGTGCGCTATGTCGCCAGCCAGCCCTGGCCGTTCCCGTCGTCGCTGATGATGGCGTGCGTCGCGGTCGCCGAGGATGACGCGCTCAAGATCGATCCGAACGAACTCGAGGATGCGATATGGGTGTCGCGCGAGGATGTCCGCGCGGTGATGGCGGGCGAGCCGGGGCCGTTTCTGGCGGCCCCACCCTATGCGATTGCCCACACGCTGCTGACCGAGTGGGCGAAGGGATAACCCTGAGGCCAACTCCAACCACCCCGTTTGTTTCGAGCGAAGTCGAGAAACAGGCACCAAGCGGTATCCAAGGTGTCTCGACTTCGCTCGACACGAACGGTTGGGGATTAAAACCCAACCGGGCCGCCGCTACCGCTCCCGCGCCATCGGATAGCTGCCCAGCAGGCGGACCCACTCGGCGTGGAATCCCAGCTCGCTGAGCGCGCGGTCGACAGCGGGATCGCCGGGGCGGCCAATGAAATCGGCGAAGAATTCGGTCGCGGTGAAGCTTGCGCCGCGCTGATAGCTTTCGAGCTTGGTCATGTTGACCCCCGCCGTCGCAAAGCCGCCGAGCGCCTTGTAGAGCGCGGCCGGCGCATTGGGCAGCGCGAAGATCAGCGTGGTCACGAACGGCCCTTCACCGTCGAGCGGCACCGCCTGTTGGGCGAGCAGCACGAAGCGCGTCATGTTGTGCGCTTCGTCGGCGATGTCCTCGACCAGCAGCTTCAGGCCATAGGTTTCAGCGGCAATCGCCGGGGCGAGCGCGGCGACCGAGGGATCGCCGCGTTCGGCGACCAGCGCCGCAGCACCCGCCGTATCGGGATAGGTGACCGGCGAAATGCCCGCCGCGCGCAGCCATTGGCGGCACTGGCCGAGCGCTTGCGGATGGCTCACCACTTCGCGCACCTGCGCCCGCGTGCCGAGCCCCATCATGGCGTAGCGAATCGGCAGGAAGAATTCGCCGATGATGCTCAGCCCCGATTCGGGCAGCAGGAAATGGATGTCGGCGACGCGGCCGTGGAGCGAATTCTCGATCGGGATGATCGCCAGTTCGGCGCTCCCCGATTGCACCGCTTCGATCGCGTCGTCGAAGTCGAAGCAGGGCATCGGCAATCCGTCCGGCACCGCCTGAAGTGCTGCGATATGCGAATTGGCGCCCGGCGCGCCCTGAAACGCGACGGCGCGCGCGGGATCAGCGGCAGCGGCGGCGGTCATGGCGGCGACGATCGGGCGGGCGGGGGCGGGAAATCGTTCCATTTGCGCGCCGCGCTTATCGGCCCTTCGCAGATGCGGCAAGCGCTGCTTGCGATTGCCGGGCAGCGAACCTAAAGGGAGCGCACTTCACATGCAGGGACGTTGCAGCACATGAGCTTTCGGACGAACATCATCGTGGGTTGGGTGCTGGCGGCGATTTTCGTCGGGCTGGGTCTCTCGCTGGTCGCCGGAAAGTTCTTCCACAGCGAACGCCCTGAAAAAATGGGCTATCCGATCGAAGGCGTCGTCGAGGCGTCGGCGGAAGGTGGAGCGCCTGCCGCGCCCGAAGTGCCGATCGCGACTCTGCTCGCCACGGCCGACGCCGCCAAGGGCGCCGAAGTGTTCAAGAAATGCACGTCATGCCACACCGTCGCGCAGGGCGGGGCCAACGGCATCGGCCCGAACCTTTGGGGCATTGTTGGCAAGGGCGTCGCGGCGCATGGCGGCTTTGCCTATTCCGACGTGTTGAAGACCAAGGGCGGCACCTGGACCTTCGACGAGCTCAACAAGTGGCTCACCAACCCGCGCAGCTATGCCAGTGGCACCAAGATGAGCTTCGCAGGCCTCGCCAATGGGCAGGACCGCGCGAATGTGATCCTCTATCTGAACACGCAGGGGGCGAACCTGCCGTTGCCGACGCCTGAAGCCGCTCCGGCGGCTGCACCGGCGGAAGGCAATGCCGCGGCGCCCGCTGCCGAGGGCAACGCGACCGCCCCGGCAAAGTAAGCGCGCCGAAAGGCTGTCGTTGGTGTCGAGCAAAGTCGAGACACCTTGCGCACGGTTTGTGGCCTGTTTCTCGACTTCGCTCGAAACGAACGGGTCACTTTAACGTCATCGGGGGCAAGTCGGACGCCTGACCCTTATTCCTCGCCCATGGGGTAGCGGATCATGGGATCGGGCCGGTCGGCATAGAAGCCTTTGACATAGTCCCACGCCTCGTCCGCCGTCTCGACGAAGCGGAAAATCTCCAGGTCGCGCGGCGAGATCACGCCTTCTTCGCACAGTGCCTCGAAATTGACGACGCGGTTCCAGAAATCGCGGCCGAACAGCAACACTGGGATCGGATCGATCTTGCCGGTCTGGATCAGCGTCAGCAGCTCGAACAATTCGTCGAACGTGCCGAACCCGCCCGGGAAGGCCGCGAGCGCGCGCGCGTGGAGCAGGAAATGCATCTTGCGCAGCGCGAAGTAATGGAACTGGAGCGACAGGCGCGGCGTGACATAGGGGTTGGGCGCCTGCTCATGCGGGAGCACGATGTTGAGCCCGATCGATTCGGCACCGACGTCGCACGCGCCGCGATTGGCAGCTTCCATGATCGATGGCCCGCCGCCTGAACACACGACGAACTGGCGCATGCCCTGCGCGTCGGGTGGCACCTGGCTGACGATCGCCGCAAGCTTGCGCGCTTCGTCATAATAGCGCGACTTGGCGACGAGGCTTTCGGCGACCTTCCGCGCCGACTCGTCCTGCGCCATGTCGAGCATCGCCTGCGCCTTGGCGGGTTCGGGAATGCGCGCCGAGCCGTAAAAGACGAACGTCGAGCCGATGCCGGCCTCGGCGAGCAGCAATTCGGGCTTGAGCAGTTCGAGCTGGAACCGCACGGGCCGCAAATCCTCGCGCAGCAGGAAGTCCATGTCCTGAAACGCGAGGCGATACGCCGGGTCTTCAGTCTGCGGCGTGGAGGCAATGCCGCGCGCGGTTTCGGCATCTTCGCTGGCACGCGCGAACACGCGCGGCGGTACTTTGGGGTCGGTCATCACGTTGTCCTAACGCTTTTGCGCGTGATTAGGAACGGATCAGCGGCAAAAACCGGCGCGGTCATCCTCCAGATGGAGGTGGTTGTAATGCGCGGCGTTGTAATCGGGGCTGAGTACGGTGCCGAAGCGCTTGCAGGCCGAGGCGTGGATCACCTCGAAGAAGCGGCGGACATCGGGATCGCCCGATCGCCAGCCCGTTTGCACGCTGATCCGGCGGCCGTCGGCGAGCACGAAGCCGCTGACGTCGATCGCATTGCCCGCCGCATGGCCCGACAGCCGGGTATAGGCGGCGGCGGTACCAACGGTGTTGCGGCAGGCATAGCTGCCAAAGGTTTCGACGCGCACCAGATCGCTGCCGAGGATTTGCCGCGCGGCGGGCGCGAGCGCGAACCGCGTCCACGCCGTGAAGCTGCGCGCGAGGCCGCAGCGCATGCCCTTGATGCCCGTGACGGGCACGCCGATGTCGATCAATTGCACCGCCCCGACCAGCGAACAGCCGCCGCCATAGTCACGGTCGGGGAGCGCATTGTAGCGGACATCGGCGCGCGAGAGGTCGGCAAGGCAAGCTTGCGTCTCGCGGCTGGTCGGCAGGGTCACAGCCGCAGGTCGCGATCCCGGCGGGCGCGCAGGCGGCGCACGATCGGTGCCGCCGCACCCGGCGAGCAAGAGAATGAGCAAGATCGCGGCACGGCGCATCGCGGGTGAGGATAGCGGCGCGCGCGCGGCGGATGCAATGTGTTGGCGGCGAACCGACGGAATTTGCGGCGCGGCGTGGCATGCCGACGACGCGCGCTCGCCGCGCTAGACCGCTGCCCCCGCTGCCGCGCCGCTGGCCCAGGCCCATTGGAAATTATAGCCGCCGAGCCATCCCGTGACATCAACCGCTTCGCCGATCGCGTAGAGGCCCGGCACCTTGCGCGCCATCATCGATTGCGATGACAGGCCGTCGGTGGAAATGCCACCGACGGTGACTTCGGCCTTGGCGAAGCCCTCGGTCCCGTTCGGCTCGAAGCGCCAGTCCTTCAGGCGGCGCGCGGCGTCGGCAAGCGCGCGGTCGGTTTGCCCTGCGAGCTCGCCCGCCAGCCCCAGCCGCTCGGCCAGCGCTTCGGCGAGCCGCGCGGGGAGCGCTTCGGCGAGAGCCGCTTTCAGGCTGCTGCGCGGTCGCGCGCGCTTGGCGGCGGTGAGCCAATCGGGCGCGGCGTCGGGGACGAAATCGATCGCGACGGACTCGCCGTGGCGCCAATAGCTCGACGCTTGCAGAATCGCTGGGCCGGAGAGGCCACGGTGGGTGAACAGTGCGGCCTCGCGAAACGCCGCTTTCCCGGCGCGCGCGACAACCTCGGTCGCCACGCCCGACAGCGCCGAAAACAGTGCGTCGGCCCCGCCCAGCGTCAGCGGCACGAGGGCAGGGCGCGGCTCGACCACTTTCAGCCCGAATTTGCGCGCGAGATCATAAGCGAATCCGGTCGCGCCGAGCTTCGGGATCGCCGGACCGCCCGTCGCAATCACCAAGGACGGAGCGGAATCCGTCCGCGTCCCATGCGTTACGCTGAACACCCCATCAGCGTGCCCGACATCGCGGATCGCGCTGCCGAACGCGAAATCGACGCCCGCGCATTCGTCGACCAGCATCGCCACGATCTGCTTCGCCGATCCGTCGCAGAACAACTGCCCCAACGTCTTTTCGTGCCACGCAATGCCATGCGCATCGACCAGCGCGATGAAATCCTGCGGGCTATAGCGTCCCAGCGCCGACTTGGCGAAATGCGGATTGGCCGAAATGAAGCGCTCGGGCACCGCCCCCACATTGGTAAAATTGCAACGCCCGCCACCCGAGATCAGGATTTTGCGCCCCGGCTCGCTATTGTGTTCGATCAGCAGCACGCGCCGCCCGCGCTGGTTTGCCACACGCGCAGCCATCATCCCAGCCGCACCCGCGCCGAGCACAATCACATCATAGGTCGGTCGCGTGATTATTCGGGCGTTCCCGTGTACCACATGCGCTGCAGCTCGCGCGTGCCGTCGAGGAACTGGTGCTTGAGCGCGCCGAGGATGTGCAGGCCAACCAGCACATAAACGAGCTTGCCGATGATATCATGCGCCTCGCCAAAGCCGTCATGCACCGCCAGCTTGGTGGCGGGATCGAGCGCCATGATGAAGCCGATGCGCGGCCATTCGACCACCCCGAACAGGAACATCGGATGCGTGGCGGCATCCTTCCACGCCGAATCCATGATCCACCCGCTCAGCGGCATCGCGAAAATCAGGACATAAAGCGCGATGTGAGTCCAATGCGACAGCCGCACTTCCCAGGCCTTGTACCCCGTCGGCAGCGTTGGCGGCTTGTGCGCGAACCGCCACAACAGCCGCATGATCGCAAGGCCCAGCACGGTGATGCCAACCGACTTGTGGAGATTGATCAACGGGCGAACCTGTTCGTCAGCGACCGCAGGCCAGATCCACGTCAGCGCCAGATTGAGAATGATGCCAATCGCGACGAGCCAGTGAAAGGTGATGGCAAGGCTGGTGTAACGGCGATCGGTCATTTGGGTGTCCTCCACGCCTTACCGCACTGCACCACTGGCGATTGGCGTGGTTTGTCCTTACCTTGGGCAGGCCGAACATTCACCCCCCAATTGCGGGATCCCCCTTGCCAGCGCTTGCCCGCCTCACTCAGTCGCTTGTCGCTGAATCGCCGCGACTTTCACCGCGCCGGGCGCCTTGGCAAAGCTATGTGATCGGTGGCGGCGCGGTGATTGTGCTGGTGCTGCTGACCTTGCAGGCACTGTTTCGCGCGAACCTCGCGGGTTGGTCGGTCGGGATCGCCTATATCGGGTACGATACCGCACTGTTGATCTTCACCGCGCGCCACAGCTGGCGGCTGATGCGGCCCATGCCCGTCGCGGCGGTGCCCGCGACCCGGCCGACCTTGGGCGTGATCGTCGCCGCGCATAACGAAGCCGGGGTGCTTGCCGTCACGATCGACCAGCTCGTGAGTGCGAGCGCGCCGCCCGAGCTCATCCTGATCGCCGATGACGGATCGACCGACGCGACCCCCGACGTGATGGCCGAGCGCTTCGGGCTCGAACCACCGCCGCTTGGCGCGATCAGCCCGCCGTCGCCGGTGCTGCCCAGCCTGCGCTGGTTGCGGGTGCCCCATGGCGGCAAGGCGCGCGCGCTCAATGCCGCGATCGTTGAGGCCGATACCGAAATCGTGCTGACGGTCGACGCCGATACGTTGCTCGATCCCGGCGCGCTGGCGGCGATGCGCGCGGCCTTTGCCGCCGAGTCCGAACTGGTGGCCGCAACCGGCGTGCTGACGCCGATTTGCGGGCCATCGCGCACCGGGCGGCTTTTTCAGTGGTTCCAGAGCTACGAATATGTCCGCAATTTCCTCGGGCGCTATGCGTGGATGCAGGCGCACAGCCTGTTGCTGGTGTCGGGCGCGTTCGCGGCGTTCCGGCGCACCGCATTGGTCGATGTCGGCGGGTTCGATCCGGTGTGCCTGGTTGAGGATTATGAACTGATCCACCGGCTGCACCGCCACGCCGCCGACAGGGGTCTGGACTGGCGCGTGCGGGTGGTGGGCGCGGCGCGGGCGCGCACCGATGCGCCTGCCTCGGTGATCGGATTCCTGAAGCAGCGGCGGCGCTGGTTCGGCGGGTTCCTCCAGACGCATTACTGGAACCGCGACATGATCGGCAATCGCCACTTCGGGATGCTCGGCACGGCGCATATGCCAGTCAAGACGCTCGACACGCTCCAGCCGGTGGCGGGGGTGGCCGCCTTCATCATCCTGCTGACCTTGCTCGCGCTCGGCCGTTTCGTGATCGCGCTGCCGATCCTGATCATCATGATCGTCAAGATCATCTTCGACCTGAGCTTCCTGATCTGGTCGCTGCGGCTCTACGCGCGCTGGACGGGGCAGGAGAAGGGGTTGACGGTGCGCGGCGCGGTGCTCGCGGCGGCGTTGGAGCCGTTCAGCTTCCAGCTACTGCGCCATGCGGGGGCGCTATGGGGCTGGCATGCGTTTCTGACCGGGCGCGAGACCTGGGGGCGGCAGGAGCGTACGGCGCTAGAGGCGGCGGCGGCGGAGTAACGGGCAGCGTTTGCGATAACCGGATCAACCATCCCCAACAAACTCCCCTCCCTGGACAAGGGAGGGGTCGGGGGTGGGTCGGCATCAGGAGCGCGCATTGCTTCGCCACGGGCCAACCCTCCCCCTACCCCCTCCCTTGTCCAGGGAGGGGAGTTGAGCTTCACGCGCGTTCGTATCGCGCCTACAAAAACCCGATCAGCAGCGTCGCGTTCAGCCCGATCACCACTGCCGCAATGCCCCACGCCGATACCTTCAGCCAGCGCGGGCTGGCGAGATCGCCCATTACCGCACGGTCGCTCGTGAATGCCACCAAAGGCACGATCGCGAAGGGCAATTGCAGGCTCAGGATCACCTGGCTCAGCACCAGCAGGCTGGTCGCACCGCTATCCCCCAGCCACCCAACGACGATCACGGCAGGCACGATCGCGAGCAGCCGCGTCACCAGCCGCCGCAGCCACACTGGCAGCTTCAGGTCGAGAAACCCTTCGGCAACGATCTGCCCTGCCAGCGTGCCGGTGATCGTCGAATTCTGCCCCGACGCGAGCAGCGCCACTGCGAACACCACGCTCGCCGCGCCCGCGCCGAGCATCGGGCTGAGCAAGCGGTACGCCTGATCGATATCGGCGACGTCGGTGCGCCCGGCCTGATGGAAGGTCGCTGCCGCCAATATCAGGATCGCGGCATTGATGAACAGCGCAAGGCCTAGCGCGATCGTCGAATCGATCACCGCCAGCCGCGCGGCCTGGCGTTTGCCCTCGGCGTCGCGGTCGAACGCGCGCGTCTGGACGATCGACGAATGCAGGTAGAGATTATGCGGCATCACCGTCGCGCCGAGAATCCCGATCGCGATGTAGAGCATCGCCGGATTGGTGACGATTTCGCTGCTGGGGATCAGGCCGCGTGCCATCGCGGCGAGATCGGGCTGGGCAATTGCCAGTTCATAGGCAAAGCAGCCCGCGATCACGACCAGCAATGTAACGATAAAGGCTTCGAGCAGCCGGAAGCCCCAATGCTGGAGCATCAGGATCAGGAGCACGTCGAAGCCCGTGAGCAGCACGCCCGCGACCAGCGGCAGCCCGAACAGCAGCTTGAGCGCAATCGCGGTGCCGAGCACTTCAGCGAGATCGCACGCAATGATCGCCAGTTCGCACAGCACCCACAAGGTGAGGTTGACCGGCCGCGAGTAGCGCGCGCGGCACGCCTGGGCGAGGTCCATCCCGCTCGCGATGCCGAGCCGCGCGGCGAGTGCCTGCAGCAGCATCGCCATCATGTTGGCCATCAGGATGACGCACAGCAGCCGATAGCCGAACGCCGAGCCCCCGGCGATGTCGGTCGCCCAATTGCCGGGGTCCATATAACCGACCGCGACCAGATAGCCCGGCCCCGAAAAGGCGAACAGCCGCCGCCAGAAGCCAACGCTTGGCGGCGGCACCGCGACGCTGCGGTGGCTTTCGCTCAGCGATACGCGCGGCGCGAGCGGCTCGGCGACCCCGCCGGAGGACTCATGCGCAAAGGGCGGGGGCGGGGCCATGACCGGCTATGTGGGGCAGATTCACGGCATTACAAAGCACGCGGTTCGGCAATGTTTGCGAAATAGCCGGATCAGCGGTTGATCCGCGCCATCACTGCATCGAGCTTCGCCAGCATTGCCGGGTCGCGCCGCGCCGGATCGGTGATGAGGGCTGCGTCGAGCACGGTGTCGATCGGCGACGGCGTGCGCTCCTCCGGCAGCGTGGCGAGGAAGGCCGCGACCGTGCGGCGCGCGAGATCGCCGTTCGCGTGCATCTGCGCAATGACTTCGCTCACTTCGACATGCGCTTCGCTTTCGCGCCAGCAATCATAATCGGTGACCATGCCGATCAGCGCATAGGGCAGCTCGGCTTCGCGCGCGAGCTTGGCTTCGGGCATTGCGGTCATGCCGATCACATCGGCGCCCCACCCACGGTAGAGCAGGCTTTCGGCGCGGCTGGAAAATTGCGGGCCTTCCATCGCGACATAGGTCGCGCCCTTGCTCATCTGGCCGCCCGCGTGAGTGATTGCTTCGGCAGCAAAAGCCGACAGCCGCGGGCAGACCGGATCAGCCATCGATACATGCGCGACCATGCCGGTGCCGAAGAAGCTCGACGCGCGGCCGACGGTGCGGTCGATGAATTGCTCCACCACCACGAAGCGGCCGGGCTCGAGTTCTTCCTGCAGCGAGCCGATCGACGAAATCGCGAGAATGTCGGTGCAGCCGCTGCGCTTGAGCGCGTCGATGTTCGCGCGCGCATTCAGCTCGCTCGGGGGGATGACATGCCCACGCCCGTGGCGCGGCAGGAACACGATATTGACATGGCCCACGCGTCCGAACAGCAGCTCGTCGGACGGCGCGCCCCAGGGCGTATCGACGCGGCGCCACTGCGCATCCTCCAGCCCTTCGATCGCATAAAGGCCCGATCCGCCGATAATGCCGATTGTCCACGCGTCGTTCATGCTGTTACTCCGAAAGAAAGCTCGCCTGCCAAATGAGGACTTTGCCGATGCGGACGATCGTTGCCCTTGGGTTGCTTGCGCTACCTGCCGCCGCTCATGCCGCCGAGCCGATCACAGGGCAATGGTATACGAAGGACGCCAAGGCGATTGTCGCGATTGCGCCCTGCGGCAAGGGCGTGTGCGGGCGCATTGCCAAAGTGCTGAAGCCCAATCCGGAGGGACACGGCGTCGACGAGCGCAATCCCAATCCGGCGCTGCGCAATCGGCCGATTGTCGGCCTGCCGATCCTGACCAACTTCACCGATGCGGGCCGCGACTGGCGCGGGCGCATCTATGACCCCGAAGCGGGCAAGGAGTATCGCTCGATCCTGAAGCGGCTGCCCGACGGCAGCCTGCAAGTGCAGGGCTGCATCGCCTTTTTCTGCCAGACGCAGAATTGGAAACCCGCGCGCTGAGCCGCGTTACTGCACCCCGAGCAGTTTCTTGCCCAGATCGAGCGGGTTGGCGCGCAGTTTCGCTTCTTCATTGCCCATATATTTGAAGATGCCGTTCATCGCCTGATCGGTGACGCTGTCGCTCAGCGTGTCGCGATTGACGCCGACGCTGCCCAGCAAGCCGCCGAGATTCCCCGCCTTGCCGAGCTTGTCCATCTGCGCGAAGGCGCCGGTCTTGCCGAGTGCGCCGACGATCAGCGGGCGCAGCTTGGCGCGAAGCTCGGTGCCCGCGCTCTGGCGCAGATAGCTGGTCGCACCGTCGCTTTTGGTCAGCAGCCCCGGCACGTCGTTGACCGTCATTTTGGAAATTGCGGCGCGAAAAATCGGTTTGGCGGCGCCAGCAGCCTGGCCTGCGGCATCGTTCAGACTTTTGGTGATGCCGGTGGTGAGCCCCGCCCGATCGGTCAGCTTGAGGATGCCATTGGCGCGCGCAAGTGGCCCCGGCAGCGCGATCCGCACGGCTTCATCGGCATAGAAAGCACCGGGCTGGCCCAGCTTGCCGAGCGCCGAGTCCGACGCTTTGCCGAGGATATCGGTGAAGGGTAGCGGCGTTTGCGCGGCTGTCGGCGTGATCGCCAAACTGATCGCGACGGCACCGATGATTACCGACGGCTTTGCGGTGAACCAATTGTTCGACATTACGCGCTCTCCCGATGATTTTGGTGCAACCTAGAGCTTGACGGCTTTAACTCCACCCGTTTGTTTCGAGCGCAGTCCAGAAACAGACCGCAAGCGGCGCACAAGGTGTCTCGACGTCTCGACTTCGCTCGACAGAGCCTCCGCTCGACACGAACGGGAAGTGCTGGGATTACTCCCCACCCAACGCGCTCACACCACTGCCATGTCGACCTTATAGTGATGCCACGCCATGATCGCCGCCGCGCCCCGGTGCGGGCGCCACGGCTCGGCGAGCAGCCGGGTCGCCTTTTCGGTCGGGCGCGTCTCCAGCCCTAGCATGCGGCCAACCTCGATCTGCACCGCCAGATCGCCCGCCGGCCAGATGTCGGCGCGCCCCTCGGCGAACAACAGGTAGATTTCGGCCGACCAGCGACCAATGCCCTTGATGCTGGAGAGCGCCGCAATCGCTTCCTCGTCATCAGCGGGGAGATCGTCGAGGTCGAGCGCGCCGCTCGCCACCGCTTCGGCGAGGCTGTGCGCATAGCTCGCCTTTTGCCGCGAGAGGCCGAACGGGCGCATATCCTCGATGCTCACTGCCGCCAGCGTCGCGGGGTCGTCGAGATTGCCCAAGCCCGCTTCGAGCTTCTTCCAGATCGACGCTGCGGCTGCGACGCTCACTTGCTGGCCGACGATCGTGCGCAGCAAGGTGCCATAGCCGCGATCGCGGATGCGCGGCGGCGGATAGCCCGCACGGTCGATCGCGCGCGCCATCGCCGGTTCGATCGCGGCGACGGCGTCGAGGCTTGCTTTGAGTTGGTTGGCGCTCAGGCCCATCGACACGATCCTTGAAATCGCCGCCCACACGCGGCAAGGCGACGCGAACACCGCGCCAGGGAGAAAGTGATGCCGCAGCTTATCGTCGTGACCCGCAATGGGGAAGAACGGGCAATCACGGGCGAAGCCGGCCTTTCGGTGATGGAAGTGATCCGCGACGCCGGGATCGACGAGATTCTGGCGCTGTGCGGCGGCTGCTGCAGCTGCGCGACGTGCCACGTCCATGTCGACCCGGACTTTGCGGCCAAACTGCCGAAAATGGGCCCCGACGAGGACGATCTGCTCGATTCGACCTCCGACCGCGACCAATATTCGCGGCTGTCGTGCCAGATCCCGTTCACCGCTGCGCTCGACGGGCTGAAGGTAAGGGTGGCGGCGGAGGATTGAGGGAAAACCCGCAGGTCCATCGTTCGAGTGGTTTCTGATCGAGCCACTCCACTCCCGTTTGCCCTGAGCTTGTCGAAGGGCCGTCCTTCTTTTGCCAGCGGCTCGAAGAAGAAGAGCGGTGCTTCGACAAGCTCAGCACGAACGGATTGAGGGTCATTCCATTAGGCTGAGAGCGCCCCTAAGGCGCCAGCGCCGCCAGCTTCAGCACCGCCGTCGGCGCCTGCTTCAGTGAAGGCGTCGCCTTCCACACGATCCGCTTGCGCGCGCCCGCAACCTGCACGCCGCCTTCCTCATTCTGGCTGACGATTTCGGCGTCGGTGTCGAGCGTGAAGACGCCGTCGAGGCGGCTCGCCATGTCGGGGGCGCCCACGCCGCCGGCTTGCGACAGGCCGGGGAGTGATTTTGACCCTTCATTGCCGAACGCAGGCGCTTTCACGCGGACCACGCCGCCCTGGCGCAGCTCGATCGAGACGAAGGGGAAAATCACTTCGCCGTCGAGATTATAGGGCCAGTGGAAGCCATAGGTCAGCACGCCTTTGACCGCATAGTCGATCATGAACTTGCCTTCGCCCAGATAGACGACTTTGCGATAGCCCGCTTCCTTGGTGAGCGCGGCGGCGATGGCGCGGTTGCGCTTTTCGGCTTCGGCCTTGGCGGCGGCTTTCTTGGCGGCCTGTTTGGCTTCGGTGTCGGCGGATTTCTTGTCGCCGTCCTCGGTCGAGGATTTCAGATCCTCCAGCCCCTTCAGGCCGTCGCCCGCATCGACCGCAATCACTTCGCCGACATAGCTGAAGGCAAAGCTGCGGTCGGCGTTGATCGTCAGCATCGACGTGAACTTGCCCGGCGTCAGCACGCAGCTCGCGAGCAGGAAGGGCAGCAGCAGAACGGCAATCAGGCGCGCACGCATTGGCAGGTTCCCCCCTCAGTCTCCCCGTGTCGCCACCGCATATAGCGCAATTGCTGCCGCATTCGAAACGTTCAGGCTTTCGACCTTGTTAGAGATTGGCAGCCGCGCGAGGACGTCGCAGTGGGCTTCGGTGTTCTGGCGCATGCCCTCGCCCTCGGCGCCGAGCACGAGGCAGGTCTTGCCGCCGCCTTTGAGCGAGTCGGCAAGCGTCACCTTGGCCTCGCCGGTCAGCCCGATCCGCCAATATTGCGCTTCGGCAATCTCATCGAGCGCGCGGGCGAGGTTCACCACCCGCACCCACGGCACGACTTCAAGCGCGCCCGAGGCCGCCCGTGCGACCGTCCCCGATTCGGGCGGCGCATGGCGATCCTGCGTCACGATGCCGAGCGCATTGAAGGCGGCAGCCGAGCGCAGCACCGCGCCGACATTATGCGGGTCGGTCACTTGATCGAGCACGATCAGCGGGCGGTCGCTGTCGCGCCCCTGTTCGATCAGGTCGCCGAGCCAGATGTCCTCGAGCGGATCGGCTTCGCACACGATTCCCTGATGCGGCGCGTCGCTCGGCACCAGCCGCGCGAGATCGGCGACCTCGGCGTACACCGTCGGCACGTCCTTGGGCATCACGATCGCGGTTGCCGCTTCGTGCGTGATCCACAGCTTGCGGACGGTGCGTTCGGGATTGTCGAGGGCTGCATAAACGGCGTGCCGCCCCCAGAAGCGGGGGCGGTTGCCGACGGCCTGCGAAGGACGGTGGCCGCGCTTAGCCATGGGGGCGATCAATCATCGTCATTGGTGATCGCATAGGGATCGGTCACCGCAGGCTTGGTCGGCAGCGGCGGCTTGGGCAGCGGCTTGTCGGCGTTGGCGGCGTTGACGAGGAAGCTCGCGAGGATCGTCGAAGCCTGGCGCATGTCGTCGCCCTTCAGGTGATCATAGGTATCGGCGCTGGTGTGGTGGACGCGCGGGAAATAATCGAGCGGGTCCTGGATGAACTGGAACCCCTGCAAGCCGATTGCCTGCAGGAAGACGTGATCGGTGCCGCCGGTCTTCTGGATCACGACACTGGTCGCGCCCATCGACGCAAAGGGCGCGAGCCACTCGCGGAAGATCGGCACTACGGCCGGGTTATTCTCGGCATAAATGCCGCGCAGCTTGCCCGATCCATTGTCGATGTTGAAATAGGCCGCGAGCTCGGCATAGCCGGGCTTGGGCGTGATCGGCCAGCGATCGTTCCAGCCGTAGAAGCGCTTCATCCCCGTCGTCTTGGCGTCGCTGGGGCTGCCGCGCGTCGCCAGATGCTGCTCGACATAGGCGAGGCTGCCGAGCAGACCCTGCTCCTCGCCCGCCCATAGCGCAAAGCGGATCGTGCGCTTGGGCTTGATGCCGGTCGCGGCAATGATGCGCGCGGCTTCCATGATCATCGCGGTGCCCGCGCCATTGTCGGCGGCGCCATCGGCGGCGTGCCACGAATCGAGGTGCGCGCCGGCCATCACGTACCCCGCTTTGGGGTCGCTGCCGGGGATTTCGGCGATGATGTTATACGCCTGCGTGTCGCCGTCTTCGAAATGCACCTTGCTGTCGATCTCGAGCGTCGGCGCCATGCCGATCTTGGCGAGGCGCGCCAGGCGGCGATAATCCTCCGCCGCGATCTCGACGCCGGGCAGGGCAGGCGTGTCGCCCTTGCCAAACAAATAGCCTTCGCCGTGGATCAGCTTGCCGTCGAGGCGCGACTTCTGCACCCACGCGACCGCGCCTTCGGCCTTCAGGAACGCGTCGAGCTTCTTGGCGAAATCGAGCCGCTTCATGCGGCGGTCGGCGCCTTCGGGGTCGTAACGCGGCTGCTGGAACTGATCGAGCCGGGCGAGCTCCTCACCGCTATAGCGCTGGAACGGCGGCGTGCTCGGCTCATTGCCGGTGCCGGGGAGGGTGAGCATCACGATCTTGCCGCTGAGCTTGCCCTTCCACTTGGCGAAATCGCTTTCCTTGGCGATCGGCGCGACGATGACGGGCGCTGATACGGGGCCATTGGTGCCTGGCGTCCACGCGATCGGGATCGCGGTGAGCTGGAGCGGGCGGGGGCCGACCATCCGTACGCTCGACCGCTCGATCCACCAGCCGCGGCCGAAGTCGAAGCCTTCCTTATGGACGTTGGTCAGGCCCCAGGCCTTGAACCGGCTCTGCGTCCACTCCTCGGCTTTCCGCATGCCCGGCGAATTGGTGACGCGCGATCCGATGACGTCTGACAGATATTCGGCGGTTGGCATCACTTCGCTGTGGTTGATGCCCTGATCGATGATCTGGTTGACGACATTGCGGTCAACCGACTGGGCGAGCGCGGGCGCGGCAATCACAAAGGCCGCGGCGGCGAGCAGCAACGAACGCATCAAATCCCCTTTCGAGCAACAAAGTTGCGGCAGGGTTATG
This sequence comes from uncultured Stakelama sp., assembly GCA_964449575.1. GTDB lineage: Bacteria > Pseudomonadota > Alphaproteobacteria > Sphingomonadales > Sphingomonadaceae > Sphingomonas. The sequence goes on from CAYUYZ010000003.1 coordinate 125,400, forward strand.
CGGGCATCGGATGAAGCGCAAGCGGCGTTGACAGCGGCATGCGAGATAGGCATTGAGCCGCCTCGCTTTTGGCGCCTCTGGACAGGTGGCCGAGTGGTTAAAGGCAGCAGACTGTAAATCTGCCGGAGTTTCTCCTACGTAGGTTCGAACCCTACCCTGTCCACCATTCTTCACGATTGACCGGGTCGCGACCGCTGGCCATCCCCGCGCGCTGCGGGCGCGCAAACATGGCCTCGACCGTTTTGCAAACATAGCTATTTGACGCGTGAGTGCCCGAGTCGACGACATGCCTCCAGAACACGATGAATCGTATGCATCATAAGTCGAATATAAATATTACATTCATCACAAATTTTACTCAGTAAAACTTCCGATCATCGAATCGATAAATAGTAATGTGATGACAGGTTAGCAATTTACTTCGATATAGTTATATGCATCTAATACAAATGCGGGCGACTCGAATGTCATGCTGCCTTCGATGCTCATTGTTCGAGAATTTTTTGCGAACGAATGGGTGCCGTTGCCACCCTGGCCTCTAGGAGGATAGTATGCGTAAAGTAGTGATCTCATTGTTCGTCCTTGGATCGGCGATCGCGACACCGGCATTTGCTCAGGTGACGCCCGCTCCCTCGGCGCCCACTGCTTACAGCTATGATGGTGACGACCTTCCGCCCGGATGCTTCCGGGTGTTGCCGGGCGGGCTGGTTTTTTGCCTGCCGATGCCAATCTAATATCACCAGAACTGATGGGGTCGGCCATTTGCCGACCCCATTATTGTCTCTTCAAGCCGCGTCGGCTCGGTCTCCGCACGCGATGATCGGTCGTGCGAACCTTGAAAAGGGACGGTCGCCGCGATTTCTGTTGTTTCCGTCGTTGGTGTGCGACAATTGGGCGGGCTATGATCACCTTCGGCTTCGTGCTCACCCAACTGCCCACCGGCTCCGTCGCCTCGGGAGCCGATCCTGGAGGATCGTTGCGGCGATGAACCCTGTCTATGCCCGTCTCGGCACCACGGTTTTCGAAGCGATGTCGGCGCGCGCGCGGGCGACGGGAGCGATCAATCTCGGGCAGGGCTTTCCCGACGGCAAGGGGCCGCTCGACGTGTTGCAGGAAGCCGCGCGGGCGCTGCTCGGCGACTCGAACCAATATCCGCCGATGGCCGGGTTGCCGGTGCTGCGGCAGGCAGTGGCGGATCATTATGCCGCGCATCAGGGGCTGGACCTCGACGCGAGCGAAGTCATCGTCACCTCGGGCGCGACCGAGGCATTGGCGGCGGCGATCTTCGCGCTCGTCTCGCCCGGCGACGAAGTGATTCTGTTCCAGCCGATGTACGACGCCTATCTGCCGCTGGTCGAGCGGGCAGGGGGCGTCGCGCGCTTCGTCCGGCTCGAGCCGCCCGAGTGGCGGATCACGCGCGAGGCGCTGGAGCGCGCCGCCAGCCCCCGCACCAAGCTGATCCTGTTCAACGACCCGCTCAACCCGACCGCGACGATGGCGAGCGCGGCCGAGCGCAAGCTGCTCGCCGAATTCTGCGTCGAGCGCGACCTGATCGCGATCTGCGACGAAGTGTGGGAGCATGTCGTGTTCGACGGCCGCGCGCATGCCTCGCTGATGGCCGAGCCGGGGATGCGCGATCGGGCGGTCAAGATCGGCTCGGCGGGCAAGATTTTCTCGCTCACGGGGTGGAAAGTCGGCTGGCTTTGCGCGGCGCCCGCACTCTCGGGCGTGATCGCCAAGGCGCACCAGTTCCTGACCTTCACCACCCCGCCCAATCTGCAAGCGGCGGCGGCCTATGGGCTGGGCAAGGACATGGCGTATTTCACCGGGATGCGCGCCGGGTTTGCGAGGTCACGCGACCGGCTGGCGGCGGGGCTGGCGGCGAGCGGCTACCGCGTGCTGCCGAGTGCGGCGACCTATTTCCTGTCGATCGACCTCGCCGCGAGCGGCATCGCGATGGGCGACGTGGCCTTCTGCGAATGGCTGGTCGAGGAACGCGGCGTCGCGGCCATCCCGGTCAGCGCCTTCTACGCGCAGGACGCGGTGACGAATGTGGTGCGGCTGTGCTTTGCAAAGGTCGACGACACGATCGACGCCGCGCTCGAGCGGATGGCGCGGCGGCCTTAGGCATCGGGCCGGGGCGTCATCCCCCTGAACACACCCAATGCGACCATCGTCCCAACCAGCGTCGCCGCCAGATCATTGACGTCGAAGACGAGGCCCCCCGGTCCAAGCTGGAGCAACTCCCACGCGATCAACCCCGCAAATGATATGATCAACGCCGCGAGATACCACCGCCACAGCGTCGCGGGGGCAGCGTGCGGGCGCTGCTCCGCCCAGATGCCGATGAACACGAACGGCATTGCAATCGCCGCCGCGACATTGGGCATGACGCCGATCAGGAAACTGCCGATCGGCGGCCACGCGGCATGCAGCTCGCGCAGCCAATGCACCGTCGACAACAGCGCCAGCGCGCCGATGCCGACAAGGCCGTAGCGGGTCGATCGTTTCATGCGCGGGGTGCCTCCTCCAATGGCGAGGGTGGCATGGAGGTGCGGCGCCCGCAATGTGCTTGGGCGCTGCGGATGCGATGAGGCGAATGGTGGGTTGAGGAGCACGGCGTGGCGGCGATCCCGGTCGGCAGCTTCGGCCCATGTGATGCTTTGGTCGAGAAGGACATTGCGCCTGTGCAGTGAACGACGCATCTTTGCGGAATGAAGCACCCGGAAGCGCGGTTTGTGGTCGAAGTCACGGCAGATGATGAGATTGTCTGTCGGGCACCCAAGCAGGCAGATCAGCGCATCAGTATGGCTGACCTTGGGGCGGTGTACGTCGAGACAAACGACAGCGGTCCGTGGGGAGCGGACGTCTGGTGGCTGCTAAACGACAAGACTGGGCAGACTAAGGTGGCGTTTCCACAAATGGCGACGGGCGAAGATGCGGTGCTGGAACGATTGCGGCTGCTCCCCGGCTTTCAAGTGCGGGGAATGAATTCGGTCGAGAACGCCCGATTTATTTGCTGGCCGACCCTAGCGCCTTGGATGTCCGAGGCTGAGCGTCAACTACCTTAGCCTTCATCGTCAACCCGGCCTTGTCGGGGCCCACGGCGCAACCACGCGGTGTCCTAAAGGCGCTCTCGTGTCGCCTGCCGATCGGTGGGCCCCGGCACAAGGCCGGGGTGACGGATGAGTAGTTGGCTCGGCTGAGCGGCAAAAGCCGCCCTCAAATCGTCGCGCTCACACCCTTCTCCGTAATATACCCCGTCACCAGCCGCGCCGGTGTCACATCGAACGCCGGGTTCGCCGCGCCCGAGGCCGTCACGCGCATCGCGCCGCCTTCGCCTTGCACATGCGTCACTTCCTCGCCCGAGCGTTCCTCGATCGGCACGTCGGCGCCGGTGGGGGTGGTGGCGTCGAAGGTCGTGCTCGGGAGTGCCACGTAGAAGGGGATGCCATTGTCCTTGGCCGCCAGCGCCTTCAGATAGGTGCCGATCTTGTTGCAGACGTCGCCGTTCGCGGCCACGCGATCAGTGCCGACGATCACCATGTCGACCTGGCCGTTCATCATCAGATGGCCGCCGGCATTGTCGACGATCACGGTGTGCGGCACGCCGTGGCTCGCGAGTTCGAACGCGGTGAGCAGCGCGCCCTGATTGCGCGGGCGCGTCTCGTCGACCCAGACGTGGACGGGGATACCTGCGTCATGCGCCATATAGATCGGCGCGGTCGCGGTGCCATAATCGACCGTCGCCAGCCAGCCCGCGTTGCAATGCGTCAGGATATTGAGCGGGCGGTCGGGGTGCCTCGCGTGCATATCGCGCAGGATGTCGAGGCCGTGCGCGCCGATCGCTTCGCTCATCGCGGCGTCATCATCGGCGATCGTATCGGCGCGGGCGAAGGCGGCTTGCGCCCGCTCGGCGACGGGGATGGGGCGAACGTGCGCGGCGACATCATCCAACGCCCAGCGCAGGTTCACCGCCGTCGGGCGCGCTTCGAGCAGGAACTTGTGCGCCGACTCCAGCCCGTCGTCGCTCGCATCCTCGGCGAGCGCCAGCGCCAGGCCATAAGCCGCCGTCGCGCCGATCAAGGGCGCGCCGCGGGTCCACATCTCGCGGATCGCGCGCTCGGCGGTGGCGGCGTCGCGCAGCTCGACCCAGGTAACCTTCCACGGCAAGTCGCGCTGATCGAGAATGCGCGCGCCCTTGCCATCATCGGTGCGCATGATCGATCGGGTGTGGGTGCCGTTGAGTTTCATCTGTCTCGTTCCTGTACCGGACCCGCTCGTTTCGAGCGAAGTCGAGAAACGCTGCTCGCCGCTTGGGGCCTGTTTCTCGACTTCGCTCGAAACAAACGGGTTAGGGGGGTGATGGGTTAGAAGTTGATCTCGTCAAAACTCAATATGTCCGCTGGTCCGCCGCCGCGATCGATCAGCAACGCCTGCATCCCCGCCGCCTTCGCCGCATCGGTTTCCGCCGCCACATCGGACAAAAACAGCACCTCACCCGGCGCCAACCCGATCGCCTCGGCAATGCGCGCATAGGCGACGGCCTCGCGCTTCGGCCCCGTAGTCGTGTCGAAATAGCCCGCGAAGAGCGGCGTCAGATCACCTGCCTCACTGAATCCGAAGATCAGCTTCTGCGCTGCCACCGATCCGCTCGAGAAAACATAGAGCTTCAGCCCCGCCGCGTGCCAGCGCCGCAAGCCCGCCACCGCATCGGGATAGACATGCCCCCGGAAAGCGCCCTCGCGAAAGCCCGCGTCCCAGATCAGGCCCTGCAAGGTCTTGAGCGGGGTGATCTTGCGATCCTCGTCGATCCAGCGCGTCATCGTCGCGATCGGATCGCCCGGCTCGATCGCCTGCACCTCGGCGAGGATCGGCGCGACCGCGTCAGGATGCGCCGCGCAATAGCTGCCCAGCCGCTCGCGCGCGTACGGAAACAGCACGTCGGCGACGAAGGAGATCGACGATGTCGTCCCCTCGATATCGGTCAATATCGCTTTCGTCACGCGTCGGCGCGCTCGAGCCGGGGGAAGCGCGTCGCGATGTCGTCGCCCGTGAACTGCGCGATCCAGCCATCGGGATTGAGGAACAGCCGGATCACGGTGAACTTCGGCGCCGCGCCCATGTCGAACCAATGCCGCATGCCCGCCGGCACCGAGATCAGGTCCCCCTTGGTGCACAGCATGTTGAACACGCGGCCGCCTTCGTGGAGCGTGAACAACCCTTCGCCATCGACAAAGAAGCGGATTTCGTCCTCGGCATGGGTGTGTTCGGACAGGAATTTGGTGCGGATCGTCGCGCGCTCGGGGTGGTCGGGGGTCACGCCCATCACGTCGATCGACTGATAGCCATCCGCCGCGACCAGCTTCTCGATCTCGGGCGCATAAGCGGTCAGCACATCGTCGGCGCTCTCGACGGGCCGCGTCGGCCAGCGTTCGAACCGCACGCCAATACCCGCCAGCTCAAGCGCGATCCGTTCGGGATCACCCGTTTCCATCAGCAAGGCATTCGCGTCGCTGTCGCCGAAAATCTGCAAATGGCTCATCGCATGCTCTCCCGGAAACGCGCCTCGGCGAGTTCGGCGGCGACCATCCATTCGACGCCTTCGATCACGCGCTCGGCCTCGGCCATGTCGTGGCCCCAGCCATAAAGGCCGTGCCCGCGAATAAGATAGGCCGGCGGCGGCGATTCCGCCAGCATTGCGGGCGCCAGCGCCCCGATGATGTCGGCCATGTCCTGGCTGTTGTCGACGATCGGCAAGTCGAACGCGGCATCATGCGTGGTGAAGCCGGGCAGCACCTTCAGCATCTCATGCCCCGCAAGGGTGTAGGCGGGCGCAGCGGCGTAAGCGCGGCTCATCCCCACCGCTTCGGGCGAATGGCTGTGCAGCACCGCGTTGACGGACGGAAAGCGCGCATAGAGCGCCATGTGCAGGTCGGTCTCGGCCGAGGGCTTCTTGCCGTCGAGCGAGCGCCCGTCGGCATCGACGCGCATCACGCCGTCCTCGGTCAATCTACCCTTGTGCCAGCCCGACACGGTGATCGCGAAGCTGCCATCGGTCAGCCGCATCGAATAATTGCCAGCGGTGGCCGGCGCCCAGCCTTTGGTATCGAGCCAGCGTCCGGCGGCAATGATCTGCGCCGTCGCGTCGGCAAAAGTCGTCGCGGTCATCGCATCACTCAGGCTGGAAGGGTTGGAGCGGGTAACGGGAATCGAACCCGTGTATTCAGCTTGGAAGGCTGCTGTACTACCATTGTACTATACCCGCGCCAGAGCCCGAGGCGATTACCGTCAAGCGCGCGCCTGTGCAAGCGCGGCGGCGCGGTAGCTGCTCGGCGTTGTCGCCTCACTCTCGCGAAAGGCACGGTTGAACGAGCCGAGCGAGCCGAACCCTGCATCGAGCGCAATCGTCAGGATCGGCACCTCGCGCTGCGCCGGATCGCGCAGCGCGGCCTTCACTTCCGCCAGCCGGTAGCTGTTGAGGAACGCGGCAAAATTGCGAAACCCCAGCCGACCGTTGATGGCCCGGCGCAGGCGATATTCCTGCTCGCCGAGCTGCGCGGCAAGCGCGGCGATCGTCAGCGTTTCGTCGCGATAGGCGCGCTCGCGTTCGACATACGCCTGCACGCGTTCGGCGAGCAACTCGGCCGCTGGATCGTCGGCCGGTCGTTCGGGGAGGGGCGGGGGCGACGCGCCAATGAAGATGTCACTCCGCCCGAGTCCAAGGAATGCCAGGCAAAGGCCACCCGTGACGAGCAGGATTGCCGCGCTGATCGCCAGCGCGACGGCTGGCCCCGCGCGCTCTGGTGAGCTGAGGTTATTGACGGCGTAAACGAGGTTGATCGCCACCACCGCGCCGCCCGTTGCCCAGACGAAGCCGATCCGCAGCCGCCGCCGCGCTTCGATCAGGTCATTCTCGCGGCCCTGCCACGCGACCCACAGCCCAGCGAGCGCCAGCCCCAGCCACAGCGCGCGCATCGGGATGTCGGTCGGCCAGTAATTGCCGCGTTCGGGCGTCCACAGCGCGAAATTGGCGAGCGACAGCGCCAGCGTGACGCCCACCAGCGCCCAGCTGCGCCAGCCGAACCGCGCTTCGTCGTTGAACCAGCTGCGCACGAACAGCCAGAAAAAGCCCGAGATCGACGCTTCGCCGATCAGCAACACCAGGCTGAATGGCTGGTCGAAGGTCGTCAGGCCGTGCGCTTCGGCGATCACGCTCGACGCGATCCCGGCGATCAGCGCGATCGCCAATTGGGCGGGCAGCGCCGCGCGGTGATCGCGGATCAGCAGCGCCGCCATCAGCGCCAGCAACGCGAGCGCCCCGCCGCGCGCCACCAGATCGAGTTCGGATACGCTCATGCCATGCTGCTGTCAGAGGTGCGGGCAGCTTTCAAGGGGACGCAAAAAGGCGCGGGGCGCCTCGATCGGCACCCCGCCTTGTGCGTCAAAGGCCGGAGGGTTTCGGCACGCTGCCCTGCGACTGAGTCTCCGCGGTGGGAAAAGCGCCCGACGGTGTGCCAGCCGACGCCGTGACGCGGGCAAAGGTTGCCCGGTATGCCGGATGCTCAGTCCCCATCAGCCGGTCCCAAAAGGTAAACCAAGAGGCATAGTTGTAGTTGAACCCGCCGGCATGGTGCAGATCGTGATGCGTGGTCGTGTTGATCCAGCTGGTGATCGGCGTGCTCAGCCACCAGCGCGGATGGATCTCAAGCCCGGCATGGGCGGTGACGTTGCGGATGATCTGAAAGGTCAGAAACGCGAAAGTCACGATCCCCGGCGTCGGCACGAAGATCAACCAGACGGGAATGAAGAGCGCGTTCAAAATCGCTTCGGGCGCGGCAAAGCTATAGGCGGTCCACGGCGTCGGCGTGATCGACTGGTGATGGTGCCGGTGAAAGGTCTTGAACAGCCAGCGCGTGTGCATCGCCCGGTGCGTCCAATAGAAATAGGTATCGTGGCCGATGATGATCAGGCCGAACATCATCAGATTATAGGCGAACGGATGATCGTCCCCGCCATAGATCAGAATGCCGGTGTGGAGCGACCAATCGGTGATCACGGCGATGACCAGATACCAGAAGATCGTCAGCATTGATGAACCGATCTCGCGGCGAAAATCAACGGCAGTCGCCGACCGCGTCTGGATCTGGCGCGATTTGAGGTGCGTTCGCTTCATCAGCCAAACGACCACTGTCAGCACGCCGGCGGCGACGAAATAGCGGCCAAGCTCATAAGGCAGATAGAAGCGGACATCGTCTGCGATGATGTCGATCAGCGATTTGGGTTCGATCATGGGCGGTCTCCGATGGATCGGGTCGCTATGCTCGTGGCGGGCGCTCTCGTCCGGGCGACGTTCGATTTTGGCTGGTCGAATTTGAAAAATGGCCAGTGGCGCCCGCGCAAGCGGCGACGTCCTTCACGGCTTGCTTACCCTTTTTGCGTTAAGCATCCGCCGATGTTGCACGATCCTGCCCTTGCCCGCGCCGCCACCGCCGATCCGCGTCCGGTGTCCGCCGTCAGCACCGGGGTGGGCGTGGTTGGCCTGATCGGGCTGCTCGCCTGGGTCGCGGTGGCGCGCTGGTTCAAGATGGACGGGCCGCTTTCCGCCATGACCAATCTGCTCGCCTGCGGCGCGCCGATGGTGTTGTGGTCGGTATTGGTCGACAAGGTACATCTGCGCCCCTCGACCGGCATCGACTGGGCGCAAACGAAGAGCTGGCGCGAGACGATCGACATCAGCCTGACCAAGCTCGCTGGCCTCTGGATCACCTGGGTCGGCATTGCGCTGATATACTTCACCTGCCGCTTTTATTGGGCCGATCGCTTTGCCTTTTCGATGAGCGTGCTCGGCGCGGTCGCGCCGGTCGTGTTCATGCTGTCAATTCCCTATGTCATCTGGCTCGACCGCAAGCTGGTCGACCCCAAGGACGGCGCCTGGGCGCTCGGCGCGTGGATGATGGGCACCGAACCGGTCGAGCCCGAAGCAATCTACAGCCATTTGCGCAGCTGGGCGGTGAAGGCGTTCTTCCTCGCGTTTATGCTCGCGATCGTGCCGCCGGGCTTCGGCGAGTTCATCCGCGCCGACTGGAACGTCGTGCTCAGCAATCCGGTCGCGCTCGCCAATTGGCTGATCACCTTCATGTTCGTGATCGACGTGGCGTTTGCGACCGTCGGCTATGTGCTGACGATGCGGCCGCTCGACGCGCATATCAGGAGCGCGACACCCTATGCAGCGGGCTGGACGGCGGCGCTGATCTGTTATCCGCCGTTCGTGCTGATGGCGGGCGGCGGGCCGCTCGATTATTCTCCCGGCACGCGCGGGCCCGATGGCTGGACGATCTGGTTTGCCGGACAGCCGGTACTGCTGGCGGTGATCGGCGCGACATTGGTGGGTCTGACCGCCGTTTATGCCTGGGCGACGGTGGCGTTTGGTTTCCGCTTCTCGAACCTGACGCATCGCGGCATTTTGACGCACGGGCCCTACGCCATCTCGCGTCACCCGGCTTACCTCTCGAAGAACCTGTTCTGGTGGCTGTCGATCTTGCCCTTCTTCACCACCGGCAGCTGGGTCGACGGGGCGCGGGCGACGATCCTGCTCGCGGTCGTCAGCGGCATTTACTACTGGCGCGCCAAGACCGAGGAATGGCATCTCGGCGCCGATCCCGACTACCAAGCCTATTGGGACTGGATGGAGCGCAACGGCCCCGTGCCGAGGTTTTTCGGGTGGGTAATGGGTCGACGCGTACCGGCCATGCCGGTCGCGCCTGAGCAGGCCTAAAACCGCATCTCGTCATAGATTGGCGCGACGCTTTCACCCCAGGCACCGTGGTAGCGATCGAGCAACGCCTGCGCCGGCACCTTACCCGAACGGACGATTTCGCGCAGCGGATCGAGGAAGCCGGTTTCGTTCGAGCCGCCGGCGTCAAGCCGCGCCCGCGCCGCAAGGCCCGTGTGTGCGATGTCGAGGACTTCGCCCGCAATGTCGCGCAAGCTGCCGCCGCCGGGGAGCGGCGCATCGAGCGCGAGCCGGGGCACCGACGACCGCAACGTCTCGCGCGCATCCATGTCCCAGCCCTTGACCAGGTCCCACGCCGCATCGAGCGCGCCCTGAGCATAGAGCAGCCCGACCCAGAAGGCGGGCAGCGCGCAGATGCGATTCCACGGCCCGCCATCGGCGCCGCGCATTTCGAGGAAGCTCTTCAGCCGCACTTCGGGAAAGGCGGTCGAGAGGTGATCGTTCCAGTCGTCGATCGTCGGCAGTTCGCCGGGCAGGACCGACAACTCGCCCTTGAGGAAATCGCGGAAGCTGAGGCCTGCTGCGTCGATGTACTTGCCGTCGCGGTAGACGAAGTACATCGGCACATCGAGTGCGTAATCGGCATAGCGCTCATAGCCAAAGCCCTCCTCGAACACGAAGGGCAGCATGCCGGTGCGCGCCGGGTCGGTATCCGACCAAATATGGCTGCGATAGCTCAGCATGCCGTTGGGCTTGCCTTCGGTGAACGGCGAATTGGCGAACAGCGCGGTTGCCAGCGGCTGAAGTGCCAAGCCGACGCGGAACTTCTTCACCATATCGGCTTCTGAACTATAGTCCAGATTGACCTGAATGGTACAAGTGCGCAGCATCATGTCGAGCCCCATGCTGCCGACGCGCGGCATATGGCGCAGCATGATCGCATAGCGGCCCTTGGGCATGATCGGCAGTTGCGCGCGGGTCTTGTCGGGCCACATGCCCAAGCCCAGGAAACCGATGCCGAGCTTCTCGCCGACCTTGAGCACTTGTTCCAGATGCCGTCCGGTTTCGGCGCAGGTCTGGTGGAGATTGTCGAGCGGCGCGCCCGAAAGCTCGAACTGGCCGGCCGGCTCAAGGCTGATCGAGCCGTCGCTGCCCGACATTGCGATGACGTTGCCGCCCTCGATCACCGGCGACCAGCCGAATTCGCTGAGCGCCATCAGCAGGTCGCGAATGCCGCCGGGCTCGTCATAGCTCGGTGCGCGGTGATCGTCGGTCTTGTAGACGAACTTTTCGTGCTCGGTGCCGATCCGCCAGCGATCCTTGGGCTTTTCGCCGCGCGCAAAGGTCGCGATCAATTGGTCGCGGTGCTCGATGACCGCCGACTTCTGCTCCGTAACGGTCTTCGTGCTCATGGGCAGCGCCTTTAGCGGGCGTTGCGATCCCGCGCTAGAGGCGCCAGTCCCCGGCGCTCGCCATCCACAGCGATACCGCCGCCGCCGCTGCCGTGTCGGCGCGCAGGATGCGCGGGCCCAGGCCGATGCCGATCGCCTGCGGGAGCCCGCGAATCGCCTCGCGCTCCTCGGGGGTGAAGCCGCCTTCGGGGCCGATCAGGATCGCGGCGGGGCCGGGGTGCGCGGCCATCGCGGCGGCGGCGGGCATGCCGCCGGTCTCGTCGGCGAAAAACAGCGCGCGCTCGACCGGCCACTCGCGCAGCAGCGCGGCCAGCTTCACCGGCTCGGCAAGGTCTGGGACGGCAGTGCGCCCGCATTGCTCGGCCGCCTCGACCATATGCGCGAAGAGCCGCTCGCCATTCAGGCGGTCGACGATCGTGCGGGCGGTGATGACGGGCAGCAGCCGTGCGACGCCAAGCTCGCACGCCTTTTCCGCCACCCAGTCGATTCGCCCCTTCTTCAGCGGCGCGGCGCAGAGCCACAGGTCGGGCACAGTCTCGGTCGGGCGCAATTGCTCGGTCAGCTCGACCGTCAGTGCTTTCCGCCCCACATCGCGGGCGATCGCCAGCCACTCGCCGCTCGCGCCGTCGAACAGCTTGACCGGATCCCCGGGCTTTAGCCGCATCACGCCGCCCAGATAATGCGCCTGTGCGCCGTCGATCACGCGTATCCCAGCGACCAGCGGCGGGGTCACGAACAAGCGCGGTGTCGATTGCGGGGGCCAGGCAGGCGTAGCGGGCATGACGCAGCGATAGCGGAGCGCGCGCGCGGCGTCATCCTGCCGCTATTCTGCAACATGTTCACCTTTGTGTTTTGATCGGCTAAAGCGGCCTTTCGAACATAGGAATCCTGCATGTCCACCGAACCCAAGACGCCGCTTCTCGATCAGGTCCGCTATCCCGCCGACCTCCGGAAGCTGGCCCCAGAGCAGCTTACCCAATTCGCCGACGAACTGCGTCAGGAAGTGATTTCAGCCGTTGGCGTCACCGGCGGCCACCTTGGCTCGGGGCTCGGCGTGGTCGAGCTGACGACGGCGATCCACTATGTTTTCAATACCCCCGACGACCGGCTGGTGTGGGACGTCGGCCACCAATGCTATCCGCACAAGATCCTGACCGGGCGGCGTGACCGTATCCGCACGCTGCGCACCGGCGGCGGGCTGAGCGGCTTCACCAAGCGCAGCGAAAGCGAATATGATCCGTTCGGTGCGGCGCATTCGTCGACGTCGATTTCCGCCGCGCTCGGCTTTGCGGTGGCGAACAAGCTCGCGGGGACACCGGGCAAGGGCATCGCGGTGATCGGCGACGGCGCGATGAGCGCCGGCATGGCCTATGAAGCGATGAACAATGCCGAACAGGCGGGCAACCGGCTGGTCGTGATCCTGAACGACAACGACATGTCGATCGCGCCGCCAGTGGGTGGTCTGTCGGCCTATCTTAGCCGAATCGTGTCGAGCCGCGAATTCCTCGGCCTGCGCGATCTGGCGAAGAAGCTCGCCAAGCGGCTGCCGCGACCAATTGCCGAGGGCCTGAAGAAGACCGACGAATTCGCGCGCGGCATGGCGATGGGCGGTACGTTGTTCGAAGAGCTCGGCTTTTACTATGTCGGGCCGATCGACGGGCATAACCTCGACCAGCTGATCCCGGTGCTCGAAAACGTCCGCGATGCCGAGGAAGGCCCGATTCTGGTCCATGTCGTGACCGTCAAGGGCAAGGGCTATGCGCCTGCCGAAGCCGCTGCCGACAAATATCACGGCGTCCAGAAATTCGACGTGATCACCGGCACGCAGGTCAAAGCCCCGCCGGGACCGCCTGCTTACCAGAATGTGTTTGGCGACGCGCTGATCAAGGAAGCGCAACGCGACCCGACGATCTGCGCGATCACGGCGGCGATGCCGTCGGGCACGGGCGTCGACCGCTTCGCCAAGGCCTTCCCCGATCGCAGCTTCGACGTGGGCATTGCTGAACAGCATGCGGTGACGTTTGCAGCAGGCCTCGCGGCGCAGGGAATGCGGCCGTTCTGCGCAATCTATTCGACCTTCCTACAGCGCGCCTATGACCAGGTCGTCCACGACGTCTGCATCCAGAACCTGCCGGTGCGCTTCGCGATCGACCGCGCGGGGCTGGTCGGCGCCGATGGCTCGACGCACGCCGGGTCGTTCGACGTGACCTATCTCGCGACCTTGCCCAACATGGTGGTGATGGCGGCGGCAGACGAGGCCGAGCTGGTCCACATGACGCACACCGCCGCGCTGCACGACAGCGGCCCGATCGCGGTGCGCTATCCGCGCGGCAATGGCACTGGGGTCGCGCTTCCGGAAGTCCCGCAGCGGCTCGAAATCGGCAAGGGCCGGATCGTGCGTCAGGGGCACAAGGTCGCAATCCTGTCGCTCGGCACGCGGCTGGCCGAAGCGCTCAAGGCCGCCGATGCGCTTGATGCCAAGGGGCTGTCGACCACGGTCGCCGATCTGCGCTTCGCCAAGCCGCTCGACGAGGAATTGATCCGCAAGCTGCTGACTAGCCACGAAGTCGCGATCACGATTGAGGAAGGCTCGATCGGTGGGCTTGGCGCGCATGTGCTGACCTTCGCCAGCGACACCGGGCTGATCGACGCGGGCCTCAAGCTGCGCACCTTGCGCCTGCCTGACCGCTTTCAGGATCAGGACAAGCCCGAAAAGCAATATGCCGAAGCCGGGCTCGATGCCGATGCGATCATCGAGTCGGTGCTCAAGGCGCTGCGCTGGAACGAAGGCGCGGTCGCGGGAGAAGCGCGCGCGTGAACAAGCTGTCATGGCTGGCGGCGGCCGCGGCGATGCTCGTCGCGTCGACCGCCACTGCGGGCGCGCGTCCGGGTCAGGCCGGCGCGGTGCTCACGATCACCATCACCAATATCCGCGCGACGACGGGCAAGGTTCATATCGACCTGTGCCGTCAAAGCGAATTCCTGAAGACGTGCGCGCTGGTTGCGGAAACGAATCCGGTGCGCGGCTCCACGACAATCACGGTGCCCAATGTCGCCCCCGGCGATTATGCGGTGCAGGCGACCTATGACCAGAATGGCAATGGCAAGGTCGATCGCGGCCTGTTCGGCATTCCCAAGGAAGGCGTCGGCTTTTCGAACGATGCGCCGATTCGCCTCGGCCCGCCGAGCTGGAAAGACGCCGTTTTCAATGTGAACGGCGACAAGGCGATCACGCTGCGCATGCGATACTTCAGCGGCGGGGATAACAAGCCCTGACCGAGGCGGCAGCCAAGGCCATCCACCGCATCGTCGCGTTCAGCGCGCGGCGGGCGTGGCTGTTGCTGCTCGCGCTGATGCTGGCGACGGTCGGCGCGGGCTGGTTTGCCGCGACGCATTTCGCGATGACGACCGATACGCAGGCGCTGATTTCGCCCAAGGTCGCGTGGCGCGTGAACGAGGCGGCGGTCAATCAGGCCTTCCCGCAGCAAGCGCTCACGATCCTGGTCGTCGTTGACGGCAAGACGCCCGAACTGGCCGAACTGGCAACCGCGCGACTCGCCGAGCGGCTGGGGAGCGACAAGGCGCAGTTCCAGAATGTGAAGCGCCCCGACGGCGGCACCTGGCTCGCCCAACACGGGCTGTTGTTCGGATCGGTCGCCGAAGTGCGATCGACCACCCAGTCGCTGATTTCCGCGCAGCCGCTGCTCGGGCCGCTCGCCGCCGATCCGTCGCTGCGCGGGATCGCGGGGGCGTTCGGGACGATCCTGACCGGGGTCGAGAATGGATCGGCCAAGCTCGCCGATATCGACAAGCCGATGGTCGCGCTTAACAGCGCGCTGACGAAGGTCGAAGCAGGGCAGCCGGCCTATTTCTCGTGGCAGGCGCTGTTTGCGGACAAGGGCGGGCAGGCGCCGCCGACGCGGCGGCTGATCCTCGCCAAGCCGGTGCTCGATTTCACGTCGCTCAAACCGGGCGAAAAGGCGGTCGCGGCGATCAACGCCGCCGCGCAAGCGATGAAGTTCGACGCCGCGCATGGCGTGCGGGTGCAAGTGACCGGCGACGTGCCGCTCAACGATGAGGAGTTTTCGTCGCTTGAGGAAAACATCGGCATCGTCGGGCTGATCATGGCGCTGGCGATGCTGGTGACGCTCTGGTTCGCGACCAAATCGGCCAAGATCGTGGTGGCGATCGTCGTGACGATTGTCGCGGGGCTGGTGATCGCGACAGCGGTCGGGCTGGCCGCGGTCGGCACGCTCAACCTGATTTCGGTCGCGTTCATTCCGCTGTTCGTCGGGCTCGGCGTCGATTTCGGCATCCAGATCAGCGTGCGCTTCAACCATGAACGCTGCGAAGGGGCGGGGCTGGCGCAGGCGCTCGAAAACGCCGCGGCCGCGCTCGGCGCACCACTGTCACTGGCGGCAGGCGCGGTATTTCTGGGGTTCGGCGCGTTCCTGCCGACCGATTATGTCGGCATTTCGGAACTCGGCATCATCGCTGGTCTCGGCATGGTGATCGCGCTCGTTCTGTCGGTCACGCTGCTGCCCGCGCTGATCATGCTGCTCAAACCGGGCAAGCCAACGCGCGACGTGGGCTTTGCTGGAGCAGCGCCGCTCGATCACTGGCTCGCGCGCCACCGAAAGGCCGTGCTGTGGGCATTCGCTGGGTCGATGGCGGGCACGATCGCGCTGCTGCCGCTGGTGAATTTCGACTTCAACCCGCTCCACCTGCGCAATCCGAACGGTCCGGCGATGAAGTCGCTCGCCGATCTGATGCGTGATCCGCTGCGCACGCCCAACACGATTTATGTGCTTGCCGACACGCCTGACGCGGCGAAAGCAATCGCGGCGCGCGCCGCCAAGCTTCCGCAAGTCGCGCAAGCCGTTTCAATCGACAGCTATATCCCCGATCAACAGCCCGAAAAGCTCGCGCTCGTGCAGGATGCGTCGGTCCTGCTCGATCTGACGCTTAACCCGTTCGGCGTCGCGGCACCGCCTAGCGATGCCGAGACCGTGGCGGCGCTCGCCACCACGCGCGATCAGCTCGCGCGCGTCGCCACGACGCAGAGCGGCCCGGCGGCAGTGCATGCCAAGGCGCTGGCCGAGACACTTGGCCGATTGGCGGTCGCATCGCCCGCCGTCCGCACCCGCGCAATCGAAGCGCTGGTGCCACCGCTGACCGTGATGCTCGATCAGGCCCGCGCGGCGCTGCAAGCAAGCGACGTGACCCGCGAGACGCTGCCGCCCGAAATCGCCGAGGACTGGATCGCCAAGAACGGGCGCGCGCGGGTTCAAATATTCCCGAAGGGCGACAGCAACGACAATCGCGTGCTGACCCGCTTCACGGCGGCGGTGTCGAAGATCGCCCCGACCGCCACCGGCCTGCCCGTCGCGACGCAGGAAGCCGCCAAGACCGTTGCCTGGGCATTCGTGCAGGCGGGCATTATCGCGCTCGCGCTAGTCAGCCTGCTGTTGTGGATCGTGCTGCGCGACATCCGCGAAGTCGCCTTCACGCTCGCGCCGGTGGTGCTGTCGGGGTTCCTGACGCTGGGGAGCTGCGTGTTGATCGGCCAGCCGATCAACTTCGCCAATATCATCGCCTTTCCGCTGCTGTTCGGGGTGGGTGTCGCCTTCCACATTTATTTCGTGATGGCATGGCGCGACGGCGCGACCGATCTGCTCCAGTCGAGCCTCGCGCGCGCCGTGCTGTTTTCGGCCCTGGCGACGGGCAGCGCGTTCGGCGCGCTATGGCTATCCTATCATCCCGGCACCGCGAGCATGGGCAAGATCCTGATGATATCGCTCGCCTGGACTCTGGTCTGCGCGCTGATCTTCGAACCCGCGCTGCTCGGTCCGCCGCGTCAGATCCGCCAGTCGGAATAAGCGACAAAGGCCAGCGTCGCGTCCTGCGGGATAGGCTGGGCCGACGGGGTCGCACTAGGTGCCGGCTCGGCGGGCGCGGCATCGGTCGGTGGGGTGGGCTCTGCCGCAGGCGGCGTGGCATCGCCGGGCTTGGCTTCGGGATCGGCGAGCGGGTCGGCCAGCGGGTCGTCGAGCGGCGACGGTGCGGCTTCCCCGCGCACTTCGGCAACTTCGAGCGCACGGTTCTGCAAATAGACCGACCGCAGCGTCGCATAGGGATCGGCGGCGCCATCGAGCAACGCCTTCAACTCGGCATCCGATTGGACGCGCAGATCGAGCCCCGTCACCAGCCCGCGCGTAACCTGAAATTCCAGCCGATCGAATGGATCGCCGATGTTGAGCGGCAGGATAAACCCATCGGCTTGGCTTGCGACAAGATCGCGCAAGGTCGACGGGCCAAAAAAGGGCAGGAAAACATAAGGCCCCGGCTTCACGCCATAGCGCGCGAGCGTGTTGCCAAAGCCGTTCTCGCGGTGCGGCAGCCCGTCATCCTTGGCGAGATCGAGCAGCCCGCCGACGCCGGCGGTCGAGTTGATCAGGAAGCGGGCGAAGGTCTTGATCGCGCGCTTGGGCTTCAACTGGAGCAGGTCGTTCAGGAAAACGATCGGCTCGAGCAGGTTCGAGAAGAAATGCCGTAACCCGCCGCGCACTGGCTTGGGCACGACTGTCTTGTAGCCAAAGGCGAGGGGGCGGAAAACCACGCGGTCAAAGCCTTGATTCAGCCGGAACATTGCCCGGTTGAAGCCTTCCCACGGATCGCCCTTGGCATGCGTACGGCGGACAACCGGCGGCGTGACCGACCGGGGAGCGGTAACCGACGCGGCGACCGGTGCGGCCGCTGCCTCGACGGGCGCGGCCGCGACGGGTGCGCTCTCGTCGGCCGTTGCCGATTTATCGGCGGCCGGTGGTGGCACCGCCTGCTGGCCGGGCACGCCGCCCGACGCCAGCATGAACGCAATGACAAGCTCGCTGCCGGTGCCGGTGAGACCCCCCATGCCGCTCAGCGCTTGTCCGCGAGCGCGTTGATGTGGCTCACCAGTGCCGTCGGGCCGCCCTTCGCCAGAATCGTCTCGAAATCGGCACGGCGCGTGGTGAGTTGGCTGATCGCATTCTTGAAATAGACGTCGCTGATCTTCCAGTCGACGCCGACCTGATGGACGCGATAGGCAATGCTCACCGGGGCTTCGCGCGGTGCGGTGAGCGTGGTTTTGACGAGCCGGTCACCGCCGCGCGCATCGACCTTGGGGTCGATCGCAAAGGCCTGGCCCGACCAATCATCGAAATTGCGGGCATATTCGTTGATCGTCAGCTTCCGGAACGCGGCCTGCAAGGCGGTACGTTCAGCCGGCGTCGCCTTCACCCAAGGCAGGCCGACCGCGAGGCGTGTCATCAGCGGCAGATCGAACGCGCGGTCCACTACCGGCGCGATTTGTGCAGCGCGACCGCTGAAGCCCAGCTTCTTGCCGCCCTTCATGATTGCGATCAGCCCGTCGTCGAGCGTCTGGACGGGCGCGCGGGCGGGATCAGGAGCCTGCGCCGGGGCCGCCGCCGCGATCGTCAGCGCAACCGTGATCGGGGCGAGCAAGGCCGACTGAGGCAGCGAAAAGCGAGGCATGGTCAAACTCCTGCGGTGGAAAGGGCGATAAAGCGGTGCGTCTTTGGCGTCCACCCCCTGAACCTAAGCTGGCAAAAACGGCACCAACGCGGCTCTTTTGCGTGCGATCAGGGTCGACGCGCAGGCGCGGCGACTCAGCCGGACAGGATTTTGCTTTTTTTCTTGCCGCACTGCACTATTATGCGTTTCGCCTTTTGAAGGCCGGAGATGCGATCAAGGATGGTCACGATGCTGCCCGAATCTTCGCGGAAAGAAGCGAGGCGGCGGCTCTTGGGGGTAGGGAAAGGGACTATTCCTTGGAAGTAATTTTGGCAAAGCCGCGTGGGTTCTGCGCGGGTGTAGTGCGGGCAATCGAAATCGTCGAACGCGCCATCGATCTTTATGGCGCGCCCGTCTATGTGCGCCATGAAATCGTGCATAACCGCCATGTTGTCAATAAGTTGCAGCGCAAGGGCGCGATCTTCGTCGAGGAACTCGACGAGATTCCCGACGGCGCGCGCACCGTTTTCAGCGCGCACGGCGTATCGCGCGCGATCGAGGATGAAGCTGAGCGCCGCGGGCTTCCGGTGCTCGACGCGACCTGCCCGCTCGTCACCAAAGTTCACATCCAGGGGCGCCGCTATGCCGGCCAAGGCCGCACCATCATCCTGATTGGCCATGCCGGCCATGCCGAGGTTGAAGGCACGATCGGCCAGGTCGGAACGCCGGTGCATCTCGTGTCGACCGAAGCCGATGTCGCCGCCCTCCCGCTCGCCGACGATGCGCCGGTTGCCTATATCACCCAGACGACATTGTCGGTCGACGACACCCGCAGTGTGATTGCGGCGCTCGAAGCGCGTTTTATTGATCTGGTCGGCCCCGATGTCACCGAGATTTGCTACGCCACCCAAAATCGCCAGACGGCAGTGCGCGACCTGTGCCGGGTGGTCGATCTGCTGCTGGTCGTGGGTGCCGAGAACAGCTCCAATTCGAATCGTCTGCGCGAAATCGGTGTCGATGAGGGGCTGCCGAGCTATCTGGTCGCCGATGGCAGCGCGATCGACCCGGCATGGTTCGATGGCGTCGAGGTTGTCGGGCTGACGGCGGGTGCTTCCGCCCCCGACGAACTCGTCGATAGCGTCATTGCCGCCTTGCGTAATTTGGGTCCGGTCAAAGTCTCCCAACTCGACGGCATCGAAGAAAGGGTGGAATTCAGCCTCCCTTCCGAGCTAAGGCACGCCACTTCCGCGCTTCACCCCGCCCGCGTCTCGGCGGCATAGGAACCGATCTCATGACTCTTCCGCTCTCACTGCTCGCCCGGATCGGCAGCTACACCGTTCGCAAGGAATTCAGCGGGAAGAAATATCCGCTCGTCCTGATGCTCGAGCCACTGTTGCGCTGCAATCTTGCGTGCCCGGGCTGCGGCAAGATCGACTACCCGGATGCGATCCTCAACCAGCGATTGAGCGTGCAGCAATGCATGGACGCGATCGACGAGTGCGGCGCGCCCGCCGTTTCGATCGCCGGGGGTGAGCCGCTCCTGCACCGCGACATGCCCAAGATCGTCGAGGGCTATATCGCGAAAAAGAAATTCGTGATTCTGTGCACCAACGCGCTGCTGCTGAAAAAGAAGATCGACGATTACAAGCCCTCGACCTTCTTCACCTGGTCGATCCACCTCGATGGCGACAAGGGCATGCACGACCATGCCGTCGATCAGGAAGGCACGTACGAAGTCGCGATCGAAGCGATCGAAATGGCCAAGGCGCGCGGTTTCCGCGTGCAGGTCAACTGCACCGTGTTCGACGGCGCTGACCCTGACCGGCTCGCGGCCTTCTTCGACGAAATGGAGAAGCGCGGCGTCGAGATCACGATTTCGCCCGGCTATTCCTACGAGCGCGCCGCCGATCAGGAGCATTTCCTGACGCGCGAACGCACCAAGAATTTCTTCCGCGACGTGTTCCGCCGCGGCGATGGCGGGCGCAAGTGGAGCTTCACCAACTCGCCGCTGTTCCTCGATTTCCTCGCCGGCAACCAGACCTATGAATGCACGCCCTGGTCGATGCCGCTGCGCACCGTCTTCGGCTGGCAGAAGCCCTGCTATCTGGTCGGTGAAGGCTATGTCGACACCTTCGCCGAGCTGATGGAAGGTACCGACTGGGACCAGTATGGCGTCGGCAAGTACGAGAAATGCTCGAACTGCATGGTCCATTGCGGGTTCGAGGGCACGGCGGCGAGCGATTCGATCCGCAACCCGCTGAAGATGTTCTCGATCGGCCGCAACGGCGTGCGGACGGAAGGCCCGATGGCGGCGGACATCGACTTGTCGCACGCGCGGAAAGCGGCCGACGTTCACTCGCTCCACGTCGAGCGCGAGCTTGAGCGGATCAAGTCGGCCGATCCCGAGGGTTACAAGCGGACGCAGCGCGCGGCTTAGGCCTTGTTCAGGGCCGCGATTGCTTCGGCGATGCGGCCCAGCGCTTGAAATGCGGCCTCGGCGCTGCGACCCGTGCGGATCAGCGCGGGGAGTTGCGCGGGGTTGCGGGCGAGGCTCAGCAGCACTTTGCCCAGCGCCATCGATCCATCGGGATTCATGCCGACGAGCGCGGCGGGGGGGAGCGTTTCGGCAGCCGTATCCGAAATCGTCCTGATCGCGGCGAAGGGCAGGCCGTGGCGCGCGGCGACGCGGGCGGCGATGTGCGATTCCATATCGACGGCGAGCGCGCCGGTGGCGGCATGGAGCGCGGCTTTCTCGGCAATGGTTGCGGCGATGTGATCCTGGCCGATGATGCCGCCGAGGTGGGCTTGGGGGAGGTCGCGGGTTAGCTGTGCGCCCCAATCCCCCCAACCGTTGGTGTCGAGCGAAGGCTCTGTCGAGCGCAGTCGAGACATCGAGACACCTTGGGCAGCGCTTGTGGCTTGTTTCTCGACTTCGCTCGAAACGAACGGGGGGAGGTGGAGGACGACATCCCCCGCCTTCAGCGCCGGGTCGAGCGCGCCGCCTATGCCGCACGACAGGATCATCGTCGCGCCGGGCGCCGCCGCCTCCAGCGCCGCCTCAAGCCTTGCGGAGCCGCCGCCGCCGGGGATGGCCAGCACGCCCTCGCGCGAGAGGATGGCCGCTTCACGCTGCAACCCACAGCCAATGAGGATCACGCGGTCACGCCCCGCTCACCCCAATCGTCACCCCGGCCCCCTCGACTTTGCTCGGGACAGGCTTTTGCCGGGGTCCACCGCGCCATGACGGAGGGCGTTGCGGTTGGAGGGGTAGGCCCGGCACAAGGCCGGGGTGACGGAAATGGTTGGTCATGAAGGCTGGGCAACCAGCCCCCCTTACATCCCCCACGCGACATCCCGCGCGTTCGAGCGCTTCAAATTCCGGTACCGCGCGACCGCCCACAGCGGGAAATATTTCGGATAGCCGTGATAGCGGAGATAAAACACGCGCGGGAAACCGCCGCCGGTGTAATGCTCCTGCCCCCACAGCCCGTCGGCGTCCTGATGCTCGACCAGCCACGCCACGCCGCGATCGACCGCCGTGCCGTCGACGCGCCCCGCCGCCATCAGCGCGAGCAGCGCCCAGGCGGTCTGCGATGCGGTGGAGGGGGCGGATTCATACCCCGCATAATCGAGCTTGTAGCTGTCGCAATCCTCGCCCCAGCCGCCGTCTTCGTTCTGGATTTCCTCCAGCCAATCGGCCGCGCGGCTTATCGAAGGATGATCGCCGCCGAGTCCCGCCGCGTTGAGCGCGCACAGCACCGACCAGGTGCCATAGATGTAATTCACCCCCCAACGCCCGAACCACGACCCGTCGGGCATCTGTTCGTCGGCGAGATAGGCCAGCGCAGCCTTCATCCGGTCGCTGTCGGTCTCGCCCAATTGCGCCATCATCGACACGCAGCGTGCGGTGACGTCGGCGGTCGGCGGATCGAGCAGCGCACCATGATCGGCAAAGGGGATGTTGTTGAGATAGTCGTAGGTGTTGTCGGCATCGAACGCGCCGAAGCCGCCATTCTTCGATTGCAGCCCGACGGTCCATTCATTGCCGCGCGCGATCGCTTCGTCATAGCCGCCCGCGAGCGCGAGCTTGTCCTTCGCGCGGTCGAACGCGAGTACGACTACAGCCGTGTCGTCGAGATCGGGATAGTGATCGTTGCGATATTGGAAGGCCCAGCCGCCGGGGCGGACATCGGGCTTTTCCTCGGCCCAGTCGCCCTTCACGTCGAGCACTTGCAGCGGCTTGAGCCATTCGAGCCCCGCGCGGGCGCGTGTTTCATTCTCCTCGCCGCCCGCCTCCAGCATCGCATGCGCGGCGAGTGCTGTATCCCACACCGGCGAGACGCAGGGCTGGCAATAGGCTTCGTCGTCCTTGATCACGAGCAGCTTTTCGACCGACTGGCGGGCGATCGCGCGATGCGGGTGATCGGGCGCGTAGCCGAGGCAGTCGAACATCATCACGCTGTTCGCCATCGCCGGATAGATCGCGCCGAGCCCATCCTCACCGTTGAGCCGCTCGACCACGAAATCGACGCAGGCGCGGATCGCGCGGTCGCTGCTGCGCTTCGGCCAGACCGGTTCGAGCGTCTTCAGCACGCGGTCGATGCCGCCGAAGAAGAGCTGCCAGTGCCGCTTGGCCCCCGCGACATTGCTTTTGAGCGGCGCGGCTTTGACGGTGTAGAGTTCGTCGACCTTGATGCCGAGCGGGTTGCGGGCGATCGGCTTCTTCACGCCGAGCACGAGCAGAGGCACGATCACCGTGCGCGCCCAGTATGACATCTTCGACAGATGCACCGGGAACCAGCGCGGCAGCAGGATCAGCTCGGCGGGCATTGTCGGGATGACGCTCCAAGGTCCGGCGCCGAACAGCGCGAGCTGGATTCGGGTGAAAACATTCACCGCCGCTGCCCCGCCATGCGCGTGGATCGCCGCCCGCGCGCGCGTCATGTGCGGCGCGTCGATATCGTCGCCGGTCATCTTGAGTGCGTAATAGGCTTTGACCGTCGCCGAGATATCGAAGTCCCCGGCGTGGAACAGCGACCAGCCGTCATGCTTTGCGGACTGGATGCGGCGCAGATAGCGGCCGATCTTGGCCTCGAGTTCGGCATCAACCGGCTCGCCGAGATAATGGCGTAGCAGCACATATTCGGCCGGGATGGTGCAATCGGCTTCGAGTTCGAACACCCAGTGCCCGTCGTCGCGCTGCGCGTCGCGCAGGGCAGCGGCGGCGCGCGTGGTGGCGGCGTCGGCAGCGGCGATCAGGTCTGGTCGGGTTTCGGCGACAGTCAGCATGCGTCGAACTTCAATCCTTGAACTTCTTCCCCCAACCGCTCGTGTCGAGCGAAGTCGAGACACCGCGCGAGTCGCTTGCGGCCCGTCCCTCGACTTCGCTCGGGACGAACGGGTCGGTGGTGTTTAGCCTAGACGGGCGGATTGCGCCAGTTTTGCGGCAGTCACGCCGGAACGAATCGCCCCTTCGATCGTTGCGGGCAACCCCGTCTGCGTCCAGTCGCCCGCGAGGAACAGGTTGCGGTACTGCGTCGCCGCAGCGGGGCGCAGCGCATCCTGCTCCGGAGTGGCCGCGAAAGTCGCGCGCTTTTCCTTGACGATCTGCCACGGCGGCAGCTCGGGTGGCAGCTTGTGGATCGCCGCAATCTCGCCCCAGAAAGTGCGCGCCAGCGTCTCGCGGTCGGTGTCGACGAGGCGATCGGCGCCGCTCACCGTCACCGAAATCCGGTCTTCGAAGGCGAAGATCCATTCAGCTGTCCCACCGATCACGCCGATCATCGCCGGCGTCCCCGGCGGCGGGGCAAAAGCGAAATGCGCGTTGACGATCGCGCGGAATTCGGTCGGCGCGCTCAGCCCCGGCAGCAAGCTCTGCGCGACCCACGGCGGCACCGCGAGGATCACCGGGCCATGCACCGGCTCGATGCCGTCGCCGAAGTCGAGCCCCGTCACGCGGTCGCCCTCGGTCACCAGCGCGCGCAGCCGGGTACCGGTCGCGAGCCTGCCACCGCGCAGCGCCAGCCACGCGAGCGCAGGCTCGACGAACGCCGCCGCCAGAGTCGGCTCGGCAATGCGGGGCGCGCTCGCCTTGCCGCCGCGCGCGAGCGAGCCCTGGATCACTGCCGCCGCCAGCCGCGCCGATCCTTCGCGCGGATCGGTGTTGAGCGCCGAAAGCAGCACCGGGTCGATTAGAAGCCGCGCTAGCTGTCCGGAAAGATCGATGCGGTCTGATACCCGGTCAGAATTCCGGCCTACGAGCAGGCGCCCCAAGGCGGCGTATGAGGCGATTCCCGTTCCAGGGACCCGGCGCTTGGCAAAAAGCAGCCACCACGGCACGGGTCCGTCATTGGGACGAATCGTCCAGCGCGCGCCGTCGGTCAGGTCGACAAAATCGAAGCTGGCGCTTGCCGGGCCGACGACGCGGTCGCTCGCGCCGATCGTTTCCAAGTAATTCGCCACTGCGTGATTTCCAGCAAGCACCAGATGATTGCCATTGTCGATCACGCGGCCAAGCTGGGGGTCGTGATAGCTGCGACAGCGCCCGCCCGCCTGCGCCGCGCTATCGGACAGCTCGACCTTCCAGCCATCGCGCGCGAGTTCTAAGGCCGCCGACAGCCCCGCCATGCCCGCACCAATGATCGTCGCGCGTCGGATCAACGCATCAACCACAGCCGGGCGACAGTGAACAGCAAAGCCGCCTTGTTGACCTTGATCCGGTGGCGCGGCGGGCCCCAGCCGACTTCTTCCATCCGAGTCAGGATTTTCTCATACACCGCGCCCATCAAGCGCGGCGCAATCAGATGCCCCTTGGGACGGCGCTTCAGAATGGCATCGGCGGCGGCGTAATGTTCATGCGCGAGCTTCGCGAGATCGCGCGCGGGCTGGTCGAGGTGCGGATCGGCGGCGACTGCCTGCGGCGACGACAAGTCGACGCCGGCCGCCTGCAAATGCTCGCGCGCGAGATAGACGCGGCCGATCTCGGCATCCTCGTCGATGTCGCGCAGGATGTTGGTGAATTGCAGCGCGCGGCCAAGATGATGCGCGAGCTTGATGCCCTCGTCATGCTCCATGCCGAAAATCTTGACCGACAGCCGCCCGACCGCCGATGCCACGCGGTCGCAGTAAAGGTCGAGCGTCGCGAAATCGGGCGCACGGACGTCGTCGACGACGTCCATTGCCATGCCGTCGATCACCGCGTGGAAATCGGCCTTGTCGAGATGGAAGTGATGCACCGCTTCGGCCACCAATTCGGCGCGGCCCGGTTGCTTGCCGTCGTAAAGCGCGTCGATGTCGTGGCGCCAGGCGTCGAGTGCTTCGGCGCGGCTCGCGCGATCGCCCTGCTGATCATCGGCGATGTCGTCGACCGCGCGGCAAAAGGCGTAGACCGCGTACATCGCCTCGCGCTCGGCTTTGGGCAGCACGCGCATCCCGGCGTAAAAACTGCTGCCCGATACCTGCGCCTGCAGCGCGGCGGGGGTGTTCTTCGGATTCATGCGACCAGCCGCCGGATCGCGGCCCAGGCGGCAAGCCTTGCCATTTCGGCCTTGCCGTGATGGACGCGCTCGCTGAGGGGATCATGCGCGATCAGCCGCTTCGTCAGGCTTTCGGCGAGGCGCTGGATAATGGCGACTTCGACCGCGAGCCGCTTGTCGCGGATCATCCCCGAAAAGGCCGCCGATTGCGCAAGCAGACCTTGGGTCTCTTCGGCCATATCGACGATCACCGATCGCAGCGCAGGGCTCGCCTTGTCGGCACCTAAATCCTCCACCCGCGCACCAGCCGCTTCCAGCATCTCGGTCGGGATATAAACGCGGTCGATCGCGCGGTAATCCTTGCCGCAATCCTGCAAGTGATTGATGACTTGGAGCGCGGCGCACAGCGCATCGGACGCGGGCCAGGTCGCGGGGTCCTCGCCATGTACGTCGAGCACATAGCGACCGACCGGCGCCGCCGAATAGCGGCAATAGTCCATCAGATCGTCCCACGTCGCATAGCGGCTGACCGTGCAGTCACGCTCGAATGCGGTCAGCAGGTCGAGCCCGTGCTGCGGCGTCAGGGCGTGCTGATCGAGCACGCCGCGCAGCGCGCGCGATTCGGGATTGGCGTCGCTCGATCCAGCCAGCGTCGCGCGCATGGCGCCCAGCAGCGCGAGTTTTTCGGCAGCCGTCGCCGCTGCATTGTCGGCAACGTCATCGGCGGCGCGCGCGAAATGATAAAAGGCCATCACCGGGGCGCGGTGCTCTCGCTTCAGCAGGAACGAAGCGACCGGGAAATTCTCGTCCTTATGGCCCTTGCCCGAGGCGAGCGGGGCGGCCTCGACGGCAAGCGTCGCCGGCGCGGTCATGCGCCGATTGCCGCCTGCGCGCGGCCCTTCCACATCCCGCCGCGCCCGCGCCAATGCGCCCAGGCCGACGCAAATGTCTGCGCTGCATAGAATAAAGCAATAGCGGGCAGCGCGACTCCCCACAATGGCGAGCGACGATAGAAGTGCAACATCGGTTGGAAGGCGATCGTCATCAGCACCCACGCGGCTAATCCAAGTCCGCGCGCATAGCCTTCGCCGAATAGGGTGAGCAAGACCGGGGCGAGGTAAATTAACCCCAATCCGACCAAAGTGCCTGCCAGCAGCACCGGCGAATAGCGCAATTGCGCATAGGCCGAGCGCGAAATCATCGCGCCGACCGAGCCCCAACTGTCGTACCGCCGGATGCTGAGCGAGCGATCGGTCAGGCCCAGCCACACGCGCCCGTGCTGCTTCATCAGCGCGCCGAACGCACAATCGTCGATCAGCGCGTTGCGCACCGCCGCGATGCCGCCCGCTGCATCGAGCGCGTCGCGCCGCGCCAGCATGCACCCGCCCGCCGCGCCACCAATGCCGGTCGCGCGGTTCACGGCGGCGAAGGGATAGAGCATCGCGAAGAACCAGACGAAGGCCGGAATCAGCGCCCGTTCGGCCAGGCTGTCACAGCGCAGCCGCGCCATTAACGTCACCAGCACGCGGTCATCACCGACCGCGCGGGTGATGAGGCTGGTGAGCGTGTCGGGCGCGTGGGCGATATCGGCATCGGTCAGCCAGAGGTAATCGGGCGTCCCCGCCGCCGCGATCCCCTGATGCACCGCCCACAGCTTGCCGGTCCAGCCGGGCGCGAGTGGCGCGCCGGTGAGGATGGTGAGTCGATCCGATTCGGTTGCGGTGCCGCGCGCAATCTCGGCCGTGCCATCGCTCGAATTATCGTCGACGAGGATGATCCGGAAATCGCCCGCATAATCCTGCGCCACCAAACTACCGATCGATCGCGCGATCACTTCGGCTTCGTCGCGCGCGGGCACCACGGCCACCACCGATGGCCAGGCAGCAGGCGGCGGCGGCAGGCCCCGCGTGTCACGCTCGCGCGTCAGCCAGAAGCCGTCGCGCGCGAACACCAGCACCAGCCACACCGCCAGCGCAACGCCGCCGACCCAGATCATGCGATTCGGCCCGCCGCACGGAACCAGTCGACCGCATCACGCAACGCCTCTGCATAAGGCCGCGCGCGATAGCCCAGCTCAGCCTCCGCCTTGGCCGACGAAAAATACATGTTGTGCGCGGCCATCTTCAGCGAATCGACCGTCAGGAACGGGTCGGTCTTGCCGGTCAGGCGGCACCAGGCTTCGTTGGCATAGGCGAGCGGGAACAGCGGCGCGCTCGGGATGACGACCGACGGCGGTTTGCGCCCCACGATCCGCGCAATCTCGCCGAGCATCCCGCCCAGCGACACATCCTGCCCGCCCAGAATATAGCGCTCGCCAATCCGCCCCTTCGCCAGCGCGAGCAGATGCCCGGCGGCCACGTCATCGACATGGACGAGGTTGAGCCCGCTTTCGACATAGGCGGGCATTTTGCCATTGGCGGCCTCGACAACGATTCGCCCGGTCGGCGTCGGCTTCACATCGCGCGGGCCAATCGGAGTCGAGGGATTGACGATCACCACCGGCAGGCCGTCCGCCGCCATCGCCTCGACCAGTCGTTCGGCCACAACCTTCGAGCGCTTATACGCGCCGACCGCTTGCTCAGGCGTGGCGGGACGCGTCTCATCGGCGGCGCCACCGTCGAGCGGCTTCAGCGTCGCGACGCTCGACGTGTAGACGAGTCGCTCGACGCCCGCCGCCCGCGCGGCATTCATCACCGCGAGCGTGCCCGCGCGGTTGTTGCGGACGATTTCTTCGGGGTCGGGCGCCCAGATGCGGTAATCGGCGGCGACATGAAATAGATAGCGCACGCCTTCGGCTGCCCGCCGCACCGATGCTTCGTCGCGCAGATCGCCTTCGACCAGCTCAGCGTCGAGTCCCGCGACGTTGGTGCGGTCGCTGGTCGCGCGCACCAGCAGCCGCAGCCGCGCGCGCTGTGCCGCCAGCGCGCGGGCGACCGCAGCCCCGACAAAGCCGCTCGCCCCCGTCACCAGAACTTTCTCGTCATTAAATATCATTCCGGCTCCCAATTTAGACATCTTCACACTAGGCACGCGGCGCACTTCGTGGGAAGTTACCACCGGGGAGGGGCTTGGAGACAGGCCCGTGATGTCTTTCGTATCGATCTTGCTGCTGGGGATGGCAGCCATCGGGACGCTGTTCAACCTTGCTGCTGCGGCGCTGGTGCGTCCGGCGCGGGCGATGCGCCCCCGCGACCAATGGCCCTCGGTCACGGTGCTCAAGCCGCTGCACGGGATGGAGCCTGCGCTCGAAGAAAATCTCGAGACGCTTTTCGCACAGCACTATCCAGGACCCGTCCAGATCATCTTCGGCACGTCGAGCATTGCCGATCCCGCGCTCGGCGTCGTCCAGCGGCTCACCGAGCGGCACCCCGATGCCAATGTCGTGCGGGTCAGCAACGCCGCCCTGATTGGTGCGAATAAAAAGCTTTGTAATCTCAGCAATATGGTCGGTGAACTGGCGCACGACATCGTGGTGATCGCCGATAGCGACGTGGCCTGGGCGCCCGACACGTTGGCCCGCGTGGTCAAAGCGCTTGATCGGCCAGGCGTCGGCCTCGTCAGCTGCCGCCATGTCGGGCGCGGCGATGCCGGTTTCTGGTCGCGCGTCGCCGCGATGGACATTGCCTATCGCTTCATGCCGAGCGTCATTCTGGGCCGTGCGATTGGCTTGGCCCAGCCGGTGCTGGGGCCGACAATGGCGCTGCGCCGCGAAACGCTGGCGCGAATCGGTGGCTTTCCAGCGTTCGTCGATCTGCTCGCGGACGATTATGAGATCGGGCGCGCGGTACGTGGGCTCGGGCTGACGACCGAATTGTCGAATTTCTTCATCATTCAGGGGTGCAGCGAGCCGAGCCTCGGCGCGCTCGCCAGCCATGAACTGCGCTGGTCGCTCACCGTGTACCGAATCGATCCCCTTGGCTTTGTCGGCAGCCTGCTCACCCATGCCTTGCCGCTCGCACTTCTCGCGGCAGTGGTGTCGGGCGGATCGGCGACCGCGCTCTCGATTCTGGGCCTTGCGTTCCTGTCGCGGCTGATCGTCAAGGTGCGGATGGACCGCGCCACCGGCTTCGCCAGCGGACCCGCCACCCTGCTGCCCTTGCGCGATCTGCTGTCGTGCGCGATATTCGTTGCCACTTTCTTCATCGACAAAGTCGATTGGCGCGGCAGTCAATTCCGGGTAACGCGCGACGGAAAGTTACAGTTGCGATAAGGTTTCACGCTCCATGGTCATGCGCACGCTCTTCCTCCAGGCGCCCTCGTTCGACGGTTATGATGGCGGCGCAGGCTCGCGCTATCAGGCCAAGCGCGAGATCAAATCCTTCTGGTATCCGACCTGGCTCGCGCAGCCGGCCGCGCTGGTCGAAGGGTCGAAGCTGATCGACGCGCCCGCGCATGATCTGTCGTTCGACGACATCAAGCACGAAGCCGCGCAGCGCGATCTGGTGGTGATCCACACCTCGACCCCCGGCTTCAAGCAGGACGTGCGCGTGGCGGGGATGCTCAAGGAGCTCAACCCCAATCTGAAGGTCGGCTTCATCGGCGCGACCGTTGCCGTCGACGCCGCCTGGGCGATGGCCAATGCGCCAACGGTCGATTTCGTCGCGCGCAACGAATTTGACTTCACCATCCTCGATGTCGCCAAGGACATTCCGCTCGCCGACATCAAGGGCATCAGCTTCCGCAATTCGGAAGGCGTCGTGATCCACAATGAGGACCGCGAAGTCCTGATGGACATGGATTCGCTGCCCTTCGTCTCGCCAATCTACAAGCGCGACCTGGTGATGGAGAATTACTTCATCGGCTATCTGAAGCACCCCTATGTCAGCTTCTACACCGGCCGTGGCTGCAAGAGCCGCTGCACTTTCTGCCTGTGGCCGCAGACGGTCGGCGGGCATAATTACCGCACGCGCTCGGTCGGCCATGTGATCGAGGAAGTGAAATACGTCCTGAAGGCGTTCCCGCAGATGCAGGAACTGTTCTTCGACGACGACACGCTGACCGACAACCGTCCCCGCGTCGAAGCACTCGCGCGCGAACTCGGCAAGCTCGGCGTCACCTGGTCGTGCAATGCCAAGGCCAATGTGCCGTACGAGACGCTGAAGATCATGCGCGACAATGGCCTGCGGCTGCTGCTCGTCGGCTATGAAAGCGGCAACCAGCAGATCCTGCACAACATCAAAAAGGGCCTGCTGATCGAAACCGCCAAGCAGTTCGCCAAGGATTGCCGCGCGCTCGGCATCAAGATCCACGGCACCTTCATCATGGGCCTGCCCGGCGAGACCAAGGACACGATCCAGGAAACGATTCGCTACGCCAAGGAAGTCAATCCGCACACGATCCAGGTGTCGCTCGCGGCGCCCTATCCGGGGACGTTCCTGTACAAGCAGGCGATCGAAAACGGCTGGTTCGACGGCACCGATCATCTGGTGGCGGATGGCGGCGGGCAGATCGCGCAGCTGACCTATCCGCACCTCGCCAGCGACGAGATTTTCGAAGCGGTCGCCGAATTCTACAAGAAATTCTACTTCCGCCCGTCAAAGGTCGGCGCGATCGTTGCGGAAATGGCGACCAGCCCGACGATGATGAAGCGTCGGCTCCGCGAAGGCGTGGAGTTCTTCGACTTCCTGAAGAACCGGAATACCGAAGCGGCGTAAGGTCGGGGTTAGCGCGCGGCGACCTTCGCGCTCAAGTCGATCTGCAACGCCGCTAACACGGCCATCAGCGTTTCAAGCGTTGGATTGCCGTCATCGGCGATCGCCTTGTACAGCGTCCCGCGCTGGATGCCGCTATCGCGCGCAAGCGATGTCATCCCGCGCGCACGGGCGATTGTGCCGATCGCGTGAACGATGACGCGGGGATTGCCGGTCGCGAGCGCTTCGTCGAGCAGTTCGGCTTGAATTTCGGCATCGTCGAGATGCTCACTCGGGTCAAAACGTGTTGTACCATCCATGGTTACTGGCCCTCCGTGGCCATTGGCCGCCTAAGACGACCATTACTCGCCTGATCTCAGATCCAGACGATCGCTTTGCTCTCCAATCTAATCCAACGCCGCAATCATTTCGCGGGCTCGGGCGATGTCGCGTTCCTGCGAACTTTTGTCTCCTCCACAGAGCAGCACGATAATCGTGTTACCGCGCTGCGTCAGATAAACCCGATAACCGGGTCCGTGATCGACTCGCAGCTCAGTCACCGTGCCGAAGCGCTTCAGATTGCCAACATGGCCGCCCTCCAGCAGCGCGATTGCCTTGGCAATACGTTGCTGCGCGCGGCGGTCACGCAATCCGTCGAACCATTTGGCGAAAGTCGGCGTCTGCAGGACTTCGAACACCTGTCCCGTTTAAGGGACGAATACTCCATTGTCAACTATACGGAACGCGCAGGGGTCGATTTGTTGCCCCCCTCGAACCGGTACCAGAACCAGAACCCTGGCAGCCCGATCGCGACATCGGCGATGCGCTTGATCAGCGACAGCGCGAGTGCGGCCTCGGCCGGGATGCCGAAGCCGCCGCACAGCAGGACGAACGCGCCTTCCTGCACCCCAATTGCGCCCGGAACTGCGAAGGCCGCCCCGCGCACTGCCTGGCCGATGCTTTCGATCACCAACGCCTCGGCCCAAGTCACCGGGTGGCCCATGAAGCCGAAGATGATGTAGACTTCAAGGCAACCGACGATCCACGCCGCGAGATGCGTTGCCGCACTCACCAGCATTGCCTGCCTGCGCTCGCGAATCCGCGCGAGCGCCGCGTAAAAGGCATCGGTCGCGGCAAAGGCCGTCCATTCCTTGCCCCCCGCGAGCTTCTTGAGCGCGGTCACCAGCAGCGCGCCGAACCCCATCCGCTGGATGAAATAGAAAGCCACCAGCAACGGCACCGCGATCAGCAGGCCCGTCACCACGGTGCGGATGATCGACGGATCGGCGCCAAGCTGGAGCAGCAGCAGGGTCCCGCCGAGCGTGAAAATGAATTGCGTCACGACTTGCAGGAACAGGTCGACCACCACCCCCGCCGCCGCCATTGGCGCGGTCAGCCCGCAGAAGGTCATCAACCGCGCCGCGACGATATCGCCGCCGATCTGCGTCGTCGGCAGCAGCGTGTTGACGGTGTCGCGGACAATGCGGATCGCCGCGCTCTGATGGAATTTCGGCCGCTGGTCGCGCGGCATGATCACCCACGACGAATAGGCGAGCATCAGGGTGAGCGCATAGCGCACCAATATGGCGAGCAGGATGCCCCAACCGACCAGCGCGACCGCCCGCGCAATGTCCCCCAAGCGAATGCCCGACCAGACCAATCCGGCAATTGCCAGGATCAGTACCGTGCCGACAATGAGGAAACGCTTCATATTACTCGACAAAATGTCTCGACCAGCTGTGGCGGAACCGATTGGTTGCGAATGGCGATCCCCTTGGGCTACGAGAGCGGCGGGGTCAATCGGATCGATCTACAGGCAAGAATACCGGGACATGAGAGCATGACGAACGAACTTGGCGCGATCGACCGGGCGACGATCGACAGCGACCCGATCACCAGCGACGCAGCAACGCCCTTGGCTGCTGCGACTGGCCCAGTGTCGTCCTACAATGAGTGGGACCCGCTCGAGGAAGTGATCGTCGGTCGGCTCGAAGGATCGGTGGTGCCGTCGGTGCATGTCACCGTGACGTACAATCTGCCGCCGCTGATCTCGCGGCTCTACCGGCTCGCGGCGGGCATGAAATATCCCAAATGGCTGGTCAACAAGGCGCAAGCCGAGCTCGACGGCTTCATCGCGATATTGGAAGGTGAGGGGATCAAGGTCCGCCGCCCCGACATCATCAACCACCGCAAGAAATTCCGCACCCCCGAGTTCACCTCGCGCGGCTTCTGCGTGGCGTGCCCGCGCGACGGCTTCATGGTGGTCGGTGACGAGATCATCGAAACGCCGATGTGCTGGCCGACGCGCTATTTCGAAGGCAATGCCTATCGCTCGCTGTTCAAGGAATATTTCAACGGCGGCGCGCGCTGGACCTCGGCCCCGCGCCCGCAGCTTTCGGACGAGCTGTTCGATTTCAACTATCAGCTGCCGACCGGGCCGGGGACGCCCGAGAAATATGTGATCAACGAATTCGAGCCGGTGTTCGACGCCGCCGATTTCGTCCGCTGCGGGCGGGATATCTTCGTCACCCGCTCGAACGTGACCAATCTGGCCGGCATCAACTGGCTGCGGCGGCACCTGGGCAGCGAATACACGATCCACGAGCTGCCGAGCATCTGCAAACAGCCGATGCACATCGATTCGACCTTCATGCCGCTCGCGCCGGGCAAGGTGCTGGTCAATCCCGACTATCTCGATCTCGACCGGCTCCCGCCGATCCTGAAGAAATGGGATGTGCTGGTCGCGCCCCGGCCCGATCCGATCGACAACATGATTGCCAAAATGTCGATGTGCAGCCCTTGGACGAGCATCAACGTGCTGTCGCTGACCGAGAAGAAAATCGTCGTCGAACGCCAGCAGCCGACCTTGATCAAGGCGCTGAAGGATTGGGGCTTCGATCCGATCCCGTGCGATTTCTTCAGCTACGGCCCGTTCGGCGGCGCGTTCCACTGCGCGACGCTCGACGTGCGGCGGCGCGGGACGTTGCAGTCGTATTTCTAAAGGTAGATCAAATCGTTAACCTTGCCCGGTCGCGCTTCGTCAAGCGATTGGCGCTACTCGGCAAAATATGAGATTTGCCCTCCCGCTCGCCCTGCTGCTCGCCGCCACGCCGGCTGCCGCCGCCGATCCGATGCCGCTGTCGCCTTATGCGTGGATGGGGGGCTTTGCGCCGTACAAGCCTGCGCCAGTCGCAGCGGGCCATCCGCTGTTCGGCAAGATCGCGCTCGCGCCGATCGTGTCGATGCCCAACCGAGTCGGCGGGACCTTCATCCTCGTCACGCGCCCCAAGGAACTGACCGCCGCTTTGCGCGAGACGCTCGCCAAGTCGAACATGCTCGCCGCCGATGGCACCGCGCCCAAGGCGACGCTCGAGGTGAGCTGGGTCGATTTCGACCTGCCCTTCAAGATCGGTATGTCGAGCAAGGCCAACGTCACGATCCATTATGAGCTGAAGCGCGTCGACACTGGCGAGGTGATCTTCAACCGCGACGTGACGACGTCGGCTGAACTGCAAGGCGGCGGCGATGCCAGCATCCGCGCGCGGGCGGCGGGGCGGGCGGCGATCCTCGGCAATGTCGCGGGCGCGCTGTGGTGCCTCGATCAAGCCGCCTATGGCCGCGCGCCGATGAACTGCGCATCGCAACCGCTGGGCAGCTTCACGATTCAGACGACGCGCTTCTTCCCGATCTTCGTGCCGCGCTGAGGCGGCGGCAAGGCTGGGGCCCCTTCGCTCGTGACAGGTTAGCGGCAGGAGCGCTGGCGGGGCGTCCGCCGCTTCGCCACGACCGCGGGAGGCCGTTCGTTTGATCGACCCCCCATCCCGTTAGTGTCGAGCGAAGTCGAGACACCCTGCGCACCGCTTGTGGCCTGTTTCTCGACTTCGCTCGAAACGAACGGGTCAAAGCCGAGCAATCAAACTCAATTCATTCCTCCCATCCAGAAACGGGAAACGCCTCACCCCTGCAGCCGCTCATGATGGCGGATCACTTCGTCGATGATGAAGCGCAGGAATTTTTCGCTGAATTCGGGGTCGAGCTCGGCGTCTTTCGCCAGCGCGCGTAGCCTCGCGATCTGCGTTGCCTCGCGCGCCGGGTCGGCGGGGGGCAGGTCGTGGGTCGCCTTGTAACGCCCGACTGCCTGCGTCACCTTGAAGCGTTCGGCGAGCAGATGGATCAGCGCGGCATCGATATTGTCGATGCTCTTGCGATAGCCGCCCAGTGTTTCGTCGGTCATCGCGCGTCCCTTTGTCGTCTCCACCCGCCGCCTTTTTGCGGGCGCATGTCGCAGTGCGCAAGCCCGCCCCTTGCCTTTGCGCGGCCAAGGCGCCAGATGCGCCGCAACATGACCGCCACCGTCCATCGCTTCCCCCAGCGCCAGGCGTCGCTCGATCCGATGATCGCGCTCGTCGCGGGCGATTTGAACCTCGTCAATGCGGTGATCCTCGATCGCATGCAGTCGCAGATTCCGCTGATTCCCGAACTCGCCGGGCATTTGATCGCGGGCGGCGGCAAGCGGATGCGGCCGATGCTCACGCTCGCGAGCGCGCGGCTGATCGGGTACGAAGGCACGCGCCATCACCGGCTCGCCGCCGCCGTCGAATTCATCCACACCGCGACCTTGTTGCACGACGATGTCGTCGACGGTAGCGACTTGCGGCGCGGGCGGCGCACCGCCAACACGATCTGGGGCAATCCCGCGACGGTGCTGGTCGGCGATTTCCTGTTCAGCCGATCGTTCGAGCTGATGGTCGAGGACGGCAGCCAGAAAGTCCTGAAAATCCTGAGCTCGGCCAGCGCCGTTATTGCGGAAGGCGAAGTCAATCAGCTCACCGCCGCGCGCAAGGTCGATCTGGGCGAGGAACGCTATCTCGACATCATCGGCGCCAAGACGGCTGCACTGTTCGCCGCCGCCTGCCGGATTTCGGCCGTCGTCGCCGAGCGCAACGATGCCGAGGAACGCGCGCTCGACGCTTATGGCCGCAATCTGGGGATTGCGTTCCAGCTCGTCGACGATGCGATCGATTATGTTTCCGACGCCGGCACGATGGGCAAGGACGCGGGTGACGATTTCCGCGAAGGCAAGGTCACGCTGCCGGTGATCCTCGCCTATGCGCGCGGCGGGCCAGACGAGCGCAAATTCTGGAAGGACGCGGTCGAGGGACGGCGCGACAGCGACGAAGACCTTGCGCGCGCGATCGAACTGATCCGCGCTACCCGCGCAATCGACGACACGCTCGCCCGCGCGCGCCACTATGGCCAGCGCGCGATCGACGCGCTCGGCCCCTTTGGCGCGAGCGACGCCAAGGCAGCGATGGTCGAAGCGGTCGAATTCGCCATCTCGCGCGCTTTCTGATCCTGATTGGGGTCTGATATCTGTCCATCGACCCGTTCGTTTCGAGCGAAGTCGAGAAACAGGCGAAGGGCGATACGCACCGTGTCTCGATGTCTCGACATCGCTCGACAGAGCCTTCGCTCGACACGAACGGGCAGGGGGGTGGCACGACCTTCTGCCATCCCGCTCAGCGCGTTCTCGCCAAAGCCGATTGTTGGCCAGCGCTAATCCTTGTAACGCGCCGCTGTCCCGGTAACGTCGGCGGCAGGGTCGTCGCCGCCGAGCGACGTTGGATGGTGGTTCGCGCTCGGGGGATTGATGCTCAAATATTTCCGCGAATCGATTGTGTTCACGGCTGTCTGCCTCGGGATCGCCGCGTGGCTCGGCTGGTCGATGACGCACACGGTGATGGGCACGACCGGCGTGCTGTGGATCGTGCTGGTGCTCGGCGTGCTCGAATTGTCGCTGTCGTTCGACAATGCGGTCGTCAACGCAACCGTGCTGCGCGACATGGACCCGGTGTGGCAGCGCCGCTTCCTCACCTGGGGCATCATTATCGCGGTGTTCGGCATGCGGATCGTCTTCCCGCTGGCGATTGTCGCGATTGCCGCCAGGATGGGCCCGGTCGACGCGATGATGCTCGCGATGTCCGATCCGGTCTCGTACGAACGGATCATCACCGAAGCGCATGCCGCGATTTCGGGCTTTGGCGGCGCGTTTCTGGCGATGGTCGGGTTGTCGTTCTTCTTCGATGAAGCCAAGGACGTGCATTGGATCGGCGTGGTCGAACGCCCGATCGCCCAGCTTTCGAGCATTTCTGGGCTGGCGATCGGCCTCGTGCTGCTCGCGCTTTATGGCATCGCGCAGACGATCGAGGCGGCGGAGGCAACGACCTTCATGGGCGCGGGCATCATCGGACTGATCACCTATATCGCCGTCGATGCGATGGGCGCGCTGCTCGAACGTGGCGGCGGCGAGCATGGCAGCGGCGCGGCGGCGACGCAGGCGGTCGCGAAATCGGGGCTGGCGGCGTTCCTCTATCTCGAAGTGCTCGACGCGTCCTTCTCGCTCGATGGGGTGATTGGCGCCTTTGCGCTGTCGACCAACTTGTTCGTGATCGCGCTGGGCTTAGGCATCGGCGCGATGTTCGTGCGATCACTGACGGTGATGCTGGTCGATCGCGGCACGCTGACCGACTATCGCTTCCTCGAACACGGCGCCTTCTACGCGATCGTCGCGTTGGCGGTGATCATGCTGATTTCGGTGCGGGTGGAAGTACCCGAAGCGGTGACCGGGCTGATCGGCGCGGGGCTGATCGGCCTCGCCTTTTACGCGTCGCTGCGCGCCAATCGCGCGGAGGATGATAGCGACGCCGTGGGGGCGTGACCCTGCTCCCGATCCACGCCGTACTCCCCGATCTGCTGGCCGTCCTGCGTGCCGCCTCCAGCGCGGTGCTGGTCGCGCCGCCGGGGGCAGGCAAGACGACGGCGGTGGCGCCCGCGCTGCTGGACGAGGATTGGTGCACCGGCGAAATCCTGCTGCTCTCGCCGCGCCGGATTGCCGCGCGCGCGGCTGCCGAGCGGATGGCGGCGGTGGCGGGCGAGGCGGTCGGGCGGACCTATGGCTATGCGACGCGGATGGACAGCAAGCGCTCTGCCGCGACGCGCGTAACCGTCATGACCGAAGGCATTTTCGTCAATCGCATCCAGGCCGATCCCGAGCTCGCGGGCGTCTCCGCCGTGCTGTTCGACGAAGTGCATGAACGCAGCCTCGACAGCGATTTTGGGCTCGCGCTCGCGCTCGACGCGGCGGGGGCGCTGCGGCCCGATCTGCGGCTGGTGGCGATGTCGGCGACGCTCGACGGCGCGCGGTTTGCGGCGCTGATGGGCGACGCGCCGGTGATCGAAAGCGAAGGCCGCAGCTACCCGCTGGCGCTGCGCTATCTCAGTCGTGCGGCCGAAGCGCGGATCGAGGATGAAATGGCGCGGGCAATCCGGCTGGCGCTGGGTGAGGCCGAGGGTGGGGTGCTGGCATTCCTGCCGGGTGTGGCGGAGATCGAGCGCGTGGCTGAGCGGCTGGGCGATCTGCCCGGGATTGCGCTCCACAAGCTCCACGGCTCGCTCCCGCCCGCCGAACAGCGCGCGGCGATTGCACCGGCCGATACGCGCAAGCTGGTGCTCGCGACCTCGATTGCCGAGACCAGCCTGACGCTCGACGGCATCCGCATCGTCATCGATTCGGGGCTGGCGCGCCGCCCGCGTTACGACCGCGCGGCGGGGATGACGCGGCTCGTCACTGAACGCGCGAGCCAAGCCGCCGTCACACAGCGCGCAGGCCGTGCGGCGCGGCAGGGGCCGGGCGTCGCCTACCGGTTGTGGGAGGAAGCCGCGACCGCCGGGCTGCCGCGCTTCGACCCGCCCGAGATATTGGAAGCCGATCTGTCGGCGCTGACGCTCGATTGCGCGCGCTGGGGGGTGAGCGACCCGCGTCGGTTGAACTGGATCGATCCACCGCCCGACGCAGCGGTGGCGGAGGCGCGCACCCGGCTGCTGGCGCTCGGCGCGATTGATGCCGGTGGGCGCGTGACGCCGCATGGCGAGGCGGTGGCGAAACTGCCGCTGCCGCCAAGGCTCGGGCACATGCTCATCGAAGGCGCGCGGCTGGGGCTGGGCGAGACGGCGGCGGAAGTCGCGGTGCTGCTCGGCGAGCGCGGGCTGGGCGGAAATGATCCTGACCTCGACGCACGGCTGACCCGATGGCGGCGTGAGCGCGGGGGCAGGGCCGAAAGTGCGCGGAAGCTGGCGGCGAGGTGGGCGCAATCGCTCCCTCGGACCTTGGCGGACGAGAGTCGAGGGGTGGGCTGTGACGTCGCCACCTGCATCGCGCTCGCCTTCCCCGACCGCGTCGCGCGTCGTCGCGACGCATCCGGCGAGCAATGGGCCTCGGTCGGGGGCAGAGGCTTCAAGCTCGACCCGACCGCCAGCCTCGCCCGCGCCGAATGGCTCGCCGTCGCCGAAACGCAGGGGATGGCGGCGGGCGCACGCATCCTTGCCGCCGCGCCTTTCGACCTCGTCACGGTCGAGGCGTTGTTCGGTGACCGCATCGAGACGCGCCGCAGCGTCACCTTCGATCCCGCGACCGGCGGCGTGCAGGCGATGCGCGAGCGGCGGCTCGGCGCGATCCGGCTGAGCGGCGGCCCCGATCCAAGCGCCGATCCCGCTGGCATCGCGGCGGCTTTGCTTGAGGGCCTGCGCACCCACGGTCTCGACCTGCTCCCGTGGCCCGAGTCCGCGACGGCACTCCGCCAGCGCGCCGCCTTCGCCGCCGGGCATGGCGCCCCCGAACTCGCGCTCGACGATGCCGCGCTGCTCGACCGCGCCGAGGAATGGCTCACGCCGATCCTCGACGGCAAACGCCGCCTCGACCAGATCGATCCCGCCGCGCTAGGCGATGCGCTGCGCACCCTCATCGGCTGGGACGCGCTACAGGCGATCGACCGGCTCGCCCCGCCGCGCTTCGACTCGCCCGCCGGATCGAGCCACGCGATCGATTACACCGCCGAGGCCGGGCCAACCGTTGAACTCCGCCCCCAAGCCTTATTCGGGCTCGCCAGGCATCCGATGGTCGCGGGTGGCCGCGTGCCGCTGGTGCTGAGCCTCACTTCGCCCGCCGGACGCCCGATCCAGACCACCCGCGACTTGCCGGGCTTCTGGGCCGGAAGCTGGGCCGCTGTCGCCAAGGAAATGCGCGGCCGCTACCCGCGCCACCCCTGGCCCGACGACCCAGCGAACGCGAATGCGACGCTCAGAACCAAAAATGCGGATGCACGCGCGCAAGGCTTGCGATAAGGCGGGGTCATGACGACCGCACGCATCTACCAGCAGCCCAAGAACGCGATGCAATCGGGCCGCGCCCGCACGCAGGATTGGGTGCTCGAATTCGAACCCGCCGAGGCGAAACAACCCGATCCGCTCACCGGCTGGGCAGGATCGGGCGACACCCGCCAACAATTGCGGCTGGCCTTCCCCAGCGCCGACGCAGCGATTGCCTATGCTACGCGCGAGGGGATCGACTACCACCTGATCCCTGCGCCCGAACGCACGCTTAAGTTGCAGGCTTACGCGGATAATTTTCGGTAGCGCCTCGCGTCAACACAACTAGCTATGCACCGTTCGTGTCGAGCGAAGTCGAGACACGGTGCGAATTGTCCGTGGCCTGTTTCTCGACTGCGCTCGAAACGAACGGGTCGATCTAGAGTCGCTAGCCCCTCAACCTTGCGGCGTCGGCGGATGCCGCTGCTCGGCCAGCCCCTCAATATCGTCGAGCGACAGGTCCTGCGCGTCGATCAGCGCGCGCAGCTTCTCGGCGGCGGCTGCCTGCTCGGCCATCGACTTGCCGCCGCCGGGGCTGGCGATGGGGACGGTTTTCTTGATCATGCGGGGTGGGCCACCGGCGGGGGCCATGCCGAACGCGCCGCCTGCCGACAGGTTGGTGTTGGCGCTCACCCGCTCTTCCCAGCGCGGGCCGCCCCATAAAACCGCATAATACATCAGCTTGGCCTGCGCGATGCCGACGCCTGAGGCGATCATCCCGTCGTAGAACACGCGGTGAGTCGCCTGCCAGGTCCGCGTGCGCTTGTCGCAGAACCAGTCGTGGATGATCGATGCATTGCGATATTTGCCTTCGAGCGGCCCGCCAACGATGCTCCAAAAACCCTTGGGGATCGATGCGCCGTCGACCACGGCGCCCTTGGGTGCTGCCCAGTGCACATCGTTCGGATCGACGAACAGCAAATCCGATTCGAGCCGGATGTTGCGCCCGTCCTGCAGCAGGGTGACCAGAAAATCGCCTTCGAACCTAGCCGCCATTGCCGCACCCCAATCGTCGCCGTTGGCTGATCCTCTCATGGCGGCCCGAGCTGCGCAAGCGACGGTTGCCCTTCGTCGCGAGCAGCTTACCTAAGGAGGCGTGACCAGCGCCATGACTGCCCGACTCGCCGATGGCGTCCGAAGGATTGACCCTGCGCACTGGGATGCCTGCGCCGGGGCGGGCAATCCATTCCTCAGCCACGCGTTCCTCTCGATCCTCGAAGAATCGGGCAGCGTGTCGCCGCGCGCCGGGTGGCAGGCGATCCCGATCATCGTTGACGGCGCCGATGGCGCGCCCGCCGCGATTGCACCGGCCTATGCGAAGAGCCACAGCCAGGGCGAATATGTGTTCGACCACGCCTGGGCCGATGCGTGGGAGCGGGCGGGCGGGCGCTATTACCCCAAGCTACAGGTCGCCGTGCCCTTCACCCCGGTGCCCGGTCCCCGGCTGCTAGTGCGCGATCCCGCCGCCGCGCCTGCGCTGATCGCCGCGATCGAAGCCGTCACCGACCAGCACGACATGTCGAGCGCGCACGCGACCTTCGTGTCGCCCGACCAGATCCCGCTGTTCGAAGCGGCGGGCTGGCTGATCCGCGCGGGCACGCAGTTCCATTGGGCCAATGACGGCTATACATGCTTCGATGATTTCCTCGACGCGCTCGCCAGCCGCAAGCGCAAGGCAATCCGCAAGGAACGCAGCAGCGCTGTTGAAGGCCTGACGATCCGCCACGTCACCGGCAGCGACCTGACCGAGGCCGATTGGGACGCCTTCTGGGTCTTCTATCAGGATACCGGCGCGCGCAAATGGGGCACGCCCTATCTGACACGCCCCTTCTTCTCGCTGCTGGGGGAGCGGATGGGTGACCGCGTGCTGCTGATGCTCGCCGAGCG
The DNA here is from genome assembly GCA_964449575.1 of uncultured Stakelama sp. Lineage (GTDB taxonomy): Bacteria > Pseudomonadota > Alphaproteobacteria > Sphingomonadales > Sphingomonadaceae > Sphingomonas. The sequence goes on from CAYUYZ010000003.1 coordinate 168,256, forward strand.
CGACGGGCGGCCGATTGCGGGGGCGCTCAACCTGATCGGCGCCGACACGCTCTATGGCCGCTATTGGGGCTGTACCGAGGACGTGCCGTTCCTCCATTTCGAGCTCTGCTATTATCAGGCGATCGATGCCGCGATCGCGCGCGGGCTGAAATTCGTCGAAGCGGGCGCGCAGGGCGAGCACAAATTGGCGCGCGGCTATGCGCCGGTCGCGACCTGGTCGGCGCATTATTTGCCCGATCGCAATTTCAGGCGTGCCGTCGCCGATTTCCTCCGGCACGAGCGCGAAGCCGTCGCCGCCGACCGCGACTATCTCGGCGCTATGACTCCGTTTCGGAAGGCGGCGGCGGGGTAATCAGGTCGCGGGTCAGCTCCGGCCCCGGCTTGCCATGGTCGATCTTGAACAGCGCGCTGGTGCCGTCGCGCCACACCGGGATCAGCCCTTGTTCAAGCCGCTTGTCATAAGGCGGCGGGATGATCAGCCAGACATAGTCGAACGCCTCGCGCGGGAAGCGGGCGAGCGAGCGCCCGATCGGTCGCCACCATTCGCGCGGGCATTGCTGATAGGTCACGAGCTGCGACGGATCATGCGAATAGCGGGCGGCGAGGCGATATTTGGTGGTCAGCAACTGCGCCCCGGCCATCGACCATTGATCGTTCGAATAGGCCATTTTGCGTTCGAGCGCGAGCGCGGGGACGTGCTGCAACCGGCTCATGAACCACTCGCTATGGCAGGTCTCGCCGACGAAGCTCACCAGCCGCGCGCCTTCGGGCAGATGGTCGAGCGCTTTCAGCTCGCGGTCATAGCTGTTGCTGTAGACATAGAAGCTCGCGGTATTGCCCGCGATGCGCACCAGGAAGAACGCCAGGCCGAGCGCGGCCACCGTCATCGTGCCCCTGATCGACAAGCCGGGCTTGGGCCTGAGGCCAATCATCGCAATCGCCAGCATGAACGGCGCGAGCCGCATATCGGCATAGGCCGATCCGAACACGATGCGCGGGAGCAGGATGAACACCGCGAGCAGGAACAGCGCCGACAGCAGCAGATTGCGCGAATATTCGATATTGGGGTCGCGCACGCCCTTGAACAGGATCAGGTAGAGCACGGCGGTCGAGGCGATGTCGAATGCCTGCCAGCGGTCGCGGATCGGCATCGTCAGCCAGCTGATCTTGGCGCGCAGGTTGAACCAGTCGCCGGTCTGGCCCGTCACATCGGCGCCGCTGCGCCACGCGACCATCAGCCCGATCGGCAGCGCGAGCGGCAGGCAGCCGATCCCGGCGCGGACCCACGCGCCCGCCCAATGCGCCGCACGCTCGGACCAGCTATCCGCCGTTTCGGGCAAGCGATCATGCTGGCGGATCATCTCCGCCGAAAAGGCCATGACGCCCAGGAAACCCCAGCCAAAGGTGTGGCACACCCACAGCGCACAACTGAGTGGCAGGAAGATTACTGCGCGCAACGCGAAGCGGTTGTGCCGCGCGAGCCACAGCCACAGCCCGAACATGTTGAGCGCCAGCGCCATCGACAGGGCGAAATTGACGAAGCCGAAATGCAGCGGGAAGCTGTAGGCGAGCGGCAGCGCGAACAGCGCGGTGGCGGGCACCCGCCCATGGACTTCGCGTGCGATCCACAGCAGCCCGGTGACGGTCAGCACCGGAATCGCGATCACCAGCAGCTTGACGCTCAGCTCCAGCCCGAAAATCGGCGCGAGCGGCACGATCAGCAGGTCAAAGCCCAGATTGCCGATCAGCGACCATTTGAAATCATACCAGTCGAGCAGCCACGGCGCCTGATCGCCCGACAATTGCACGCGGTACCGGCCCATATGCCCCGGCAAATCGACCAACGGCGGAATCGTCGGCCACAGCAACGGGATGGCCGCTATCGCCGCCATTGCGACGATAAACCAACGCGTCTGCCACCAGTGGATTTTGCCCGCCATCCGCGCGCTCTAGTCTGCGCGGGGGGCTTCCCGCAAGCGGGGTGCGACACGCCATAGTTTCGCCCCCGATGCGGTGGCGATCGGGGTGAGCCAGTCGGGCGCCTTGTCGGCGTGCAGGTGGCGCAGCAGGCGGTAAGGGTCGGCGGTCGTTGCGCGATCGACCTCGCCGAAATCGCCGGGGCAGAGCAGAACATAATCGACCTGCCAGCGCGCGGCGATGGCCTGCGCCGCATCGGGCGTGCCGAGGAAAAAGCGGTACATCGCCGCGTTCCCGGCATTGTTGCGGTGATAGGGCGCGGCGATCATCCGGTGTGACCCGGCGGCAATCGCATAGGCCCCGACATCGATCGGCGCCATCACCGTGCCGGTCGGCAGCGCGGCGAGCGCGGCTTGCGGGTTGCACGCGGCGCTCGGCGTGCCGGTCGGCGCGAAGGCCTGCGCGGCGATCGGATAGAGCATTCCTGCAGAACCCAGCCATGCCCCCGCCAGCCACAGCGCCCCGCGCGCACGCGCTTCGCCGATTGCGACGGCGAGCGCGGGGGTGCCGAGGATGACGCCGGCATAAACGCCGCGCAGTTCGAAACAGGCGACGGCGAAGGCGGCGAGTTGCAGCATGAGCAGGATGACCCAGCCGCGCTCCGGTCCCCGGCGCAATTGCCACAGCGTCGCGGCGATCCCGGCGACCAGCAGCCCAGCATAAGCGACGGCGGTCGCGAAGGGTGCTGCGAACAGCGACTGCGCTTCGCCGACATGGTCGAGCCACAGTCGCGCCACCAGCGGGTCGACCGCGCCATAGGGGTTCGCACAGCCATGCGCGATCGGCAGCAACGGCAGCGCGACGATACCGCCAATCATCAGGCTCGCCGCCGCGCGCAGCGATCTGGTGCCGAGCAGCGGCGTCGCAAGGCCCAGCACTAGCGGGGCCACCGCACCGATTTGCGCCGCCATCCACACGGTGCTGGTGAAGCTGTCGCAGGCGGCATAGCCCCAGTCGGTGGTCGCGAAGATTGCGGCACCGAGCGCCAACATGCCGCTCAGCCCCGCTCCCAAGCCCGATAGCTGCCCGGCTAGCTGTCCGGATGCGCCGCTGCGGCCCCACCACCAGCCGACCCAGACGGACAGCGAGACGAGGCTCAGAACCGGCGCCATCTCCATGCCGGTGATCAGGCTCGCCGCCGTCGCGACGCCCGCGACGACACCGCTCGCCCAGCCGGGTGCTGCAAGCACCGCGCGCACCGCGATCAGCACGAGGACAATCTGCAACCCGTGGTGATCGATCCGCCCCGGCGCGAACAAGGTGGTGACGGGATAGGCAACCCCCGCCACAATGATCGCCGTGCGTGCCGCTTCGGGCGCGAGTTTGCGCGTGATCGCCGCCACCAGCGCGAGTGCCGCGCCGAACAGCGCCAGCGGCCAGACGACGACGGCGGCAACTTCGGCGGCATGCGCGCCGATTAGCGGTCTCAGGAGCGTGATGATCGCGGCGGGAACAAGATCGGGCAGCCGCGACCAATGCATCGCAAGGCCGCCCGCGAGTCGATGCTGCCGCACATCCTCAAACGCCTGCCCGCCCAGCCAGTCGCGAATCTGCTGCAACCGCATCGCATCATCGGTATCGGGCAGCCGCAGCGCGGACAGGCTCGCCCAGTCACGCGCCGCCCAGGCAAGGCCGAGCAGCAGCGCGAAGCCAAAAGCGAGCAGCACGTCGCCGCGATCTGCCCGGTGGTGCTGCGGAGTCCCCATGGCGCGGGCGTAACGGCGCCGTGGTTAAGGCGGGGTTTCGGGGGGGGGTGATCGCGGAAATCTACTCACCCGTTTGCCCTGAGCTTGTCGAAGGGCCGTCCTTCTTCTTCCGACCGGTCGAAAAGAAGAACAGTGCTTCGACAAGCTCAGCACGAACGGGAGAGGCCTTTCGTCCGTTCAATTGTGGAGAGCGTCACCCCTGATCCCGCCGCCCCAACAGCCGCAGCCGCAGCGCATTGAGCTTGATGAACCCCGCCGCGTCGCGCTGGTCATAGGCGCCCTGATCGTCCTCGAACGTCACGACCTTTTCCGAATACAACGAATAGGGCGACTTGCGGCCGATCACGTAAACCCCACCCTTGTAGAGCTTCAGCCGCACCGTGCCCGTCACCTTCGCCTGCGATTGGTCGATCGCTGCCTGCAACATCTCGCGCTCGGGCGAGAACCAGAAACCGTTGTAGAGCAGCTCGGCATAGCGCGGCGCGAATTCGTCCTTCAGATGGGCGGCGCCGCGATCGAGCGTCAGCTGTTCGATGCCGCGATGCGCCAAATGATAGATCGTCCCGCCGGGCGTCTCGTACATGCCGCGCGACTTCATGCCCACGAAGCGGTTCTCGACCAGATCGAGCCGCCCGATGCCGTGGCGCCGCCCCAGCTCGTTGAGCGCGGTCAGCAGGCTCGCGGGCGACATCCCTTCGCCATTGAGCGCCACGCCGTCGCCGCGCTCGAAATCGATCGTGATGACCTCGGGCGTGTCGGGCGCGTCCTCGGGATTGACCGTGCGCGAATAGACATAGTCGGGTACTTCTTCCCACGGATCCTCGAGCACTTTGCCTTCGCTCGATGTGTGGAGCAGGTTGGCGTCGGTCGAGAAGGGGGCCTCGCCGCGCTTGTCCTTCGACACCGAAATCTGGTGCTGTTCGGCAAATTCGATCAGCCGGGTGCGGCTCGTCAAATCCCATTCGCGCCACGGCGCGATCACCTTGATGTCGGGCGCGAGCGCATAATAGCCAAGCTCGAAGCGGACCTGATCATTGCCCTTGCCGGTCGCGCCGTGGCTGACGGCATCGGCGTTCACCATCCGCGCAATCTCGATCTGGCGCTTGGCGATCAACGGGCGGGCGATGCTGGTGCCGAGCAGATACAGCCCCTCGTACAGCGCGTTCGCCCGCATCATCGGGAAGACATAATCCTTGACGAAGGTCTCGCGCAGATCGTCGATGAAGATGTGTTCGGGCTTGACGCCGGCCATCTCGGCCTTGCGCCGCGCGGGTTCCAGCTCCTCGCCCTGGCCAAGATCGGCGGTGAAGGTCACCACCTCGCACCCATAGGTCTGCTGCAGCCATTTCAGGATCACGCTGGTGTCCAGCCCGCCCGAATAGGCAAGAACGACTCGGTTGATTTTGTCGGTCATCGGCATGATCCTTTAGGCGGTAACGCTGCGCGCCCTAAGCGAGCAGCAGCGCACGTGCAACCGGAGAGGGGCTAGTGGCGGAGAACAAGACCAAGCCGACCGCAGTGTCGGTCGATGAGTATCTGGCCAGTGTCGAGCCGCCACTGCGGCGGGAGGATGCCACCGTCGTCATGGCAATGATGGCGCGCATCTCGGGCGAGCCGGCGGCGATGTGGGGTCCGTCGATCATCGGCTATGGCAGCCATCACTACGTCTATGAAAGCGGCCGTGAGGGAGACACCGCGCGCATCGCCTTTTCCCCGCGTAAACCGCAACTGGTGCTCTATGTCGGTGCCAGCGAACCCGATGTCGCAGCACTGCTGCCATCGCTCGGCAAGCACAGCACCGGCAAGGGCTGCCTTTACATCAAGAAGCTCGCCGACATTGACATGGCCGTGCTCGAGCAAATCGTACGGGTCGCCTGGGACCGGCTCGGTTAGCCCCTGCGCGTGATCCACATCCCCACCGCCCCAGGGCTGCACTATGCAGGCGATCTCGCGGCGTGGCTGGCCGCCTTTATTGGCGGGCAGTGGGTCTATCGGCGGCGACGCGCGAGCGTAGAGGACCTCGCCCGGCAGACCGCGCCGAGCTATTTTGTCAGCCTGGCCGCAGGCGGCGCTGTCGGCGCCTGGTTGTTCGGGTCGCTCAACACGCTGCAGGGTGCCTACCCCGCGCCGTCGCACTCGATCGCAGGCGCGCTAGCGGGGGCGATTCTTGCGGTCGAGCTGTGGAAATGGGCGCAAGGCGTGCGCGGATCGACCGGCGGGCCCTTCATCATCCCGCTCGCGCTCGGCATCATCGTCGGCCGCTGGGGGTGTCTGTTCGCAGGCCTCACCGACCAGACCTATGGCACCCCCACCGCGCTCCCCTGGGGCGTGGAGCTCGGTGACGGCATCGCCCGCCACCCGGTGCAGCTTTACGAATCCGTTGCAATGCTCGCCTTTCTCGCTGTTTACTGGCGCTCGCTCATCCGCGTTCGGCCCTGGGCGGTGCGCCACGGCTTCCACGCCTTCGTCCTCGTTTACGCGGCGCAACGATTTGCGTGGGAATTCATCAAGCCCTATCCTCGGCTGATCGGACCGCTCAACCTGTTCCACCTGCTCATGATCGGACTTATCGGCTATGCACTTATCTGGATCGCTCGCGGCCGCACCGCTCAAGCCGCCGCCTGATCGCAAGCCCGCGCCCTATATCTTCCATAGCCAGACGACGAGCCTGTGCGAGACCTGCCTCGAGACCGTCCCCGCCAAGGTGATCATCGACGAGGAAGGCGTCCATTACCTCAAGCGCTGCCGCGCACACGGCGTGCAGAAGACGCTGATCAGCGACGATCCGGTCTATTGGCGCGCGCAGAAGGACTGGCTCAAGCCCGGCGATCGCCCCTTGCAGACCCAGACCCGCACCGAGGCGGGCTGCCCATTCGATTGCGGCCTCTGCCCCGATCACGAGCAACATAGCTGCCTTGCCATTATAGAGATCAACGCCGCCTGCAACCTCGCCTGTCCGGTCTGCTTTGCCGATGCCGAGGACATGCACGGCAGCCACCTGCCGCTCGACGTGATCGAGGGTATGCTCGATGCGCTAGTCGCCAGCGAAGGCGAGCCCGATCTCGTCCAGCTCTCGGGCGGCGAGCCGACGCTGCACCCGCGCTTCTTTGAGATACTCGATGCGGTAAAGCGCCGCCCGATCCGCCATCTGATGATCAACACCAACGGCATCCGCATCGCGCAGGACCCGGCCTTCGTCGCGCGCCTCGCCAGCTATGCGCCGCGGGTGGAGGTCTATCTCCAGTTCGACAGCCTCGATGACGAGGCGCTGCTCGATCTGCGCGGCGCCCGCCTCTCGCGGATCCGCCAAGGCGCGCTCGAGGCGCTGGAGCGCGTCGGCCTCTCGACCACGCTCGTCGCGGTCATCAAGCAGGGGGTGAATGACGGCGAGATCGCGGCCATCGTCGATCACGCGCTCGGCTGGTCGTGCGTGCGCGGCGTCACCTTCCAGCCCGTGCAGGATGCCGGGCGCAACGAGGGGTTCGATGCCAAGGCCAACCGGATGCTGCTCAGCCAGATCAGGCGCGAGGTTGTGAAGGCCGGTGTCTTCGATGCCGAGGACATGATTCCCCTGCCGTGCAACCCGGATCAGATCTGCATCGGCTATGGCCTTCGTGCCGGGCGGAGCGTGACGCCGATCACCTCACTGCTCCCGCGCGAACTCATCCTCAACGGGCCGAACACGGTGAGCTACGAGGCCTATCCGGCGCTCAAGGAAGCGGTGCTCAACCTGCTCAGCCTCGCCACCACCCAGTGCAACACTGGGGACAAGCTTGCGGGCGTGCTGTGCTGCCTGCCCCAGGCGCTGGTGCCGGCTGAACTGGGCTATGAAAACAGCTTCAGGGTGGTGATCATGCAGTTTCTCGATCGCTATAACTTCGATTTGGCGACGGTGAAGCGGAGCTGCGTGCATTTCGTCACGCCGGACGGCCAGATCATCCCGTTCGATACCTATAACAGCTTCTATCGCCCGGGCGCGGAAGGCGCCGCCCTGCTCGCGCGCGCAAGGGCCGCTAAATGACCCGGTTGTTCGGCGGCCTGCTGATCGCGATCGGCATTTTGGTGATGACGAGCACCGGGCTGTGCTCGCTCTACGTCATCATCGCCGGCTTCGTCGCTGCAATGCGTGAGCCCGAGCTTTTCCTGTTCCCGTTGATCTTCGGCGGGGTGCCGTTCGTTATCGGACTCGGTCTTTACCGATGGGGGAGATGGTTGCTGCGCCGGGCCGAAGCCGACATCGGTGACAGCTGAAGCGACCGTCCGGACCCCGAACACCTTCAATCACCGTCACCCCGGACTCGACCCCGGGGTCCCGCTTTCTACCTCGGTTTACTCCGCCGCCTGCAGCACGTCCGCCATCTGCTCGGCCCGATATTCGCGCTCGCGCTCGTACATATAGTCGCGCGTCATCGGCAGCGCGTGGCGGTTCTTGGCGAACTGCACCTGGTAATTCACCAGCCCGCCATATTTGAACGCGCACAGGGCGCCTGCCAGATAGAATTGCCACATCCGAAAGAAGCGCTCGTCATACAGCGCAATAATCGCCTCGCGCGCTGCGGTCGTCCGGTCATACCAGTGCTGCAGCGTATAGGCATAGTGTAGCCTAAGCACCTCGACATCGGTCAGGTAAAAGCGCAGCCCCTCATTTGCCTTCACGATTTCGGACAAGGCCGGATTGTACCCGCCCGGGAAGATATATTTGACCGTCCATTTGTCGGTGACAGACGGCGGCCCTGCGCGGCCGATGGTATGGAGCAGCATCACCCCGTCATCGTTCAGCAGGTCGCGGCACTGGCGCATGAAGGTCGCGTAATTGGGGGTGCCGACATGCTCGAACATGCCGACCGAAACGATTCGGTCGAACTTGCCCGTCACATGGCGGTAGTCGATCAACTCGAAGCGCACCTTGTCGGCAACGCCGGCCTCCTCGGCGCGGCGGCGCGCCACCTTTAGCTGCTCTTCGGACAGCGTCACGCCGAGCACCTCGGCCCCTGTCTTTTGGTGGATGTACAACGCCAGTCCGCCCCAGCCGCAGCCAATGTCGAGCACGGTCATGCCGGGTTCGAGCGCGAGCT